>DYFC01000071.1 GCA_020725385.1 Nitrospira japonica | reverse complement strand
TTTTAATGAGGCAACAGAGAAACTTTTCGTTTAGATTTTTATGTGAGGCAACAGGTAAACTAAATAGAACGTGTAAAGAGCATAGAGCGAATAACAAAAGGCCTTAAACGTAAATCGTAAACTGATTTTCTGTCGTTCAGTTCAAACGGTTTAAACGTTTCAAGCTGATATTTACTTTTTAATTATTCTAGCAAGCAGCTACTCAATTGCTATCGGGCAAAGACCTGTCTTATCCATGTAAACTAAACTGGTGTATAATTAGATATATAAAGGCAAGGTGAAAAAATGATCGAACTAATTGGGAAAATTGTAATAGTTGAAGCAATTGAAGGAATTACATATACCGGCAAATTAATAGAAATAGGTGAAGAAGAAGTTCATCTTGAATCAGAAATGGGATGGATCGTAATACCAAATGATAGAATAGCAACAATAAAGGAGAAAAAATAGAATGTCATTAGTAGCTGCAATAGATGCTGGCTCAAATACATTCAGGTTTCTTGTTGCTTTATTAGAAGATAAGGGATTTAAAGATATTTATACTGACAGGAGTATCACGCGTCTTGGTGACGGTCTTAGCATATCAGGAATGCTTCGGGAAGATCGTATGTATGATTCAATCGAAGCACTTAAAAAATTTGCTTCTATTTGTTCTAAATACAATGTAGAGAAAATTTATACATTCGGAACAAGTGCTTTACGTGAAGCTTCAAATGCAGATATTTTTATAGAAAAAGCTTTTGAAGAAACAGGGATCAAAATTGAAGTATTACCCGGGAAAAAAGAGGCTGAACTTACACTCAAAGGAATAATTTATGCATTTCGTTATGCAGGCTATCGGCCTCCATATCTTATTATAGATATTGGCGGTGGTAGCACAGAATTTATATTTTATAAAGGTGCAAATAATCTCAAAATGTGGAGTATTCCGATTGGAGTTATTAAGTTATGTCAGCGGTATAATATAAGTGATGTTATTACTGAAGATGAATTAAACAATCTTGAAATAGAAATTCTGCCAGTCCTTGAAAATCTTCAAATGCAACTCGGCATGTTTCTCGATAGCAATATATTACTATCAGGCAGTGCCGGCACTTTCAGCACAATCGCTTCAATAGATTTACAATTAGAAGAATATTCAAGGGAGAAGATTCACCTTCACACCATTTCTTTGGAAAAACTTATACAGATGTTTAAAAGACTCATATCACTAAATCTTGAACAAAGGAAATCTGTTAAAGGACTCGAACCCGAAAGAGCTGACTTGATTATACCGGGCTTACTATTTACAATAAAAATCATGGATTATTTAGGATTTAACAAATTAATAATCAGTGAATACGGAATTCTTGAAGGCGCCGTTCTTGAGATGTCAAATAGCATATGAAAAAGGTTTTTCAACGGCCAGGAAGTCTTAAAAATGAACCATTCCGTTACTGTCCCGGATGCGGGCATAGTCTTATTCATAGATTAATAGCAGAATGTATAGACTCATTTGGTATCAGGGGTAAAACAATCGGGATTGCTCCTGTTGGGTGTGCTGTCTTTGCTTATGATTATTTCAATATTGACATGATTGAATGCGCTCATGGAAGACCCCCTGCTGTTGCAACAGGAATCAAGAGAACACGTCCTGATAAGATTGTTTTCTCTTATCAGGGAGATGGAGACCTTGCAGCAATTGGCACAGCAGAAATAATACACGCAGCCACTAGAGGTGAAAATATTTCTGTGTTTTTCATAAATAATGCAAATTATGGAATGACAGGCGGACAAATGGCGCCAACTACTTTATTAGAACAATATACATCTACTACACGTTCGGGAAGAAAATCTCAAATACACGGCTATCCTCTCCGTGTAGCAGAACTCTTATCAACAATTGAAGGAACTTCTTTTATTATTAGAACTGCTGTTAATTCTCATAAAAATCTTATGGATACAAAAAGAGCAATAGAAAAATCTTTTAGATACCAGATTGAAGAAAAAGGTTTCAGCCTTGTTGAGATTATTTCTCAATGTCCTGTTGGATGGAAGATGTCGCCTGAAGAATCATTAAAATGGGTTGATGAAACGATGTTAAAAATCTTTCCTTTAGGCACATATAAAGACAGATATAAAGAGGTCAATTAATTGGAACACAGTATAATAATTAGCGGATTTGGCGGACAGGGAATTCTTTTTCTCGGGAAAATACTTACTCTTGCGGGTATGAATGAAGGTAAAGAAGTTACATGGTTTCCTTCATATGGAGCAGAAATGAGAGGCGGGACAGCAAACTGCACAGTAATATTTTCCGATGAATTGATCGGCTCTCCTGTTGTTTCCAATCCTGATACATTAATTGTAATGAATGATAATGCATTCAGTAAATTCTATAGCAAATTAAAAAAAGGCGGTCTTTTATTATATGATTCATCCTTAATCAACGGTCATGAAGAAAGAGATGATATTGAAATAATAGGAATTCCTGCCACTGAAATAGCAAGCAAATTAAATGCTATACAATCGTCTAATATTGTGCTTGCTGGTGCTTTTATTGCTAAGACGGACATATTAAAAGAATCTTCTGTCCTTGATGTTCTCTCTCAGACAGTGCCAGCAAAAAAAGCAAAGTTGATTTCAATAAATAAGAAAGCCTTATTGAAGGGAATTAAATATATTGAAAATAAGAAAAGCTAAAATATCGGACCTAAAATATGCACAAAAACTCATTAATGAATTCGCGCGCAAAGAACAGATGATTCCAAGATCTTTGAACGAACTTTACGAGACTGTGAGAGATTTCATTGTATGTGATGATAGCGGAAAAATTTGCGGTGTTTGTGCTTTGCATATAATGTGGGAAGATCTTGCAGAGATTCGATCTCTGGCTGTCGAAAAAAACCGGCAGAAGATGGGAATAGGTAAAAATCTTGTTAAGCAATGTCTAAAAGAAGCAAAATCTCTTGGAATCAAAAAAGTATTTGCTCTGACATATCAGCCCGAATTTTTCAAAAAACTCGGGTTTATAGAAACGGATAAATCTACATTGCCTCAAAAAATATGGGGCGATTGTCTTAGATGTCCACGTTTTCCTGAATGTGATGAAACGGCGGTTATAATTGATTTAAATGAATAACCTTCCCTTAATTATCTGAAGGCGGATTCCATTTATTGAAAAATCTATCCATAGCACTTGTTTTTCCGAAAGGCAGATGACCGTAAAAAATAGACAATTGTTTCTTTGCAACCGATTTAGGTTCTTTATCAATGACAACTTTCCAGATAGCTGCTGCAAGTCCTGATCTATCAGCACCTGCCCTGCAATGTATTAATACGGGTCTCGGGGCTTCTTTGAAAATGCTAATTAACTTATTTATATCTTCATAATCAGGTTCACGTGAAGAAGATAAACGCAGGCTATAAAATTGAAGATTATTTTTCAAACTAATATGCTTTTCCTCAATATACCAGTCCTTAGTAGGATGTTCACCTCGCAGGTTTATAATGCTTCGTATATTATACTTTTTGATGTAATATTCAAGTTCGTCCTTATCAAGTTGGGCTGATCTATAAGCCTGGCCATGTGTTATAGCATGGAAATTATCACGCTCTAAATTATAGATGTAAAATACTGAACCCAGAATTGTTATTAAAACAAGTGCAACAAGAATTATTCTTAATCTGCGAGTCATTCTAAATCCTTTGTTTTTAAATTTTCTATAAAAATAAGATGTATAGAATTTATTTTATTTATCAGAATTGTTAGCCGTAATCCGAAACATCTCAAATAATAAAAGATAATATTTTGTTTTTTATTATAATAAAAATACGATTGATGTTTCGAGGAAATTTTTTTTGATGCCACAAAAATTATATCTGCCCCTGAACAATGTATTTTTAGGATATGTTTCTTGCACCGGCTTTTACAATAACTTGACAAATCGGCCTCAAAATATGATAATTGAAAACCATTTTCTAACCTTTGAAAGGAATTATAATGGAACGCGAAGTGATAGAATTTGATGTAGTTTTTGTGGGCGGTGGTCCTGCAAATTTGAGCAGCGCAATTCATCTAACCAATTTAATAAAAAAGCATAACAACGAAGTGCAGGAAGGCAAAAAGCAGGGTGAAGTCATTGAAATTGAGGACAGGATTGCTATTCTTGAAAAAGGAGCTTATTTTGGTGCTCATAATATTTCTGGAGCTATATTAATACCCGATGTTCTGACAGAATTACTGCCTGAACACATTGAACTTGGATGTCCTATTGATGCTGTTATAAACAATGAATCAATTTATTTTCTTACGAGAAATAAGAATATTAAAATCCCATATACGCCATCCTTTTTAAATAATCACGGCAATTATCTTCTATCTCTTTCAAAATTCGTGACATGGCTGTCCGGTATAGCCGAGAGCAACAAAGTTATGCTACTTGAAGGTACCGCTGCCGTTGAACTTTTATATGATGGAAACAGAGTTACCGGTGTTAGGACAGATGATAAACGTCTTCTTGAAAATGGAGAATATGAAACTCCCGGGTATATATTAAATTCAAAGGTTACAGTTCTAGGTGAAGGCAGTAATGGGACTTTGCGTAGAAGTCTTGTTGAAAAACTTAATCTCGATAAAAATAAAGCTCCTTCCATATATGAACTTGGAGTAAAAGAAATATATGAACTTAAGAGCAATCCTCTTAAAAAAGGGGAATGTATCCATACTCTCGGTTATCCTTTCAGGAAAGGATTATCGGGTGGAGGATTTGTATATTGTATATCAGAAAATATGGTCGCAGTTGGCCTAATAGCACATCTTAGTTCCGAAGACCCACAGCTTGACCCTCACAAAGAATTGCAAAAGTACAAGCTTCATCCTTTTATAAATAATATTATTAAAGATGGCATACCAACACACTATGGCGCAAAAACTTTGCCATGCGGCGGTTATTTTTCAATACCCGAGCTAACATCAGATGGTGTTATGATTATTGGTGATTCGGCAAATCTTGTTGATTCAAGGAGATTAAAAGGCTTGCATACAGCTATAAAATCAGGAATGCTTGCTGCCGAAGTACTTTTTGAAGCTTTTTTAAACAATGATTTTTCTTCACAACAATTAAAGAAATACGAGGATAAATTAAAGAAAAGCTGGATTTATTCAGACTTAAAACAAGGCCGAAATTTTACCCCTGCCATAATAAAAGGACTGCCGTTACCGGGGGGGATTCTTCTTGGTCTTCAGATGATTTCGGGAGGTTCAAATATAACAGGTGATTTAAGAACAGAACCCGATTATTCAACCACAAAAGATATGAAAAGTTTCTATGGAGATAGCCTGCCCGAACCTTTGCCAAAAGCGGATGATAAAATCATTGTTAACAAATTAACCGATGTATATTTTTCAGGGACATCCCACGATGAAAAACAAAAAAGTCATATTCGATTGAAAGATAAAACTACCTGTAAAAAATGTATTTCTGATTATTCGGCTCCCTGCACATTTTTCTGTCCTGCAAGTGTTTATGAACTTGATGAAGGATATATCAGGATTAATTTCAGCAACTGCCTGCACTGTAAGACCTGTGACTTGAAATGTCCTTTTCAGAATATTGTTTGGGATTTGCCAGAAGGTGGCGGGGGTCCGAGATATAGTTTGCAATAATTATTGTCTGCTTTAACCCAAATTTGGCGAATTACAAAGACAATACTTGTCAACGAAGTTTATTCTACAATTTTTTTCTCCAAATTTTCAGGAGTTATTCTGCTAACATCTTTACTTACATCCTTGTCAAGCCTTCTCAAATATTCAGATGTAAGATGCCCGGCTTCCTGCTGATTCCTGATTACATGTGGCGTAAGAAGTATAACGAGTTCTTTTCTCTTGTTCTCAAGCTTGGTAGTTCCAAAAAGAGGGCCTATTATTGGAATTTTACTTAGATATGGTATCCCGCTTTTGGTATCAGTTCTATCTTCGCTTATAAGACCCCCGATTACTATAGTCTGGCCATCCTGTGAAACAAGATTAGTATTAGTTTCTCTTTTGCTAATTGCTATTTCTTCATTACCTGATAAATCAATTTTATAAAAATTGGATACCTCTTGAGTAAGTTCAAGAGTTACAAGTCCACCTTCATTTACCTGGGGCTTAACTTTTAGTATTACACCTGTATCTTTATATTGGATTGTACGTGTTATATTTCCTGTATCAGAACCTGTATAAGTAGTTTCAGAAGTGGATACAGGAACCTGATCTCCTATTTGAATCTTAGCCTCTCTATTATCAAGCACGAGTATTCTTGGAGAAGCAAGAACTTTAGCCCTTGAATCTGATGAAAGAGATTCTATTCTTGCTCTAACAATTCCGGTAGGGTCTGTTGCCAGAAAAGTAAATCCGCCACCGGTAAGTTTTTTAGCTGCATCACCGGATAGCGCATCTCCCCTTTGAGCAATCTGTCCGTCAAGATTAATATCATTAATAAAAGGTTTTACTCCAGATATTTTTAGATCAGTTTTTAATGACCATGCAAGACCAAAGCTAAATTCGTCGCTTAGAGTAATTTCAGCAATTAGCGCTTCAATCATTACCTGTCTTGGAAGAACATCGAGTTTTTTTATAGTTTCCTCTATAAATGAATAATCTGTAGGTGTAGCAAGTATAATAAGAGAATTTGTTATTTCATCGGCAAATGCTCTTGTTTCTGGTGAAACAAAACCACCACCTCCTGTAACAGTTGCCGCAGCCCCGGTTCTTGGCGCAGTTGTTGTAACCTGTGGAGTAGCAGGAGTTGTTCCGGTTGCAGACTTTGCTTCTGTCTTAATAGGGGAAGTCGTTTGTGTAGTCGTTGTTGTAGGTGCTGTCCCTGTAAATATTGATTGGAGAAGCGATGCTATGTGGGTTGCTTTGCTGTTTTGAAGCGGGTATACAAATATTTTCGGCTTTGCAACTGCAAACATTTTATCAAAAACTTCTATCCATTTTTTTATGTAAGCAAGTTGTTCTTCTCCGGATGCAACAACAATAAGAGCATTCATTCGGAATACAGGCACAATTCGGACAGTTCCGCCTTTTAGATGAAGTCCAAGCGCATTCTCGATATCAGGCATAGCTTCTTTAAGTTCAAGGTTCTTGAATGCGAACATATCTATCGCAACTTTTTCCGGAGCTTTCCCTATTTGGGCATATACAAGTTCCTTTGAAACATCAGGTAACGGGATAATACGATAAAGCCCTGCCTCTTCAACAAATCCGACACCATTTAACCTGAAGATGATTTCCATTACATTCAGAACCTCGTCTTTGGGAATCGGGGTTACGGTTCTGAAATTAACCCGTCCTTTTACCTGCGGATCGATAATATAATTTACCTTCAATACATCTGCAAAAATTGTCTGGACCACTTCAAAAATATCCGCATCATCAAAAAAGAAACTTACTGTCGGGACTGTTTTTTGTGGTTGCGAGGCAACTTCTGGGGGTCTTGTTTGTTCAGGAGAAAGTTGTGGCAAGGAAGGGGTTATTTGATTTTTATCAGTAATAATCGAGTCAGATTTTTTTGTATCGAACTCAGGGGTAGTTTGAGCAATAGCCTGATAGATTAGTATTGACAAAAGAAGAAGAAGACTTAAGAAAAACACTAAATAAGCCTTTAATTTCAACTATTCCTCCTTTAAGAATATTTCTATATATTATACTTGAAGCAACAAAATTTTATTTGCCTTTTTTAACTATATGTGAATTATTTAGCTGACTTCAGAACCTTTATTATTATCTAATAATCCCTTTGGTAAGGCAGCAATTTCGTTTTGGCCTTTAAAATGTAAATTGTTTGCTTCTTTTGACTCAATAATACCCTTCAATTTACAAGCCTTAAAAACCCACCAGTATGCCTTATAAAGAAGCATTTTTGTAATATCATCAACTTCAAACTCATATTTTCTCTTGAGTTCCGCAAGCCTGTCAAGTTTCTTTGTAGAATAATATTTTGATTCAAATACTGGAGCAATGTCTTTCCACAATTCCTCTGCCTCGTCTATTTCAGCCCATTGTCTGACAGCAGGGTCGTTATGCAATGTGCTGAATACATATTGAGATTTCCCCTGTTTTATGAGACGATTACAGAAATCGTCAAAATTTACCGGCCTGATCATTTTACTAATAGCCTTGTTATTATAAAAAACCTTTAATCCCTGTTTCGAAAGTCTGTATCCGAGTTCTATATCTTCGCAGCCGAATTTAAAAATTGGATTGAATACTCCATGCTCAAGAAGGAATCTCTTTTTACAAGAACTTCTACCACCCCAGAAATAAGTATAATCTAAAAAATCTCCATGTTTTATATGTGGATATGAAAATAAAAAACACCCGACATCTGTAATAAAATGCATAAGTGGTGTCACAATTATATTGTCTGCCCATGTTGTGTAATGTAAAACTGCTATATTCGTTTCATGATATTTTCGATGTGTTTTAAGATGTTCTTCAAACAAAGAAGGAGTGGTTATGTCATCATCATCAAGAAAAAGCAAAATGTCTCCATTTGATGCATAAATACCATGATTTTTTGCGGATGCCAGTCCGGCATTTTTCTGATAAAAATATGAAATTGGAAGGATATTTATAAAAGATTCAATAACCTTTTTAGTATCATCTATCGATCCATCATCAATTATTATTATTTCATACATATCTTCGGGCAAAGTCTGCTTCTTAATACTATCAAGAACCCTTTTTAAATATTCTGCCCGATTATATGTACATAAAATTACGCTAAGTGGAATTTTTTCTTTCATAAATAATATTTTTAAATTTTATGATTATTTTGTTCAACAATTATTTTCAGTTTATAAAATAATTGTAATAATAGTGATACTCTAAAAAAACAAATATATAAGGAATTCAAACTATCTTTACTGAAGAAATAATGCACAGTTTAAAATTTTTTTTTATTAAAGCTATTATAAAAATAACAACCCCGAATAGAAAAGTTGCAAAAGAAATATAAAAACCGGTTTTTAGACTTTTTGGTTCAAATATGAAATCAATTATATGGTTACCGCCAGGGATAGCTGTTCCCATAAAACAATAATTTACCTTTAAAACATCTTTCTTTTTGCCAGAATCAATTCTGGCTTTCCAGCCGGGGTAATAAGTCTCATTTAATACAAGAAATCCATTACATTCGCTATCTGTCTGTACTATTATTTTGTTTGGAAGATACCTTAAGACTTTTGCGTGTGGTTTGTTTTGACAGGAACTATTTATTATCAAACTTTTAGCATTTTCTACGAATGCTTTTTCTTTAGGATTGAAAGAAGGCTCGGACATTTTATTTAATATATCAAATGAATTTTCTATATTCTCTATTTTGGTAACTATAAATGCTCTTGATAATGTCTTTTCATTTGGTAGAATATTAATTGTTCCATCGGGTTCAATTATGTATTTTACATTTGACAGCATAAGGAATTTTTCATAATTTAAATCCCTTAAAGTTGAATTAAATAAAACATACCTCTTTAACATCATAGGATTATATCCATCGACCATAAATATTTTGTCAAAAATTGCTCTATTAGTGCCAATATTAGATAATTTTATGGAATCATAAGGTGAATATGGTAATAATCCAGTGTGATCGTAATAACCATCATTTACATGAACTCTGAAAAAATTTTTTTTATTTTCACTAAATGGCAGAAAAGGCGTTTTTATTTTTTCATCAATAAACCATTCTGATTTATTTTTTACTTTCATCATTGTTATAGTTTCCCTGTCAAGTTCTTCATGCTTCATTTCTTGACCGGTACATATTGAATTTGCACCGTGCAAATAAAAATCAGTAAAAGAGAATAATAAAAATGCTGCCTGTAGAATTAACAATGATATTTGTTGTTTTTTCCAGTAAATAGAGAGAATAGTAAAGCAGACAAAAATACAGGCTAAAAATACAATATCAATCCATAAATAATGAGGAATCTTATATTTTATTGGTGAAAAGATTGTAAAAATAATTATTCCAGTTATACACATTAGTATCAATAACATATAAATAATCCATTTAAACTTATCAGGAAAGTTTTTGTTTATCAGATTATCCAATCCTATTCCTACAAGGAGGGCTATGAAAAAAACAAAAGCAAATCTATAATGTACAGGGGAACGAAATAAAGCAAACCCGGGGACATATTGATATAAGATCTTAAAAACATATCCTCTATCGCCTAATATAATAAAGAGGGTAATTAATGCCATAAATGTGAAAAAAAATACTTCTTTTTTACGACCTATAAAAGAAAACGGTATAATAAATAGGGTTATTACTCCACAGTATATAGAAGAATGAGCTATAACATTTAATCCTACATATTCTTTCCCGGATTCACCAAAATAATTAGATACAAAAAATGTGAAAAGATGAAAAGGATGTAGTTGACCTGAACCTGTTACCAGTTCATACGGTAAATTACCCGATCTATTTGATAATACAGAAAATTCATATGAAGGTATTAGTTGAATTGCACTCAGCGTAAGACCAAAAACTATAGCTGCTACGGAAATAATAAGCGGGGTTATTTCAAATCTTTTTTTTACACTGTGATAAAAACATGCGAATACTGAAAACGACAGAATAATATAGATAGTATAAAATGTTGTCTGTGGATGTCCTGCAAAAATTAGAAAACAAATTGTTAATCCTGCCGGAATAAAAAACAAAAATTTCTTTTTCCTCCATCCAAGTTCTAAGAAAAATATAATTAGAGGAAGCCATGTAAAAGAATTTATCATTGTTAAATGCTGGAAGTGATTTATCATAACGCCACTGAACATATAAATAATTGAAGAAATCAGGCGTCCTAATGAGCTTTTAATATAAAGACTGGCTAATAGATAAATAAAAACACCTGATAAGAAAAAATGAAGAACAAGTTGAAAATATACAATTTTTGCAGTAAATGGGGTAAATATAGAAATTAAAATATTTACCGGATAAAATGTCTGATTTTGAGGGTCTGCAAAAGCAGGATAACCATTAAATAAAAATGGATTCCATAGCGGTAAAATACCTTTGTTCCAGTAATGACCATTAAACCATAACGAAGGATAAAATTGTCCGGCTGTATCCCATATTATTGTTTTTTCATTTAAAAAAATACCTTTATGAAAAAAAAATACAGTAATCAAAAAAAGCAAAAATAAATGTAGCAGGATTTTTTTCTTGCTAATACTTTTTATAATTTCAGTGTAAATTTTCAACAACTGAACAATTAATTTAATGAATTTACTTTAATCACAAATATGTTTAGTCAATTTTTTCAATCTTAATGTCATCGATGAAAATAACTGCTTCAACATCTTTCTCCATCGGGTGTTTTTCTACTGTTATGCTCAATGAAACACCTTTCTCATCGGGAGCTTCTATTACAGCAGTCAATTCCTGCCATT
>DYFC01000070.1 GCA_020725385.1 Nitrospira japonica | reverse complement strand
TTAAATAAATTTTTGAGCAATGTCTGCATTATTTGGGTGAATTTAAAAGATTCTCTATTTCCTTTTTAATTTTTCCGGTCTCAAGACCAACTCCTGTCCAGTGTACTAATCCTTCTTTATTAATTAAAATTGTGGTTGGCCAAACAATTACCCCATAATTAGAAGATATTATCAAATCTTGATCCATTAATACAGGAAAATTTAATCTTAATCTCCTCTTAAAAAAACGCACTGCGTCTTTGGATTCACCCATATTTATAGCGAGTATTGTTAAGTGATTACTATATTTTTCCTGAACATATGTCATCTCCTGCAACTCCTGTTTACATGCTTCACACCATGTTTTCCAGAAAATAAGCATTACAATTTTGCCCCGATAATTATGCAACCGTACTTCTTCACCGTCCAATGTATAACCGTAAAAGTCAGGCGGGCTATTTCCTGTCTTAACCTGTAGTAAATCACTTTTTTTAGATTGCATATTGCAACTGAATAAAGAAAGAGTGGTTACAGATAAAAATAAAATAAAAATTATTCTAACCATGATATATGATAATATAAGTCTTTTTTTAATCTGAAACAAGTTGTTATAATTAAATTGCCAAAATGGGAAGCATTCATTACAAAAATAAAAAACTATTATTAATATTTTTATGTTTTTTTACTTTAACGTTTATATTTTCCTGTTCAACAATCCCGGCTATAAATGTATGGGTATACGAGCATTATCCTGAAAAAACTTTTAAAAAAATTTTTGTTCTTGTTGTTGTTAATGACCCGGTGATCAAAGTAAATTCCGAGGAGGAATTCGTTAAAAGATTAAGCTTCAATAATATAGATTCTATTGCAAGTTATACTGTATTAAGATACCACGTTCTATCAAGTAAAAAAACTATCATGTCGGTAATTAACGATAACAGCGCAGATTGCTTATTGATTATGAGGATAATTAACATTGATAGTGATAATAAAGATATTTTTTTAAAAACCGGCCAAGTCGGAGAATGGTATCATAACTGGTATGAATATTACAGTAATAGTTACAGTTTTATTCCCTCTCCTAAAAAATTCACAGACAATTATTTTGCAGTTATGGAGGTAACGTTTTACAACATAGAAGATGGAAAACTTTTATGGCTTGGGCAATCCGATTTATTTTTAATGGATTGTGCATGCGAGGATATTAAACCATTAATAAGATTATTGACCGACAGGTTATCGTCTGACTTAAAACAAACAAAAAACCTGGTGGACGGTAAGGGATTCGAACCCTCGACTTCCACGTTGCGAACGTGGCGCTCTCCCAGCTGAGCTAACCGCCCACTTTGAAAGAGTTATATTTTAACTTAAAAAAAGATATTTTGGTGAAATTATCTATTGACTCTTATTGGGGTAATATAACTTTAGAAAAAAAATGAATAATGTTCCTCCATGTCCCCGGATTTGAAGAAGACATGGAGGAAAAGAGTATTATTAAATGTCGTAATAGAGGAAAAATTCATATGGATGGGGTCTTAGTCTGAGCGCATCAACTTCTTTTGCTCTTTTGTAACTAATCCACATCTCAATTGCATCTTCTGTGAATACATCACCTTTTTTAAGAAACTCGTGGTCCTTTTCAAGACAATCAAGAGCATCTTCAAGAGAACCGGGAAGACTTGGAACTTTAGCAAGTTCTTCAGGACCGAGTTCATATATATCTTTATCCAATGGTTCACCCGGGTCTATTTTATTTTCAATGCCATCAAGACCTGCCATCAACATTGCTGAAAAAGCAAGATAAGGGTTGCATGAAGGATCCGGGAATCTAACTTCAATTCTTTTTGTCTTCGGATTTGCCGAATACATCGGTATTCTGATTGAAGCAGATCTGTTTCTACTTGAATAAGCAAGATTTATTGGAGCTTCATACCCCGGAACGAGTCTTTTATATGAATTTGTTGTAGGTGCAACTATTGCTGCGAGAGCAGGAGCATGTTTCAAAATTCCACCTATATAATAAAGAGCCATTTCGGATAGTCCCGCATATCCACTTCCGGAAAAAAGTGGCTTTCCACCTTTCCATAGGCTTTGATGTGTGTGCATGCCTGACCCGTTGTCACCAAACAATGGTTTTGGCATAAGTGTAACAGACTTGCCGTTTCTTAGGGCAACATTTTTAATTATATATTTATACATCATAAGTTTATCAGCCATGTTAACAAGTGGAGAAAATTTCATATCAATCTCACACTGCCCGCCTGTTGCAACTTCGTGGTGTTGTGCCTCAACGTTTATGCCGGCTTTTTCAAGTTCAAGAACCATTTCTGTGCGAATATCCTGAAGTTTATCCATTGGTGGAACTGGAAAATAACCTTCTTTATGTCTTGGTTTATACCCGAGATTCGGGCTTTCTTCTCTGCCAGAGTTCCATATTCCTTCAATGGAATCCACGAAATGATACCCGCTATTTGCAGTGTAATCAAACCGTACATCATCAAATATGAAAAATTCTGCCTCAGGGCCAAAATATGCTGTATCCGCAACTTTAGTTGACCTCATATAAGCTTCAGCTTTTTGTGCAATATAGCGCGGATCCCTTGAATATGGTTCTTTTGTAATGGGATCAACTACATTACAAATTAAGCTCAGCGTTGGATGCTGGGTAAAGGGATCCATTACAGCTGTTGTTGGATCCGGAATAACGAGCATGTCACTCATATGGATTGCCTGCCATCCTCTGATTGATGAACCATCAAATCCGAGTCCGTCTTCAAAAATATCGGATGAAAATTCACTCATTGGAATTGAAAAATGCTGCCATAGACCCGGGAAATCCATGAATTTCAGGTCCACCATAACAACTTTGTTCTTTTTTGCAAAATCAATTACTTCTTTTGGATTCATTATAGATTCCTCCTTGTTTGTATTTGGATATTTTGTTTGTTATAAATTACTTCAAATTAATAAAATCTTTTCACCTCCAATCTTTTATAATGAATATCCTTTTTCGCCATGCTGGGATATATCAAGACCACTTATTTCTGAATCTTCATCGACTCTTAACCCGATAATTTTGTCTATCAGTTTCAATATTATCAAACTTACAAAGAATGAATATATTGCTGTTACAAGTATCGCTATCATTTGAGACATAAACATTTTATGATTCCCAAAGAAAAGACCGTTACTTCCGGATGGATTTATTGCTGTCTGGGCAAAGAGGCCTGTCGCAAGTGTTCCTATTATTCCACCAATTCCGTGCACTCCAAAAGCGTCGAGAGAATCATCATATCCGATTTTACCTTTTATGTTTAATGATGTATAACAAACAGCTCCTGCTAATAGACCTATTATTAGTGCTGACATAGGAGTTACAAAACCTGAAGCGGGTGTTATAGTTGCAAGTCCTGCAATCGACCCTGTCGCAGCACCAAACATTGTTGGTTTTCCTCTATGTATCCATTCGATAATAATCCAGATAACTGTTGCAGCAACAGCTGATGTATGGGTTGATACAAAAGCCCATGTGCTCAAAGTTCCGGCAGAAAGAGCACTACCGGCGTTAAAACCAAACCACCCGAACCAGAGCAGTCCTGTTCCAAGCACTGTCATTGGTAAATTATGCGGATATATTGCTTCCTGCAAATAACCTTTTCTTTTACCTATAACCAGTGCAGCAGCAAGAGCCGAGATTCCTGATATTAAATGAACAACTATACCGCCTGCAAAATCAAGAGTGCCCATTTTTTTAAGCCAGCCACCGGTACCCCACACCCAGTGCGCCACAGGGTCATATACAAAGGTTGACCATAGAAGTATAAAAACAAAATATGCTGAGAACTTCATCCTTTCAGCAAATGCCCCTGTAATTAAAGCAGGAGTAATAACAGCAAACATTGCTTGATATATCATAAACGCAATATGGGGTATTGTTGGTGCATAATCAGAATTTGGATTAATTCCTACTCCATTTAACCCTATCCAATCGAGATTACCGATTAAACCATTTACATCCGGACCGAATGATAGACTATAACCTATTAATATCCATTGAACACTTATAACAGCCATTGCTACGAAACTTTGCATAATCGTTCCGAGTACATTTTTCCCTCTGACCATGCCACCATAAAAAAGAGCAAGTCCGGGTGTCATAAGCATCACAAGGGCAGCTGAAAACAGAATCCATGCAGTATCACCCGTATCGATTCCGGAAACAGCGGAAGTATTTTCTTGACCTAAAGCTATACCAGAAAGTGAGAAAAATATGAAAAACATTGTGCTCCATAATTTTGTCATAAAACCTCCGATTAATATCAGCAACTTACTTGAGCTTATTATCTAAAAGTATGCCATTTGTAACATGTTGATATTAAAGTGTTTTATGTAAGAACATTTTTTATTGCTGGGAATTTCCTACAATTTTGTGTGATTTAATATTAAAAGAGTTCAATAAACTAAATTTTATTATTTTTTTTCAATATATTATAAAGATTAATCAGGAGCCTGTTATTTCATACAATTTTGTAGTTCCTACAATTTTGTTGGAAAATTACTGTCTTTTAAATTCATCAGATAATATAAATATTTCCCGAAAAATAGCCGTGCCTCTTGTCTGTTAAAAATATCAGGTATCTAATTTCACCTTACATTTTGTGTGCTTACAGATATGGTTCCCCTCTGGTTTTTATAATGCCTTTTACGGATATCGGAGAACAGGCACGGCTTCTGTTTTCTGGCTCTTTGCTCTCTGCTATTAGCTCTTTGCCTTTAGAGTTATATTGCTGCTTCGCCCTTATCTCCTGTTCTGATTCTTATAACATCCTCAAGTGAATAGATAAATATCTTACCATCACCTATATTTCCTGTTTTACCTTTTTCTATTATTGTATTTATAACTTTGTCAATTATGGAATCAGGCACAACTACTTCTATTTTTATCTTGGGAATAAATGTAATTTCATATTCAGCTCCTCTATAAACTTCAACATGACCTTTCTGTCTGCCAAATCCTTTAACTTCGGTAACTGTCATGCCATGAATTCCAATAGAATTCAATGCATCTTTTACTTCATCAAGCTTAAAAGGTTTTATAATTGCTTCAACTTTTTTCATGTTTTACTCCTTTTTTCATTACAAACTATACGCTTTTTCGCCATGCTGGCTTTCATCAAGTCCGGTTATTTCGTGCTCAATATTAACCCTTACACCAATTATAACCTTAACTATCATAAATATAATCAAAGTCATAATAGCACTGTAAGCCATTGTCACAATTACAGCAATAATCTGCGTGAGCATTTGACCGGGATTACCGAACAACAAACCTTTGCCAACTTCATTAATTGAAGGGTCTGCAAATACTCCTGTTAGTATTGCACCAAGAATACCACCAACTCCATGTATCCCGAATGCATCGAGAGAATCGTCATATCCGAGTTTCGGTTTTATGCTTGCAACAGCAAAATACGGGATTATACCGGCCAGTATTCCAATAATAATTGCTCCTTTAATATTAACAAAACCCGCAGCAGGTGTTATAGCTACCAATCCGGCTACTGCACCTGATGCAAGACCAAGAACAGTAGGTTTTTTCGTATGCAACCACTCTGTAAACATCCATGATATTGCAGCCAGAGCTGTTGCTGTGTTTGTATTTATAAAAGCAGCGCCTGCAAGTCCATTAGCTGCAACTGCCGAACCTGCATTGAATCCGAACCATCCAAACCATAAAAGGCCTGCACCGGTTACAACAAGTGTTAAATTACTAGGTTTTAATGATGCCTCGCGCCTCTTCCCTAATACCAGAGCTCCCATTAAAGCTGCTATTCCTGCATTTATATGTACGACTGTTCCACCTGCAAAATCAAGTGCTCCAAGTTTTGCAAGAAATCCTCCACCCCATACCCAATGTGCAACAGGTATATACACCAAAGTCATCCATAAAATTGTAAAAAGAACCCATGCTGAAAACTTCATTCTTTCTATATAAGCACCGCTTGCAAGTGCTACAGTAATTGCTGCAAAAGTAAGCTGATAAACAATATAGATATATTCGGGTATTGTTTTCGCAAGGTCATTAATACTGTTTACGCCAACACCGGATAAAAATAATTTCTCGGTACTTCCTATAATACCGCCAATATCTGTACCAAATGTTAGACTGAATCCATATATTACCCAGAGAAAGCTCACTATACAATAGGTTACAAAAGACATTGCCATAGTATTAAGTGTGTCTTTTCTCTTAGCAAGACCTCCATAGAATAAGGCTAAACCGGGTAATGTCATAAGCATCACAAGAGCTGTTGCAACTATCATCCATGCAGTATCACCTGTGTCTATCTTCGGTTCTTCTTTGGTTATAAGTGCCGGAGGAATGGGTTGAGCAGGACCCGCCTGCTCAACCGCCGGAGGAGAAGGGGGGTTAGCAACTTCTTCCGCCGTTACCTGGCTACTAAAAAGTATGAATATCAAAAATGCCAATATTGATAATTTTCTCATAGTAATCCTCCTTAAAAACTTAGCGATAGATTGATTCCGCCATACAGAATGTACCTATCTCCATCATCACTAATTGATTTTATAGCTTCTTTTGCATCACTGCTCAAAGGTATTGAATAAGCGAGTTTCGGTGTTATTGTAATAGCTTTCCATACCGGAATATTCAATGATATTGAAGCCTCTGCATTATAGAAATTGCTGAAATCTTCGCCATCTTTATTAAGACCCATAACTTTGTTATTGATGTTATAACTTGCCAATGCACCAAAATTCCAATTAATATCTTTTAATACTTCAACTGTATGACCTATTGAAGCTGTAATAAATGCACCATTACCTTCATCAAAATCGTAGTATATTGTAAGAGTTGGCTTTAAAAACGTATCATAAGAAACTGAAAGATAAACTTCCTGTGTATCGTTAGCATTATTCAAAGCATAGTATATATACCCAGTACCAAAAGTCCATTTATCCATTGAACGGGTATAACTCAGGGTTATATCAGTTTCAGTAAATTCACCATGACCATCTCCTTCATCAATCTTTGAATCCGAGTCATAATTAGCCCAGATATTAGCGCCAAAGACTCCATAGTTAATGGCTACAGATGGTTGAACAACCCAGCTATTACTTAACTTCTGTCCCCTCCATACATAATTGCTCATTAAATCAACCGAGGCGCTGCCCGATGTTTTTGTTTCCTGTGCGTATATGTTGCCAATAGAAGTAATAAGTGTCAAAAGTAACATTAAGATTAAAGCAATGCCTGTTAATTTTAAGTTTTTCATTTATATAATTCTCCTTTATTAAATTTGTATTTTTTCATTGAATCTTAAAGCTTTTTTGCTTCTTCATTCTCTGTATTCCGGATACCTTCCACCTCCTTTCTGATAATTCTATATTTTTTGATCTTATATCCGATCATTCTTTCTGTAATGCCAAGTTTGCGCGCCGCCCTTGACATAATCCAGTTGGAGTTCATCAAAGCTTCGATGATCTCCTTTTTCTCAATCTCTTCTATTTTTTCCTTAAGAGATTCCATCTTGTTTCCTGTTTTATATATATCCAAAAACGTGCCAATTGAAACTCCTTGATAAATAGAGGTTTTTATAAATAAATAAATCTACAAAATTGTAGCTACTTACAATTTTGTTAGAATGAGAGGAATTTTATATTTCCATTTTTACTGGAAAAAAAATATCTCTTAGGTTAGAATCATTTCATTTAAAACTACCGAAAGGAGAGCAAGATGGAAAATAAACAGACTGTAAATGACATAATGGTAGGAATTTTCGATTACCCCCATGTGCCATACTGGTTTTCAATAGGACAAACCATGAAAATAATGAAAACTTCATTTTTTCAGAACAAAAAATCCCCTGATCCAAAAGCAGTACTTGTATTTGATGAAAGGTATAGTCTTATGGGTTTTATAACTTTAAAGGAAGTTCTCAAGGGTCTCGAACCGGAATTTCTAAAACCAACTTTAACTTCCGAAATACCCGAGAATAATACAGTAAGCTTGACCGTGGTATGGGATGAACTCTTCAGTAAAGAATCAAAAAACCTTGCAGAAAAGACTGTAAATAATATAATGCTTCCTGTAAAACATTTTGTTGACCCTGAAGATCCAATTGTCAAAGCAGCATATATAATGCTTCATAACGATCTTATTCTTCTTCCTGTTCTTGAAGAAAAAAGAAGATTCGCGGGACTCGTTAGGTTGAATGAGGTTTTTGAGAATATTTCTATGAGGATTTTAAATAAAGACTGATTGGGATAAATTACCCTTAAGCGTTTTGTAAATGTTTAAAGCAGTATTTATGGCTGTTTTTTCTGATGCGCATAAAAATGGACCGGTTCTATTGTAAAAACCGGATGTTAAATAATTGGAACAACAACACCAGTTCATACAGAAATTTTTAATATCGCAGAAAACACATTTTTCCTGAAAATTGAGTTCATTATTTTTGAAAATTATTCTCTCAAGTCTTATTCCATTATAAATATCTCCGATACAATTTTCTTTATTTGAAAATTCTGTTATAAAACGTTCGCACGGGTAAATATCGCCTGACGGTGAAAATGCCAAAGCTTTTATACCCGGTTGGCATTTGTCAGATGATACATATCCTCCCCGCTGAATAACTTCCATTTTATTATCTATTAAATTTATATATAATCGATTATTTTTTTGTGAATAAGTAAGGTACCACTTTGCAATTTCATTATATATAGAAGGAAGTACATCTGCATCTCTTTTAGTCCATCTTGCTGAAAAATCAGGATTAAGATAAATATTTTTAACTCCGATTGAAGCAATATATTCAACCACATGATGAAGTCTTTTAAATGTTGCTGGATGGTAGATTGAATGAACAGAAAGCTCCGGAAATATATTAACAGCTTCCTTTAAGGTTCGTTCAACAAGATGAGAACTTTTATTTTTATCCGGGAAACATCTCATTATATCATGAATATCCGGAGGGCCATCGCAACTTATACACAACGAGAAATTGTTCTCACTTAGAAATTTTTTTATTTCCTTTGAAAAAATAGTACCATTTGTTATTACTGAAAATTTAATATTCCTGTTTTCAAGTGAGTTTTGTAATTTTATTAAGTACATAATCTGTTTTAAAAGTTCAAATTCGATTAAAGGCTCTCCACCTGTAAATAAAATTTCAATTTTTTCTCCTGAAGGCATATACTTGAATATGAAATCAATAATGTTTTTTGCAGTTTCAAGTGTAAGCGTTTTATTAGATTTAGTGATATAACAATATTCGCAATCAAGGTTACACTTAAAAGTCAGATGAATTATATACCTCATAATTTATACCCCTTACTCTTGAAAATAATATAACAAATGCTAAATTAAATTACAAGAAGATAAAATTATTTTGTACATTTGTTAGAAAATACTGGGTTAGCTTAGATATTTATTTTTTAAAATATTAGCAAATG
Organism: Nitrospira japonica; assembly: GCA_020725385.1. Classification (GTDB taxonomy): domain Bacteria; phylum Nitrospirota; class Thermodesulfovibrionia; order Thermodesulfovibrionales; family SM23-35; genus DYFC01. Next base: position 17,753 of record DYFC01000070.1, on the reverse strand, counting down.
TAAATAAAGATTATGATATTATAATAAAAATATTTTATTGTACTAATAATATTATTTTAGTTAAAATAGTGGTGCAAATTTTGTTTATAAAGGAGATTTTTCTATGCTGGCACGAATATTTCCATTTCTGGAATGGATGAAAGGTTACAACTTTTCAAAACTAAAAGCTGACGCAATTGCAGGACTTACTGTTGCGTTAGTATTGATACCCCAATCAATGGCTTATGCGCAATTAGCCGGATTGCCTTCTTATTATGGCCTTTATGCTTCTTTTTTACCACCGATGCTTGCAGCATTGTTTGGTTCAAGCAGACAACTTGCTACCGGGCCGGTTGCAGTTGTATCACTAATGACATCCGCATCTCTAAGTCCTTTAGCTACAGCAGGTAGTGAAAGCTTTATTGCTTATGCGATATTACTTGCTTTAATTGTAGGTGCCTTTCAATTCTTGCTTGGTGTTTTAAGACTCGGACTTGTTGTAAATTTTTTATCCCATCCTGTTGTTAATGGCTTTACTAATGGCGCGGCAATAATTATTGCCACTTCACAGTTATCAAAAATGTTCGGTGTTTCAGTTGATGAAGCTCCGCATCATTATGAAACAGTCATTAGAGTTATAGAAGCTGCAATACATTACACGCACTGGCCAACATTTATTATGGGAGTAGCTGCTTTTATTATAATGTTCGGATTAAAAAAGATTAATCCAAAAATACCCAACGTTCTTGTAGCCGTAGCAATCACAACAATTGTTTCATGGGCAATAGGGTTTGAAAATGATACCAGGGTAGATATTTCCCATATACAATCTCCAAAAGTTCACGAAATGATTATAACCTTTAATAAAACACTAAATGATATTTCCGAGCTTTCAAAACAACGCACTGAAAATACAAGACTTATGGACGAAGCAAAAAAGAATAATAATAAAATAGAAATACTAAATATAAAGCGAAACGAAGAAGTTCTTAATGTAAGTATGGAAGAATTAAAAATGAAAGAAGCTTCTTTAAGAAAAGAACTTAGAGAAATGTTTTTTACAGGTGTTAAACAATCCGATGGTACTATGACTTTTTATCTTAAAGGGGAAGTGCCACAAGGATTATCAGCTGACAATAAAATCTGGAGAATTAGAGTTGGAAATAAACCCATAAAGGAAGACTCTGTACGCTTTATTGGTGGTGGCGCTGTTGTTGGTGTTGTTCCAAAAGGATTACCTTCATTCACAGTACCGCCTGTAGATTTAAAGGTTATTTTACATCTTCTTCCTTATGCTGTAATTATCTCACTGCTTGGATTCATGGAAGCAATATCAATAGCCAAGGCATTGGCAGGAAAAACCGGGCAAAGGCTCGACCCGAATCAGGAACTTATAGGACAGGGAATCGCAAATATAGTAGGAGCTATAGGAAAAGGCTATCCTGTTTCAGGTTCTTTTTCACGTTCAGCAGTTAATTTCCAGGCAGGCGCTATAACAGGACTCTCAAGTGTTTTTACAAGCCTTGCTGTTTTAATAGTCCTTTTATTCTTTACCCCCTTGCTTTATCATTTGCCCCAGTCTGTTCTTGCTGCTGTTATTATGATGGCTGTTATAGGCTTAATAAATGTCTCGGGTTTTGTACATGCATGGAAGGCCCAGAAATATGATGGAATTATCTCGGTACTTGCTTTTATTGCAACTCTGGCTTTTGCCCCGCATCTTGATAAGGGTATAATGATTGGCGTTGTTCTTTCAATTTCGGTATTCTTATATAAGAGCATGAAACCCAGGATTGCATTACTTGCAAGGCATGAAGATAAATCTCTTCGTTGCATTGAAACTCACGGTCTTAAAGAATGTGAACATATTTCGGTTGTCAGATTCGATGGTCCTTTATTCTTTGCAAACTCAAGTTATCTTGAAGATAGTATAAGAGAAATTATCTCAAAGAAGAAGAATTTAAAGCATATCATTCTTATTGCTAACGGTATAAATGAAATGGATGCTTCCGGCGAGGAAACTTTGTCATTGCTTGTTGACAGGATAAGAAGTTCCGGTATGGATATATCCTTAAGTGGAGTAAATGAGTCAGTAATGGCTGTACTTAAACGCACACATCTTTTTGAAAAAATAGGTGCTGACCATATATATCCGACACAGGAAGAGGCAATAAACAAGATTTATCCAACAACCCATAAGGACAAGTTAGAAAAAGAATGTCCCTTGCTCGCTGTTTGCAAGGTTTAGATAATAAACGGAGGGAAAAATGTCAATAATAAGTATTTTTTCAGGTAAGTATTGTAATGAAGAAATAGCTATAAAAGAAATTATAGCTATGTCAGGCTATAAATATCTAACTGACTCTGACTTTGTTTCTAAGGCAGCCAAATTGTCCGGAATGTCTGAAGATAAAATATCAAAAGCTTTTTCTTCAAAGACTTCTATCTTTAATCAGTTTACAAGAGAAAAAGAAAAATCAATCGCATACCTTAAACTGGCTGTTGCTGAAACCCTATCCGAAGACAACCTTTTAATCAATGGTTTTACAAGCCTTTTAATACCGCCAAAAATTTCACATGTTCTTAAAATATGCCTAATAGCAGACATGAAATATAGAATTTCAGTCGCTATTTCATCGGGCGTTTCCGAAAGTGATGCCTCGAAAATTATTCACAAAAGCGACGAGGAAAAGATTATATGGACAAGAACTATTCTTGAAAAAGACGATCCCTGGAATATTTCACTTTACGATATGGTTTTACCAACTGATAAGATGAGTTCAAAAGAAATAGCAGATATGGTAAGAAAAAGTCTGGAAAAGGATGTTCTTAAAACAACCGACCGGAGCAAGAAAGCTATTCAGGATTTTATCCTCGCTGCAAAATTTGAGACTGTTCTTGCCAATGAAGGACAATATTTCATAAATGCAGAAGCAGAAGACGGTGCTGTTACTTTAACAATAAATAAAAATGTATTAATGCTTGAGAAACTTGAAAAAGAATTACAGGCCATAGCGACAAAAGTTCCTGGAGTGAAGTCTGTCTCAACAAAAGTTGGTAAAAAATTTTACCAGACAGATATTGTCAGAAAATACGACCTTGAGATGCCGACAAAATTATTGCTCGTTGATGATGAACGCCAGTTTGTTCAAACACTTTCTGAAAGACTTCTCATGAGAGAAATAGGTTCTGTTGTAGCCTACGATGGTGAAAGCGCTCTGAATATAATCAAAGAAGAAGAACCTGAAGTTATGATACTTGACCTGAAAATGCCCGGAATCGATGGTATTGAAGTTCTTAAACGTGTGAAACAGACAAACCCGAAAATTGAAGTTATCATTCTTACAGGACATGGCTCGGAAGAAGACAGGAAAAAATGTATGGAACTCGGAGCATTCGCTTATCTTGAAAAACCTGTTGATGTAAATCTATTAAGTGAAACAATTAAAAAAGCAAATGAAAAAATTAGACAGGGTAACAAATAGTACTCAACAAAATTTATAATTAGAAAAATTTACAATCTTCCTTATTCAAATAAAAAAGCTGTTAGATTACCAAACAGCTTTTTTATTTTTTACTAAATTATGCTAATAGCAAAGTGGCGGGATTTTTTTATAGTAAAAATCCCCCGTAAAGTATAAAACACTATGGCTTAATAATCAGAACCGGACAATTAGCATGCCCGAGCACTCTTTCGGTAGTACTTCCCATCAGTAATCGTTTAATACCCGACTTACCAAGACTCCCCATGACAATCATGTCTATTTTATATTCATTGGCAACATCAAGAATTACTCTATATACTTCACCATCACGGACAATTGGTTCTGCACCAACACCAAGGGAAAAGGCCTTAGCTTTTATATTGTTTGTGATATCTTTCGCCTTTTCTACAAGATTATTATATACTTCCTGTGCGCGTATCATGAATTCCACAGTTACATCAACAACAGAAAGAACTTTAACTTTACTTTTATATTTTCTGGCAATCTCTATTGCCCTCATAGCAGCAACTTCACTATATGCCGAACCGTCGGTTGCTACAAGTATATTATCCCACGAAAGTTTCGATTCAAAAGGTATAACAAGAACATCCTGTCTGCTATAACCAATTACTCTTGAAGTTACACTGCCAACAAATGCTTTTTCAATTAAGCTCATTCCTTTTTTACCCATTACAATCAGGTCATAATTCCCTGAATCAGCAAAATCAACAATTCTTTCATGTATCTCTCCCTCTTCACAAACAGCACTGACTGATATATCTGCATCTTTAGCTATTTTTAAAGCATCCGAAAGCGCAGTATCACATTGTCTTTTTATAGAACTATCTATATTGTTAACCCACAACGCATTTAGGTCTCCGTCATAAGGTGGAATAACAGAAATAATGGTTATATCTGGATTATACGATTTTGAGAAATTAATAAACTCTCTTAAGGCATGCATGCTTGTTTTAGAACCATCTATTGCTACGAGTATTTTTCTATAAATATTCATCCTATTCCATCCTCTTTAATTAGACATTTTCTATTGCTTCTTCTTTTTCCGCGATTGCACTTTCGGTCTTTTTACCAATCCACATTGCTCTCAGAACAATAAAAGCACCTGATAAAAGTGCAAATGCCATTATAGCAAAACTTGTATTCTTTAGGATTTTTATAGTTTCTTCAGTTAGTGTCTGAATTATACCGAGTTGTGAAAGATATACAGGTATCATCAATGCTCTGCTAAAAAGAACTATGACCATTATAACACCCATAACTAATTTTATCATGAATGGTTTGACATAAGTTGTTCCGATTGCACCTAATTGAATCCCGAAAAGTGAACCTGCAAGGATTATAGCTGACAATCTTATATCAACGAGCCCGTGAAGGGCATATTTAAATGACCCACCAAGTCCCATTACGAATGCAACAACAAGTTCGGTAGCTGATGCCATAAGGCTCGGGGCACCAAGTACATATATCATTGAAGGCACTCCAAGAAATCCGCCAACCGCTATGGTTGCAGCAAGCATGCCTGTACAAAAACCAAGAGGTATTAAAAAAAGCAAAGATACTCTTGCATTCAAGCTCTTGAAATAAACCATGGTGCCGGGAATATTTATAGCTTGGACCATCCTTGCAAGTCTTGATGTTTTTTCCTCAGCGTCTGTATTGCCGGATTTGTAAGTTTTAATCGCGTCGCGCAGTACAAAACCTCCTACTATTGCAAGAACAATAACAAATGCTGCACTTACATAAAGGTTAGAACCTGCATCGCCGAAAGCTGCTTTAATTTTTTCCTGAATATGTGCGCCATAAAATACACCAGCCTCTGCAAATATTCCAAATATAATCCCCAATTTAATATCTACCTGTCCGTATTTTGCCCGTTTAATTGCACCTACAAGTGCCTTGGGGAATTTATGGCACATATTGCTGGCTACTGCTACAAGTCCCGGTACACCAAGACTCATCATGCCCGGTGTAAGTACAAATGCACCTCCGGAACCTATAAAACCGCTGACAAGTCCACCGATAAACCCAACAATAAAAAGATAAAGTATATTCACAGAATTTAGATCTATAAAATTTGCTGCGTCTAATACTATGTTTTGCATAATTATACCTCCTCCTTATTCTTATAATCTTGCTCTCAGACGTGGCTGTGGCTGAGGGCGTTCTCTTCTTTCAATATGCTTATACTCTTCCTGACTTTTACGCAAAGATTTTTTGGTTGCTTCTACACCTAAGACAGACCAGAAATAGCCCGCAAAATTCCCGTGCACAAACGAAAAAGCGAAAGCTGTCGCTATAGGAAATAATGCATACCATGCTCCTCTTGTAAATAGTGATGTAATAGCTGTTTGATTAACAAGTAACGCTGCATACATTGCAACAGAAGCCAGTCCATAAATTACCATTTTACCGAGCGGCTTCTTCCTCATGCTTACATAATTTTGTGTCATAACCATCCTCCTCTTTAGTGAAATAATTTTTGGTGTTTTTGATACCAGAACCAGCGGGCATCTCATTTTTTCCCAATCATGGTAATCTACGTTCCGGCCATTAAGTGAATGAATTCCCAGATCCCTCGAATCAACTATTACAAAACTAATATCTGCTTCTTTTTCTTTATTTATGTAATTAACAATTTCTTCTTTTACAGAATTTTCCAAAACTTTAATCTGATAACTTATTCCTATGGTTTTTAGTTTATTGAGGGCATCTTCGATACGCGGGAGTTCCGAGTTATCTCTGGTTAGGTATAAAATTTTAATTCCAGCTCCAATACGTCTGCTAAGATTTAGTGAATACTTTACTGCATCTATATCAACTTCCATTCCGGTTAAAACAAGAAGAATTTTGTGACGGTTATTCACCATTCTTTTCAGGGTCTCCAATTTGCCTTCTTCAAAAAATGAAGTTGACATTAAATCCTCAAATTGCTGAACTAATTTCTTTATTTCCATTTCTAAAAGTCTCCATGATTTTCTTTTGTACGAAATCTATATCTCAATTCCCATGCCTGGATGTAAAATATTGCTAACTTATTGATTTATCGAATAAAAATTGTTTTGAGGATATAAATGTTGTTATTGATGCTGTTGCAATATGCAACTATAAATTGTAAAGGGAAGAAATATTAAGTTTTATCAAAGAGTTTTGAGATGTTACATAAAATATTGTTTTTGTTGTATAATGCAACAAAGAATATTCCGAGAATAATGAGGATTTACATATGTAATCGACTTTCAATAAAACTTCCTTATTTTTTCTTATTTATTAAAGACGAACAATATATAAATAGGAATTCATCATTAATAAAGTATGATTTTTTCGGAAGGTATAATATTTGCTTATTATTTGATTTGAATAGTAATTATAAATTAAGGTATGCCGATAATGAATATATTTAAAAAAACAGAAGACAGCCAACAAATTACAATCTTGAATGACTTCAGGCAAAGAATAAATTCTGCAAAGATGCCCGAGAATGTAAAACATATTGCTGAGAGAGAACTTGAAATAATGTCTAAAATGAGTCCTGCATCTGCAGAATATACTATTAGTCTTTCATATATAGATTATCTTGTCAGTCTTCCATGGGACAGAAAAACTTCTGATAATCTCGATTTAAATCAGGCTAAGAAAATTTTGGATGAGAGACATTATGGTTTAAATGACGTTAAAGAAAGAATATTGGAACATCTTGCTGTTAAGGTTCTGGTAATGAATAAGAAACCACACATACTCGTTGTCGATGATGAAGAGATTGCACGTAATAATATTGAACATATTCTTAAAAAGGAAAATTATGATGTTGTTACAGCATCAAATGGAGTTGAAGCAATTGAAAAGTTAAATACTTCTTCATTTGATGTAGTGCTTACAGATTTGAAGATGGAAAAGATTGACGGTCTCGTTCTCCTTGAAAAAGTAAAAAACAAATATCCTGATGTACAGGTAATAATGATAACCGCTTATGCTGCTGTAGATTCTGCCATAGAAGCCATAAAAAAAGGCGCTTTCCATTATATTGCAAAGCCATTCAGGCTTGATGAAGTACGTTCAACAGTAAAACATGCGCTTGATAAAAAATTATCAACTATATCTACAAAAGGTTCTGTTCTTTGTTTTACCGGTCCACCCGGTACAGGCAAAACATCTATTGGCAAATCTATTGCTGATGCTCTTGGAAGAAAGTTTGCCAGAATTTCAGTTGGCGGAATGAAAGATGAAGCCGAAATCAGAGGACATAGAAGAACATATGCAGGTGCTATGCCCGGGCGTATTATAGAAGAAATCCGCAGAGCAGAATCCTTAAATCCTGTAATTATGCTTGATGAAATTGATAAGGTCGGAGGGCAGGACTTTAAAGGAGATCCCGAATCAGCACTTCTTGAAGTTCTTGATCCTGAACAAAATCAGAGCTTCATTGACCATTATCTTGATGTTCCCTTTGATTTATCCAATGTAATGTTTATAGCTACTGCAAATATAGCTGAAAATATTCAGGGACCTCTAAGGGATCGAATGGAAATTATCGAATTTTCCGGTTATACCGAAGATGAAAAAATCAATATTGCGCTTCTTCATTTAATACCCAAGCAAATAAGAGAACAGGGATTATCCGATTACCCGCCAAATTTTTCTGTCGAGGCTGTCTCTAAAATTATAAATGATTATACAAGGGAAGCCGGGACAAGAAACCTCGAAAGACAGATATCAAATATATGCAGAAAGATAGCTACTGAATTTGTATATCATAAAGAATCTATCAGGCTTGTTAATATTACTCCGGAATTAGTAGAAAGGTATCTCGGTCCGAGGAAATATTTCATTGAAGTTGCCGATGAAAACAATAGAATAGGAGTTGTTACAGGACTTGTCTGGATGGAAACAGGCGGAGAAATTATTTTTATAGAATCAGCCCGTATGAAAGGTCTGGGGAATTTAATACTTACAGGTTCACTCGGGAATGTAATGAGAGAATCGGCTCAAGCTGCGTTGAGCTATATTAGAAGCAATGCATCATCTTTTAATATTAGCGAAAATATTCTTGAAGGCTATGACATTCATATCCATATTCCTGCAGGTGCGATACCTAAAGACGGGCCTTCAGCAGGGGCAACCATAGCCGCTTCGCTTATATCGCTTTTCACAGGAAAACCAGCCAGAAGGGATGTAGCAGTCTCCGGAGAGTTAACTTTAAGCGGAAGAATTTTACCGGTCGGCGGAATAAAAGAAAAAATACTCGCTGCCCGCAGGGCAGGAGTAAAAACAATTATATTACCATTTAAGAATAAAGTAGATATTGAAAACCTGGATCCAAAAGTAATTAAAGGACTTGAAATAATCTTGACTGATAGAATTGAAGATATAATTAGCAGATTGCTTGTATAGCAAATGGAGATATTAGAAATTCGTGTTTTTGTATCATCCAAGCATAAGACGAAAAATTACATTGGGCTATTTTTTAGGAATAATAGCTATCATTGGTCTTTCTCTTTTCACTTTGATTGAACTCTGGTATATCGAAAAAAAAGTACACTTCGGAGAAATTGTAACAGAATTTTTCGATGCAACCCTTGAAATGAGAAGGTTTGAAAAGAATTTCTTTTTATATAAAAAGATTGAAGACTATAATGAAACTATTTTTTATTTAGAAAAAGCTCTGGATATTCTCAATAAGAATACAAAAGACTATAAAAATCTTGCTATTTCGGTAGATATTGATAAATTAAAGAATAATCTAAATCAATACCGTTTATTAATGAAACAGTTTTCTATTTTGAGAAGTGCAGAAGATGATAAAAGGTTGAGTTTAGTGGAAAATGCTATCAGGGAGAAAGGTAAAGAAATAATAAATTTTGCTGAAAACATTTCAAAAGTTGAGCGGCTCAGAATTCAGGCTATGCTCAATACAATAAGGAAATTTATCATTATTTCGATACTATCATTTTCAATCATCGGCATAGTTGTTGGACAGATATTATCAAGAATGATCGTTAAACCGCTGAAGAATATTGAAACAATGATGGATGAAATTTCAAAAGGAAAATTAAAAAAAATAACTAATATTTCAAAAGATAGGGAGATTGTATCTCTTACACAGGCATTCAACAAAATGCTTTACGAGCTTGAATTACGACAAAAACATCTTGTTCAGCGTGAAAAACTTGCTTCACTCGGCACTCTCATATCCGGAGTTGCACATGAATTGAATAATCCTCTATCAAATATATCTTCATCGTGCCAGATATTAATCGAAGAAATCGATGATATTGATAATAAATTCAAAAAAGAATTGTTATCCCAGATTGATGAACAGACAGACAAAGCTAAAAATATTGTGAAATCTTTACTCGAGTTTTCAAGGGATAAAAAATTCAAAAGAGAATATTTGCAATTAAATAAAATCCTGCAAGAGACAAAACAATTGCTAAAAGGTGAAATACCTACGAGAATTGCTGTCAATATTGAAGTGCCGGATGAATTTACAATTTTTGCCGATAAGCAGAGGATTCAGCAAGCGTTTTTAAACTTGATTAAAAATGCAATAGACTCTATTAATAATGAAGGTACTGTTTCAATAAAAGCATATAAACATATTTTGAAAGGCGACATAGATGAACGTTGCGATTACACAAAAGAACAGGGTAGTTGTACAGGTGAATGTCCAATAAAAACTGACACAATAGATATAGAAATCAAGGATACAGGAAGCGGAATCCCACCTGACGTTTTGCCGAAGATTTTTGATCCTTTTTTTACTACAAAAGATGTCGGTAAAGGAGTGGGGCTTGGACTTTATATTGTTCAGGAAATTATACATGAACATGATGGTTGCATAGGAGTTTGTAGTGAAATTGGTAAGGGATCGACTTTTCTGATAAGGTTTCCCATAAGGGAGCAAATCTAATGCCTAATGAGACTAAAATACTGGTAGTTGATGATGAAAAAATTGCAGTAAAGAATCTCGAACACATTTTGAAAAAAGAAGGTTACGATGTTATTGGTACAAGTAGTGGCATAAACGCCCTTAAATTGCTTGATGAGCAGAAATTCGATGTTATTTTGACCGATTTAAGAATGGAAAAAGTTGATGGACTTCAGATACTTGAAAAATGCCGCAACGACCATCCCGATTCAGAGGTAATTCTTATTACCGGATATGCAACATTGGAATCTGCTGTTGATGCAATGAAAAAAGGTGCCTTCCATTACATTGCCAAACCTTTTAAACTCGACCTGGTTAGAAATATAATTAAAGAAGCTGTTGAAAAAGTAAAGCTAAAAAAAGAAAACAAGGAATTAAGAGAGCAGATTGAAAGTTTTCAAGGAAAGGTTAAAATAATAACCCAGAACATTGCAATGCAAAAACTGCTTGAGACAGCAAAACAGATTTCACCAACAGACTGCAATATCTTATTAACAGGAGAAAGTGGAACAGGAAAAGAACTTTTTGCAAAGTATGTGCATTTTAACAGCAAGCGTGCAGAAGGGCCCTTTTTTGCTATAAATTGCGGGGCTTTTACAGAAGAACTTCTATCAAGCGAGTTGTTCGGCCACGAAAAAGGCGCTTTTACCGGTGCACTGACAATGAAGAAGGGTCTGGTAGAAATGGCATCAGGAGGTACTCTTTTCCTTGATGAAATAACTGAAATGCCACCTTCAATGCAGGTAAAGCTTTTAAGGGTAATACAGGAAAAAGAAGTTTTAAGAGTTGGTAGCACGGTACCAATTAAAGTTGATGTCAGATTCATAGCTGCAACAAATAGAGATATTAGTAAAGCTATTAAAAATGGAGATTTTAGAGAAGATTTATATTTTAGAATAAACGTTGTATCATTGAAAATCCCCCCATTGTCAGAACGAAGGGATGATATTCCGATACTCTGTTATCATTTTCTAAAAAAATATAATGCTGTTATGAAAAAAAATATAAAAGAAATTTCATCCGATGTAATAGCAATCCTGCAGGAGTATGATTTCCCCGGAAATATTAGAGAACTGGAAAATATTATTGAAAGAGGTGTTGCACTATGTACGGGCAACACAATAAATATTGAACAATTACCGGAAGATCTTAAGGTAATCAGTATAAAAACGTTCAGAAAAAAAGACGGTAAAATTCCATCTCTGGACGAACAGGAAAAAACATATATACAATGGGTGCTTAAAGAGGTCAATAATAGTAAAACTCTCGCAGCTCAAATACTCGGAATAGACCGTGTCTCTCTATGGCGAAAATTAAAAAAATACGGCCTGGAATCTGATTAAAATTATAGCAGAATAACATTATGAAAGTTATTCTGCTATTTCAGAAATTCTTATAAACTACCAGGCTTTACTTTGTATGATTTCTTTAATGTGCTCTTCGTGTTTCTTTTCAACAATTACAAATCTTTTATGTTTAGCCTCTGCAATCTTTTCCATAATCTTATTAAGGTCAGCAGGTTTTTCCATGAAGTCAATAGCGCCGGCTTTAATAGCTTCTACTCCTTTATCAATTGAACCATGTCCTGTCAGCATTATAATCTGTAAATCAGGATTTTCAGCTTTGATTTTCTTAAGAGTTTCTATACCGCTCATGCCCGGCATAGCAAGGTCGAGAACTATAGCGTCAAATTCTTTGCCTTTAACTTTATTGATAGCCTCCTCTCCGCTCGTTGATGTATCAACTTTTAACCCTCTACCTTCAAGCCTCTGAGAAAATACTTTTAAGAACTGTTCTTCGTCATCCACCAGCAAAACATTAGCATTAAGTTCTTCTGCCATAGAATATCCTCCTTTTTATTGATTAGTTACTAATTTTTATCTATTCCCCATTAATTCTTTCAATATTCTTTTTTTCTCTGTAAGCCTTCCTTATTTTCTGCTCAAGATTATCAATATCAGCAGGTTTTTTTAAAAAATCAAAACTTCCAAATAATCTTGCTTCCTCTTCATCTTTATCGGTTCCATGAGCTGTAAGAATTATAACCTGAATTTCCGGATATATTTTTTTTATTTGCCTTAGCACATCAAGCCCGTGCATACCGGGCATCTTTAAGTCAAGCAAAACCACATCAAAAACTGATTCCTTTAGTTTTGAAAGAGCCTGCTCTCCATCATATACAGGAGTAGCTTCGATATTCCTGATTTTAAGACGCTGTGTAAGTGTATTGGCAAATGCAACTTCATCATCTACAATGAGTAATTTTATTTCACCAGTTTTCATCCATTAACTTCCATTAGATTACTTTGAAACAGAAGAAATTGTTATCATTACAGCATCAGCTTTATCTTCAATTTCTCCTTTCATTTTTTCTTTAACAATGGCGTTTATAATTTCTGATGAATCATTTAATGGTTCGGATTTTATAATTTCTCCTTTGAAGGAAAGACTTATTTTAACACAATTATCTGTTTTTCCGGTTACAACAATAATACTGCTTCCACTGGCAAGCTGTTGAATAAATTTTTCAAGGAAACTAAAAATGACTAACTGTAATAAAGACGGATTATTATAAAGCTCGGGAAGTTCTGGTTCAAGAGATTTTTCAAAGATAATTTTTTTCTGATTGGCAAGACGTGTCATTAATGCTATTAATTCTTCAAGACTTTCATTAACCTGAAAATTGCAAAATTGATTATCCATTCTATGAGCAAATCTGTTCAAGAACTTGAACAAATCGATGCTTCTATCAACCTGTTCAACAATTGAGTTTAGAATATCAAGATATTGATTAGTATTTACAGAAGACTTTCCTATTCTTAACATATCATCCATTAAACCAGCAGATTCTTTTATTATTGCCAGATGGTTCTTAATTTCATGAGTAAAACTTGCGATAATCTTTCCGATGAATCTCATCTGAAGCTGGCGTAGTAATTCTTCAAAATTCAGGTTCATCATTTTCCTTTAAGTTAAACTTTTTCTCCGTTTCTCCATAGCACTATCAATCTTTGCGGTTAATTCACCTATATCAATTGGTTTCATTATATATTCAAATGCTCCGCTTTTCATTCCTTGTTCAACACTTTCTATATCACCATGTCCGGTCAGTATAATTACCTCAATAGATGGATCAAATGTTTTAATGCTTTTGAGTATTTCTATCCCGTTCATACCGGGGATCCTAAGGTCGAGTATTACAACATCAGGAGGGCTTTTATGAAATAATGCCATTGCTTCAAGTCCATTTGAAGCTGTATTAACAATGTAATTTCTCATCTGCAGACGTTCAGCCAGAGCTGAAACAAACTCAATTTCATCATCAACAAGAAGAACTTTTATCTGTGACATTCATAGCCTCCTCAAATAGCCTCGTACTTTAACGGCATATCGATACTAAAAGTTGTACCTTTACCTACTTCACTTTCCACGGATATATTACCCCCGAGTTTCTGGATAATTCCATAGGATATAGAAAGCCCGAGACCGGTTCCTTTTCCTTTCTCTTTTGTAGTATAAAATGGTTCAAATATATGTTTTATTTTATCTTTTGGAATACCTATCCCGTTGTCTGATATTATTATTCTAATTTTATTATTATCTCTCATTTCTGTAATTACTTCAATCCGTCCGTCTTCTTCCACTGCATCTATAGCGTTATTTATTATATTTAAAATTACTTGCTGCAACTGTCCTTTATCAGTTTCAATTCTTGGTAATTCCGGACTTAGATTTAAGACAAGATTAATATTTCTAAACTGAATCTCCTTGTCAATAAAACTTACTACCTCTTTAATAGCTTCATTCAAGTCAAAAAGATCATGGGACAGATCCATCCTTCGTGAAAATCCAAGAAGCCGGTGCGTTATCGTGCGTGCCCGTGTAATACTATCGAATATTCCATTTAATAAAGAAAGAAATTTATACTTATTCTTTTGAAGGTCATCGGAAGATTCGAGAATATCTTTCATTAATCCTGCTTTTTCATTGATTATCGCCAGAGGATTATTTATTTCATGCGCAACGCCTGATGCGAGCCTGCCAATTGAAGCCATCTTCCCGGCATGTTCGCAGGAAGCAATAGCTTCCTCCCGTTCCATGTCAGTCTGTTTTATCTTGTTCACTATTGCCTGTGCTATGACTGTAGTAATAAAAGTATTCAGTAAGATACTAAAAATTATGATAAAAAATAATTCATTTCTGAAAATTCCGGGTATTCTTGCATACGGAGTCGAACGTATAACAGTAATAAGAAACCAATCAGTATTTTTGATTGGAGAATAACCACATATTTGATGTCCGTGAACTTTAATATCACATTCTTTTACCAATGTTTGTTCATTTGAGGGTATCGGTGTCTCTATATATTTATTTAATGCCTTGCCGTGAAAGCGAGTATCTGTTTGTAGAATTCCATCCTTATTAATTATGAAAGAATCATCTTTTTCTCCGATGTTTAAAGCATAGACATATTTTTTTAACGTTTCCATATCAATCGTAGCTCTTATAATCCAGAAACCTTCTTTTTCAGGTAAGTCCTTTTTGACTGCTATTGAAAAGTGAGGTATTTTTCTATATCCCATATAAACATCGCTTATGTTCGAAGAACGAATTACAACTTCATTAAACCAGTTCTGATTAGAATAATCTACCCCTGTTAATTTATATGGACCTGCATATGCTATCTGAATACCATTATCATCAATTATTCCAATATCAACTATGCCCGGGAATTCTCTTTTGAATGCGTAAAATACATTTGAAAGTTTTTTATAATCAGAGAGCTCATCATATTTATAAGACAACGTAAGAAATCTTAGAAATGACAATCTTTCATTAAGAAATGTCTCAATAGATTGTCCGGTATTTTCGATATCCCACTTTAGTTGATTCCTGTAATCATCTTTAAGAATTTGCTGAAACCAGAAATAGCTGATTGTAACAACTATCAAAAGTGGAAGTATAGATAAAGCAACCTCAAGAATAACAATCCTTCTTTTAAGGCTTTTATAACGGTCTGAACCTAAAAGTCCGAATAAATCGTGAGAAATAAACCATTCTTTAAAATTTGAAAGATTAAATTTTTTCATTTTCCAGAATAATAATTTATACTTAAATTGAAAAATAATTCATTATTTAAATATATCATTTGACTGTTTATTTATACAATTAAATAATATTATTATTTAGTATACATCCTTATTTTTTATTTAATAACAGAATAGGTTGTATCCGTATAAAAATTCTCTTGTCAAACAAAAAGCTTTATTGTAATAATATTATTATTAAATACTACGAAATTTATATTGTAAGGTTTTATTTTATGATAGTTATTGACAGAGGAAACCACCAGAAATTATACCGTCAGTTGCTTGATATAATTAAGAGCAAAATTGAAAGTGGTGAATGGGCATTAGGTTCTCAGATTCCTACAGAAGAAGAGCTTTGCAGAATGTATAATGTCAGCAAAGCAACTGTAAGAAATGCTGTGCTTGAGCTTGTCAGGCAGGGATATTTAATGAGACAGCAAGGCAAAGGCACTTTTATCTACAGAAACACTCTGTCTGAAGGTTTAACCATGCAAACAACTCTAAAAGAGATGCTGCTGGATACAAATTTTCCTGTTCACACAAAAATTCTTGCCCAGACTGTTATGATGCCTGTAGAAGATCTTGATATAAAACTCGATATTTCTCCGGATAAACATGTTATTTATATAAAACGTCTCTATTTCATTGACAATAATCCAATATTAATAAATGAAACTTACATTCCATATCATATCTGTCCCATGCTAATCGAGGAGAGAATAGATTCAGAACCTCTCTTTGATATTATCGAAAAGAAGCATGGTATAAAAATAACAAAGGTTAAAAATAATATTGATATTACTTATCTTTCATTGAATGAGAGCATGCTTCTTGAGACAAAAGAAGGCTCTGCTGCATTGGTATTGATGCAATATTTTTACTCCGGTGAAACACAGATTATGTATTCACACTCTGTCAAGAAAATCGATAGAATTAATTTGTTTTTGGAGTTTGAAAGAAGATTTGTTTAAAATTTTCTTTTGAAACAGTCAAGAATATTTTAAATCCCCTAAAAATTAAATCTTGCCACATTTGGCAGCTCAAGAAAATCCCATCTGCCTTTTACGCCAAAATATAGTGCTGTAACTTCAATGTGCAACATTGCAATTCCGCAATCAAGTCTTTTTGAAATACCGTAGCTATCATTTAAATTATCTACCGAGATTGTTATACTATTTTTTTCTATAAAGAAACGCCATGGTTGTCTGTTAACTGCTGAAGGGGCAAGCTGTGCTGAAAGAAGGGCTTCCTTTATCCATTCGCCAAACTCACTTTCTTTGATTCCTTTAACTAATTTTTCAAGAGGTTTCCTGTGATGGGTTTTACCAAATCCTGTTAAAAGTCTTTCTTCAAAAGATTCTTCTGAAGAAGCATATCCAACGGAAGCTACAGCGATAATCTTCTCATGTTCTTTTAATTCAATAAAAGAAGCTGCAATCTTAGGGTCAAAGGATTTTCCAACCCAGCATGTTCCAAGACCCAGCGAAGTTGCTTCAAGAATAATACCTTCACCTGTATAGCCAGCTTTCTCCTGAACATATTTATCTCTCATATCTCCAATAAAAGAAATAAAACAAGGCGCTCCCCTGATCTTTCCATAAGCGCCAATAATGCCTTTGAATACACTTTTAGCATCTTCTATTAAAACTGCCCTGGCAGAATTGAAAGGCTGAAAATGGTTGCAGACCATGGTTAATTTTTCGAAAGCTTCTCTCTCTAAAGGAAAACCATTATATAATCTGCGGGATCTTCTTCTGAAAATTGCTTCATACCATCTTTTATAAGGAATGTCCACTACTTCTTTAATATTTCTCTTATTTTTTCCAGTAATTGTGCTGGAGAAACGGGTTTCTGGATTATTTCATAACCTTCTTTTAAAATTGTCCCCTTGCTAATAACATCTTCTGAATATCCGCTCGTGAAAATTACTTTCACCTCAGGAACTATCTTCTTTATCTCCTCATATACTTCTATCCCATTTTTCTTTGGCATCACTAAATCAAGTATCACAAGTTGTATCTTGTCTTTATATAATTTGAATTTCTCTATAGCCTCTTCTCCATCATATGCCTCTATCACTTTGTATCCAAATTCCTCAAGCAAATGCACCGTCGATTCCCTCACATCCGGAGAATCTTCTGCAAATAGTATCGTCTCTGTCCCGCCCTCTATCTTCTGCATTACCTCTGAGCCTGCATAATGCTCTTCTTCTTTAGTCAATGGAAGATATATCTTGAATGTTGTTCCAATACC
>DYFC01000069.1 GCA_020725385.1 Nitrospira japonica | reverse complement strand
TCTTTAAACGTACACTAAGGTATCGAAAAATAAATTTTTTCGCAACATCTGCATTACTTCAAATGCATTTTTCGGGTTTATAATTTAAAGTAAAGAAACAGGCATTGTTTTGTCAATTGGTTAAAATGAGTGAGAATTTTGGCGTTATGATATGTTAAAATTTAAAATTGTGGAAGAAATTGGAACTGTAAAATTTATAAATGGCAATACAGCTACCGTGATATTACCTAAGAAAAATGCATGTGAAGGGTGCACTATGAAAATGTGTAAACCAAGACAGCAGACAATGGAAATTAAAGCTTTAAATCCTATTAATGCATTACCGGGACAAAAGGTTATAGTGATTTTTAAATCCAATTTATACCTGAAAGGTTCTATAATCGCTTATGGAATTCCAGCTATAGCATTACTTGTAGGCGCAATTGCAGGCAAAGAAGTGTTTAGCAGTTTTTTAGGACGATACAATCCGGATTTTATCTCAGCTATATCTGGTTTCATAGCTTGCTTTATTTCTGTACTATTTATTAAACTCTGTAGTTTGAAAATCAGTGGTAATATAAAACCAGTAATTAAAGAGATTATTGAGTAACCAATTCAATAAAACATAATTTATTAAATTGGTTAAGATATAAAGAGTTAATAACAATTTAATAATTGTCATTCCATGATTCAATCAGTGAATCCAGTAATATTTTATCTGGATACCACGAATAAGTCATGGTATGACAGGTTATGAGTATACACGAACTTTTAAATTGCTTGTAGAACAATGAAATACGTAAATATAAAAGTAAGAAAACCGGATAAAAATTTAAATTTCTATAATTTAATAAATAATAAGGGGGTTTTATGGCAAACATAGAAGTAGATAAAATTCGTAATGTGGCTGTAATAGCACATGGAGGAGCAGGTAAAACATCTCTGATTGAAGCAATGCTATTCGATGCAGGCTCAATTGACAGACTTGGCAGTGTATTGGATGGAACTACTACAACAGACTACGAGCCTGAAGAAATAGAACGTAAGATTACAATAACTTCTTCACTTGCTTTTTGCAATTGGAACAATTGCAGAATTAACCTTATTGATACCCCGGGTTTTATAAATTTTCTTGAAGATACACGCGGCTGTCTCAGAGCAGTTGATGGCGCAATAGTTATTGTAAGTGCAATATCAGGAGTTAAGGCTGAAACTCAAAAAATATGGAAATATGCTTCAGAATATGAACTCCCGAGAATTGTTTTTGTTAATAAAATGGACAAAGATATGGCTAACTTCTCACGCGCAATTGGAGATGTTGAGAAAGCTTTTGGCATTGATGCGCTGGCATTGCAAATACCAATTGGAGCAGGTGAAAGTTTTTCTGGAATAGTTGACCTTATTAAGATGAAAGCGTATAAATTTGCTTCAAATAAACCTGAAGAAATAGAAATTCCATCTGAATTTCAATCAGAAGTTGAAGAGTACAGAAAGAAGCTTGTCGAAAAAATAGCTGAAGCAGATGATACGCTTCTTGAAAGATACCTTGAAGGCGGCAATTTAACTGATGAAGAAATTATTAAAGGTATAAGAGAAGGTTCTTTAACAAAGAGGTTTGTGCCTATAATCTGTGGTTCTGCTACAAAAAATATTGGAATTCAACTATTACTCGATATCGTAGCTTTATGCCTTCCGTCACCTATTGAAATGGCAAGAATATCACCAATCAAAGGCAAAAATCCAAAAGATGGTAGCGAAATCCAAAGAAAGCCTTCTTCATCAGAGCCTTTCTCAGCCTATGTCTTCAAAACAATAGCAGATCCTTTTGCAGGTAGGTTATCTATTTTCAGGGTTTATTCTGGTTCATTAAAAGCTGATTCTAATGTTCTTAATTCTACAACTGGAGCAAAGGAAAGGGTTGGACAGGTTTTTCATCTTCTCGGTAAAAAACAGATTCCTGCTCAGGTTCTCGGTCCCGGAGAAATAGGAGTTGTAGCAAAATTAAAGGAAACTTTTACAGGTAATACATTGTGCGATGAATCAAATCCTATTGTTTACGATAAAGTTCCATTTGCAGATCCAATAATTGCTTATGCAATTTCTCCAAAAAGCAAAGGAGACGAAGAAAAAGTCAGCACAGGTCTTCACAGAATTCTTGAGGAAGATCCAACGCTTAGATTTCAGAGGGATGAAGAAACAAAAGAGATGTTGCTTTCAGGTATGGGACAGGTTCATCTTGAGGTAACTCTCGAAAGATTAAAACGCAAATTTGGAGTTGAGGTTGTAATGCAAACTCCGAAAGTACCTTATAGGGAAACTATTAAAGTTGCATCAAAAGCTCAGGGCAAGTATAAAAAACAATCAGGTGGACGCGGACAGTATGGTGATTGTTATCTTGCAATAGAGCCTTTGCCAAGAGGCGGAGGATATGCTTTTGAAGATAGGATTGTTGGTGGTGTTATACCCCAACAGTACAGACCTGCTGTTGAAAAAGGAGTAATCGAAACAATGAAGGAAGGCGTTATAGCAGGTTATCCTATTGTTGATATAAAGGTTATTTTATATGATGGCTCATATCATACTGTTGATTCTTCTGAAATGGCATTCAAGATAGCTGGTTCTATGGCTTTAAGAAAAGCTATACTTGATGCAAAGCCCATCCTTCTTGAACCTGTTATGAAAGTCGAGGTAATTACACCAGATGATACTCTCGGCGCTGTAATAGGCGATTTGAACTCAAAAAGAGGAAGGGTGCAGGGTGTTGAGCCCCAGGCAGGTGGAAACCAGAAAATAACAGCTATGGTTCCAATGGCTGAAATGTTAACATATGCAAACCAGCTTCACAGTTTGACTTCAGGAAGAGGACTTTATTCAATGGAATTTGCAACATATGAAGAATTACCAAGTCATCTTGCCCAGAAGATAATAGCAGAACGTGAAGCCCAGAAAAAGGAAAAAGCTGAAGAAAAATAATACCATGAAAAAAGATTTTAAAGAAACTTTAAATCTTCCGAACACTGATTTTCCGATGAAAGCAAACCTTGCCCAGAAAGAACCCTTAATGATAAAGTTCTGGGAAGAAAACAAAATTTATGAAAAGATTCAGGAAAAAAGGAAAAACAGCACTCATTATATCCTTCATGACGGTCCTCCTTATGCTAATGGACACATACATATCGGACATGCTTTAAATAAAATTCTTAAAGATATAATAGTAAAATTTAAATCAATGAAAGGCTTTTATTCTCCTTTTGTTCCTGGATGGGATTGTCATGGATTACCAATTGAGTTACAGGTTGATAAAAATCTCGGGGACAAAAAAGATAAGCTAACAATACTTGAAAAAAGGGACTTCTGCAAAAAATACGCTTCAGAATTTGTAAATATCCAGAGAGATGAATTTAAAAGACTCGGCGTATTCGGAGACTGGTCAAATCCATATTTAACAATGTCTTTTGGATATGAAGCAACAATAGTAAGGGAATTCTGTAAATTTGTTGAAGCAGGCTCTGTATATAAAGGTAAAAAACCGGTTCACTGGTGCCCTTCATGTGTTACTGCTCTTGCAGAAGCAGAAGTCGAATATAATGAAAAAGAGTCTCCATCTATTTTTGTCAAATTTTTTGTAGATGAGTCAAGCCTGGAAAAATTCCTTCCTCAGTTAAAAGATCAAAAAGTGTTCATTTTGATATGGACAACAACTCCATGGACTTTGCCTGCGAATCTGGCTCTTGCCTTTCATCCGGAGATTGAATACTCTGCCATCAAAGTTGATGATAGTGTTTTCATAATAGCCGAAGCAAGGCATCAAGCATTAAAGGAAAAAATTGGATTTAATGGTAATGTCTTATTTAAAGCCACAGGCAAAGAATTTCAGGGAATTGAAGCAATTCATCCTTTTATTTCGAGAAAATCTAAAGTTGTGCTTGGAGATTTTGTTTCAACAGAAGAAGGAACAGGAATCGTACATATAGCTCCGGGACATGGTGAAGATGACTATGAAGTTGGATTAAAATACGGGCTTGATATTTATGCTCCTGTTGATGATTACGGAAAATTCAAATTTACAGGTGAAGAAAAGGATTCTGTTTTACAGGGGAAATTTGTTTTTAAAGCTAATGAAGAGATTTTAAATATTCTCAAGGATAAAAATGCTCTTGTTCTTCAGGAGAAGATAAGACACTCATATCCTCATTGCTGGAGATGTAAGAAACCGGTAATTTTCCGCGCTACTTCACAATGGTTTATCTCAATGCAAAAGAATAATCTCCGCGAAAAAGCACTTTCAGAAATTGATAAGACAAACTGGATTCCAAAATGGGGAAGAGATAGGATATACGGTATGGTGACCAACAGGCCTGATTGGTGTCTTTCAAGGCAAAGAGCATGGGGAGTTCCAATAACAATTCTAAAATGTAAAGAATGCGATGAATTTGTTACTGATTCCAGTGTGCTTTCGAATATTGTTAAACAAGTTGAACAGCATAGCGCTGACATATGGTTCATGAAAGAAGCTGAAGATTTTTTGCCCGATGGTTTTGTTTGTAAAAAATGCGGTAATAAAACCTTTTCAAAAGAAATGGATATACTTGATGTCTGGTTTGATTCCGGTGTAAGCCATGCTGCTGTCCTTGAGAAAGATGAAAGACTTTCATGGCCTGCTGACCTTTATCTTGAAGGCAGTGACCAGCATAGAGGATGGTTTCAGAGTTCCCTTCTCGCCTCCGTAGGTACAAGAGGAGTATCACCATACAGGACTGTTCTCACGCATGGTTTTACAGTTGATGGACAGGGTAAAAAGATGTCTAAATCAATGGGCAATGTAGTTGCTCCCCAGGAAGTCATAAAAGCAAATGGCGCTGAGATACTCAGGTTATGGGTTTCTGCAGAGGATTATAAAGATGATGTGAGAATATCAAAAGAAATACTGGATAGGCTCACAGAGGCGTATCGTAAAATCAGGAATACTTGCAGATTTCTTCTTGGAAATATTTATGATTTTGACTGGAAGGATTACAGTAGTAACCTGCTTGAAATTGACAGATGGGCAATGAGCAGGCTTCAGAGTTTTATTAAGGATATATCTGATTCATATGAAAACTTTGACTTTCATGAAGTTTATCACAGCATTCATAATTTCTGTATTGTTGATATGAGTTCATTCTATCTCGATATTCTTAAAGATAGATTATATACATTTAAAGCAGACTCAGTTGAAAGAAGAGCATCACAATGGGTACTTGTACAGATACTTTCTTCCATGACACGTCTTATGGCACCTATTCTTTCATTCACAGCAGAAGAAGTATGGCAGTCTATGAAAAAGATTGCACTTAACCATATTGAAATGGCCGAATCTGTATTTCTTGAAGACTTTCCTTCATTTAATGAGAAGTATTTTGATTCAAAACTCGAAGAAAAATGGAACAAACTATTTATCTTAAGAGATGAAGTGAATAAATCCCTTGAAATCAAAAGAGCTGAAAAATTCATAGGCAATTCACTCGAAGCCTGTATAATCTTACATCTTCCGGAAGATTATCGCAAACTTGTTTCAGAGAACCTTGATTTCCTTCCTGCTTTCTTCATTGTATCTGAAGTAAAAATAGTTGACATAATACCGGAAGATTCTTATAGCAGTAAAACAATCGACGGACTTAATATAAAGATTGAACATGCTTCAGGAGAAAAGTGTCAGAGATGCTGGAATTGGAGCGAGACTGTTGGAAAATTTTCGGATGAGCCTGAAGTCTGTGAAAGATGCTACAGGGTTATTTCTAAGTAATGAAGAAAAGTCTTTTTGTTCCTCTTATAGTCTCTATTATTGTAATTATAGATCAGGCAACTAAATATCTTATCTCAAAATCCATGTCGCCTTTTGATTCTATAGAAATTCTGCCTTTTCTTCATATAATAAACATCAGAAATACAGGCGCTGCTTTCGGGATGTTCAGGGATTTTAGCAGCAGTTTTTTTATAATAATATCTTTTGTAGCAATAATTTTTGTGATTAGTCTCATAATAAGAAATGTATATAGCCTAACAGGGCTTTCTTTGATACTCGGAGGAGCTATAGGAAATTTGATTGACAGGCTTATCAATGGAAAAGTAGTTGATTTCATTGATTTTTCAATAGGCTCATTTCACTGGCCTGCATTTAATGTTGCTGATTCGGCTCTTACAATTGGCATTGGAATTATAATTATTAAATCAATTTTTAAAAAAACTTAAAGATTATAAAAAATGTATCCGGTTTTAATAAGAATAGGTCCGATTACTATTCATACATATGGTGTTATGATAGCCATTGGATTTCTTTTTGCTCTTTATTTTGCCATCCGTCAGGCCAAAAAAGAGGACATTGAATCAAATATCATTACTGACTTAAGCTTTTATATACTTATTGCAGCTATTATTGGTTCGAGACTTCTTTTTATATTCATAAATCTTTCATATTACATATCAAACCCTCTTGCGATATTCAAAATCTGGGAAGGCGGACTTGTTTTTTACGGCGGAGTAATTTTTGCCGTGCCTGTTGTCCTTTTATATGTGAAAAAAAATAATTTGAAGCTCTGGCAAATAGCTGACATTTTTGCTCCTTCAATCGCAATAGGACATGCATTCGGAAGAATCGGCTGTTTTTTTGCAGGTTGTTGTTTCGGAAAAACAGCAGAAACATTGCCATGGGGAGTAATTTTTACAAATCCCGAGTGCCTTGCACCTCTTAATGTTAGATTGCATCCCACGCAACTATATGAATCCGCAGGTGAATTTATTAACTTTTTTATTCTTATCCTGCTTCAAAAGAGAAAAACTTATAATGGCCAGATTTTTTTATCTTATGTACTTATATATTCAGTCTTAAGGTTTATAGTTGAGATTTTCAGGGGTGATTTAGCGAGAGGTTTCATTATATCAGGCATTTCTGTATCACAGGGCATAAGTATTATTATGTTTATTACCGCAATATTGGGAATGTCATTATTAAGACACAAGAAAAATTAAACGCCTCTCCCCTGATGTCTCACCCAAAGTTCATTGCTGCCCTTTTTCCTTTCTTTGCGTAAGTACTTCAATAATATGATAAAGAGCAGCAGTGTTATTGGGTTCATCACAAGAGCAATTATGTTTGATAATAGTTCAAACATACTGTTTAACATGAGCCTGCGGTCTGTAGGGCGCTTTCATATGAAGGTTGTGTTTTCTCGAGATATTCTTCCAGAGTCTTAAGTATTGAAACCAAAACATACTTAAACACCGGAAGAATCGATGGGTCTGTAAAATATGAGTAGATATTGTAATCCCTTGCAGGAGTAAACCCTATCAGAGTCCATTCAATATAGCCATACCTTGCGACTATCTCGCTTATTGTGTCAAGGTCTGACTGTTCCATCTAATTACACCTCCTTTCTTTTGCATTTGCTTATTAATATATACAAGCATATTTTGTGCCAACAATATAATAATGCTAAGCCTTTGAATAATAAATAAACTATTTTCTATCTTTAATCCTCATATGGGTAATTAATTCCCTATGTCAGAATATTTACCCCGAAAAATGCAGAAAAGGAACGTTTTTGGAAACTTAGCAAATCATAGATAAACGGAAAGTGAAACACACCCCTCGGTCCCCTCTTGATAGAGGGGAAAATAAGGAAAGTCTATATCATTCGGGGTGACATGATTTTACCATTCAAAACTCTGGATAACTATTATTCCTTCCTCTTTTGCTCTATTCAGAAAACCTTTTGTGGCATAATGCGTTATAAGAATTTTTACGACCTCTTTGGATCCATATTCCTGTTTTACTGCTCTGACTTTATTCTCAAGTTCCTCAAACACATCTTTTATTTTTTTATCTTTTCTTTCATCGAGTCTTAACTTGGATTCACCAACAACAAGGACTTCTTTACCGTTTTTTCCTGCTATTCCAAATATATTTATTTCTTTTCCGCCTATATCTTCCCTGATTAATCTTTGTTTTATCTCGATACCATAATTTTGCTTGAGAAAATCAGGGAGTTTTCTGAAAGCTTCATTTTCAAAAGCATAGCTCATGCTTCTTGATAGACCGCCAAGTTCACCTCTTGTTTCATGCAACCCTTTAGCAAGTTTTGCAACCTCTGCTTCTGTCTTCTTTTGAGCCTCGGCGAGCTCTTCAACCTTAACAGTGAGGGAATCAAGCCTTTGTTCTGTCTTCTTCTGAGCTTCAGCAAGTTCTTCAACCCTTTGCTCTGTTCTCTTTTGAGCCTCTGCGAGCTCTTCAACCTTAACAGTAAGGGAATCAAGCCTCTGCTCGGTCTTCTTCTGGGCCTCTGCAAGCTCTTCAACCCTTTGCTCTGTTCTCTTTTG
>DYFC01000068.1 GCA_020725385.1 Nitrospira japonica | reverse complement strand
TTGGATGAAGATAAGATATTTCAGAGAGGAGGTGATTTAAAAACAGCATAAATATTGGCTATCACTTCAATTATATATTGAATCTCCTTGATAGGCTTGCTTCTACAGGTCTGCCTTTTTTAACTGCATTTTTCGGGTTAAACTGATTTATTAAGAGGGCGAAATATTAATTTCGTCCTCTTAAATTTAATTTTTCTATTATTACCGCATTATTTTATTGATTCTATAATAAGGGAAGAACGCTGTTTAATGTTTTTGTATCTTCGACATTCAGAATTTTTAATTCTGGAGATATGCGTTTAATTAATCCTGAGAGCACCTTGCTGGGACCTACTTCTATAAACATATTTATACCAGAATTTTCAATAGCTTTTATTGAATCTTCCCAAAGTAAAGGATTATTAAGCTGGCAGATAAGTGAAGATTTGATTTCTTCTGCTTTATAAAGGAATCTGGCATCAGCGTTATTTACAATTGGTATAATAGGGTCTTTAAATTCTATTTTATTAAGTAATTCACCGAGCTTTTTTGACGCCTTCTCCATTAATTTACAATGTGAAGGGACGCTTACTGAAAGCGCCACAGCACGTTTTGCACCGGCATTTTTACATAATTCAATAGCTTCTTCAACTGCAATTTTTTCGCCTGCTATAACTATCTGACCAGGGCAATTATAGTTTGCTGGAGCAGCATACCCTGATTTTAGAGATGCACATATCTCTCCAACTTTTACTCTTTCAAGTCCAAGTATCGCTGCCATTAATCCTTTACCTTCAGGCACAGCTTCCTGCATTAGCTGCCCTCTTTTTTCTGTAAGTCTAACAGCTTCTTTAAATGACATAACGCCAGCAGCTACAAGAGCAGAATATTCACCAAGACTATGTCCTGCAACAACAGATGGTCTGATTCCTTTTTCTTCAATTACTTTTAGGATAGCTATACTTACTGTGAGGATGCAAGGTTGAGTCTTGAAAGTTTTATTTAGTTCTTCTACAGGACCGTTAAAACAAAGATTTGAAACATCGTATCCAAGCACTTCTGTAGCATCTTTAAAAATTTCCT
Source organism: Nitrospira japonica (assembly GCA_020725385.1). Taxonomy (GTDB): domain Bacteria; phylum Nitrospirota; class Thermodesulfovibrionia; order Thermodesulfovibrionales; family SM23-35; genus DYFC01. The sequence continues at coordinate 10,583 of DYFC01000068.1, read as the reverse complement.
TTGCAAAATCAAAATTTTCATAGATCTCTTTTCCCATTCCAACATACTGTGAGCCCTGGCCGGGAAATACAAAAGCTAATTTCATCTACATTCCCTTATTTTCTTTTATCTTTTTTATGAGTAAAGGTATGATTTCATAAAGATCGCCAACAATACCATATGTTGCTACATTGAATATTGGAGCATCAGGATTCTTGTTAATAGCTATTATTATATCTGAAGATTGCATTCCAACGAGATGTTGCACTGCACCTGATATTCCACATGCTATGTAAATTTTAGGACATACGGTCTTTCCTGTCTGACCAACCTGATGTCTGTAAGGTATCCAGCCTGCATCAACAGCAGCCCGTGATGAACCAACAGCTCCACCAAGTACTTCGGCAAGTTCCTGAATAAGTTTAAATCCTTTTGCATCTCCAAGCCCTCTTCCACCTGAGACAATAATTTCAGCTTCTTGAAGATTCACAAAGCATCCTGTTCCTTCCTTAACAGTTTCAATTACTTTGGTACGCGAGGACAAATTATCAGAAGGTACATCAATAATTTCACCTTTTCTGTCAGGATTATACACTCCGGGTTTCATAACTCTTGGTCTAACTGTAGCCATTTGAGGTCTTTTGTTAGGACAGACAATCGTTGCCATTATATTTCCACCAAAAGCAGGCCTGATTTGCAATAAATTACGTGTTTCCTTATCTATTTTTAAAGAGGTACAATCTGCTGTTAATCCTGTTCTAAGACGAGCTGCTACACGCGGAATAAATGAACGACCTAAGGGAGTTGCTCCGCAAAGGATAATTTCTGGTTTATTTTTAGCAATAAGCCTTGTAAGAATCTTCGAATAAGGTTCATCATTAAATGTATTAAAAATATTATCTTTTGCATGATATACTTTTTCAGCTCCCCATTTTATTAATTCCTGAGCCTCATTTTCTGATGCACCAAGAAGAACAGCGCAAAGTTCTACATTTAAATCATCTGCGAGTGTCCTTCCAATACCAAGCAATTCATAAGCAACATGTGCAACCTTTCCTTCTCTATGTTCGGCAAATACCCATACACCTTTATAATCCAATGGTCTTTGTTCGTTAGTCTGAGTGCCTTCTGTTTCTTCATAAATTGCACCTTCAGGGCAGACATTAATACATGTCATACAAAGCTGACAGTATTCATTTATAAAAGCTTTACCTTCTTTCATTTCAATAGCATCAAAAGGACAGGATTTGATACATTCTTCACAACTATTACATTTTTGGATATTTACTTTTACAGACATTTCAACCCCCTGAGTTCCATAATTAAAGCATCTACTTGTTGTTCAGGTGTGCCTTCAAGTATTTTTCTGTCATTTCTTGCCTGAGGAGTAAAAACATTTTTTACCTGTGTTGGAGAACCTTTTATTCCTGCATCATTTTCAGAAACTCCTATATCCTGGGCGCTCCATTTTTGAATAACAGCTTTTTTCGCTGCCATCTTCCCTTTCAACGAAGGCAATCTTGGCTCATTCAGTTCTTTGATGACAGTTATAAGTACAGGCAGTGATGATTCAACAATATCATAGCCTTCATCCATAAGTCTTTGAACTTTAATCAAGTCTTTTTCAATATTTTCGATTTTTCTGACATATGATATATGAGGGATATTTAGAAATTCTGCTGTTTCCGGACCTACCTGGGCTGTATCTCCATCTATTGCCTGCTTGCCACAAATTATAATATCAGCACCTATTTTCTTAATTGCCATAGATAAAGCATAAGAAGTTGCCCATGTGTCAGAACCTGCAAATGTTTTATCAGTAATAAGAACTGCTTCATCTGCTCCCATTGCAACTGCTTCCCGGAGTGCTGATTCTGCTTGTGGAGGTCCCATGGAAATAACCGTAACTTTACCACCTATTTTTTCTTTAATTTGCAAACCTGCTTCAATCGCATGCATATCAAGTGGATTAATTATGCTTGGCACACCTTCTCTAATAAGAGTGCCTGTTTCCGGATTTATCCTTACTTCAGCAGTATCCGGAACCTGCTTAATACATACAATTATTCTCATAATCAATTTTACCTCTCAACAAAATTGTATCAATTTTTAACCTTTTTTCTCTTAGCTTTTAGATATTTGCTATTTGCTTATTATCTTAATAAATTATCAATTGTTTGCAATAACCTAATATTATACGATTATAAACTTTGAGATGTAAAGAAATGGGAAAGACTTTTATTATTGTTTCTGTCCAATATGCATCTTATAATTTTTATAACTAACAATAATTCCATCAGCCTTTATTTCTTCAAGTCTTACTCCTTCTGAGATATTCTGGCCTTCTCTTAATGTCTGTCCGTTTATTCTTACCATTCTTGAAGCCGGGTCATCAGAATACATGAATATAGTCATATTAATTGGCGGGAGAGAATCTTTTACAGATGAAGGTAATTCATTTATTGAATATAATTTATTCACATCCGGGACAGGTTCTTTATTTAATGGTAACAAATTATGAGTAAAAGATTTTTCATTATTTGGTGAATTTTCTTTATTGTATGTTTTATTGCTTTCTTTCTTTTTAGATTTCATGCTTTGTGATTGGGCATTTTCTGGTTTATGTTCTGATTCAGTGCTTCGGGTTGAAATATTCTTATCAATAATATTCATTTTCTTATCTGTAGTGGGAGAAGGCATATCATTAGAGACAATTTGCTTTGTTGAATTCACTTCATTAATATTTTCCCCGGCAAGCTGGCCTACTTTTTGATTATTAATATCAATTGTTTTATGACTTTTCGAATCATTATTCTTTAAAAAATCCTTATTATATCCTGAATAAAATAACCAGTAGCCCAAAATGAATACATTTGCGAATAGAGCTATAATTATTAAATATTTCCATATATTTCTTTTTTTCTTTTCATGCAATATTGTTTCCTGAACACTTAAAATATCAGGAGCACTTTTACGCATTCTCTCTTTTTCGGATTTTTTTAAAGCATCAAGTATATAAGACATGCTTTACCTCTTTATTTAATTATTTTTGGTTCATCACTACCTGTCTCGTTATTTATCTGAATTATAGTTCGGGGACCGATCATACCAACTGCCGGTATACCTCTTGAAGATTGAAATTGTTTAACTTCAGCTACAAGCTTACTATCATAAACATTATCTTTCTTATTATATGGATTTCTTTTATTTATTGTAGATAATTTAGAATCAAGCCATGCTGTAACAGGTGTTTTGTAGTTTGGCTGAATAATGTCATTATATCCATAAGGAGTTCTCCAGAAAATAGTATATTCACTGCTAAAACGTTTCATGAGTTCTTTTGTTTCTACTCTTTTAAGCACATCACCAATAATTACAAGAGCAATATTGTCCTTTACGGATTTGAGAAATAGATAATATGTCTTTCCATTTTCAAGGTACATTTTCATCACAGCAGGTCTATTAAATTTTAATAATCTCTGGAAATCTCCTGAACCACTAAGACATCTTAGACCATATTTATTTATATAATTACAAATATTACCATTATTTTTTGAATCCACAGGAACATTCCACTCCTTTAACATTGAATCGAACGCTTTTTCTTTTGAATTTTCAAGTAATTCAGATGGCAATATACCAATTGTTTCAATTTTTAATGGTTCCTGTATCTGAATTTTTGCAGTTTCTGGTAATAAAGTTTTCCTAACATTATTTTTTATTTTATAGTCATTGTAAAAATATGGAATTGCTGATACTGTAAAAATCATAACTAAAAAAATGCCTGCGGCAATCCATGGCATCTTTATTCTAAAACTTCTTTCTGTATTATATCCTGCTATTTCACGAACTGCCTTCATTAATATTTTTCTGTCAACTACTTTTTTACTTTCTGTATACGCCCCGAGCATTGCCCTATCACAGATAAGATTAATCAATCTGGGAATTCCTTTACTAAGTTTGTATATAAGTTTAATTAGATTATCAGGGAAAATAACCGAATTCGCTCCTGCAGCTTCGAGACGATAAGCAATATAATAACCTACTTCCTTTTCTGATAGAGCATTTATATGATAACGGGCTGTTATCCTTTGAGATAGCTGACGAAGTTCTGGCTTTGAAAGTACATCTCTAAGCTCGGGCTGACCAACCATAATAATCTGAAGAAGTTTCTGGCGATTTGTCTCAAGATTTGTAAGCAGTCTTATTTCTTCGAGCACATCTGTGCTTAAATTCTGTGCTTCCTCAAGGATTAAAACAGTTTTTCTTCCATGTGCAAAATTATCAAGCAAATATGAATTAATAGAATCTATAAAAATTTTTATGCTTTTGTTGCCTTCAGGATATTGAATACGTAATTCATCACAAATTGATGCAAGCAATTCATCTACTGTAAGCTTCGGATTATAAATAAATGCGATATCTGTATTTTCAGGCAATTGTTCAAGAAGGCATCTGCATACTGTGGTTTTTCCTGTTCCGACCTCACCTGTGAGTAACACAAAACCACCTTCACTATTTATGCCGTAGTGCAAATGAGCAAGAGCTTCTCTATGATTTTCACTAAGATAAAGAAAACGTGGATCAGGAGCAATCGAAAAAGGCATTTCTTTTAATCCAAAAAATTCTTTATACATAATTAAATGTCTTGAATATAAGCTATTTTAACATCTATGCCTGTCTCGGATATTTCGTTATAGAATTTATCCATTATTTTATTTAAGGCGTTTTGTTGTTCATCTTTATAGAATAAATACATTCCTATCATGTTTGTTTTTTCTTTTAAAACCTTTTGATCTTCGATTCCTGTATTTTCAATCAAAGGTTTAATTTCTGCGATTAATTCACTTATATTATTATACCTTTCATCAGGGTTCCTACGCGAACATCTCATCACAATCCTGCTTAAACTTTCAGGCACATCATTAACAATATGACGTGGATCTTGAATATCTTCTTCGAGATGCAGATCCATTAAATTAGAGATATTATCTTCAGGGAAAGGTCTTTCTCCGGTAAGCATCTCATAAAACATTATTCCAAGAGAATATATATCAGTTCTTTCGTCAACAGGGTTGCCTTGTATCTGCTCTGGAGCCATATAAAATACTGTGCCTGGAAGATTAAAATCTATATTACCCGGATTACATGCAAGGCCGAAATCAACTATTTTTACAGTGCCATCAGGCATTATAAAAATATTCGCCGGTTTTATATCCTGATGGATAATACCGTTTTCATGAGCGAATTCAAGTCCTTTACAAATCTGATAAAATATGCTTAGGATTTCATCATTTTTTAATCTTGGCATGCGTTCAAGCTTATATTCAAGAGTATAACCATCAAGATATTCCATAACAATAAAAATTGTTCTGTAAAGTTCTTCTATATCATACACTTTTACAATATTCCTGTGGTTTAGTTTTGCGATCGTTTTTGCTTCGTTCCTGAATTTCTCCAAGAAATCAGAATCCATTGCCATATTATGTTTAAGCATCTTTATAGCTACAGGAAAATTAAGAATACTGTGCACACCCTTGTAAACAATACTCCATCCCCCATGGCCTGCAATTTCTCTTATAACATATTTACCTATAGTCTTATCCGCTGTAACCTTTGTAGTATCGAAACGTTGAGTAATAATTTCAGTTAGGAAATTCCTTATATCAGGATAATCAGCAGCAAGCAGATCAAAATGTGCTCGACTGATACCCCAGAGTTCTATATCAGTTTCAGCATCTACATTTGTAGTTCTTCTTTCACCTGTTAGAACAGCCATTTCTCCAACTATATCACCTTCAATAAGACGCGCCACAGAGTGCTGCACCCCTTCTTTTTCAAGAGAAACAATACATGAACCTTTACGAATAATGTAAAATTTATCGCCAATCTCGCCTTGCACTATAATTCTTTCGCCAGCTTTTGCAGAATAATAAGAAAGGCTATTTAACAAAGGGCATATAGATTCATCAGGTATAGATTTAAAAAAACTTGTATGAAGAAGAAAATCCAGGTCATCCGGTGACATTTTTTTTCTTCTTGCATCATCTTCTGGACTACAGATATTTTCTTTATCATCTTCAGAAGAGAAAGCTACACCTGAAAAATAATATCCTGAAAGAGAAGTCACAGCTCTAACCCATCTTACTTGACCTTTAACAGAGAGCCAAATTTTTCTTGCTGGATGCCATAACCTCATATCAAGTGGAGAATTTATTTTAAACTTGAAAGGCGATTGTAACATGACCCCTTTTTTACTAATATTTAAGACATTTACAATAATTGTATCAGTTTCTTCATTTGTATTTTTTTTAATTCTTCCTTTAGCTTCATGATAAATAATCCCTGACTTAGGCGGTTCAAGAATTTCACGCCGCCATTTTCTCCTATCAGTTTTCTTCCCCATTTTTCCCCCTAAATAATAATATAATTGTTAAAAGTTATTATTAATTTAATGAGAAAATTAAATATATTCAACTATGAAACAATAAACTAAAGGGAACCTATCAATTATTGAATTTATAATCATTCTTTACTTATTTAAAATATTATAGTTAATTTTAATAATTTCCTGTTAAAAAGGAGAATTTAAATGAATATTCGTAATGAAGAAATAAGTGAACTTGTAGTCGAAATACCAGAAGGTCATACGCATATAAGAACAACCCTTGTTCTTAAAGATGGAACAGAACTTACTTTTCAAGAAGCAACAATAGCTAATCTTGTAAGGGCATTTATTACAGTTAAAACTCACCCTATCTTAACAAGAGTTAAACTTGAAAATAAAAACCTTGAAAAAAGAAAAAAAGGCTTTGATAAATGGCAGTTAGTTTAATTAAAAATAACACCCTTCTTCATTTAGCAGCTTGAATATTCTGAGTTAATGAATTTTAAGCCTGCCTTTGATTAAAATTCTTTGACCTTTTCTTCCTTGCTTCCCTTTGTTTCCTTTTTTCCTTTATAGAAGGTTTTTCAAAGTAACTTCTCTGTTTTATTTCTTTGAAAAGTCCTTCCTTTTGAAGTTTATTTTTTAATAATTTAAGGGCTTTTTCAAGATCATTTCCATGTACCTTTATCTCCAAAATATTTTATCTCCAGCCCTTTCCTGTATCTTTTTTCCTGCTGAATCCACCCCCATGCCTGCTACCTCCTCCACCTGTACCACTCCGTCTTTCTCTTGGGGGTCTTGGTTTGGCTTCATTTACGGTTAGTTTTCTATCCATAAACATAGAACCATTAAGTGCCTGAATAGCTTTTTGGGCATCTTCTTTTGTGGCCATTTCTACAAAACCGAATCCTCGCGGCGCACCTGTGTTGATATCTGTAATAATTTTTACAGACTCAACTTCACCGCTTTTTGAAAATAGTTCCCGGATGTCCTCTTCTTTTGCCTGAAACGGCAAATTTCCTACATAAATTTTCTTCTCCATGTTTGCCTCTTCTGTCCTTTCATTAATAATAAAACCCCATGAGACTTTTAAAGACTCCGGGGAAGCCACAACTTTAAAGATTCAACAACATTATATAAGAAATATACTTATTTGTAAACCCGAAAATACATCATCTTTAAACGTACACTAACATATCGAAAAAAATCTTCTCGCAATATCTGCATTATTTCAATTAGATCTTCAGAGTAAATCAATATTCAAATATACCAGTAAATTCAACATGTAAAATACATGAATAAAATAAAAAAATGTTTTATCATAATATTGTTATGGATAACATTGAACATTTAGAAAAGCTTGCGAAACTAATTCGATATTACATAATTACATCCACTATTGAAGCTGGCTCCGGGCACCCAACATCTTCACTTTCTGCAACCGATTTAATGACAGGGCTATTATTCGGAGGTATTTTTAGATTTGATCCTGATAATCCCGATAATCCAAATAATGACAGATTAATCTTTTCAAAGGGGCATGCTTCGCCTTTACTCTATTCCCTCTGGACTGTTGCCGGTAAGGTAACTGAAGAAGAACTAATGACTCTAAGAAAATTTGGTAGCCCTCTTGAAGGACATCCCACAATGTCTTTTAAATATACCGAGGCAGCAACAGGCTCGCTCGGACAGGGACTTTCAATAGGTCTTGGAATGGCTTTGAATGGCAAATATATAGACAAACTTCCTTACAGGACTTATGTCTTACTTGGAGATAGCGAGATGTCCGAAGGCTCTCAATGGGAAGCAATCCAGATAGCAGCTTACTACAAATTGAATAATTTAATTGGAATTATTGATGTTAATCGTCTCGGACAACGCGGTGAGACAATGTACGGACATGATCTTCAAGCATATGAAAAAAGGATTTCTTCTTTTGGATGGAAAACCATTTTAATTGATGGCCATAATTTTAAAGATATTCTACGCGCATATGAAAAAGCTCTTAAATCTATTGAAAAACCTGTTATGATAATCGCCCGAACAATAAAAGGAAAAGGAATTTCAATGCTTGAGGATAAAAATGGCTGGCATGGCAAACCACCGGGCAAACAGGAACTTCAAAATATTCTATCTCAACTTGGAGATATTGATAAAAATATAAAAGGCAAAATTTCTATACCTGAAAAACTAAATCCTTATCCATATCTTTTAGATAAATTGAAAGAAAAAAATATGCCACCTATTTCTTTTGACAAGCCAATTGCAACAAGAAAAGCATACGGAATTGCGCTTGCAGAAATATTTAAAGATTTTCCGAATATGGTCGTGCTCGATGCCGAAGTAAGCAATTCAACATTTTCTGAAATTTTTAAAGAAAAATATCCTGACCGATTTTTTGAGATGTTCATTACAGAACAAAATATGGCAGGAGTAGCATTAGGTCTCAGCAGACGCGGAAAAGTACCTTTTGTTTCAACTTTTGCTGCTTTCTTAACAAGGGCTTTCGACCAGATAAGAATGAGCCGTCATTCTGAAGCAAACATTAAATTCTGTGGTTCTCATGCAGGAGTTTCAATTGGTGAGGATGGCTCCTCACAAATGGGGCTTGAAGATATTTCCATGTTTAGAACTATCCCGGGTAGTGTTGTATTTTATCCTTCAGATGCTATTTCAACCATAAAAATTGTAAGGGAAGCAGCAACACATAAAGGCATTGTTTATATTAGAACAACAAGAAATGAAACTCCAATTATTTACAGTAATGCTGAATCATTTCCACCCGGTTCCTGTAAAATACTCCGAAATAGTGAAAATGATTTTCTATCGGTTATTGGTGCTGGGATTACAGTTCATGAAGCATTAAAAGCATATGAAAAACTGATTTCAAAAGGAATTTCAATAAGAGTTATAGACCTTTACTCTATAAAACCAATAGAAAAGACAGCGTTTCTTGATGCTATTAAAGGGACAAAAATAATTATAACTGTCGAGGACCATTATCCAGAAGGCGGAATTGGTGAGGCAGTATGTTCTACATTAAGTGATATAAATATAGCTGTTCATATTCTTGCTGTAAGAAAATTGCCTAAAAGTGGAAAATCACAGGAATTACTCGATTACGAAGAAATATCTTCTAATGCCATTATTAACAAAGTATTAAATATTTACAATTCATCAAAAAATAACATTTAATCTTTATCTATCCTTATCTTACATGTACCTTTGATTGTTTTAAAGACAGTTGCATCATCCAATACCTTTCCAACAATATTCACATCACTTGCAGGCACAGGGTCTTCTCCACTACTGATAGGCGTTGGACCAAAAAATATTGCAAGAGCATTTCCAGGAGGCCAGTATCCGATATCACCGGCTTTTACCTTTGTTGTAGCTGTTTCATCCAGAGGCATCTCAACAGGTATATCAAAGTAAAATTCATCCCCCCATCTTTCGGGGATTGCTTCTATAGGCAAAGAATTAAAAATAGCCTTTGCAGTTTTTGTATTGTTTAAAATTGCTTTGAGGCTTAAATCTTTTATGGTGATTCTGATATTCATTGCCTTAACCTCCTTCCACAGCTTTCTTTAGGTCATTTAAAAAAATTCTTGTCAAATTTTTCATTTTTTTTACAGGAAGAAATAACCCTGAGCCAGCAGAAAGAACTCCTGTAAATTTTTCCCTGCTTATAACTTTAACTCCATCTTCACTTTTTTTAAAGAAGAATTCATGGTAAGCTTTCAGTCCTTTTTTATTTGCAGTCCATACAACTTTTTCTTTCTCTTTAACTTCATTTATAAAAATATCAACATTAATGGGAAAATAAAAAGGACGGAATGTGCATTTCATAGTTTGGCTGTTAATCAGACATTTTTCTTTGCATTTTACATTACTGATAACAGAATTCCATCCCTCCCAGCACGTAATATCTATAAATGTGTTCCATACTTTTTCAATACTGGATTTAATGATTATAGAATCCTCGATAACCATATTTGCAACTCCTATAAAAAAGTTTAGCATATTTTGAGTTGATTAACCGTGTTTTATAAATATTTTATGTTCAAATTCGGTGATCCTGTTGCCTCACATAAAAATCTAAACGAAAAGTTTCTCTGTTGCCTCATTAAAATTATAAACGAAATTACCTTTCTTTTTTATATTGTTTTTTGATGTAACCAATCCCATAAGTTTATTTTGTAGCTTAGTAATATTT
>DYFC01000067.1 GCA_020725385.1 Nitrospira japonica | reverse complement strand
GCAGGTGCTTTATCATTTGTTCAGCATTCTTAGTCCAGAACACTATCGCTCTTGCTTTTTCAAAGGAGACAAATACAGATTTTCCATTGAACCTGTTGACCCATTTTACATAACCGGTTTTCAGTCTGTTCATAAACCAGTCTGAATAAAATGCGGGAATATCAGTAGCCCTGCTTGCTGATATAATCACAGGAGCTATCCCCTCAACTGCACCTTGAGGTGTATTGATTATTGTTCTGTCCCAATTTTTACGTGTGATTTCTTCCATATTAATAATTTAGAATAATGCCGATTTTAAGCAAAAATTTTTAGAGGTGCTAACGGTACAAACAGTTTCAAGAATTCAATCTGTGTCATCTAAGTTTCAACTAATTTTTATCTTCTCCTTATAAAATCTCTTGGCTTGCCCGCGCCTTTTGGAGGTCCTACAAGTCCGTCTTCTTCAAGAAGTTCCATTATTCTTGCAGCTCTGTTGTAACCTATTTTTAGTCTTCTTTGAATTGAGGATATTGAAATCTCGCCTGTTGTCTCGCCAATTTCAACTGCTTTATAATACATTTCATCTCTTTCTGATGATAATTCTTCTTCTTTTTCTTGAGGCATCTGAATGCTGTTAAAAAGTGTATAATCAGGATGACCCTGAACTTTTATAAATTCAGTTACTCCTCTGATTTCCTCTTCTGTTACGAGCGCTCCATGAATCCTTATAATCTTTGTTCCGGGGAGCATTAACAATAAATCTCCTTTGCCGAGCAATTGTTCTGCACCGCCTGAATCAAGTATTGTTCTTGAGTCAATTTTTGATGTGACCTGAAAAGAAATTCTTGCAGGAAAGTTTGCTTTTATTATGCCTGTGATTACATCAACAGAAGGCCTTTGAGTAGCAAGAATAAGATGAATACCCGATGCTCTTCCCATTTGGGCAAGCCTTGCTATTGAATCCTCCACATCATTTGGAGCGGTAAACATCAGGTCAGCGAGTTCATCTATTATGATTACAATATAAGGAAGTCGCTCTCCTTCTTCACATTGTAGATTAAAGCTTTCAATATTTCTTACACCTTTTTCAGCGATAACCCTGTATCTACGTTCCATTTCTATAACCATTTTTTTAAGTCCTTCTGCTGCTTCTTTTGGATTTGTAATAACCGGTGATAGAAGATGGGGAATTTCTTCATAAGCTGAAAGTTCAAGTAGTTTAGGGTCAACCAGAAGCATTTTTACCTCATCAGGTGTTGCTTTATATAAAATGCTGACAATCATTGAATTGATGGAGACACTTTTTCCTGAGCCAGTTGCTCCAGCTACGAGAAGATGAGGCATTTTTAAAAGGTCTGCAACAACAGGTGCTCCGGATATATCTTTACCGAGACCGAGAGTTAGTCTTGATTTACTTTTCTTAAAATTTTCAGAAGCAATTATTTCTCTCAAACAGACAGTTTCTCTCTTTTTATTTGGAACTTCTATTCCAATAACTGATCTTCCGGGAATTGGCGATATTCTGACACTTTGTGCTTTGAGAGCAAGAGCAAGGTCATCAGAAAGAGAAACAATTCTTGTAATCTTAACACCAGGAGCTGGCTCAAATTCATACATGGTAACTATAGGTCCGGGATGTACGGTCGCAACTCTTCCTTCTACACCAAAATCGGAAAGCTTTTTTTCGATTAAAGAAGAGTCATTCATTATTTCTTCTTTTGTTGGTTTGGAAGAAATAAATTCAGATACATTCAGCAATTCAATAGGAGGAAGTTTATAAGTTCCATCCTTTGCAGGTTTTTCTGTTATTGTTTCATGAGCCGGAATTGATTCAGGCTCATTATCTTTAATAACAGGAACAGGTTTAATATCTTTAATTATTATTTCCTCATCTTCAGTTACTTGCTCTTTTTTCTCAAAATCTCTTTCTTTAGTTTTTCTTATTAAAGCTATGTTTGTAACAGATAAAGGACTGATAAGAATCAAAGAAACAAGAATTAGAGAAAGAGATAATATATATGCTCCTGCATATGATAAATACTTTTCTGCCATATAAGAAATTAATTTCCCTGTCAAACCGCCAATACCATCTGGAAAAAGACTTAATTGAATGTTGAATGTGTCGGCCATTAAAGAGGAAATAAAAGAAACTGAGAATATAAGTAAAATATTCCCTAAAATATAAATTTTATGACCTTCTTTTCCAAGTAGTCGCTTAATTCCAAAAACTAAGATAAAAACAGGGATAAGATATGCGGATATGCCTAAAAAAATAATAAGCCAGCCCGAGATATATGCTCCAATCACTCCGCCAGAATTATGCACAGGTTCAGGAGGTTTTGTGATTCTGAAAAAAGGAACATCGTCTTTTAAGGAATAGGTTAGAAAAATGAGAAAAAAATACAGGCTTGCCATTATCGCTATAACACCAATAACTTCTTCTTTGATTCTTTTTAAGCTTTGAGCCATATACCTGCTATTATAACAACAGCAAGAGCAAACCTGTAATAAACGAAAATGTTAAGAGGATATTTTTTTAAGAAAGCAAGCAAAAATTTTATAGCGATATACCCTGTTAGAAAAGATGCTATGAATCCCCATAAAAAAAGTTGCAAATCATATACTGCATAGTTTGTAATGGCTTTTCTTATATGTAAAAGCAAAGCGCCACCAATAATCGGTGTTGAAAGAAGAAAGGAAAATCGTGCAGCTACATCTCTTTGTAATCCTTTAAATAATCCTGCTGATATAGTTATACCGGATCTTGAAACTCCGGGAATAATTGCAAGAGCCTGGGCAATACCTATAAAAATTGAATCGCTTATGTTAATACTATCCTGATTGCGATATTTGCAAATTCTCTCTGCAACAAGCATTACAAAACCTACTAAAATTAGCATAATACTTATCAATAAAGGACTGCGAAGGTGATGCTCCACAAAATTATTAAGTAAAAGACCAGCAATTCCAGCTGGTATTGAGCCAATTATTATATAACTTAGAAGCCTTCTCTTTCTTAAAAATAAATCTATCCAGTCTTTATAAAAACATGCAAGTAGAGCAAGTAATGTTCCTCCATGCAGGGCTATATCAAAGGTAAGTGTATCAACATCTCCATGCCAGTTAAATATCCATGGCAGAAGGATTAAATGAGCGGTGCTGCTTACAGGCAGGAACTCTGTAAGTCCCTGCACAATACCGAGTATTATAGCTTCAAACATGTATTTTAATTATACCAGAACTTAATATTTGCCTGCCTGAAATAAATAAAAGAATATATCACACAAACATTCTTGTTCGTGGACAAAATTGAAACTATCTTGAATATTCCCCTCCCCAGAGTGCATCGAGGAATTCCTTATAAGGCAAAATATAAATCCCTTCAATTTTTCTTGCCCGCTTTTCAAGGCTAAGGGATCATGAATATTTTTATATAAAGACTTGTTTATTTGTCACATCTGTTGTCAAATATCGTGTCAAATGACGACAGAATTGTCAATAATTGCAATGCCTGAATCCGTTCTCCGTAATAAAAAACGGTCACAATTTTTTTTATTCTGTCTAACATAGTTACGCTTCACGTTTTAAGTGCTTATAGCATTGACGTTTCATATTTTACTTTTTTCGTTTTCCAGATTGTTAGCTTGCAGGCTCGCCTGATTGATTTAACATTGAACAGTTGTTGCTTCTTTTGGCTCTCTGCTCTTCGCTTGCCAGCTTGTAGGCTTGCTAGTTTGTTTTATATGTGCATAGTCTGGGTTAATATTTTTTGGCTGAAAATTTACTTCCATGTTATAGTATTACATGCTGAAACTTAGAGATATTTTGGTAGAATTATACAGAGAGGCCGCAACATCCCTACCTTTTGAAATCGAAAATAAACTACAGAAAATATCCAATATTGAAAAATCAAACTCAAAAGAGGCTCTCAAGGTTATTCTTGAAAATATAAAAATGGCAAGAGAGTTCGAAAAACCTATATGTCAGGATACAGGAGTGCCGATTTTTTTTGTAAAAGCCCCTTTTGGCATAAGTCAGACCCATATAAAAAACGAAATTATAAAAGCTACACGAATTGCTACAAAAAATATTCCATTAAGAGCAAATGCTGTTGATGTGCTTACCGATAAAAATTCGGGTGATAACACAGGGATAGGTTTTCCGATTATTTATTTCGATGAGATAAATAGTAATAAACTAATAATTGAGCTTATGCTGAAGGGTTCGGGCAGTGAAAATATCGGCCAAATTTATAAACTTCCCATACAGGAAATCGGGGCTGAAAGAGACCTTGATGGTGTGAGGAAATGTGTTCTTGATGCAATTTATAAAGCTCAGGGAAGAGGTTGTCCTCCTTACTTTATAGGCATAGGAATAGGAGCTACAAAAGATCAGGTGACCAGACTTTCAAAAGAACAGTTATTGCGGGACTTGCAGGATAAAAATAAAAATAGTGTGCTGGCTAATCTGGAAAAAAACATACTCAAAGATATAAACAAGCTTGGCATCGGTCCAATGGGGTTCGGTGGTAAAACAACAGCTCTTGCTGTAAAAATAGGTATAAATCACAGGCATCCTGCTTCATATTTTGTAGATGTATCACTCTCTTGCTGGACACACAGAAAAGCAAAAATTATCTTGAAAATTTAGCCATGAAAGAATTTAATTTAAAAAAGCACCTGATGCTTCCTCTTAAAGAGAAAGATGTTCTTTCCCTACATGCAGGTGATTTCGTTTTATTAACAGGAGTAATTATTACAGGAAGGGATAAACTACATAAATTTCTTGTTAAAGAAAAACTTCCCCCAAAAAAGATACCTTTTGATCTTCAGGGTTCTGTTCTTTATCATTGCGGGCCTGTTGTACGAGAGAAATTCAACAATTATGAAATAGTTGCATGTGGACCAACAACAAGTATCAGAGTTGACATGTATGAACCTGAGGTAATCTCAAGATACGGGTTAAAAGGCATAATGGGAAAAGGCGGAATGGGTGAACAAACATTAAAGGCTTTAAAAGAAAATCATTGCGTTTATTTGCATGCTATTGGTGGTGCAGCTGTTTACCTTGCAAAGAAAGTTAAGAAAGTTATAGGAGTATGGAAGCTTGAAGAATTCGGGATAGCAGAAGCTATGTGGGCGCTTGAAATTGAAAACTTCCCCGCAATTGTGACCATGGACTCTCACGGTAAAAATCTTCACAGTAATATAGAAAAACATTCCCGCAACGAATTTATGAAATTACTAAAAACCTAACTAATATAGCTTTTTACACAGGGGATTTTATATGCAGAAATACGAAGCATTAATAAATGAACTTGCAGAACTCTGTGGAATCATCCCTGACTACTGGGATATTTTCGGCAACCGTCATATAACCCCTTTTGAGACAAAGAAAAAAATTCTCAGAGCAATGAGAATAAATATTGAATCAGAAGAAGAGGTTCTTAGAGAAATCAATAGAGTTCGAGCATATCCATGGGATAGTATTATTGAGCCGGTACAAATATTTTCTATTAATAACCAACCTATTCATATCCCTATATATATCCAGGTCGATGAAGGTAAAGAAAAGGGGTTGATTATATCATGGGATTATTCAGAACAAAATTTAAATGAAGAATCAATATCGAGTAAAAAGGTTATAAAATCAAGGCAATCTTTTGAAATCAGCCCTGATTATATTAATAATTGTGAGAAAAAATGGTTCGACGGAAAAAGGTTTGTAAAAATATTTTTACCTATAAACAATAGACTTGATATTGGATATTATCGTCTTTCCGTTGAATGTAAACATCCTGAAAAAATATTTCCAGCAAATAAAAATAAAATTTCAAAAACATCTAAAATTATAATTACACCCGACAGATGTTATATGCCACCAGAACTTGAAAATAAAAAGACATGGGGACTATCGATTAATCTTTATGCTTTGCGTTCAGAAAAAAACTGGGGGATAGGAGACTTCGGAGACCTTGCTGAGATTACTTCTTTCATTTCTGAGTTAAAAGGCGATTGTGTGGGACTTAATCCTTTGCATTATATCCCGAATACTATTCCATATGGAATCAGCCCGTACTCACCAATCAGCAGATTATTTAAAAATTATCTTTATATTTCTATCGAGAATATGCCTGAAATAAAGGAATCTAAAGAAATTCAGAAGCATCTGAAATCAACGAAATATTTGGAAAAGATAAAAAAAATAAGGAGATCAGAGTTAATTGATTATGAAGAAATCGTTTTATTGAAAAAAGATGCTCTAAAAAAAATATTTAACCATTTCTATGAAAATCATTATTTGAAAGGTAGTAAATATGCTCTGGAATTTAAGGAATATATTGAAAATGAAGGCAAACAACTTGAAACCTTTGCTCTTTTTTTAGCACTGAGTGAAAAATTCAAATCCAGTTTCCATGAATGGCCTGAAAAATATAAAAATACTGCAAATACAGAGATAGAACTTTTCATTCAAAAACACAAAAAAGAAATCCTTTTTCATCAATACTTGCAATGGCATATTGACAGACAACTTTCCGAGATTTCAAAATTAGCAAAAGAAACAGGGATGAGAATCGGACTTTATCTTGACCTTGCGGTCGGGTCAATTAGAGGAGGATATGACGAGTGGAATTACCCTGAAACAATAGCCAATGAAATAAATCTTGGGGCACCACCGGATGATTTTAACATTAATGGTCAGAACTGGGGATTCCCGCCCTTAATCCCTAAAAGTTTGAAAGATTCAGCATATGAATTATTTATACAAACAATGCGCAGAAATATGAAGCATGCAGGAGCATTACGCATTGACCATGCTCTTGGATTATTCAGACTATTCTGGATACCAGAAGGTGAGGAAGCAAAAAACGGAGCTTATGTTAAATGCTGCTCTGAAGATTTAATAAGAATAATCGCACTTGAAAGTGTATTAAATAAAACAATTGTTATTGGAGAAGATCTTGGCACAATTGGTGAGAATGCTCGCGAAACCCTTCAGAAATTTGGCATACTTTCGTACAGATTATTTTATTTTGAAAGAAAATATCCTGACCCGTCTTTTCTCGAGCCTGAAAAATATCCTGAACTTGCATTATGTTCCATCACAACACATGACCTTCCGACAATTTATGGATGGTGGTATGGCAAAGACAATGAATTAAAAAAACAATTTAATATGTTTAAAGATAATGCCCATATGCAAAAATATACTGAAGAAAGAATAAGGGATAAAAAATTAATGCTCTCTGCACTCAAAATACAGGGACTTTTACCTCCACGGTATTCTGTTGAAGTTGGTGAAGAAGTTGACATGAATTTTGAGCTTTGTCTTGCAATTTATGAATTCCTTTCATTAACTCCGTGCAAACTGCTTATGGTGAGTCTTGACGATATTATTGGTACCTTAAATCAACAGAACCTGCCGGGAACTATTGATGAACACCCGAACTGGAAACAGAAGTATCACATAAGCATTGAACAATTAATAGAAGACAAAAGATTTTCCGAATTATCCTCGATGTTAATTAAAAATCAAAGGGGTAAAGCAAAATAACTTTTTAAACCATAAATCTTGTCTTTGAAATTTTACTGTTGTAGAATTATAAATCATATATATCTGGAGGCAAAATGGCACATCCTAAAATACTTGCATTTGTTCTTGCAGGAGGAAAAGGTGAAAGATTATTCCCTTTAACAGCCTTTCGTTCCAAACCTTCAGTACCATTTGGGGGCAGATATAGAATTGTTGATTTTGTACTAAGCAATCTTGTAAATTCTCATATTTATTCTATATATTTACTCGTTCAATATAAATCTCAATCTTTGATTGAACATGTTAGAACTCACTGGGGACTATCTTCTGTAATCAAAGATCATTTTGTTACAGTTGTACCACCTCAAATGCGCATGGGGCCAGAATGGTTTCAGGGTACCGCAGATGCAGTTTTTCAGAATATAAGCCTTATCCAGCAACATAATCCTAAGATGGTAATTATTTTTGGAGCTGACCATATATACAGAATGGATATTAGACAGATGATAGATTTCCATCTTGAAAAAGATGCCTTTGTCACTGTTGCAGCAAGACCCGTTCCAATCGAAGATGCATCGTCTTTTGGAGTTATAATGTCTGACAATGAAAAGAGAATCATCGGCTTTCAGGAAAAACCAAAAAAACCTATACCAATGCCTGATAATCCTGATAGAGCCTATGTTTCAATGGGAAATTATATATTTACAAAAGACGTTTTACTTGAAGCCCTTGCAAAAGCTCAAAGGAAAAAACAACATGATTTTGGAGCACACGTAATACCGGACCTTGTTGAGACAGGAAAAGTATTTGCATATGATTTTGCAACAAATATCATACCCGGAACAATGCCTTATGAAGAGAAAGGTTATTGGAGAGATGTCGGAAATATATCAGCATTCTTTAGTGCACATCTTGACATGCTCGGCGAATCACCGCTTTTTGAACTTAACAATAATGAATGGCCAATTCACCCTTCAGGATACGAAGGACCTGCAACAAAAATAATAAGAGGGGATATAAGAAACAGTTTAATTGCAGAGGGATGTTATATCAGCAAAGCAAAAGTAAAAAATTCGGTTTTGAGAACAGGTGTAATTGTTGAAGATGATGTAACTATCGAGGACTCCCTCATAATGGATGATGTGATAATTAAAAAAGGCTGCAAACTTAAAAAAGTAATAATTGATAAAATGAATATTATTGAAGAAGGCACCGAGATCGGGTTTGAGCCTGAAAAAGATAGATTCAGGTGTCATATTGATTCTTCAGGGATTGCTATTGTTCCTAAGAGTGGAAAAATTATAAAACGTAACAGATAATCAACTAATTGATTTGAATCATATATAAGGTACACGTTTTTTCTATTTTTTATTTCCTTCTGTTTCAGGGTTTAATACTATAGTTTTTGCAATCAACCCGTTTTCGGTCTCAATATACCTTATTCGCACCCTATCACCAACTTTTATATCCTTGAATGTCTTATTTTCACTATCTTTTTTAATAATTGTTTTCTCGTCTATTTTGATAATAAAAGGGTCATAACTTACATCGCTCCTGACATTTATCGAGTTATTCTTTTCGTCAATAGTTTTAATAACTCCCATGAGTTTCTTAGGTATTGCAAGATCTTTACTATCAGAACCACAACCTGCAAAAGCAATATATGGTAAAATCATAAAAGAAACCGAAATAACAAAAGCAATCATAGCTATAATCTTCCTTTGCATTTTTATACTCCTTTCTTATTTTTCCTCTTTATTTTATACTATCAAATAAAACTAAAAATATACCAGATTTTTTATTATTTATATTTTAATCTACTGCTATAAACCCTGAAAATAATCTTGTAAGGTATGGTTTTCTATGGAAGAGAAACAAAATATTTACGATACCAGAATATTTAATCTTTATAAATATTTCATATGGGCTGATAGAATGAAGGCATCTTTCGAATCACTATTTGAAAAGAATATAAAAGGACTTCTTTCAAACACCGAATTTGAAATCGAATATAATCTCTATATGTCTTACTGGTTTGCAAGTTTATATATAGTTATCGAAGGCTGGCAGGAATTAAAACTTGAAGATAACAATATAGATTCATTACTTAATTCACCCAATGTTAATTTACTAAGGCGATATCGTAATGGCGTATTCCACTTTCAAAAAGATTATTTTGATGAACGCTTCATGGGCTTTATGCGGGATGGGTTAAACAGAATAAAGTGGATTAGAGAACTACATGAAAATTTTTCAAATTACTTTGAAAAATATTTTTCTACTCAAATAAAGTAAAAAGTAATATGTTAAAGCTATTTATAGTTTTTCGAATTTTTTGAGTCTTTATCTAAAATACTCCTTACAGTTTTTAAAAGTGCATGAGGTGAAACAGGTTTCAGTATAAAATTCTGATTCTCTTTCATTATTCCTTTTCTGTGAATTATATCCGATGTATAACCGCTTGTAAATAAGACTTTAATATCAGGTTTTATTCTTTTAAGTTCTTCATAAACTTCTTTTCCGTTTTTTCTTGGCATTATAACGTCAAGGATAACTAAGTCCACACCACTTGCATTTTTACTAAAT
>DYFC01000066.1 GCA_020725385.1 Nitrospira japonica | reverse complement strand
TTGTAATGTCTTTCTATTTCATTTAGATTTTTAAATGAGGCAATGAATCATTTTCAGTTAGATTTTTGATGAGGCAATTCGTTAATTTGACAAAAGTAGAAATATTTTGTTATAAAAATAATCTGTTCCCGGGTAGCTCAGTCGGCAGAGCAGGTGGCTGTTAACCACCCTGTCGGGGGTTCGAGTCCCTCCCCGGGAGCCAAATTATCCATGTCATACTTTATATATATATACTACAAAGTGAATCAACCTCTGAGTACTATGTTGGTCATACGGATAATCTTGCACGTCGAATCTATCAACATAACGATTCCAAATATCATGGGTCAAAACACACAAAAAGCAAAAAAGGACCGTGGAGATGCGTGTACACAGAGGAATATGAGACCCGTTCGGCAGCGATGAAACGGGAGAAAGAGATTAAGGGTAAGAAAAGCAGAGCATATATCGATTACCTGCTCAGTCGGCAGAGTCCCGAAGGCGTTCGGGATTAACCACCCTGTCCCGACGGATGTCGGGAGTCCCTCCCCGGGAGCCATTTCTTATTTTTTCCTGAGTATTAATTTTTTATTCTCAAGAATTTCTTTATATATGTTCTCCAATTCAGAAGCATCTTCTTCGATGCTTTTTACAGGTTTAATGTTTTTTCTGAAATTCAACAACATTTTCGGATTCATAATCAAAAGCATTAATTTGGATGCAAGATCCTGAAAATTTCCTGACTCAAACAATAGTCCATTTTCAGCATTCTTTATAATTTCGGGTATGCCGCCGACATTTGAAGCAATAACAGGAACACTGGCATGAAGACATTCTCTAACAACAAAGGGGTAGTTTTCCGAGCGTGAAGGTATAACAGCTAAATCTGTTTTTGATAAGATTTTGGGCAATTCGGACGGATTATATTGTCCATGAATCTTAACCTGATAAGGTTTCATGTTAAGGGACATTACCTGATGGAAGAATACTTCATCCTGCACTTTTCCATAAACATTCAGTTCCGCTCTGTTTATATTAATTAGATTAAATGCTTTGATCAGAACGTCGAATCCCTTGGTAAAATTTATATTTCCGAGATATGTCAATCTTGTGGTATCAGGCGACATCTTATACGGGACAGAAGTAAAAGTATGAAGTCCAAGAGGTACATGTAATATATTAGGATGTATAAATTTATGTTTTGTTAACTCGTTTTTCAAAAATAAAGAAGGGACAATTAAAGTAGTTATCCACTTAAGAGCCTCGATAAAAAACCGGCGTCTTAGAACAAAAGCCTCGTATATATTTTCTTTTATATTGGTTAGTTGAATCTCTGGATGACGTATAATGAAGCATTCAACGCATTTCTGAATTGTTTCCGGACCGCTACAGAAGGTGCCATCTGGCAGAAGGTAATGAAGCTGTTCGCACAAAATCCATTCATCATGCAAAGTTACAACTGAAGGGATATTTTGTTCGTGACATGCTTTAAGCGGAGAAGCAGAAATTCCCATGAAATGATGAAAGTGAACTATATCGGGTGGATTCAAGGATATATAATTATTAAAAACATTCGCTGCCTGTTCATTTTTGAAATGCTCGATTATATTGGAAGGGGGTCTCAAATGCATCTGCGCAAGCGTGATATTTTCGAAACTATCTTCTTTTATATCAATGTAATCCGAATTATTATCATATACAGGATAAAGCACCTTGATATTATGTCCTTTATTCATTAATTCCTTTGCTAAATGATAGACATAGAGCTCTGTGCCCGCCATTCTCTGTGTTGGAAAACTATGAACACAAAGAAGAATATTCATTGGTTTAAAGAATCCCTTAGTGGAAATTGAAGCAACCTTATCATCTTTTACTACGTCTGAATTTTCTAAAGTTCCTACAACACTTTTTGCCCATGCAATTGTATCGGATTTATACAATGAAGGATGGTTTAAAACAATATGGGCAAACAATTTTTCATGGCTTTTAATTGCTTCTGTGTCCCGGCTTGTTTCTTTCGTACGATATATTAATAGATTTTCAGGAATGCGTTTGCCTGTTATACCTTTTTCAGCGCAACTTATCCAGAAATCCCAGTCTTCATATCCAAAAATAATTCTTTCTTTGTATCCACCGGCGGTATCCCATACTTCTCTCCGGTAAAGCGAACAATAAGGCAGTATATTCTGAAAGCAAAGCCTGTTTAAATCCCAATCCCATGACTGCCAGTATTCTTCTAATTTCCCGAATTTTTGAACATCGGTATATGCTATCCCTACTTCCGGGTATGTATCCAAAAGTCCTGTTGTCCGTAAAAGCATATCAGGATGAAGCATGTCATCGGCATCCAGAGGAAGAATATATTTTCCACTTGAAGCTTTAATTCCAGCATTTCTTGCTGCAGAAACACCCATATTTTTTTGATTTATTATTTTTATAATATTGTCAGGATATTTTTGAACGAGCATTTCAGCAACCTGTTCTGTATTATCCGTGCTTCCATCGTTGACAATGATTATTTCAAAATCCTGAAATACCTGCTCTGTAACACTCCTGACAGCTTCCGGTAAAAAAACAGCCTGATTATAACAGGCAATTACAACAGAAACTTCAGGAGGTCTTCTGGAAAGAACGTGTTTTTTGAATACCTTCTTGCAATCAGGGATAAACTTGTCCCAATCCTGATGGATACCACCCTTCGAACCTTCATGGAAAAGATAGTTGGCAACAATTTTTTTAATGTGATAAAAACGGTTCTTACCTGCAAATCTTATCCAGAGGTCATAGTCCATAGCATAATGAAGAGATTTATCAAGATAGCCAAATTCATCGAGCAGACTCTTCCTGAAGAAAATTGCAGGTTGTGTTGGAATAGAGCCTGTTATCCAGAAGCGGCTTATCTCTTCGAAGCCACGTTCATAGTTTTCTGCTACGTAAAATACTGTCCCGTTTCTGTCAATCAGATTACAATCACCCATAACAATATTCTTATCCGGATTTTCTTTGAACCACATGGCAACTGTATTAAAAGCTTCAGGCTCGTACCAGTCATCTGAATTAATCCATGCAATAATGTCTCCGCTGGCCATCCTGAATCCTTTATTTAAAGCATCAGCCTGACCTTCATCTTTTTCGGATATCCATTTTAAGTGCGGATATTTTTTTAGAATGTCCGGTGTATTGTCTGTAGAGCCACCATCAATTACTATGTGCTCGAAGTCAGGATAACCCTGCTCGAGTACGCTAAGAATTGTCTTTTCAATATATTGGCCCTGATTGAATGAAGGTGTAACCACAGAAATTCTTGGTAATGCTGCTGATGGGCTGATTTTTAAAGAAAAGGTTGAAGATGTTCTTTTTATCATTTCGATCTCATCTCTAATATCCTGATACGGTTCTTTAGGCCATACAGAAACCTTTTCCCTACCGTAATCTCTTGCAAATATACTGAAAGTCGAGACAGAACATATAATTGCTGGAAGGCTCGAAAGGGTAAAAAGTTCAAGTATATCAAGACGGGGTGTTTCTTTGCCGGCTGATATAGATATTACAGGTAGATTTTCTCTAAATATTTTTTTCTCTTCTTCGGTGGCATCTGTTGCAAGAAAAAATTTTGCACCGGGTATTTCATTCAAAATCTGTTTTGCGATATTGAGATACCACTCATCCGGTATCCGATAAAATTTTTTATCTGACAGTAGAAATTTCTCTGTAGGAATATAATCACCTCTTCGTACATGAAGGCCGACAATAACATTTTTTTCATATTCTTTAAGAAAATCATTAATCCTGTCAGAATATCTTTTGCCAATCTGGATTTCCTGAATTCGTTTTTTCTCATCTGTAAGACTACGTTTGTAATTCCATTCGCATATTAGAATATAATTTTTATTTTTCTCGATTTTTAGATCATCAAGTGAGTTTATATCGGGAAGGTCGGTTCTTAAAGGTATAAATGTTCCGGCAATTTCAGAGGACGCAGTTGAAAGATCAAAATATTGTGTTGAAGGTAATATTATCGAGCCGTCTTTTACCTCTTCCCAGTCAACGAGAATTGTCATCCCGTATTTTTCGCTAATTTCTCTGAGAATTGTCCATTCTAATATTCTGTTGCACAAACCTGCCTTGAATGTTGTGGCGATGAATCCTCCACCAATGATTGCATTTTCATCAAGTTTTGAAAAGGTTATTCTTCCTGTTTTTTCAAGATTAGGGGGCGATTTTTTATCTGACTCAGGACTTTTTTCAATAGGTATCAAATCTGAAGGCGTAAATTTAATATACTCCCCGAACCATTTCCAGTAATCCTGACCCTGAATTTTGTCTTTTATAGCATCTGTTTCAAAAAATATTCTTGGTCTATCCGGAATTCCATTCAATGTTTCCCTGATAGCTTCGGATAAACTTATAGAAGAAATATTTTGAATGCAATAAGGTCTCGGAAATTTACAAGCCCAGTTACACTGATAGCACTGCATAGGGTGACAGACAACAGCAGTTAAAGGTGAGTAAGGGAAAAATCTCCCGAATTGTCCGCCTCCAATAATGATTACATTAGGTGTTCCAACAGCACAGGCAATATGACCAACTGCTGAGTCAGCACTAACAACAAGACGGCTTCTCTTAACTAAAGCAGCGGTCTGGCGGATTGTTGTCTGACCGCATAGATTTATCGTGCTGGAACCGATCATGTTCAGATTGAATTGATTCCTCTCTTTTTCATGATCTGCTCCAACTGCAACTACGGTAAAATCATTTTCCTTGCATATCTTAGAAAGTGCTATTCCATAATGTTGATAATATTTGATAATAAACTGAGCGCAACTGGCAAGAATAATTGTATTCTCAGGAACAATGTTACGAATTCTAAAAAAATTATCGGCATATTCTTCGTCTTCTTCTGTTAGCCATATAACGGGTTTTAGTTCCAATGGATTAATATCAAGACCTTTGAGAAAATCCCGGTGTCTTTCAATTTCGGCCTTGAATATGCCTTCGCTTTTTATAAGTTTAGTATAGTGTTTTTTGCTGTTTTCTCTAAAATCAGCAGGAATATTCGATAGATCACCCTCAAGTCCTATTTTTTCTTTTGCAACACTTCCGATAGTAAGAATGTCTGTAACAGGTTTTGGAGAATAAACCGGATTAAAAGCAATATCGGCATTTACGTCCTGAATTTCTTTAAGTATAGCTTTTAAATAATTTTTATCATCAAAGAGAAGCTTTTCATCAAAAACTATAATTCTATCAATAAAAGGAGATGGTTCATAAATTTCTGCAATATGCTTCTGGCAAACAACATTTATATTTGCTTCGGGATATTTCACCCTGATATAAGGAAGCATTGAAGCTGATAGGATAGCATCGCCTATTGCATCTGTGCGAATCCATAAGATATTTTTCCCGGCTTTAATTTGTTTCTTTTCTGTTTTGTGTGCTTGCTGCTTTGTGCTGGCATAAGATTTTTGTTCCTCAGGCAGTTCATGATGTCTGAAATGCCATTGTCCTTCAACTTCTTTCCATGCAAGTGGTTTTATATTTAAAGCTTCAACTGTATCAACGAGCGCGTTGTCTTCAACCCAGTTGAAAAAATGTCTTAAAAGTACAGGGAAGTGAGTCTGTCTCTGGAGCAGTTTCCATTTATTTACTGCTCCAGAATAACCGAAATATCTTTCCTTGAAAAATAATTGTTCTTCTATTGCATAAGAATAATGCTGAAAAATGAGCCCGTGTTCTTCTGTTTCATTGTGTCTGAAGATATTAATTGAAGCTATATCAATCCATTGTTCGTTCCCGGTTTTTCTAAAAAGTTTTGGAGGTTCATGTGCCATCCAGCGATCACCGGGAATATAACGCCATGTTCTCAACCATTCATAATCAGTATGATTACCATATGTATTACGTGTTGAAATAATAAGTTTTTCGCCGACAAAATAATGGCAGTAATAGTAAGCAGCGGTCTTATCCGGATTTTCAATAAAAAGAGAACGGGTTTTGCATATCTGCTCTACGGTCCATAATTCGTCAGCATCCACCTGCCAGAGAAGACACTCTTCGTTAATGTTAGAAAGCGGGGCATTGACCATTTCGATCTTGCCATCCCAGAATATACCTTCCGGTTTACGGTAAACAGAGACGTTTTCGGGAAATTGCTTTTTTATCTGGTCTATATAGCCGGTTGTGCCGTCATTGCTTAAGCCTTTATCATGTATCTCATCGGTGATTCTTGCTCCATATTTCAGACTCCATGCTGTATCATGTTTTAAGTCCGCGACGCCTTCAATAATATGCCAGTGCCATTTGAATGGTAATTGTTTGAATGCTTCAATATGATACCTGATGAAGGGTTCTCCGTTAAGTACGATCGTGAAAAAATGTACCGGCAAATCACTATCTTTTCTGGAAAATTCATTTTTTGAAGACTGTTGTGAGGATAAGGGTTTTTTCTCGCTTACAATATCATAAACTTGTTTTATAAATGAAACAGGCACCCAGCTCATATTAAGGCTATTAGCTTTGATTAATTTTTGATCAGGAATATGTTTAAGATAAACGCTGTTATTTTTAAAATAAAGTTTTTTAACTCCTCCTTCCATCTCCATATCATGCTGCTGGCAGATACAGTCATCGAAAGTTTCACCATCAATTATTGAATTTAGGCGAATCGTTTTGATACCCGAATTATTTCTAAAAAAAACGTATGCCCTCATCTCTGTAAAAGCATATGTTTTTTTTGTCTCGAATTCTTTTTGTTGTTTTAAGAGAAATTCTTCATCCTGAAATAACTTGTTGATTGTATCAATATAACCTTTAACTATACCTGAATTTCCTATTAAACCATTCATGCATGAACCATTGCACTGTTCGGTGCAATCGAAATCAATGAACTTTATTGCCTGTTTACTTAAGTCTGAAAGAATTAAGGTGTCGGAATCAAAAATCCAGAATCTGGAAATATTATGTTTTTTAATGAAAAAATAGACATGAAACCATCTTTTGAAAACAAAGTGTACCCACCATGGTTTCCCGGGGTGGTCTGTACCTGCAATATATTTAAATATTGAATCAAACAGACGGGACTCTTCTCCTTCATATTCAGAATAATAATAGTGTTTTATGCCATGAGATTTGAAATGTTCGTTTGCCTCATCGCCGAGCAAGATAATTTCTGAATGTGGATTGAACAACTTGGCACACCTGAGGGTATATGTGAGATAATCGCTATCGCCTTTATGTATAAAGATAATGGGAAATAAAAATGTTTCCAACAGCTTTTCGGATGATAAACCCCAGTTTTCCATGTTATTTGTGAATCCCGAAGGATAAATCATTGGATTTGGTTTTCTCGGGTTTTCTTTTTCAAGAGAACGATTCTTCGAATCGGTGTAATGTTCAAGATGAAAAAAAAGCATTCCAAAATCTTCAAAATCAAAGACAGGATACTTTGTAATTATGCGGCAGAAAAGATCTATATCAAACCATCCCCAGTAAATAAGCTTTTCATCAAACCCCCTGGATTCAAACCATAAATCCCTTGACATTAAATAAGCCGTGGCAGTGCCCATAAAATTATCAATATTAATTTTATCGTGGGAAAGGGTAATTAGATTTTTCTCAATATAATTGTCTATATCTTCAAGTTCGGGCATTGTCTCTTGAAAAGATTTAGGTATATGGTAACGCGAGGCAAGAAGGAGCAGTTTATTAATAGGAATTCCGTTCAAATTCCCGTCGTTTAACATGTTGAAAATCTTTTCCATTGAATTAAGAGGAACATATGTGTCTCCATCGCAGAAAAGGACATATTCTCCATGAGCTCTTCTTATTCCTGTGTTAATAGCATGAACACAGGAATAGGGCGAGTCAAGATTGTATTTGTTTGCTATCCATGGTGGAACTTCTATTATCCTTAGAAGAGACTTTGCTTCATTATTGAGTATTAATACATCCTTAAGGGAAATTTCACTTCCCCAATCGACCAATATAATTTCAGCTTGATTTTCATAACCAAGAGCAAAAATATTTTTTGACTGCTTATTTATATTTGTGGAAAGTCTCCATATAAAATTTCCCATGTAATTGTCGTTACGTCCCTGAACCACGATAGAAAGTATTTTCTTGTTTGATGGATTTGGAATGTTTACATTTGGCATATAAATCATAAATAAATATATATTACCCGAAATAGTGGCTTTTTTATTTTTTAGCTTATTGTTATATATTTTAAATTCTTTATTTTAAAAGCTTAATAAATATTTTCGCAATATCTGCTTTATTTCAATTGCATTATTTGGGTTAACAAATTTTATATGGTTACTCTATAATAATTTAACTTAAAAACAATAAAATGATTATTTAAAAATCAATATGAACGAAGAATATTCAAAAGAGCTTTTATTTAAATTAATATCTGCAAAGTCAGAATATGAAGTAAAAGATATTATTGACTCCGAGCCATTCCTTGTAGATTTATCAAGCTGGAGACCTTATGGCGGTTATGAAGGCAATTTTAATACAATAAACAACCAGGCAAAAAATTCTATCGCTGCCTTAGCTGAAAAGCCTATCAATTCTATAGATGCACTTCTTTTAAAAGAATGTAAATTAAGAAATCTTGACCCTGAATCTAAAAACGCTCCAAAGACAATGAAGGAAGCTGTTGAGATATTTTTTGGGATAAAAAATGGTGATCCTTCTGAAATTCCTGAAAAAGAAAGAAGAAATATAGCAAAAAATATAATGGTTATTGCCGAAGGAGATAAAAAAAGACCAAATATTATTATTGCCGATACAGGTGAAGGCCAGCATCCTGTTGATTTCGAGAGCACTTTTCTATCACTCCATAGAGGAAATAAAAACAGGATACCATTTGTTCAGGGGAAATATAATATGGGTGGTAGCGGTGTATTGCCTAATTGTGGAGAATATAATTACCAGTTGATTCTTTCGAGAAAGACACCTGGATTATTGAATAGAGGCCAGCCTGATAAATGGGGTTTTACACTTGTTAGATTGCATATTGCAACAACGTCTGAATATAAAAATTCATGGTATGAGTATTTTGTTGATGAAAATGGAGAGATATTGTCTTTTCATGGAGAGCCTCTTGGAATACTGCCTGAAAATGAGTTTTTGAATTCAGGTACATATATCAAGCTTTACAATTATTACCTTCCCGAACCATCTGCTATTACATCAAACCTCTGGAAAGCTTTAAATAGAGTTTTACATTCACCAGCACTGCCGTTGTTATTATATGAAACAAGAAAAATTAAAATAACAAAGGACAAACCTAATCCAAATATCCTTATGGGCAACAGGGTGCGAATTTTAAAAGATGATAAGGATAATCTTGAAGAAAAATGTCCGGTTATAATCCCTATAATAGCTGAATTAGGCAAATTCGGTAAAAGAACTATTGAAGTCTCTGTTTTTAAAGAGGACACCGGTAAAGAAGAATTCTCCACAACTAATGATGCTATTTTCTTTACAATTAATGGTCAGACACATGCAACTATAGGCAGGTCGTTTTTAAAGACAAAGGCAAATCTTCATTATCTTGCAGATTCTCTTTTGGTGCATATTGATTGCACGGATGTTGAGACTAATATAAGAGAAAAAACTTTTATGCCATCAAGAGACAGAATGCGTGAAAATGAAGTATCAAAAGAAATCGAAGCCATACTCGCAGAAGAATTAGGCAGACATGAAGGCTTGAGACAGCTTAATAAGAAAAGAAGAGAAGAGCAAATATCCAGGAATCCTGAAGATACAAGGTTCTTAGAAGGAATTCTTTCAAAGTTAATTAAAAAGAATCGCTCTATACTCGGTTATCTCGGACACGGTGGAAATATAAAGGATGAATCAGACATAGGGGATCTAGTCAGTAGGGAATATACAGGAAAATGGATGCCAACTTATTTAAAAATTAGGGGACATCAAATCAAACAGATTGCTATAAATTCATATGCAAGAATTACATTTGAGACAGATGCTCCGAATGATTATTTCAGCAGGGAAATTGAAAAAGGCTCATTTATTATATATCCGGATATTATGAAATCCTATCATATATGGAATGGTAAAATAACTGCAAAACTTTTTCCTTCTAAAAAAGCAAAGGTTGGCGATATTAAGGATGTTATTGCTATGCTTA
This sequence comes from Nitrospira japonica, assembly GCA_020725385.1. Lineage (GTDB taxonomy): Bacteria > Nitrospirota > Thermodesulfovibrionia > Thermodesulfovibrionales > SM23-35 > DYFC01. Next base: position 8,051 of record DYFC01000066.1, on the reverse strand, counting down.
CAAGACACAACTTTGAACCTCTGGTTGTTGAGTTTAAGATTAAATATATTGAGCCAAAAGATTTGGAAAGTAAAATTAACCTTCCTTCATTGCCTTCTTTAGCAAAGATAAAAAATTACCAGCTTCCCCAGCCAGTTCTTGTTTATAAAGAAAAAAAAGAGGGTTGCAGAACATGGACCGAAATCAAAAAAGATGATGGTTCCTCATGGTGTGGTGAAGATATCGCAAAAGTTGTCCCGAGTGGTGACAGTAAAGGTGTTGATATATTTATCAATATGGATGCTGATATTTTTCATGAATTCTTAAACAGGCAGCATCTGACAAAGAAAAGACAGGAATTTGTTAAAAAATCATGGCAGTCAGCAATATTTTTAAATTCGCTTGTTATTTATAATGATCTTGCAAAGATAGAAAAAGGAGATCTTTTACCGGATGTAATAAAGAGTGTATCTAAGGTTGTTCTTGATTTAATGTGTAATGATGCTTTTCTAAAAGAACTTGAAAAATTTGAAGACTAATATTTCTGTAATTCTTCAATAAGACAATCAAGCAGTTCTTCTTCTTTTACGCTTTTAATTATTTCACCTTTCCTGAAAAGAATGCCTCTGCCTTTTCCACCGGCTATACCGAAATCCGCTTCTTTTGCTTCTCCAGGACCATTTACAACACATCCCATTACCGCAAGTGTAATAGGTTTATTTATGTTTTTTACATGCTGTTCAACTTTATGAACGAGCTTTTTAAGATCTATTTTTGTTCTTCCACATGTTGGGCAGGAGATTATATTTATTCCGCGCTGTCTTAATTTCAATGAGCCAAGTATTGCATAAGCTACCCTGACTTCCTCCTCTGGTTCTGAAGTCAAAGAAACCCTTATGGTATCACCAATACCTTCATTGAGCAAAATACCAAGTCCCACAGAGCTTTTAATTATTCCCTGCGAAGGCGGTCCTGCCTCTGATATTCCTATATGCAAAGGATACCTGTATTTTTTTGAGAACAATCTATATGCATCAATTGTTGTTAGAACATCAGATGCTTTTAAAGATACTTTAATAGAATTGAAACCCATATTTTCAAGTATATCTATGTTTCTGCCTGCGCTTTCAACAAGAGCTTCAGGCACAGGATGTTTATATTTCTTCAAAATATCTTTTTCAAGGGATCCTGCATTCACTCCGATGCGAATTGGAAGCTCTCTTTCCTTTGCAGCATTTACTACTTCTTTTATCTTCCATTGCGCACCAATGTTTCCAGGATTTATTCTAAGACCATCAACTCCCTGTTTAACAGCCTCAAGAGCAAGTCTCCAGTCAAAATGAATGTCTGCAATTAATGGAATATTTATGCCCTTCTTTATCCTTCCCAAAGATTTTGCAGCAGCCATGTCAGGCACTGCAACTCTGATAATTTCACATCCAGTTTTTTCAAGAGAATGTATTTGTTTTACAGTTGATTCAACATCAGCAGTATCTGTCTTTGTCATGGATTGAACAGCTATCGGATTATTCCCTCCAATTCTTACTCTGCCAACATTAATTGTTATAGTTTTTTTTCTTTTTTTCATATTAACCTGAATTGTTATCTCCGGTGTCTTCTTTCTCTAATTTCTTCTTATTACGATATTCTTTTACTGCTCTTAAATGTTCATCCATATTTTTTGAAAAAACATGTGTCCTGTCATTGTTCGATACAAAATATAGATAATCAACTTTTGCCGGATATAAAGCTGCTTTAATGGATTTCAAGCCCGGAGATGCAATTGGTCCGGGTGGCAATCCTTTTATGACATATGTATTATATGGAGTATGCCTTTTGAGATCATCATAAGTTATTTTTTCATTCATGCTTTTTATTCCATAAATAGAAGTCGGGTCAGCCTGAAGTAGCATCTTTTTCCTTAGACGATTGTGATATACTGCTGAAATTAATGGTCTTTCCTCATCAACAGCAGCTTCTTTTTCTATTATCGAAGCCAGTGTCAGAACTTCTTTTTCAGATAAGCCTATTTCATCTGCTCTCTTCTTTAAATCGTCATTAAATTTTTCCCGCATTTTATTTATCATCATACCGATTGCTTCTGATGGCTCCATCCCTTTAGGTATTTTATAAGTATCAGGGAAAATATAACCTTCAAATGAAGGTGCATCAATTTTAAAGTAAGCGAGTAAGTTTTTGTCGGTTGATAATTTTCTAAACTCTTCTTTATTTATAATATTTTTTTCTTCAAGTTTTTGTGCGATCTCGGATAAGGAATCTCCCTCTACAATTGTTATTTCATATTCAATAATTTGCCCTCTTCTAAGAGCTTTGAGTAAATCAAGAAGATTCATTGAACTATAAATTGAATAATACCCTGCTCTTATTTTTCTATCAATTCCTGTTATTCTTCCAAGAAAAAGGAAGAGATTTTTATCCCGCAATATTTTTTCTTTTGAAAAAATCTCAGCAGCCTGACGGAATGTAGAGCCTTTAGGTATTTGAATTTCTATATTCTTATTCCCTATAGGTAATGGAGCGAAAAGCTGAATTATTATGTAGAAAAAACAAAGTGCTACAATTCCTGTTATTGTGTAATATATTTTTTTCAACATATCTTAGAATGACAAAATACTAAGAATATAGTCAAATTAGAAATGCTACTTTTTATATTTTCCTGAAGCAGGCACTGCCCTTTTATATGCCCATGCCTCTATCTTTTTGATTTGTTCTGCCATTGTTGTTGAAAGAGGCACTGTACGGCTAAAAGCAACCATAAGGTCATGCTGTACTATAGGACGCCTCTCTGCGAGAGCTTCAAATGCAGCTGTCTTAACTGCCTGTTCAATCTCTGCACCTGAATAACCTTCTGTTACTTCTGCAAATAATGATATATCATTATCGCTAAACTTAGCATTTTGTTTTGATAAATGGATCCGAAAAATCTCTTCACGGGCTTTTTTATCAGGAAGCGATACAAAAAAGATTTCATCAAAACGGCCTTTGCGAATGACTTCAGCAGGTAACATCTCAATTGCGTTTGCAGTTGCAGCAACAAACACTGGCGCTCTTTTTTCCTGCATCCATATAAGAAATGATCCAAGAATTCTTGATGCAGGTCCTCCTTCTTCTTTGAATCCTTGAGAACTAATCCCTGCTTCAATCTCATCGATCCACAAGACACAGGGCGCTACTACCTCAACTGTATTGAATGCTTTATTCAGACTTGATTCAGGAGAACCATAAATTCCGGAATAAATTGAGGACATGTCAAGACGGATGAGAGGTAGTTGCCACCTTGCAGCAAGAACTTTTACAAAAAGAGACTTGCCGCAGCCTGAAATCCCCATGATTAAGATACCCTTTGGCAAGTTTTTCCCGGACGAAATATTTTCAATTCCAAAAGCTTTTTCTCTACGTTCCATCCAGTATTTAAGATTTTCCATGCCCCCGAGATGATCTGGTTTAACATCATTTTCGACAAACTCCATGATTCCGCTTGCATTTATTATTTTCTGTTTTGTCCTGAAAAGAGTCTGAAGGATTGCGTCACCTTTTTTGTCACCTGCAAGTCGCATAGCACGAATACCGTAATCAATGTCTGTTAGATCCAGTCCTCTCGCAACTATTGCAAGTTTACCAATTAATTCAGGATCTTGCCCTGATGCAGCAGCCAGAAAAGGATCATTTTTTTGTAAATATAATAGGTAATTAGTGATTTCTTCTATTGTTGGAAGACTTTGATAGAAGAGAAATATTTCTTCTTCTAAAGGCTCGGGAACTTTTTCATCCCAGCCTGTAATAATAATAGCTTTACGGTTTGCGTAAGCAGCGAAATCTTTGAGCTTCCGGATAATAAATGGATTGTCTTTCCAGAACCATGAAAGGTCTTTGAATAAAAAAACAGCAGGTTCAGTTTCATTTAGAGCTATTTCGAGTGCTTTTGAAGGATCACTTGTATCAGGAATCAAATTTCCGTCACGGGTGAATCCTTTTGTACAAGTCCAGATATAAAAATTATCAATGCCTTTAATTTGTTTGATAGCTTGATTAATAGCTCTTTCTGCGCGTTTTTCACTTGGTGTTTTTATATAAATTAATTTTGTTCCGGTAGCTATTATTCCTGATAATACTTTAACATCAAGTCGTTCCATATTATCTCCGTATCCTATTGTACAAAAATATACAGGGGCAATCAAACGAATTGCCCCTGTATATTTGGTTTAATTTAACCTATCAGTTCTCTTTTAGTACATTCCGCCCATTCCACCGCCCGGAGGCATTGGTGCTTCGGGTTTCTCTTCAGGTATATCAGTAATCATTACAGAGGTTGTTAGCATCAATGCAGCAACTGATGCAGCATTCTGAAGGGCATAACGTGTAACTTTTGTAGGGTCGATAATTCCTGCTTTTAACATATCAACATATTCTTCGCTGTCTGCATCAAACCCGAAATTCGGATCTTTTGCATGTTTGACTTTTTCAACAACTACAGAACCTTCAAGACCCGCATTATTTACAATTTGTCTTATAGGTTCTTCGAGTGCTCTTTTAATTATTTCTGCACCAATTTGTTTATCTCCTTCGAGTTTAAGGCCTTTGAGGGCAGGAAGACATCTTAACAGTGCTACACCGCCACCGGGAATAATGCCTTCTTCTACAGCAGCTCTTGTAGCATTGAGCGCATCTTCAACTCTTGCTTTCTTTTCTTTCATTTCGGTTTCGGTGGCAGCTCCAACATTTATAACAGCTACTCCGCCAACAAGTTTTGCAAGTCTTTCCTGGAGTTTTTCTCTGTCATAGTCAGATGTTGTCTCTTCAATCTGTGTTTTTATCTGTTTTACTCTTCCCTGAATCTTTGCAGGATCGCCCGCACCTTCAACAATAGTTGTATTTTCTTTATCAACATTGATCTTTTTAGCTCTACCCAGATCAGTTAATTTTACATTTTCCAGTTTAATTCCAAGATCTTCGGAAATAACTGTGCCGCCTGTTAATACTGCTATATCTTCAAGCATAGCTTTTCTTCTATCACCGAAACCAGGCGCTTTTACTGCGCAAACTTGAATTGTCCCGCGTAATTTATTTACAACTAATGTTGCAAGTGCTTCACCTTCAACTTCTTCAGAAATAATCATGAGTGGTTTACCCATTTTAGCTGTCTGTTCAAGAATAGGAAGAAGGTCTTTCATACTTGAAATTTTCTTTTCATGGAGAAGAATATAGGCATCTTCAAGAACGCATTCCATTCTTTCGGGATCGGTTATAAAGTAAGGAGAAATATATCCCCTGTCGAACTGCATACCTTCAACAACATCGAGAGTTGTTGCCATGCTTTTTGCTTCTTCAACAGTTATAACACCATCTTTGCCAACCTTATCCATTGCCTCTGCTATAAGTTCGCCAATTGATGAATCATTATTGGCTGATATTGTTCCAACCTGTGCAATTTCCTTTTTATCCTGTACCGGTTTGCTCATCTTTTTGAGTTCTTCGATTACAACTTCTACAGCTTTTTCGATTCCCCGTTTAATATCCATAGGGTTTGCGCCTGCGACAACATTCTTTATGCCTTCTCTATATATTGCATGTGCAAGAACTGTTGCAGTGGTAGTACCATCACCGGCGGTATCAGAGGTTTTTGATGCAACTTCTCTAACAAGCTGTGCACCCATATTTTCCCATGGATCTTTTAATTCTATCTCTTTTGCGACAGTAACACCGTCTTTTGTTATTGTAGGTGCTCCATATTTTTTGTCGAGTATAGCATTTCTTCCCTTTGGTCCGAGTGTTGCCTTCACTGCATCTGTAAGCATTGCAACGCCTCTGAGTATTGCGCTTCTTGCTGCTTCATCAAAAATTAACTGCTTAGCCATTAATGTATCCTCCTTTAATAATTTTAATTTTCTTATTCAACAATGCCGAGTATATCTTCTTCTCTGATAATCAAATATTCTTCATCATCCATTTTGATTTTTGAACCAGAATATTTGTCAAACAGTACAGTATCGCCAACTTTTACTTCCATAGCCTGACGTTTCCCGTCATCTGTAACTCTGCCCGGTCCAACTGCAATGACAACACCTTTTTGAGGTTTTTCTTTTGCAGAATCAGGTATATAAATACCACCTGCAGTCCTTTCCTCCTCGGTTGAGAACTTTACAAAAACTCTGTCTCTTAATGGTTTGAACTTCATATGACTCTTCTCCTTTCGTTTTATTTAAGAATTTCGTTTTGTTTTGTTAGCACTCAATCTTGATGAGTGCTAATATAATAAGAAATGTATAATTTAGGCAAGGTGTTTTATCGGATAATAATATTGAATATTCATGAATAAATTTGATTTTCTAATTATTTCTTTTATTTTCTGAATATTTTAATAAATCATAAATTTTTCTTTTTGTTTTCGATAAATTCCTGAATTGTCTCTTTAAAAAAGTCACCCTGGGACCTTATTTCTTGTGGAATACGATTATCATAAAGTTTTTGTCCTTCACGTAATTCAGCAGCAAAAACTGAAAAAAATGTGTTATTTCTTATTGCCTCTTCAGCTTTAGGAGTATTATAAAGATAAATATCCGAGACAATTGCTCTTGCAAGCCTCTTTGCTCTCTCTACCATTTCTGAGAGTTGGGGTTTAACTTGTTTTTGCTCGGGAGGAGTTTCTATCTCATGCTTTATAGTAACTTTCACTTCTTCGGGTATTTCAGAAGGTTTTTCAGTTTTAATTTCAGTTGTCTTGGGTTCTTCGCCGGGCAATTTGAGCTTTTTAATTGAATCAAGAAGAAGTTCCTGTAACTTATGTTCTTCTATATAATCATCGGCTTCGTAAAGTGATTCAGGTTGTCTCCTGTACCTTCTATCATCATGAACTGAACTTATGAGAATATATTTCATATCCTTTGCTTCAGGTCTTAACTTTAATCTTTTACAAACTTCAAAACCGTATATTTTAGGCAAACTAACCTCAAGTATTAGGAGAAAAGGCATTTCCTTAATTGCTTTTACCATTGCATCAATGCCATCAGAAGCAGTAATTGTCTTATATCCCTCGGATTTCAAGATTGATTCAATAAGATTGATAGTTGAAGAATTTGAATGTGCGATTAGAACTTTAAGATTGTCAACAGGTTTTGCAGAAGGCACAGGTGGTTTTTTTACAAGAAGAGTAGTGCTGCATTTCGGGCATTTGAATCTTGTGCCTTTTTCGGTTAGTTTTGAATCATCGATTTTGAGTTTTATTTTACATTTTGGACAAATTACAACCACAGCCTTTTCCTCCTTGGAATCCATATTTTTATAGTTGCAAGCCCGATTAGGAATCCTCCTATATGTGCAAACCATGCGACTCCGCCAGAAGTTCCTTGATAGCCTGAACTTATCATACCATTAATGAATTGTATAATAGCCCAAAATCCAATAACTATCAAGGCTGGAATTTTTACTGTTGTAACAAAGAAGCCAAAAAATATTAAGGTATGAATGTTTGCTCTTGGAAAAAGAAGCATATATGCTCCGAGAATTCCCGAAATAGCGCCGCTTGCACCGACCATCGGAATAACAGAACTGGCATTTGTTATTGCATATGAATATGCAGCTGTAATTCCGCAGAAAAGATAAAAAATAATAAAACGAAAATGTCCGAGTTGATCTTCTATATTATTCCCGAATATCCAGAGATAAAGCATATTACCCGCAATATGAAATAAACCTCCGTGCATAAACATTGAGGTAAAAACTGTCATAATAGGATGGATAGGCTGAATTCTCTCAAATGTTATTAAAGAATGGGGGATAGCGCCATATGAAAATGTAATATCTCGCATTCCTGATTGAGAAAAAACCTGCAATAAAAAAACGCAGATATTAATGATAATAATACCTATTGTTACATAAGGAGTCGTGTAAGTAGGGTTATCATCTTTATATGGGATCATATTTTACTTCCTGAAATTATAAAACATTCGAGCATATAACTTAAATAGTTTAATCCAAAATAATGCAAATATTGCAGAAAACCGTTCCACGTGACCGTTAACCCAAATAATGCAGACATTGCTCAAAAATTTATT
>DYFC01000065.1 GCA_020725385.1 Nitrospira japonica | reverse complement strand
ATGGCAAATCATCTTTAAACGTACACTAAGGTATCGAAAAATAAATTTTTTCGCAACATCTGCATTACTTTAAATGCATTTTTCGGGTTAAACAATATGTTATATCAAGGACTTGTAAAATAAGATTATGAGTTATAAAAATTGACAAATCTTTTTCATTGGTATTTAATTTATTAAAAGGAACATTCTATAAATATGAAAAGTTGAAAAAGATATAGTTCAACCTGATAATATATCTTTAATTAATATTCAATGAAAAAAAAGATCCTTATAAATGCTAAATTGCCAGAAGAAAAGAGAATCGCGATTGTTGAAGGCGATAGGCTTGTTGATTTTTACGCAGAAATATCCACGAAAGAACATTTAAAAGGTAATATATACAAGGGAATTATCTCAAGTGTAGAGCCTTCTTTGCAGGCTGTCTTTGTTGACTTTGGAGCAAATAAAAATGGTTTCCTCCCAAAGAGTGAAATTATGCCTGAATATTTTCGTATTTCTTCTGAATCCGAGAGAAAAGGAATCCAAGAAATATTTTCAAAAGGTCAGGAAATTCTTGTTCAGGTAGATAAAGATGAGCGCGATACAAAAGGTGCAAGTCTTACTTCTTATATTTCGTTGCCCGGTCGTTATATTGTAATGATGCCAGGACAAGGAAGGATAAGAATTTCACGAAAAATCGAAGAGGAAGAAGAAAGAGAAAGATTAAAAGATATTTTCAATTCGCTCAAGCTTCCTATGAACACTGGATTTATATTACGTACAGCGTGTATTGGTATTTCTATAACTGAATTATCTAATGATCTGAAGTATCTTGAAAGACTATGGGATAAAATACAGAGAGAAGCAAAAAATGCAAAAGCTCCGGCTTTGATTTATAAAGAACAGGATATTGTTGTCAGGACAGTAAGGGATTATCTTACATCCGAGATTGATGAAGTGTTGGTTGATGAACCTAATGCACGCAGGAGTATCAATTCATTCCTTAGACTTACACTTCCGTGGAGAAAAATAAATATTAAATATTACAAGGAAAAAAGACCAATTTTTGATCTTTATAATATTGAAGAGCAGGTAACAAAGTTAAATGATAGATATGTGCGTTTGCCTTCAAAAGGGTATCTTGTTTTCGATAAAACAGAAGCTTTAACATCAATTGATGTCAATTCAGGAAGAAGCAGGAAAGAAAAAAATATAGAACAGACTGCTCTTAAAACAAATCTCGAGGCAGCAGATGAAATTGCGAGACAACTTAGGTTAAGAGATATAGGAGGATTGATTGTTATAGATTTTATTGACATGGAATCTCCAAAGAATCGGAGAGAAGTTGAAGAAAGATTGAAATCTGCTCTTAAAAATGACAAGGCTCACTCTGACATCGCGCCTATTTCGAAATTTGGATTGCTTGAGATGACAAGGGAAAGAATGAGAACAGCGTATTTTGAATCAGCCTATAAAAAATGTGAAGTTTGCGAAGGTTCGGGTCTCATTAAAGCAGATGAAATTCTTGCTTTAAATGCTTTTAGAGAAATTCATACCAGGATTTCAAAAGAACACCCTTCAGAAATTTCATGTAATTTACCTGTAGCTTCTGCAAATTATCTCATCAATTTCAAAAGAGATGAAATTATTGATATGGAAAAAGAATATAAAGTAAAAATAAATGTAATTTCAGACCCTAATATTAAGTCAGGACAATATCTAATTAAATCAACAACCATTTCTACTTAATTCATTAATTTTATTTATTTTTTCGAAAAAGGTTTATATAAACTGTAAACTTCGTGTTCGGCTCTAATTCCACCATATCTCAATAACAATCCAAGTACTAAAATAAAGAGACATGCAACACATACAATAATAGGCTCGACATGCAAGAATCCTTTGAGAATTATTTCTCTGATTACTGAAACAATCGCAATTTCAACCATTGCATCGAGTGCAACTCTATGGGATTCAAGATAAATAATAAGAAGTCTTACTGTTTCAGCAAGAATGAATATAAACATTATTTCTGAAATTATATGAGCTATATTAGTATCGCCATACAGAGATACTCCTAATAAATAAATTGTTTTTATAATCAAAACAAAGGAAACTAAAACAAGACCCATTAAGATGAGATCCATGATGACCTCAACATATCTGCGAAAGGCCGCATGTATCCAGAAATAAAATTCTATTTCTTTTTTCTTACTCCGATCGTTTTCCATATTCAAATTCTGTTACTGTGTCAGTTAACCGTGACCGTAAATAAAATTAATAATCCATATCATCATGTGGCATCGGGGAAGCTGATTTTTTCTTTTCAGGCATTTCAGTAACAACAACAGAAGTTGTAAGCATCAATCCTGCTACTGAAGCTGCATTTTGAAGCGCACAACGTGCAACTTTGGTCGGATCTATAATTCCTGCTTTTATTAAATCTCCATATTCTTCTTTTGCAGCATCAAAACCATAATTAATATCTTTTGAACTTTTTACTTTTTCTACAACCACTGAGCCATCAAAACCCGCATTAATTGCTATGCGTCTAAGCGGTTCTTCAAGAGCTCTTTTAATAATTTCTACACCAACTTTCTGGTCATGGTTTTCAAGTTTTAGATTATTTAATGCATTTATACATCTTAAGAAAGCCACACCTCCACCTGGAACAATTCCTTCTTCTACTGCTGCTCTTGTTGCATTCAAAGCATCCTCTACCCTTGCCTTTTTCTCTTTCATTTCAGTTTCCGTTGCTGCACCAACATTTATAACTGCAACACCGCCAACTATTTTCGCGAGACGTTCTTGAAGTTTCTCTTTATCATATTCAGAAGTGGCTTCCTCAATCTGGGCTTTGATCTGTTTTGCTCTCGCTTCAATTTTCTTTGGATCACCTGCACCTTCAACTATTGTGGTATTATCTTTATCAACCGTTACTTTCTTTGCATGACCAAGATCCTCGATTTTTAAATTCTCGAGCTTTATTCCGAGATCCTCTGAGATCATTTTTCCACCTGTGAGAATAGCAATATCTTCAAGCATTGCTTTTCTTCTTTCGCCATATCCAGGCGCTTTTACAGCACATACCTGTAAAGTACCACGCAACTTATTCACAACAAGTGTCGCAAGAGCTTCACCTTCAACCTCTTCTGCTATAATCAATAGCGGTTTTCCTATTTTGGCAATTTGTTCAAGGATTGGCAATAAATCTTTCATTGAAGAAATTTTTTTCTCATGGATCAAAATATATACATCTTCAAGATTACATTCTAATCTTTCAGGATCAGTCATAAAATATGGTGAAATGTAACCTCTATCAAATTGCATCCCCTCAACAACATCAAGAGATGTCACCATGCTTTTTGCTTCTTCAACAGTGATTACACCGTCTTTACCTACTTTATCCATTGCATCAGCAATTAAATCTCCAATTGTAGGGTCGTTGTTGGCAGAAATAGTACCGACTTGAGATATTTCCTTTTTATCCTGTATAGGCTTGCTTATTTTTTTAAGTTCTTCAACAACAACATCAACAGCTTTATCTATTCCTCTTTTTATATCCATTGGATTTGCACCTGCAACAATATGTTTTAAACCTTCTGTATAAATAGCATTTGCAAGAACAGTTGCCGTAGTAGTCCCATCTCCAGCAACATCAGATGTTTTGCTTGCTACTTGTTTGACAAGATAAGCACCTGTATTTTCATATGGATCCTCAAGAGTAATTTCTTTTGCCACAGTGACACCATCTTTAGTAATTGTTGGTGAACCAAATTTTTTATCAATTATTACATTCCTACCCCTCGGACCCAATGTAGCCTGAACTGCATTTGTAAGTATGTTTACCCCTTTTAATATAGAATTTCTCGCTGCTTCATTGAAAAGTAACTGTTTTGCCATATATCAAACCTCCATATTTATAATAATGACTAAATAATCGTTTTATATCAAATTATTAGCACTCCCAAATGATGACTGCTAATAATTTTAAAAATGAATTTAGCTTTGAAGTCAATTTAGAAAGATAGTGGAAAAAATGAATTATTCTTGAATGTTATTCTTTATTTTTTATTTTTTTCGAATTTTTTAATTTTTTTGAAAATAATGAAGATTTTTATTATTTATTTATAGTTTTATTTCTTCAAGAACCAATTCTATAATTTTTGGTATCTTCTCTTTTATTTCAGGGGATAGTTCAAGGTTCATTTCAAGAGACTTTGGCTCTACGCCTATAATTGTTGTATGGGGAGTCTTTCCGATAAGGCTCGATAAATCTATAACTTCTAATATTCCTATTTGATGGACTGAAGTTTTAAAACCTGATGGAACATTTTTTATATTATCAATATTAAAACGATAAATTGAGCCAGGTTCTCCACCTCCTTTTACAGCATCAATTACAATCAACCTGTCTGCTTCTGTTATAACATTAAGCAAGCGGAATCCATCGGTTCCACCTTCTACTACAGAAACATTATCTGGAAGTTCCATTTTCATCAATTCATTTGCTACATGCACACCAATACCTTCATCAGTTAATAAGACATTTCCTACTCCAAGTATTACAATTTTTTTATTGTTATTTTCCATTTGTATTACATATAAAAACCCTCCGGTTATTATTTAACCGGAGGGTTTTTATTTTAATTAGACATTTACGCAATAGTAAACTTCTTTATTTCATTACTTTGCGGATCAATAATATGTATAGCACAGGCAAGACACGGGTCAAATGATCTTATTATTCTCACAACATTAATTGGATTATCAGGGTCTGGGACAGGCGCTCCTATTAATGATTCTTCGTATTGACCTCTAACACCATTTTCGCAGCGTGGTGAAGCATTCCATGTAGAAGGAACAACAGCCTGATAATTTTCAATCTTTTTGTCTTTAATCTTTATCCAGTGGCCTAAAGCACCTCTTGGAGGTTCGAAAAATCCAGCGCCCATTCCACTTGCAGGAGGATCCCAATGTTCTGTGTCATGAATTTTAAATCCGGGTTTTGTCATTTCGGTTTGAAGCTGGTCAAGCCATTCATAAGCAGCATCAACTATAAGTTTTGTCTCTATAGCACGGGCTGCATGTCTTGCAACAGCTCCCGGTTTGACACCTTTGCTAACAAGGTCAAGCAGCGTTGGATTCTTTGCAACTATCATTCTTGCTAATGGTCCAACCTCCATTGGATAACCATTATATCTCGGAGCTTTAACAAAAGAATAAGCCTCTTTTTTATCAAGATTGAAAATCTGCTCTCCATCATATGGATGTACAGGCTTATTTTCTTTATACCACGCATATTTTACTGACTCGGTTATTTTATCCGGCTCAAATGCCTGAACTTTAATGTCAAGAGGATTAAACCCGATTATAACCCCTGATGGAAAGACAAGATTTTTTCCTGATGCTTCTTTCTCGAATGCTCCATAAGAAAGATAGTTATAATGTCCGCCACCAATTCCTGCTTTTGCAAGCGGAAGTAACGGCCCTGTACCGAAGGTCATAACATCAGGTATATAAACTTCATTAATAAATTTGGCCTGTTTGTCGAGCATTGTTCTGAAGCGTGCAACCTGATTTATATCAGGATAGGATGTTACACCTCCAACTACAATATTCTGATAATGAGGTGTTCTTCCACCCCAAATTGCTCCCATGTTTCTTGCTTCAGCATGCATTTTTAAAGCATCAATATAATGCTTAACTGCAGTTATCACGAGGTCAGGATCTTTAACGCAGTACTCATCAGGTTTATAACGTGGTGTCAGAGGATATGTATCTTTTGATTGGACTAATGCAATAATCTTATCTTTAACAGCAAGCAAGTCTTTGTCTTTACCCTTGTATTCTGCGATAGCCATTATGTCAATATAATCAAGAGCGCTTAATTGATAGAAATGTAAAGGATGGTCATAAATATACTCTGCAGCCATAACAAGATTTCTTATTAATGTACCTCCCCACGGTACCTTTGCTCCAAAGGCTGCATCAAGACAACGTGCAGAGGCCATTTGATGCACGCTATAACATACGCCACAGAATCTGCTTGTTACATATGATGCATCACGTGGATCTTTCCCTGTTAAAAGAGCTTCAAATCCACGAGCCATCGTACCACTACTCCATGCATCTTTAACTACACCATTTTCAATTTCAACTTCTATTGCAAGGTGACCTTCAATTCTTGTAATCGGATCTATTTTTATTCTTTTCGCCATATTTTCCTCACCTCCTTATGCCTTTTCTCTATTAAAGTGACCGTTTTGCCTTAGAGCATAAATCTTCTTTGAAGTTTCACTTTCAGCTGTATATATTGGAGACATTTCCGCATAAAACCCGGGTTCAGCACAACCATTACATGGTGCACCGCAATCAATGCAGAAATTAATTCCATTATTCCATCTTCTAACAGGGCAATCAGCATTTGTCATAGGGCCCTTGCAACCTTTCTGGAATAAACACCAATCTTTCTGTTTGGGGTCATTCCAGTCTGTTAAAAATCTACCTGCATCAAAATGAGCCCTGCGTCTGCAATTATCATGAATTAAATCAACATAATACATAACAGGTCTTCCGAGTTTATCGAGTTCCGGAACTTTTCCTGTTGTTAAGAAATACAAAATTGTACCTGCAACACGATCAGGATGAACAGGGCATGTCGGGAGGTTTATAACAGCTTTTCCTGGTAATGCTTTATCAAGACCGATGCCTTTTGTAATTGTGGCACCAGGAATTCCACCATATGTTGCACAGGAACCAACAGCTATTATAGCACCTGCTTTCGAAGCAGCTTCTTCAAGAGTTTTTCTAAATGGCTTGCCACCAATCATACAATAACGATCATCTGCTGCCGGGACTGAACCTTCAACAATTAAAACATAACCACCAGCATTTATAGTCTCATGTAAAACATGTTCTGCCATTTCTCCTGAAGCTACCATAGCTGTTTCATGGTATCTGAGAGAAATTTTATCGAGAATAACAGAAATTACAGGAGGATACATTACACCTAAAAATGATATTGTACATCCTGCGCAGTCCTGCCCTTCAAGCCATATTACAGGAGGTTTTTTTGAAGCTGTTTCCATTGCGTGAACAAGTTTTGAAGTAAAATCAAATTCTGAAATACCAAATAATGTTGCTGTTGCTGCACAATATTTTAAGAAATCTCTTCTACTAACACCTTTAAACTCTAAAAAACCTTCAAGCTCTTTGCTGATAAAAGGTTTTCTCATATTCACCTCCTTAAAAAATTAAGGTTTTCTAAAATGAAAACCGTTTCCTTTTAAAAAGTAAAGGTTATCACCTCCTTCTGGAGACAAGTCTCTATGTTCACATAAAGACTATTAAAAATATTTTTAAATTAAATTCTTATATTATTATATGTATCAAAAATTAATTTCTTTGTCAAATCTAAATCCAATTAGCAATTTATATTCCAGCTTATAAAAAGCAGAGAGTAAAGAGCGAAAAAACACAGCGTTAGGTTAACCCGAATAATACATTATTTAGGGTTAAAAATTTTAACTGGAAAAAGCGAATTTTTTGTGTTAGGTTTAAACTTCATGGATTAATAGCTGTTTCTATTGCTTTCCGCATAACATCAACCGGTGGTTCTTTAGATGTCCATATCTTAAAAGCGAGTGCTCCTTGCCATAGGAGCATACCGATACCATTCAAAGTTTTACAGCCTCTTTTCCGGGCTTCTTTGATTAAAGGTGTTTCTTTATAAATCAAATCACATATTGCCTGCTGATTGGATAAATTTTCTGTTTTTATTGGCAAAGGATCATTATCTTTAAGCCCTAACGGTGTCGAATTTATAATTATGTCAAATGTTCCAGTCTCCTTAATTGAATCTTCCACATATATTTTACAATTTGATATTTTTTTAAAATCATCAGCAAGTTTGTCAGATTTCTGCCTTGTTCTGCTAAATATTGCCAAAGAAGTGGCATTTTTACATATATAATAACCGACTGCCCGGGCTGCGCCTCCTGCTCCGATAATTAATACTTTTTTGTTTTTAACTTCAATTTTATTTTCTTCAAGAGCTTTCATAAATCCCCTACCATCAGTATTATAACCTATGAGTTTTCTTTCTCTATTCAATATTGTATTTACGGCTCCAATAAATAAAGCTTCCTCATCTATTTCATCCAGAAAACTCATGACTTTCTCTTTATGAGGAATTGTTATGTTTACACCGACAATATTCAATGCTCTAATAGCATTAATCGCACTATCAAGATTTTCAGGATGAACGAGAAAAGGCAAATAACAAAAACCAATTTTTAAAGCATTAAATGCTGCATTGTGCATCAAAGGCGAAAGAGTATGCTCAACAGGATACCCGAATATCCCTGTAACTTTTGTTTTACCTGTGATTTGCATAATTCTTTAAAGTAGATATTCAGCCAGATTAATTTTATATTTATTGGGGTCGAGGGTTTTTACTATTGTTCTCAAATATTTTCCGTTGTCATCCTTTTCTGTTAGATTTACAACAGGGCCGTTAACTTTTTCACCATCCTTGTTTATAATTATCAAGACTCTCGGCCTGTCCGCAAAAACAACATCGCTCTCGTAAACCAGTCCTAATTCTTTTGTATCTAGCATAACAAGAGTCCCTATAGGAAATACACCCACCATATTTATAAAAAATTTAAAAAGTAAAGGATCTATCTGTGTCCCGGCTCTTTCCATCATTATGCTTAGAGCTTTATCCGGTGATAAAGGTATTCTTGAATAGACTCTTGAAGAAGTCATAGCATCATATTGATCAACAACACTGACAATTCTTGAATAAAAATCGAGCTCATGATATTTCTTTACCTTTGGATATCCCGATAGATCAAAATTCATATGATGTTCAAATGCAACAATTGCAGATCTTATTGTAGTGTTATCGAGCCCTCTTAACTTCAAAATAGCTTTAACACCCCATAAAGGATGCATCTTGATAAGTTTCCATTCATCGTCGGTAAAATTAGTTGGTTTATTAAGAATTTCAGCAGGAATTTCTATTTTTCCTATATCATGAAATAAAGCCACAAGTCCTAATTCTGTTAAAATTCTCTTGCTTAAACCCATTCTCTGCCCGAGAGCTATAGATAAAATGCTCACATTAACTGAATGATGGTATGTGTATTCATCATAATCTTTAATAACAGTCATCCCGAGCAGGAGTTTCTCTTCTTCAAGTATATGGTCAACCATCGTTTCTACAATTCTCTTTGCCTTTTTTAAATTGACCTTTTCTCCTGCTTTTATTTTATTTATAACACCCTTTGTAAATGATACAGCATTATAATATGATTTTTTTATTATTTTACGTGTATCGACTTCCCCCCCCTCTGATATTTTTTTGAGTCGATCTACTTCTATTTTTTCGGTTCCTGATAAAAATTCATAAAATGTTTCATATGGTGAATCTGAAAATCCGGCAGCAATAAAAGCTTTAAGAAGAACCTGTATATCTTCGGGTTTTAAAGTCTGTTTAAAAAGTACTTTACCTATCTCCCTCTTTTTGAATTCCCTGATTAAATAATCAAAATTCAAAAGATATTCAAGAGAATATCTTATTCTTATTTCATTTAAATAGAAAAATTCTCCAATCAAACCAAGAGAGATGCTGTCTTCAATGCTTATTAAATAATTTATCAACCCGAGGAATTTGTCTATTGCAGTTGTTACCGCTACATTACTGGATTCATGTATCTGTGCTGTTCTTAAAACAACAGATAAAAGATTCACCACATCCTGTGCGGTGCGATGTATCTCCTTTTCTTCCTTTCTCTCAACTTTATCCATTAGCCAGTTTCTTTAATGCAATATTTGCGTAATCCTTTAAAAGTTTATTTCCGGAATCTATAAATTTTTCAAGAATTGATATAGCATTTTTATTTCCTATTAAACCAAGCGCATATGCAGCGCATGCTTTATTTTCAAACATTTTCCCTCTGTTGAAAAATGATTTAGACTTCATTATCTTAATTAAAAATTCAAAAATATCCTCGCTCTTCCACCTCGCGAGAGTTTCATAAAATTCCTTTTTTTCTTCAAACTGTTTATCTCTGAAACTTTTTTCGGACATTTTATCAATCAATATCTTTTTTGCGGTTTCTGTGCCGATGTTTCCGAATGCTTTGACAGCGGTTATTCTAACCTGCATATCAGAATCATCAAGACATTCTCTTAAACTCTGGATAACTTCTTTTCCACCAAGCTCACCAAGAGTTTTAATCACTTCTTTTTTAACCCTTAAATCATTATGCCGTATAGTTTTTAAAAGATATTCAACAGCTCTTCTATCAGCTATTTTCCTTAAGATATATATAATATTTCTGACGACGTACCATCTTTCATCATTAAGTCCTTTTGCAATCGCTTGTATATCTTTTTTCCCGAGTAAAACTAAAGATTCAATAATAATTTTTCTTGCACGTATAGTTTTAAGTTCTCCGAGATATTTAACCAGGGGTTCTATCGAATTCTTCTCGAAAAATAAAGCTATATTGCTAAATATTTCTTCATCAATATCAACTCCACTATCAAATAATTCGGCAAATAATTTTATAATTTCTTCCGAGCCTAAATAATAATTAAGCATTTCAAGATATTTTTTTTCTCTCTCTCCGAGCGATGGATCCTCAATTGCTTCTTTTGCTTTCATTAGAATTTCCAGAATCATTGATATTTCTCCATGTTCCGCGCAGTATTTAATTGAATCCCTTAGAAAGGCAAAAATATCTTCGATGTCTGCTTTTCCAACAGTCTGATATATAATCTCAAAAAGAATAGAAACAAGCTTACCCATCTTATCGGAAGAGTCTCTTTCAATTTCTTCAACAAGCATTTTAAGGTCTTTGTCAGTAAGAGGAACTATCGCAATCCCTTTATATTCTTCTTCCTGAAAGCCGTCAGCATAAGCTCTTAGAAGATCATTAACATCTGTAACTTTTTCTTTTATCTTTTTTTCGCTAACAATTTCGTAATTTTCTTCTTCTTCCTCAACCAGGAATGCTTCATCAACAACATATTGAATGTATTGAAAATCCCTCTCCCAGAGTAAAGTAACAATATCTTCATCAAATACCTCACGTTCAAAGTCATACGTTAATATTTTTAAAAATTCTTCAAGTTCATCGCGGGGAAGCCCTCTTTTAAAGCTTAATTCTCTGAGTCCATCTTTAAAAAAGAAAAGAGCGAGGTTGTCCTCTTTATCACTACTTGAATATATCGGTTCATTATCATATAAGATACTGTTCTGTCTAATATTAATTGTAAAACTATCTTTATAATCAAGAAACTGTTTGAATTTTGAAAAAGATTCTTCGAGGGTTTTAAGATAGATAGGATTGTTTGGAGGATACATCCTTAATAATTTTTTAGCTTTAAGAATGACTTGCAGGATATCTCTTGCTTCTTTTATATCTTCGGTAATTTCCATTAATAAAATTACCACATAGTTACATAAGCAGTCAAATTAATAAAAATATTCAAATAATCATAATTCTTCTTTCTCTCGCAAAATTCTTGAGAATCATTATCGCAGAATTTAATCTTTGAAGTCTTGTATTGCGCCATCTAATAGCCTGCACATCTCCATGTGGAAATTTTTCAGATCTTATCTCGGTTTGTACCCTGGTTAATTCGTGGTGCAAACCCTTGAGAGTTTCACTATCAAGGGATTTTAAAAAAAGTGGGTTTACTACAATATACCCTTCTGAAATATCATAAGCTGTTGCCTTAAGACTTTTTCCTCTAATTGACGTGGTCATACAATAACTTCTTTCCTTGAAAATATTCTTGAGGCCAGTATTCCTACTTCATATAATATGATCATAGGGACTGCCATAAGAGTTTGGTTAAAAACATCGGGTGTTGGAGTTAGTATAGCAGCAACGATAAAAGCTATAACTATCGCGTACCTTCTGTTTTTTGCAAGAGTCTTAGGAGTAACAAAACCCATTCGAGTGAAAAAAACAATAATGATAGGGAGTTCAAAAACAGCCCCAAAAGCGAGTATGAATTTAAGGCAAAAATCAACATATTGACCTACAGATAGCATCGGCATCATGTAATCACCGACTTTATAAGTAAGTAAAAACTCAAGAGCAAATGGTAATACTATAAAAAAACAAAAAGAAGCTCCAACAAGAAAAAGAGCAGTTGCTACAAAAATAAAAGGAATAATATATTTTTTTTCTTTTGAATGAAGTCCAGGAGATATGAAACTCCATAATTGCTGGAATACTACTGGAAGAGCTATTATGAATGCAGCAACAAGAGCTATTTTCATATTCATCCAGAAGCCTTCAGCCGGAGATAAAAATACAAGTTTAGTATTCTTAAGCTTGTCAGAATAAACATAATACATGTACATTTTCCTGACAGAAAAATCAAGTGTATATCTTAAAGGGAACATAATAAACTGAAGAATATATTCCGAGTAGTTGAAAGTTCCTAAAAATGCTATTGTAACTGCTATTAGCGAAACCATTATTTTTTTTCTTAGTTCGCTAAGATGTTCCATAAATGACATCGTTTTTTGCTCGGACATATTATATTGAATTCCTCATTAAATTTAATTATTTTTGGGGCTATTTATTGACATGATGATTAATATCTTCAACTGATTTACTAACAGACTTGCCTGTATCTTCTGCCTCTCTCTGAATCTGTTTTTGTACATCCTTAACTACTTCAGATTCTTTTTCTATTTGTTTCTTTATATCTTTAACTGTATCTTGTATTTCTGATGTCGATTCCTTAAATTCTTCCTGTACGGTATCTTTAACATCCTGTAATGATTTTTTCAATTCGCCCAATCCTTTTCCCAATGCTTTAGCAAGTTCCGGAAGTTTCTTAGGGCCAACTGCAAGAAGTGCGACAATGAAAATAACCACCATTTCAGGCATTCCAATGTCAAACATTTAATTACTACTCCTCTTCATATATTTTTTTAATTTTTTTCTTTTCCGGTGGCAAAATAAAAGTCATATTAAACATCAGGAGGGCTTCGGGTGTTCTATTTTTAATGTCAAAGCCTGCACCAAAAGATGTATAAATCGATTCTGAAGTTTTTACCCTATATCCGATTCTTGCCTCAACTAAATCTACTTTTTCTGAATCATGACTTTTCCTTACTAATAGTTCGGAGAGAATTTTAAAATTATGTGCTGCCGCAAAATCAAACCCGGTTAGAAATGACCATTCATAATCAAGTTTTTTGGTCCCTGTATTTTCATAAATGAAATTCATATGACCGTTGACAGGACCTACCCTTTTACTAATAATCAGGCCTACACCAAAACGGCCTGAAGTTGTTAACTGATCACTACCCGACGGGAGTGAAAAATTAAGCATATAAGCGAGAGAAGGCCCGTATTTATTTTCTTCAAAAAATCTGTGTTTTATACCAATCGAGAAATCTTCAAAACCATCAACTATATCCGAACCAAAAACATATGGCAGAGATAAGTCCAGTTCGATTATATCACTCAATCCATAGGCTCCTTTGAAAATCATTCTGTACAAATCTGGTTCTATGGATGCTTCTACTCCTAAAGAAACAGCACTTTTACCTTTTTTTAAGCTTTCGGTAGAAAAAGTTGAAAAAACACCATAAGGATCGAGAGGTTGTAGTCCTTTGAGTTCTTTAGCCAATACGCTTTCAGAAAAGAAAAAAAACAGAATGAATGTGAAGATAATATATTTTTTCATTTCTAAAACATAGCAAAAAAAACACTGTGGTGTCAATCAATTAAAACACATCAATAAGAATAATGCATTTTTAATTTGATTTAAATATAGATTAATCGTTAGGTAAGATTGACAAAGGTTATTTCAGGCAAATATAATTAAACATTAAAGATATTCCCTTATAAAATCTTAGGGGGCATAATCAGGAGGAAATTATGGCAGAAGGAATAATGATAGCTACAACAGCAAACTGGGAAAGCGAAGTTCTTAATGCACAAGGACTTGTTATGATTGATTTCTGGGCTCCGTGGTGTGGACCGTGCAGAATGATATCACCAACCGTTGAAGAATTATCCAAAGAATACAGTGGCAGACTTAAAGTAATGAAATTAAATACAGATGAAAATTCTGAAATTGCTACCAAATATAAAATTATGGGTATTCCAACTATAATGTTTTTTAAAAACGGGACAAAACTCGATCAAATTGTGGGCGTCGTTCCAAAACAACAACTTAAAGCCAAAATAGAATCCTTTCTAAATAGTTAATTTGATGTTTGAATCTTTAACCGAAAAATTAGAATCCATATTTAAAAAGCTTAAAGGGAAAGGTCTTCTAAAAGAAGAAGATGTTGATGCTGCCCTTAAGGAGATTAGACTTGCTCTTCTTGAAGCTGATGTAAATTTCAGGGTTGTTAAGGATTTCATTCAAAAGATAAGGGAAAAAGCAGTAGGCAAAGAAGTTCTTGAGAGTCTTACTCCCGGCCAACAGGTAGTAAAAATCGTTAATGATGAATTATGCAATCTTCTCGGTAAATCTAATGTAAGGATTCAGTTGGCTCCAAACCCTCCTACAATAATTATGATGGTTGGACTTCATGGTTCAGGAAAAACTACTACTTCAGCAAAGCTTGCAAAACTTTTCAAAAAAGAAGGAAGAAGACCTATGCTTGTAGCAGCAGACCTTCAGAGACCTGCTGCTATTGATCAATTAATCACACTTGGCTCTCAAATTGATGTGCCTGTTTTTTATTCGCGCGAAGAAAAAAATCCTGTTAATCTTTGCATTGATTCTATTAAAAAATCCCGTCTCGATGGAAGAGACATAATCATACTTGATACAGCAGGAAGGCTGCATATTGACGAGTCTTTGATGACAGAATTAAAGGAAATTAAGAAAAATGTAAACCCAAAAGAAGTTATATTTGTAGCTGACTCTATGACAGGTCAGGATGCTGTAAACATTGCCAAAAACTTTGAAGATCAGATTGGAATTGATGGAATTATTCTTACAAAGATGGATGGAGATGCAAGAGGTGGTGCTGCAATTTCTATTATATCAGTTACCGGTAAGCCTATAAAATTCATAGGTACCGGTGAAAAAATTGATATGCTCGAACCATTCTATCCTGACAGAATTGCCTCAAGAATTCTTGGAATGGGTGATGTCCTAAGTCTTATAGAGCAAGCCCAAAAAACCTTTGACCAGAAAGAAGCTGAAAAACTTCAGAAAAGCATAATGGAAGATACTTTCACATTCGAAGATTTACGTGATCAGCTTCGCAAGATGCGCAATATGGGGCCTCTTGAAAATCTTCTCAATATGATTCCGGGTTTCAATAAAATTAAAGACATAAATGTAGATGAAAGAGAACTTGTTAAAGTTGAAGCAATAATAAATTCAATGACAAAAAAAGAACGCAAAGACTATAGTATCATTAACGGGAGCAGACGCAGAAGAATAGCTCTTGGAAGCGGCACTACTGTAACCGATGTTAATCGTGTTATTAAACAGTATATTGAAATTAAGAAGATGTTAAAAATGTTCAAAGGTAAAAAAGGCTTTAAACTCCCTAAGCTCTTTCCTTTTTAAGAATTGAAAATTCCTTTAAATGACATCAAATATATTTTGCTCGACATGGACGGCACTTTGCTTGATAAATATTT
This sequence comes from Nitrospira japonica, assembly GCA_020725385.1. Classification (GTDB taxonomy): domain Bacteria; phylum Nitrospirota; class Thermodesulfovibrionia; order Thermodesulfovibrionales; family SM23-35; genus DYFC01. The sequence continues at coordinate 10,738 of DYFC01000065.1, read as the reverse complement.
TGATGATTATTTCTGGGAGCATCTTGTTCCCGAAAAATACGCAGAAAAACACAACATTACTTTTGGCCATGCAAAATCAGAATTGCTGAAAAAATATAAAGCCCATGAAGGAACATTAAAATGGACAGATTTGGATTTCTGGTCAGAAGAGTTAAATATTGATATTCCTGCTTTAAAAGAGCAAATAAAACATTTAATCGAAGTTCATCCTCATGTTATTGATTTCTTAGAACTTATGAAGAAAAAAAGGAAAAAAATATTTCTGCTTACAAATGCTCATTATAAATCAATAGAACTTAAATTTAGAAAAACCATGATAGGGAAATACTTTGATTCTGTTTTAAGTTCTTTTGATGCTGGATTTCCAAAAGAAGATATAAATTTCTGGGAATTTGCACAGGATAAACTCAAATTTGATAAAAACCAGACTCTTTTTATTGACGATACAGAGGCAATTTTATATACTGCAAAAACTTTTGGAATAAAGTATATTCTTTTCAAAGCAAGGGCAAATTCAAAACAGGAGCCCTTGAACTCAAATGACTTCCAACAGATTAAAGATTTTGATGAGCTCTTGTTAAAAGATATTTAAATACTCTAAAATAACTCGTTATGACACTTGCATGCCCTTTAGAACTTACTAAAGAACCAAAAATTGCCTATTTCTCAATGGAAATAGGTATTCAAAATGATATTCCTACATACAGTGGTGGCCTCGGCGTTCTCGCAGGAGATACAATTAGAACCGGAGCTGATCTTAAACTTCCAATGGTAGCAGTAACGATTCTTGTTAAGAAAGGATATTTTATACAAGAATTGGACGAATATGGCAAGCAAACAGAACTTCCAGCAGATTGGGAACCTTCAAAGTATATGAAACTTTTGCCTGTAAAAATATCTGTTCAGATTGAAGGCAGGGATGTACTGGTTCAGGCATGGCAATATAATGTTTCGAGTCTAACAGGTGGTTGTATTCCAATATTTTTTCTTGATACAGATATTCCTGAAAATATTCCTGAAGATAGAGAAATAACCGCAAAACTTTATGGTGGAGACCTTTCTTATAGACTCAAACAGGAAATTGTTCTTGGTATCGGCGGTGTGAGAATGCTCCATGAGCTTGATTTTGAGATCAAAAAATATCATATGAACGAAGGGCACTCAAGTCTTCTTACACTTGAACTTTTAAATAGGTTCAAAAGACCTATAGAGGATGTATGGGATGAAAAACTTGTCTGGGATATAGAGAAAGTTAAAGACTTATGTGTATTCACAACTCATACTCCTATAGAAGCAGGACATGATCGTTTCCCATATGACCTTGTCCAAAAAACTCTCGGGGATTTCATACCTCTTAAGGTTTTAAAAGAACTTGGTGGACAGGATAATCTCAATATGACACGTCTCGGTTTGAATCTGAGCGAATTTATAAATGGTGTTGCAAAAAAACATAGTGAAGTCTCACGAAGCATGTTCCCGGGTTATGAAATCAATGCGATTACAAATGGTGTACATAGTTTTACATGGACGTGCGATAGTTTTAAAAGACTTTTTGATAAATATTTACCTGGCTGGGCAAATGAACCTGAACTTTTTGTAAGGGTCGGAAGAATTCCTGATGAAGAAATATGGGAAGCACATTTGGAAGCAAAGAATACACTTCTTGATTATGTTAAAAGAACAACAGGCGTAGAAATGAATAAAGATATTCTAACGATAGGTTTTGCAAGAAGAGCAACAGCATATAAAAGGGCTGATCTTATTTTTTCTGACATTGAAAGGCTTAAAAAAATTGGTTCAGGAAAATTACAGATTATTTACGCTGGAAAAGCTCATCCCAAAGATGAACCCGGCAAAAAACTCATAGAGAAAATATTTTCTATTAAGAAAGAACTTGGCAGTGCTTTAAAACTTTCTTATTTAAAGAACTACGACATGGATATTGCATTGAAAATGGTATCAGGAGTTGATGTGTGGCTTAACACACCTCTTAGGCCAAGAGAAGCATCCGGGACAAGCGGCATGAAGGCAGCCCACAATGGTGTAATCAATTTCAGCATTCTTGATGGTTGGTGGATAGAGGGACATATTGAAGGATATACAGGATGGTCAATTGGTCCTAATCCAACAGAAACTACACTTGTTGAAAATATGGATTCCAGAGATTCCGATGACCTATATCATAAACTCGAGCATATTATCATTCCTTTGTATTACCAAAACAGACGTACATGGATTAAAATGATGCAAAATGCTATAGGTAAAAATGCATATTATTTTAATAGCCACCGCATGATGCGCCGTTATGTGACCGATGCATACATAAGATAAAAATTTCTTTATAAATAAAATGCATAATCCGGTTTAATCCTTGCAGACATCTAAAATTGCTTCTGATATAACTTTCAACATCTGTCTCAGATTTTGTCCTGTTATTGTTAATGGAGGCATGATCACAATTACATTTCCTAATGGTCTCAAGAATACGCCTTTTTCTCTTGCTTTCAGAACGACTTTCCATCCCATTTTTTCTTCCCATGCATAAGGTTCTTTTGTTTTTTTATCTCTAACAAGCTCCACCCCGGCCATCATACCACAATTTCTAACATTTCCTACATGATTAAATTTTTCTATTTCATTAAGCCACAATTCAAGGATCTCCACATTATCTATAACATTCTTAAGCACTTTTTCCTTATCAAATAAATCAAGAACCTTTATTGCAATTGCACAAGCAAGAGGATTTCCTGTGTATGAATGACCATGAAAAAATGTTTTAAGATCTTTGAAATCACCGAGAAAAGCATCATAAATCTCCTCTGTTGAAAGTGTTACAGCAAGTGGCATATATCCACCTGTTATTCCTTTTGAAAGACACATAATATCCGGCAAAACATTCTCATGTTCGCAAGCAAACATTTTTCCTGTTCTCCCAAATCCTGTAGCAATTTCATCAGCTATCATTAGAATATTGTATTTTTTGCATAAATCGTAAACAGCTTTAAGGTATCCGGGAGGCGAGACTATCATACCCCCGGCTGCCTGAACTAATGGCTCAATAATAAATGCGGCAATATTAGAAGAATATTTATAAAATATTTCTTCAAGCTTTGATGCACATGAGAGATTGCACGAAGGATACTTTAAATCAAGCTCACATCTGTAGCAATATGGCGAAGGAGCTTTATAGGTTTTGAAAAGTAAAGGTTCAAAAGTTTTATGAAATATATCAATTCCTCCAACGCTGACAGCTCCAATTGTATCACCATGATAAGCATTTTTAAGTGAAACGAACGCAGTTTTTTCTATCGCTCCTTTGTGTTGCCAGTATTGGAAAGCCATCTTTAAAGCAACTTCCACAGAAGTGGAACCATTATCCGAATAAAATACTTTCGAGAGTAATTTCTTATCGGGCAAGTTATTTTTTGATTTGTCTTTACTGTATAACTTTTGTATTAAATTTATTAATTTTTCCGCATACTCTATAGCCGGAACATTGCTTAGTCCAAGCAGAGTGCTATGAGATATTTTATCAACCTGTGCTTTTAATGTATCATCTAATTCTTTTTTTCTGTGTCCGAAGATATTAACCCATAAAGACGATACACCATCAATATACCATTTACCATATATATCTTTTATGAAACAATCCTTTCCTTCAGTAATAATTATAGGCACATCTTCAATCCATTCCTTCATCTGCGTAAAGGGATGCCATATATATTGTTTATCTGCTTGTTCAAGTCTTTTATTTTCATCTAAAAGCGACATATATAATTTCCCTTCTTAATTCTTTTTTAATTTTATTATTAGAATACGTTCAATTCCAGAATAATCCTTTTTTATTGAATATATACTGTAGTTTTTTTCTTCTGCAATTTTTGCTATTTGTTCGGCCTGACCCTCTCCTGTTTCAAAAAGAATAAAACCGTTTGGTTTAAGGTAATTTTTTGCCAGTTTTAATATTTTTCTGTAATAGTCAAGACCATCCTTTCCTCCGTTAAGTGCCTCACGGGGTTCCCATTTGCTTATCTCTGGCTGAAGATTATCTATTTCAGAAGTTTTAATATATGGAGGATTAGAGATTATAATATCAAATAAAATTGTTTCTTTGAAAGGTTCAAAAAGATTTCCTGCTATAAAAATTGTATTACTAATCTGATTTATTTCAGCATTTTCCCGGGCACATTCAATGGCATTATTAGATATATCAGTCCCATAAACAATAATATCAGGAAAATATTTTGCTATCGCAATAGCTATGCATCCTGTACCTGTACATAAATCAAGTACCTTAATTTCATTATTTCTGATATTTTTTATTATTTTAATTGATTCCTCAACAAGCAACTCTGTTTCTGGTCTTGGAATAAGTACTCCGTGTATTACTTTTATTTTTAGACCATAAAAATCAGTAAAACCTATTATATATTGTAGGGGTTCTCTTTTAATTCTTCTTGAGACTATGTTATCTATGTCTTTTTCAGTCCCGGGTAAAATGTCAGGGTCATCTCTGTAAATAATAATTCTATCTTTTTTTAAGCTAAAAGAAACTATTAATTCTGCTTCCCTCGACGCATCCTGAATACCATGATTCTCAAGAATATTTTTTACTTTATTTATTTTGATTAAGGACCTCATTTAACGATATATCTTAAGTATTATTGAATTTATTATCAGCTGGCATAAATCTTTTATGTAGCTGTAACTATTAGCACAAATCCAGCAAACATCAATAAAGCTCCTGAAAGTCGTTCTTTTATATGTTTTTCTTTAAATAAAAAATATCCATAGATAACACCAATTAAAAGGCTTGTCCTTTTAAGAGAAATCATATATGCAACTTTAGCAATGCTTATCGCAATCATATGTGAGATAACCATAATTGACTGGCAAATTCCAGGAAATATAAGAGAAATATATTTGCCCTCAGAAATAAAGTTTTTTACCTCTTTTCTTTCTTTTAACAGAACTATAAATGAAAATACAATAGTGACCAATATAAAATAACTTGCTCCAAAAAATAAAGCAGAAGAATGAATAATTGCCATTTTACCTAATGCGGAGGTAATACTATAAATAATAGCAGTGATAATCATCAAAATAGAGCCCTTTTCCTTAAGGATTGCTCTTAAAGGTGCTGTGAAACCATTTTTTACCTCGTGTAAATTAAGGACATAACTTCCAAAAGCAATACATAATATTCCTATTGCTCCCTGCAAGGATACTTTTTCACCAAGAATGATAAAGGAAACGAAAATCAGAAAAACAGGAGTAAGTGATAAGAAAGGTAATGTAAGACTCATTGGCGATATTTTAAGTGCTTTTATATATAACACAAATGCTATTATTTCAAGAGGCAGTGCAATAAGAATTGCTTTAAAGAACATATTATCAACAGGCGGTATAGGCACAAAAAGTAAAGCTATAATAAGTATTGGCAAGGAAAATATAAGTCTAAACATTGCGACAAGATAATCATTGCTATCAGCTAATGCTTTTTTTGTAAAAGCATCTGCAGTTGCAAGACTAAAAGCAGAAATTATTGACATCAAAATCCATATATCATTCATTTTTTATTAACCCGAAAGAACAGACATTGTTCAAATAGCATAAAACGTAAAAAGTAAATTGTAAACTGTCAGATTGTCATTCTCCAGACATCTGGTTCCGCCAAACAAAGGCGGACAAGTAAGCCAGAGGATAAACTTTGACCAGAGAATTAAGTATATTCTGTCATACCACGACTTGATCGTGGTATCTATTACGAAAGTTCCTTTAAAAAACTATCGGATGTATCGTGTATAACTTATTGAAAATCAGGCACAATTACGACTTCCACTGTTTTACTCGTACGTGGTTTATATTTTTCACATAAAACCACAAGGTTATTACTATACCTTCATCTTTGTTTTTTCTAATATTTTGGTCAATTTAATGTGAAATTTTTCGTCAGTTTAAAGTGAGAGGTAACACTTCCTTAGAAATTTTAATAGCGTCTCGAGTAAATGGTTGAATAAATTATATCATCGTCTAAAGTTGTCCAAAGAAAGGCTTGCATGCTAATTTAAGGCACCATCCAGCATCGAGGAAATGTTTATTTGAAAATTTGCCTGCAAATGTTTCTATAGTAAAAGTCGTTCTGATATAATCTTTGAATAATTTTTTCCTATATCATAAATCTTTGTCTGAAATAGCAATTTGGCCGTGTTTAATCTCCCACGATGCAATTTTCTTCTTAATAAAATTCATTCTTGTGTTCCCTCATTTAGTATTTTGCACCTAATGACCAAGCTAACCCGTGCGAATGAAGCGGAGCGTAATAAGCATCGGTGTTGAGCGATTCGTTATGTGCTATTTTGCTTTTAATGGAAATCTTTCAGGATGTTCTATTATCTCAACAGTGAGATCTACATCCAACTCTGGCCAGTAGAAATGTCCCTCACGTGGCTCCTCAACATTAAGAATTTTTCCAACTGGAGCATCTTTAAACCATGGAAAGTCTTCATAGGACATAAATAATTCTTTGTCTCCAGTTAAAAGCCATACGCCATTGCTTGAAATATTTGTAATCTCAACTGCCGAAATGTTTTTCCCAAGCGTTTTTGAACTCATTATAATGCACCTCTATCAAGTTTTCAATTTCTTTCAATTGAACCCGAGATAACTTATGGTTTATCGCCAATTCAATTTCGGGTTCTAACCAATATTTTGCCTCTCCGTCAGGGCATATGACATGAACGTGTCTGCGTGCCTCTTCACGTGAGAAGAAATAGAACCGGTACCCTTTTTCTCTAAAAATTGTCGGACTCATAATCTATTTTAACTCATAATTGAAATCTTTGGCGAATTAAAAAACCAACGCTGTAAATCTTAGGAATTTTTTTATCATATACAAAAAGATTAAATTTTTTAACCATGCAATTGTTATAAATATTAATTATTCTGGTTCTTCTCCCGAAAAGTTGCTGAATAAATGAACAAACTGTTATTCACGCGAAGCTTGTCCTCGAGGTTCTTAATCGGGGAGCGGGAATCCCGAAAAATACGAAAAATTTATGTTTATATTCTTTGCAGTAAACGCAACGTAACTTTATATATATGTATTACATCTGACATTATTAAAGGGATATATGAACATAAAATGGATTTATTGAAGGTTTTACCAGAAAATACGGTGTTCATAGACTTGTGTGGTATGAAATATATGAATCTATATAGTTAGCTACTACAAGAGAAAAACAGATAAAGAAATGGAAAAGGGATTGGAAGTTACAGTTGATTGAAAAAAATCCCAAGTTGGATAGACTTATATGAGACCATGTAAAGAAACTGGATTCCTGCTTTCGCAGGAATAACACAGAAAGTTTTTGCAAAAGTGTTAAAAAGAGCTCTGAGGCAACTAAATTGGAAAAGAATCAAAAATATTTATTAGGATTACAACACATGACCCAGCTTCATAACAAAATAACATCTCTTTAGTTTTTGACCCTGTGGGTTGTAAATAGGGGTCAAATCTTTAATATTGACAATTTCTGTTTTATACAACTTAAAAGATTTCTTGCGATCCCAAAATTCCTTTTATGTAAATAGTAAAGAATTGACCCCAAATTCCTTTTTTCTCGTATGTAGTTTGTATTTTTCACATAAAAACACAATATTATTACAAAACCATTCCTCTTTCTTTTTCTCTAATATTTTGTCAATTTAATGTGAAATTTTTCGTCAGTTTAATGTGAGAGGTAACAACGTCTAACGCCTGAACTGTGCGGTGGCAGAACGCCATCCGCAGGGGTGGATTGTTAGGCACTTGTCTTTTCCATTTGTAAAAAAAGACTTCTGAAATACCTGCTTTTTCTTTTGCATGTTCAATAGTCATGCTTAAAAGATTGCCCTTTTCATCCAAGTCAATGTAAAGATTTTCTGATATTTCTTTGGTCTAAATAACTGGAACATTTGAAAACTCAATCAACGCTGTATCTGTATCTGAGAAATACCGAATCTTCATTTTTGTTAAATTCTAAGGTATTCTTGCTGACGCTATATTATTATTTTCATTTGATTCAGAAACCTGATTACCTGAATCGATGACAGCAATAATATATTTGCCGCTAAGAGAAGTACTCTTGCTGAAGAAAAATTCTAACTTTTTAGACCTACCTGCTTTAAGACCAGCGATCGTACTGCTGCTAAGAATATTCGATGGTGTTATGCCATTATTTGAAAGATAGTATGTTACTGAGAAAGTGCCAGCGTTTGCATTACCCGAATTGGTTACCTGAAGGCTGCCTAAAATCAGTCTTCCTCTGGATCTGGACGTAAGCGTCTTCCACTGGCCTGAGAGATCAGGCATTTGTCCTTGTGTTATTGTCCATGTATAGCTTGCAGGAGTTGGATCAATGTTTCCTGCTTCATCCGTTGCCATTACATAGAATGTGTGACTTCCTATTGAAAGGTTTGTATAGGACTTTGGACTGATGCAGGGTTGATATCCCCCGTTGTCCATCTGACACTGAAAGGTTGAGTTACCATCTGTGGACGTGAAGCTGAAGCTTGCGGAGGTTGAAGTTGATGGATTGCTTGGCGCACTGGTAATCATGGTGTCAGGAGCAATAGTGTCAACGACTATAGTTACTCCTATCTGTCCGGACACATTTCCTGCCTCATCAATAGCCGTGACAGTTATCAGATTAGTACCTTCAACCATATTGGTCAATTCCACTGTCCATGTTGTCTGTGTTGGATAACTAACCGGCCCTACAATTGCTGTCGGGCAAATAACAGTTACTTCAGCTGTTGCCTCTACTGTTCCCGTCAGCACCTGGCTATTCTGATTCGTAGGGCTTGTGACAGCATCCAGGGAGAGAGAAGGAGGAGTTGTATCATAGATAATGTTCCTCTGGACAGTTGTCTCGTTACCCAGCTCATCGGTTGCTGTTATGTAGATCTGATACATCCTCTCTGTTGTAAAGGTGATGAGCTGTTCAAATGAACCATTTGTTACAGGAGGAGTAAATACTTCCTGCCCCTGAGTCACTGTTACAGTTGCTGTAGTAATATCGCTTACCGTTCCTTTGATGAGCATACTACTCTGATTTGTCTTAACATCCTGCCCCGGTTCAGTAATTGAAAGAGCAGGCCCATGATCATCATAGGTCACCGTCCTCTTTAATGATGAATTGTTCCCCGCAAGGTCTGTTGCCATGACTTCTATGGTGTTGATTCCATATATTAATGGGACAGTCAGGGTGAAGTTATTGCCATTCATTTGAGCCGGCAATGGATCGCTGTCGTTCACTTTTATATCTACGACAGAGCTTTCAGCAACCGTGCCTGAGACCTCAATCGTTGATTGTTTCGTCTTGCTGTTGTCAGCAGGTGTTGTTATTTCAATATAGGGAGCAGTCAGATCAAAAGTGATTGTTCTTGTGTCGGTTGCCTGTAGTCCGGCAAGGTCTGTGGCAATAGTATTTATCGTATTTGGACCAGCTATCAGAGTAATTGCATGACTGAATGTACCATCAGGATTCAATGTCACTGGGTTTTCATTAATAGTCACTGTCAACGCCTCAACTCCCATATTGTCGGTAGCTGTTCCTGAAATATTCAGTGTTTCATTATTGGTCCAGCTTCCGTCTGAAAGTGTGGACACGGTTAAATCAGGAGCTTTTGTATCACTGAATGATGCGGTAACACTCTTTGCACCATCCATGGTTACAGTGCATGTGCCCGTACCATTACATATCCCCGACCAGCCACTAAATGCTGATCCTTCATCTGCTTCTGCTGTGAGAGTTATCTGTGTGTTAACAGCGTAGGAACCTGAGCACGCATTACCATTGCAAGCCAATTTGCCTTTATCATCAGTAACATTGCCATTTCCTGTTCCTGATTTGCTAACGGTTAAGAGATATTCGGTGTAGTTGAAGGTTGCGGTCACAGTCTTATCTATGTTCATAGTGACAGTACACTGATTTCCATTAATGGAGTTGCATCCAGTCCATGCAACGATCGAACCCGCACCCGGCATGGCTGTGATGACAACCTGTGTATTGTAATTATATGTGCCGGCGCAACTATCTCCGTTGCAGGTCATTCCTGTTGCCGAAACGCTTCCATTTCCTGATTTTGTTACAGAAAGTGCAAAAGTAGATTTTGGCGTCACTATGATTTCAGCAGATTTTGCACTCTCAACTCCGACAGAATTTAAAGAACTAATCGCAATATAGTATGGAGTCCCATTTGTAAGGCCGGTCAATGTATCTGAGGTGACTATGCCGACTATCTTCGATTTACTGTAATTGTTGGATGATGTGCCATAATAAATCTTATATCCACCAAGATAGGGTTCTGTATTGGCATTCCAAGTAAGGTAGATTGATTGATAACTTGCAGCACCTGAAAGCCCAGTTGGTACTGCGGTCTGTCCAATAGTCATTCCGGTCCATGGATAATAATTTACTTTGTCACTTACCTTATCACCAAGCCCTGTCGGATTATATAATCCACCTGTAGCCCTATCATCTGAAGGGTCAAGCGGGCCAGATGGATGCCCCCAGTTATTGTTGGTAGCATCAAGAATTGTGCTGCCTGAATAATAAATTCCGTACTGCGTATTGCCTGATATCGTATTCCCCTGATATATCCCACTGCTGCCGCTTAATATTCCTATTCCACGTTTGTTGCCTGATATGTCATTGTTGACCACCGTAGGAGATGCATTGCTTGACACATATAT
>DYFC01000064.1 GCA_020725385.1 Nitrospira japonica | reverse complement strand
TTAACCCAAATAATGCAGACATTGCTCAAAAATTTATTTAACTCGATAATTTTTATATCAAAAGATATTTATTGGCAATGAATAAAAAAGTTCATGGCAAATCATCTTTAAATGTACACTAAGGTATCGAAAAATAAATTTTCTCGCAACATCTGCATTATTTCAAATGCATTTTTTGGTTAATCGTGTTCGTATATTTGTTCTCCATGACCGTTGTCTGTGTAAGAAAGATGCGAGCCCTTTGCTCTCTGCTCCTTGCTTTTAAGCTTGTTAGCTTGGCAGTTTTATATCTTATTGTGATTTTATAATATTTCATAAAATGGCTATTCAAGAGGGATTGACAGATATTAAAAATTAGTATATTATTAACTACTCTGGTAGTTAAATATGAAAAAAACTATCTCTCAATTTGTATCATTAGGACTCTCAGAATATGAGGCAAAAGCTTATCTTGCGCTTCTTAAGGATTATCCCTGTACGGCTTATGAACTTGCAAAATCTTCTGGAATTCCAACATCAAAGATATATGAAGTTATAAAAAAATTACTTGTAAACGGGCTTGTCAATGTCATAGCTGATAATAATAAGCAAAGATACATTCCGATAGGATTGAATGATTTCATAAATAAACAGAAAAACAAACTTGAGGTGTCCTTAAAGAATATTGAAAGAAGTTTATCTGATTTTCTACACGGGTCTGAAGATTTAACTACCTGGAATATTATTGATTATGACTTTTTAATCGAAAAAACAAGAACATTAATTGACAAAGCGACTCATACATTGCTTATATCCATCTGGAAAGATGAATTTCTCAGGCTTGAAGATCCAATTAGAAATGCTGAAAAAAGAGGTGTAAGGGTTGCAATATTACATTTTGGGAATGCGGGTATGAAAATAGGAAAAATCTACCAGCATCCTGTTGAGGAATCAGTTTTTAAGGAAAAAAAGGGAAGATGTTTGACAGTTGTTTCTGATTCTAAGGAAGCTCTTACCGGTACTATCTTGAAATTCGGAAATGTTGAGGGAGCTTGGAGTAAAAATAGGGGATTTATTACAATAGCTGAAGAATTTATCAAGCATGATATTTATATAATGAAGATTGTTAGGAGATTTGACAATCAATTACAGAGCAAGTTTGGAAGTAAATATGAAAAACTAAGAGATATTTTTTCTGATGAGGAGGTAATTTAAGTATTTTTAAACTTACTACTAATTTCAAACCAAAAGGCGACCAGCCAGATGCAATAAAAAAGCTTTCAGAGGGTATAGAAAAAGGTTTAAAGCATCAAACCCTTCTTGGCGTAACAGGTTCGGGCAAGACCTTTACGATTGCAAATGTGATTTCAAATGTAAATAAACCAACTCTAATTATCGCTCACAATAAAACTCTCGCAGCACAACTCTATGGAGAATTCAAAGAACTTTTTCCGGAGAATGCTGTAGAATTTTTCGTAAGTTATTATGATTATTACCAGCCTGAAGCTTATATACCTACAACAGATACTTATATTGAAAAAGATGCTTTGATAAATGATGATATTGACAGGATGAGACATTCTGCAACAACTTCGGTTTTAGAAAGAAGAGATACAATTGTTATCGCCTCTGTGTCCTGCATATACGGTATTGGTTCCCCACAGGATTATATTGATATGCATCTTGTTATAGAAGAAGGCATGAAAGTTAAAAGAGATGACATACTTCATAGACTCGTTGAAATACAATATATGCGTTCAGAAACAGAATTCAAAAGAGGTATTTTTAGGGTTCGCGGTGATATTGTTGAAATAGTACCATCTTTGTCTAATGAAAAAGCAATAAGAATAGATTTCTTTGGAGACTATATTGATTCAATAGTCGAGTTTGACCCTCTTACAGGTAAGAAATTGCAGAGAAAAAGTAAAATTGCGATATTTCCTAACAGCCACTGGATTACCCCGAGAGACCGCCTTGAGACTGCATTAAAAAAGATTGAAGATGAATTAAAAGAAAGAATTGAATATTTTTTAAGAGAAGGAAAAAAATTAGAGGCACAAAGAATCGAACAGAGAACACTCTATGATCTTGAAATGTTAAAAGAGTTTGGTTTCTGTCACGGCATAGAAAATTATTCCAGACATTTAAGCGGAAGACTACCCGGTCAGCCGCCTTATACTTTAATAGATTATTTCCCTGATGACTTTCTGATAATAATAGATGAATCTCATGCAACTATTCCGCAATTAGGTGGAATGTATGAAGGTGATAGATCAAGGAAAAAAAATTTAATAGATTTCGGGTTTAGATTACCTTCCGCGCTTGACAATCGGCCTCTTAAATTTGAAGAATTTGAAAATCAGGTTCAGCAGGTGATTTATGTTTCAGCAACCCCCGGGGATTATGAGATAAAGAAATCAGGAGGAAAAATAGTTGAACAGATAATCAGACCTACAGGACTTCTTGACCCCGAGATTTTCGTTAGACCTATAGAAGGTCAGGTGGATGATCTACTTGAAGAAATAAAAAAGCGCTCTGCCAGAAATGAAAGAATACTTGTTACAACATTAACTAAAAAAATGGCCGAGGACCTTACAGATTATTATAAAGGGCTTAATATAAAAGCATGCTATCTTCATTCAGATATTGATACTCTCGAACGTGTAGAAATAGTAAGGAATCTAAGACTCGGAGTATTTGATGTTTTAATCGGGGTCAATCTCTTACGCGAAGGTCTCGATCTTCCGGAAGTCTCACTAGTAGCTGTACTTGATGCCGATAAAGAGGGATTTCTCAGGTCAGAACGTTCATTAATACAGACATCCGGACGTGCAGCCCGAAATATTAATGGAGCGGTAATCTTTTATGCAGATATAATTACAGGTTCGATGCAACGGGCTATCGAAGAAACAAAAAGACGTAGAAAAATTCAGGAAGAATACAATAGAAAGATGGGGATTACACCCGAGACTGTTAAGTCAAACATTAAGGATATTCTCGGTTCAATATATGAGTCAGATTATTGGACAGTACCAAAGTCTGCAGAGGAAATTGAAGATTACGGGCATGGTGAAAAAGATATAAAGAGACTTGAGTCCGAGATGAAAAAGGCTGCAAAAAGGCTTGATTTTGAAAGAGCTGCAGAAATAAGAGACAGAATAAAAGCAATTAAAACCAGGATGATTGAAGCAGGTTTTAAATAATTCTTCGAAGTTATTCAATTTTCTTCTTAAGCCCTAATATTTTAGCAATTAATTTAATTGCATATATTAAGACATTATAATATAATTACAAGCATTTAAGCACAGCAGAAATATGAAGGAAACTATTAAAAATATTTTCAATAATTTATTGCAAACACTCACTTTTACTGATCTTCCCATCAGAAAAAAGTTTATGCTTTTTTCTGCAGGAACCCTTTTCTGGATTGTTGCTACCTCTGTAATCGGGCTTTTTTTCTTGTTTTATCTTAATTATGAATCAAGTAAATTAGTTAATTATAATGAGCCGCATCAGAGAGCAATTAGTAGTACTATTAAAAAATTAGCATATGCCAATATTTCTGTTAATAATACAATTCTTCTTAAAAATACTAAAGAAATAGAATCAATAATATCTAGAAATGAAAAACTTTTAGATGAATGCATTTTTAATCTCGAAACATTGTTAAAAGGCGGAGTTATTAGAGAGTATTCAGGTGAAAATATCTTAATAAATGAATTCTCTATTAAAAAAATTACCGGTGATGTGAAAAAAAAACAAATAGAAGAAGTAATTTATAATCTACAAAAGCTAAAATCTATTCTTCAAGAAATAAAAAATATAAAAAAACCTCTTCAAATTTCAAACATACTCAAGTTGAAACTTTCTGAATATAATAGCTTAAATCAAAATTCTCTAAATATACTTGATACAATTGCTATTAATCTGTCAAAGGAAAGTAACTTGAATATAGGGGCAATCAAAAAAGGAGTTAAAGTTGCTTTTGTTTTGATACTGTTAACACTTCTTACCGGAGCAACACTCTCAATAATATTTGGATATCTTATATCGATAAATTTAGTTAGGCCGATTAATTCGATAGCAGCAAATTTTAGGGCATTTACAACTAAAATGGATTTTGCAAAAGAAATATCAATAAGCTCAAAAGATGAACTTGGAACATTGGCAAATGAATACAATAAGTTTATTGAAGAGCTTGAGGGTTTGACAAATTTTAAGAAAGTTATAGAAGAGGATGAGACAGTTGAAGATGTTTATAACAGGCTTGGAGAAATAATAACAGGTAATTATGGACTTCCTAAATGTACTATGTATGAGATCTCAACTTATAAAAATAACATAAAGACTGTTTTCCCTAAAGATGTTGATGTTTCAGAGATAAATTGCAAGGCTGATATATTGATTAATTGTGATCTTTGCAGGGCAAAAAGAACAGGACATATTATTTCCTCTGAAGAACATCCTGATATTTGTAAGTATGCAAAAATAAAAGAAAATGAAATATATATATGTCATCCTATATTTATCTCGGGTAAGGTTGGAGGTGTTATCCAGTTAATACTTGATAAATCCGAGGTTACAAAAGCAGAGGTAAAACAGAGAATTCTTAAAGCAAGGCAGTATATAAGAGAAGCCCAGCCTGTTTTAGAAGCGAAAAGGGTGATGAGAGCTTTCAAAGAAACATCAATAAGAGACGGGCTAACTGATATTTACAACAGAAGATTTCTTGAGGAAACTTCCGAAAGTTTAGTTGCGGGCATTCAAAGAAGAAACACAACTCTTGGAATTTTAATGTGCGATCTTGATTTTTTCAAAGAGGTAAATGATAAATACGGGCACGACAATGGAGATAAAGTTCTTAAAATTACAGCTGATATTATAAAAAAGAGCGTAAGAAATTCTGATCTAATAATAAGATTTGGCGGTGAAGAATTTCTTGTTCTTCTAATTGATATTCAGCCTGATATGTCTGTTGAGATCGCAAAAAAAATAAAAGCAAATATGGAACAAACAAAGATTTCTATTGCTGGAGTAACAATAACAAAGACCATTAGTATAGGGGTAAGCGAATTGCCAAAAGACACACAGGGGTTTTGGGAAGCTATTAAATTTGCTGATGTTGCTCTTTATAAAGCAAAAGAGACAGGAAGAAATAGAGTGGTAAGATTTACTCCAGAGATGTGGAATAAAGATAGATATTAAGCTGTGAAGGTTCTGCTTATTAATCCTAACAGATATATGTATCCACCTGTCCCTCCCGTAGGGCTCGAATATATTGCAGGTTCATTAATTTCTGCAGGACATAAGACAGAAATAGTTGATCTATGTTTTACTGAAAATATCTTTAAAGAAATCGATGATGCTGTAATTTCTTTCAAGCCTGATATAGCCGGCATCACTGTAAGAAACATTGACTCTGCACTTTTCTTAAACAATGAGTTTTTCCTCGATGAGATAAAAATAATTATTGATTATCTCAAACATGCTTATGGATTAAAAATAATCGTTGGCGGTGCTGGAATAATTGCAGATCCAGAGGGAATTCTTGAGTATCTTAAAGCTGATTTTATAGTCTCCGGTCCTGCTGAAAAAGACCTTCCTTATATTCTTTCAAATTTAAACAATGAGTTAAATACGAGGATATTTTATTCGGCATGTTCGGGCATGGTTATACTTGATCGACTAATTTCGGCAATTGATTATAAAAAATATATAGAAAAGGGTGGGGTTGCAGGGTTTGAGACTCATAAAGGCTGCAGTTCATCCTGTTGTTACTGCATTGAAGCGAATACAAAAGTTTTTTTTAAAAACCCTAATGATGTAATTAGTGAAATTAAGGCGCTTGTTGATATTGGATGCAACCATTTTCATCTATGCGACTCTGAATTCAACGAAAACCTCGAATATTGTATAGACTTCTGTAATGCTTTGAAGAAGGAAAGTCTGGACATAAAATGGGCGGTTTATATGAAGCCCGATAACTTTAACAAAAAACTCTTCCAATTGATGAAGGAAACAGGAGTTTATTTAATAACTTTAACTGTTGATACTTATAAAAAGTGTGATATGTACTGGTCTGATATTGAACGCTTCATTTTTAGTGCTAAATCAGCAGGAATTAAAGTAGTTGTTGATTTACTAACAGGATTCCCGTATGAAAAAGAGTCTGAAATAAAACAACACCTTGATAATCTGAAAAGACCATTACCGGATAGTATTAATATAAACACATATATAAGACTATATAAAAATACCTGCATCTCAAAGATGATTTTATCAGATAAAACCCTTGTTAAGTATCTTATAAATTACCCCGGTAATGGAAGATTAATAAAGCCTGTCTTTTATAACCAGATTAATATGGAACAGATTAGACAGATTATTGACTATGATTCCATATTTAGAGTTGACGGCGCTGAAAAAGGAGTAAATTATTCACGTATTTAAGCATAAAACTTTTTGATTTATAATGGAATTTTTGTAGCTATGCAAGAATAAGTATTTTTCTTCAGGCCATATGATATGGCATATATTTTGCAAAAAATATTTTGAGGGAAAAAATATGCAAAAAAATAAATATGAAGATACAACTAAAGAAAAAGTTTTTAAAGGATTAAAACTCGGCCAATTCTTGCGATTTGGAAATTTTATTTCAAAGTTATCTTTGAAAAGAGCCCTTGAAAGACAGACAGAAACAAATAAAATGCTTGGAGAAATTCTTGTAGATATGGGGGTTCTTGATCCTGTAGAACTTAAAGCTGTTCTTTCCATAAATAAAAATCTGAATAGTATCGAAGATGCTTTGAATCTTTCGGCAGGTGTGCGCAAAAAACTCGGAGATTTATTATTACAAGCTGGGGAAATCACTGTACAACAACTCGATACTGCATTAAGGATACAGAAAAAAACAGGTGAAAAACTTGGAAAGGTAATGCTCGGACTTGGGTTTATTTCTGAAGAACAATTAAATGCTGTGTTGTTATTTCAGAGAAAACAATCAGAGATACCATATAGTGCTAATAAACTAAGGCTTGGACAGCTATTAGTTTCATCGGGTCTAATAACAAATGAACAACTAAAAGAAGCTTTGGCAGCAAAAGAATTCTCATCAAATAATATAGGTGATATTCTTGTTCAAAAGGGGTATATTACATATTCAAACTTATCTAAAATAATATCTTTACAGAATAAACTTATTACAGCTATGCTGGTTTTAATTTTGTCTTTTGCTCCTTTTGTGAAAGTATATGCAGGAGAATATACAAAGAATGATAAAGTGGCAATTTCGGGTTCTACTGATGCACATACAGCTTTGAAAGTTATTTATCATACTTCAGAACTTGAGATAACTCCGGAAGACATAAATCGTGGATACATTGAACTTCCTTCAGCTGCCCAGTTAGAAATACAGAATTTTAATCTCTCAGGATATATGGTTGTTTTTAAGGGACTTTCCGGACCGTTCAGGGAAATCAGCATTGAAGGATTGGATCATGAGGTAAAGGTTACTCCCGAAGGTGCGATAACATTACATCCGTATCATGGCAGAGACCCTTTAATGGTGAAACTAAAATACAGAATAATTTTATCAGATGATGCAAAACCCGGCAAATATAAGTTGCCACTTGAAATTTCTGTCAGCCCGTTAATTTTTGTTTAAGTGAATTTCAAACCTGCTCTATAAGTTGTCTCATCTATTCTATCTGCCCATTTTACAACAGCTGTGTTTGTCGGTGTTTTGTTTTTTCTTTTAAAAGTTAATACATTTCCTGCTTCAAGCGGCTGGCTTGTTAAAATTCCCATGCCTTTTTCACTCAGATCAATTACAACTGCAACATCATCGACTTTTTTCAGGCTCCTAAAATCCATTATTGCAACAGAATATTTTAAAGACTCAACAAAAGGCGTTCTCTCGTACATTCGCAGCTCTTTTTTAAACATTATGACTCGAAGCCCTCCTTTCATTATGCCTCTGAGAGTCTTTCCCAGAGGCATTGAAAAAGTTATTTTTATCTACCTACAATAATAGCGGAACTAGGGCCTGTAACTACAATTTCTGCAACAACATCTTTGTTTGTTTTGGTTGATTTTGTAACCTTTTTTACAGATTTTTCACTCCCGCATAGTTTATTGCCAATATCTTCGGTGCTGGCTTTGGAAAAATCATCGGCCGAACTTGACCATGTTGAAGGTCCAATTATCACGGGTTCTCCTTCACAATAACCTACAAACATAGCAGTTACAGTATTATTTTTCTCATCCATGGTTGCTGATAATGTACCAACCATTGTTTTATCTTCAGCCTGTGCAAAAGATAAGGAAACGAACACGAGTATCGTCAATAAAATAATATTTCTAACTAAATTTTGTTTTAACACTTTTCCCTCCTACTTTTGATTTGATTGTTTATATTTCCCCTATCACCTTTTACAAATGCTTTTCCACCCCCTTTAGCCGGTCATCATTTCATACCGGCATTTTAAGATAGCCTTTAAATTTCATTATTAAAACCTGATGTATTTTATTTGCACAAATTACTTTTATAGATATTTCTCTTAAAAAATAATCTTAAGCTTAATTATTAAGTAGCTCAAAATTTTAAAAACACTATATTTATTAGATTTAAGATAATAAATATAGTTTTGAAAGTCAAGAAAAATTTAGCTAAAGCTAAATTAAAAAGGTTTTTATATTACTGTAATATTGATGTTCATTATGTTAAAATTTGATATATGAAAATTGTAATTATTGGCGCTGGTATATCAGGGCTTTCACTCGCATATTTTCTTCTTGAGAAAGATCCTTCAATTGACCTTACAGTAATAGAATCCGAAAAAAAAGCAGGGGGAAAGATCTGGACAGATAAGGCTGATGGGTTTATTTGTGAAGGAGGAGTGAACGGTTTTCTTGACAATAGACCAAAGACTCTTGAACTTTCCGGTAAACTCGGGCTTTCACCTTTAAGAAGCAATGATAATGCAAGAAAACGTTTTATTTTTTCAGATGGCAAACTTAAAATGTTGCCTGAATCACCGCTATCTTTTTTCAAATCAGACCTTTTGAGTTTATATGGCAGATTAAGGATCGTCTGGGAATTGTTTGTACCAAAAGGCTCGAATAAAGATGAGACACTTGCTGATTTTGCAAGAAGAAGACTTGGTAAAGAAGCTTATGAAAAATTGATTGACCCGATGGCATCCGGTATTTTTGCAGGTGACCCGGAAAAAATGAGCCTTAAAAGTTGTTTTCCGAAAGTTTATAATCTTGAACAAAATTATGGCGGGCTTATCAAAGGTATGATGAAATTACAAAAAGAGGTTAAAAAAACAGGTAAAAAGGTTGGAGCAGGTCCCGGAGGTGTTCTTACTTCTTTTTATAATGGAATGGGAACGCTTATTAATTCTCTTACAGATTTCTTAGGTTCAAGATTACACACAGGGTTACAAGCAGTATCAATAGACAAAAATAATGATATATATACCATACAATTATCAGATGGCTCAAAAATTGACTCTGAAATAATTATAAGTACAATCCCTGCATTTGCCCTATCTGAAGTAACAAAAGAATTAGACAAGAGTTTATCAAATTTATTGAATACTATTTATTATCCTTCAATATCTGTTGTTTGTCTTGGATTTAAAAAAGAGAAGATAAAGCATCCACTTGATGGTTTTGGTTTCCTTATCCCCTACAGGGAAGGAAGAAAAATTCTTGGCACGTTATGGGATTCGAGCGTCTTTCCGAATAGAGCACCTGAAGGCTATGTTCTATTAAGAACAATGCTTGGAGGCGCGCGCATGTCCGAGCTTGCGGAACAGGATGAAGAAAAGCAGATAAATCTTGTCATGGATGAATTGAATAAGATTATGAATATTAAGGCAGATCCGGATTTAAGAAAAGTTTTTATTCATAAAAAAGGGATACCTCAATATTTTATAAATCATGATTCCAAACTTGAAAAAATAGATAGAATATTAAAGAATTTCAAAGGGTTCTACATAACTGGCAATGCTTTCAAGGGAATAGGAGTAAATGATTGTATCGAAAATTCTTCGAAACTTGCAGAAAGGATTATTAAGGATATATAATTTTAAAGCAAGTTAGATTGATAAGAGCAAAGAACTAATTTATATTTTTAAAATCTTTTTAAAAAGGAGGACAGATTGAAAGAACAGGAAATCGCAGAAACATTAAAAAGAGAAAACGAGGAATTCAGAAGACTTAGCGAAGAACACAGAAATCTTGATAGCTTACTTGCTGAAATTGACAGTAAGCGTTATCTTACTCCTGAAGAGGAACTCGAGAGGAAAAGGATACAGAAGTTAAAACTTTTAAGAAAAGATCGTATGGCTGAAATGATAAGGGAATATAAAAAATCAGTTACAGTTAATTAGAACAGACTAAATAAACAATAATCCCCTCTTGCTCTTTGTTAAAAAAGAGCAAGAGGGGATTATTATATTGACAGGAGGTTTTTAGAATGAGAAGTAAAGCAATAAAAGAGGGACTTGAGCGGGCACCTCATAGAGCACTTCTTTATGCAACAGGAATATGTAAAACAGAAATGAAAAAACCTTTTATAGGTGTTGCTTCAAGTTTTACAGACATTATACCAGGACATATAGGCATGCGTGACCTTGAAAGATTTATTGAAAAAGGAATTCATACAGGTGGTGGCTATCCTTTTATTTTTGGTATCCCTGGAATTTGCGATGGTATAGCAATGGGTCATAAAGGAATGCATTATTCACTTCCTTCAAGGGAATTGATAGCAGACATGGTAGAGTCAATCACCCAGGCACATCAGTTTGATGGGCTCGTGTTGCTAACAAACTGTGACAAGATAACACCGGGCATGCTAATGGCTGCAGGAAGACTGGACATACCGGTGATAGTAGTAACAGCAGGTCCCATGTTATCAGGCCATCTAAGAGGAAAAAGGCTATCTTTAGTAAATGATACATTTGAAGCAGTCGGAAAATATAAAAAAGGTCTAATTAAAGATAAAGAGCTTGAATCTCTTGAGATGTGTGCCTGCCCTGGTGCCGGTTCATGTCAGGGAATGTACACTGCTAATACTATGGCATGTGTTACTGAAGCATTAGGCATGAGTCTTCCGCGTTGTGCAACCGCGCTTGCGGTATCTGCTGACAAGAAGAGAATTGCATTTGAAAGTGGAGTACGTATTATTGAACTTATAAAGAGAAAAATTACTTCAAGAAAAATAATGACAAAAGAAGCTTTTGAAAACGCCATAATGGTTGACCTTGCTCTTGGTGGTTCAACAAATACAGCACTCCATATACCTGCTATTGCTCATGACGCCGGGATTGAACTTCCTCTTGAGACATTTGATATTTTAAGCAAAAGAACCCCTCATTTAGCTAATATGCTTCCAGGCGGAACACATTATCTCGAAGACCTTGATTGGGCTGGAGGTATCCCTGCTTTAATGAAAAGGTTGAAAAGAAAGCTATATAACAATATTACTGTTAGTGGCAAAAAGACATATGAAATAGCGGATTCAGCAGAAATTGTTGATGAAAATGTTATCAGACCTTTAGAAGATCCTTACCATAAAGAGGGAGGCATTGCAATACTTAGAGGTAATCTTGCTCCTGATGGTGCTGTTGTTAAACAGACTGCGGTGAGTCAGGATACGATGATATTTAAAGGTTCTGCAAAGGTATATAATTCTGAAGAATCGGGCATGAAAGCAATTATGAATGGAGAGATTAAGCCGGGTGACGTTGTTGTTATAAGATATGAAGGTCCAAAAGGTGGCCCTGGTATGAGAGAAATGCTTTCACCAACTGCAGCCATTGCCGGAATGGGATTGAGCGATTCAGTTGCTTTGATAACCGATGGAAGGTTTTCCGGTGGAACAAGGGGACCTTGTATCGGCCACATTTCACCAGAGGCAATGGAGGGCGGAACAATAGGCTTATTAAAAGATGGAGATAGGATAATAATTGATATACCAAATAGAAAAATAGATGTGATGTTAACAGATGAAGAATTAAATGAAAGAAAAAAGAACTGGAAACCGGTTAAACCAAAAATAACAAAAGGTTATCTTGCCCGATATGCAAAACTTGTAAGCTCTGCAGGAAGTGGAGCGATTATGAGATAACCGATGTTTCAAATATATTTTTATGGAAGATTATTCTTTTGTTCCGGCATACTTAAAATTACCACCGGGAATACTTTCTGACAAGGTTGAAGAGGCTTTTTCAATCTTAAAAGAGTGTACATTATGTCCTCGTGAATGCAGGGTTGATAGAACATCGGGAGAGAAGGGTTTCTGTAAAACCGGGATTAGACCTTTTATCTCAAGTTACGGACCACATTTTGGAGAAGAAAGACCCCTTGTTGGGCGTTTTGGTTCAGGTACAATTTTTATGGGACACTGTAATCTCGGATGTATTTTTTGTCAGAACTACTCAATAAGTCATCTTGGTGAAGGTGTTGAAACATCTTTTGAAAAAGTCGCAGATATTATGATGGAACTCCAAAAACAGGGCTGTCATAATATTAATCTTGTGACACCTACCCATCAGATGCCCATGCTTCTGAAATCTATTTTAATTGCATCTAAGAAAGGACTTAAAATACCGATAGTTTATAACTGCGGGGGTTATGAATCTATTCATGCAATTCAATTACTTGATGGTGTTATTGATATTTATATGCCTGATTTCAAGTATTGGGACCCGTCGATGGCTGAAAGGTATTCAAAGGCTAAAAATTATCCTGAAAATGCAAAAATAATATTAAAAGAAATGCACAGGCAGGTAGGTGATTTAATTATAGATAAATATGGTATAGCACATCGGGGATTACTCGTTAGACATTTAGTTTTACCCGAACGAATCGCAGGTACAGAGGATATTGTGAATTTTATTGCCAATGAAATTTCGATCAATACTTACATTAATATTATGGATCAATATCATCCATGCTTTAAAGCTTTTGATTACCCGCCTCTAAACAGAAGAATTACGAAAAATGAATATGAAGAGGCGTTAAATTTTGCGATAAAGGCAGGGCTTAAAAGAATCGACGGGGTGACAGTTTTTTAACGTAAATAATATAGACATTGCTGAATAATATGTTTTTAGGGTTACAATGAATTTTATCATTTAAGAGACCTATTCCTAATGAATATATTTAATTCATTCAGAACTTCTGAAAAAATAGAATCCCAGTTGCCGGTAGAAGCCTGACGGAAAAGACGCTCGGTTCGAGTTCTATCGCTTTAAACTCTTTCTAATTTCAACATTTTTTATCATTAGATTTTGATGACCGATTTTCCACCATTTTTGTAAAAAAATTTTCGAGTGCGGTGATGGATGTTTTATCATTGCATACAAGATGAAATTTATTGGCAATCTCCTCTGATATTTCTTTCCTGAATTTTGGATTATTTCCTAATATAACAGCATGGCTTATATATTCCTCAATTGAATTTGCGATGGTTGTTCCCAAGCCCATTTTATTCAAAATTGCAGCTCCTTCACGGCTTCGCATTAAATCTCCGGGCATTGTTATAACAGGAAGATTACGGGATAAAGCTTCAAGTGCTGAATTGCAACCCGACCAGCCTATGCAATCGAGAAAAATATCACTCAAGCGGTTAAGTGCATCATATTGTAATGGGTTGAGTTGAGGAAGGAATACAATAAATTTATCTGCATCTAATTTATATTTTGCAAAGACATTATTAAGACGTAACCGAAATTTTTCTAATGCTTTACTTATGAAAGGGAAAGATGAAAATATAAACTGACAGTTACCAACCTCTCTTGCTATTTTTGGAAAAATTTCATCGTACTGTGGTAGAAATTTATAAAGTGCCTGACAGCAATGGTAAAGAATAGAATTTTGTCGTAGCCCGAATGATTCTCTACCCATGTTGATTTTCTGAAATTTAGGAGGATTATAAAAAATCGAAAGATTTGGCAGTCTTATTAATTTTTCGGTATAATGATTATCTGCATTAGATATTTCGAGCATTTCTCCGGATATAAAATAATCTATTGTTGGAAGCCCCGATGTTTCAGGATGTCCCCATGATGCACATTGTACAGGAGCAAGTCTAACAGCAGCAAGTTTTAATGCTAAGGGGTCCATTCCAATTTCCGGATAAATTAATATATCAATACGGTCTTCGAGAATTTTTTTAGCAAGCGATTCAAAATCATGAAGCTCTTCAAAAAAATGATCAAAACATTTTCGCGCAAAGTTTGTTTCATCGTCTTTTTTATTTCCTGTGTAATATCCATAGAGAGAGAATTTATCCTTATTTAGATTTTCTATCCAGCCTCTAACCGGTATTTTCCAAACAGAGTGGTAATAGAAAAAACCGCTCACAAATCCTATACGAATTTTATCCATTTGAAGATTTGGAACATTAGAACTATCATTTGCCAGGAATGGATATTTGGATAAAATAATTTTATGTAAGACATTCCCGTATATTTTCTGTAACTCTCTATCATTTAATCCCTGATAAGGAAGATAAAAAGGTTTGTATTTCCCTGTATAATCGTAAAGTGTCTTTATCCTATCAATATTAGAATTGAAAATTGTATTTGATATATCCTGTAATAGGGTTGTGTAATCTTCTCTAACTTTTAATATTTCGTTTTCATCCGAATAAATTAAAGGAAAGATAGACATGCATTTTATCCATTTATTGCATAAATCTTGATGAATATTACCTGTTGAATTAGGTAAAGTATCAAATGGGTGTTTTATTTTAATAGCCAGATTATGATAATATTTTGCTTCCTCAAACAGGCCTTTTTCTTTTAAAATTGATTCAAGATTAATATATGCATCTAAAAAATCAGGTTTTAATGAGATAACTTTCTTAAAACTTTCCAAGGCATTATTGATTTCATTGTTACTATAATATGATATTCCGAGATTGAAGTAGTTTTCATATGATGGATAAATTTCTGTGAGTTGCTTAAAAACAGAAACAGCTTTGGAGAATTGCCCGGTTTTTAGAAAAATCAAACCCAATTTATTTTTTGCAATAATTGATTCAGGGTTTATACGTAGGACTTTTTCAAAACATTCTTGGGCTTCAAAATAGTTTCCCTGTTGTTCGAGTAACGTTCCTAAATTAATCAAAGTTTCACTGCTATCAGGTTTGATTTCTACAGCTTTCCTGATATATTCGATTGCAGACTGTAAATCACCTTTTTTATGAAAAATTATCCCGAGAAACTCAAGAATATATGGATTTAAAGGTTCATATGCTATAATCTCCCTGCATATCTTTATAGATTGTTCAATATCTCCAGCCTGAAGATGATCATATGCAAGTCTTATCTTTAAGTTAATATCCATAATTTTTTGAAAAGATTAAGATTTGATTTTTATAAAGTCTAAAATTGCATTATATACCTTTTTTATCACTGTATCCCAGTCTCCATGTGTTGTTTGACGGAAAAGTCTCATTGTAGGATACCAAGGGCTGTCTTCCCTGTTTAACATCCAGCGCCAGTCAGGCACCGAGGGCAATAACACCCATACAGGTTTGCCCAATGCTCCTGCAAGATGCGCGACAGAAGTGTCAACAGAAATAATTAAATCAAGATTCATTATTAAAGCTGCTGTATCATTAAAATTGGATATGTTGTTTGTAAGATCATAAATTTTCATTTTTTGATAAAAATTATTTGCCTCTTCATTTGAAATACCCTTTTGAAGACTATAGAATTCGGCACCTTCTATTGATGTAAGCATAGAGAAAGAATTAAGATTGCCTGACCTAAATCGAAGTGTAGAATTTCTATGTCCGCTTGACCATACTAAACCAATTTTAAGTTTTGAATTATTATCAAGTCTTTCATGCCATTCATTAATAAGTGATTGCTCTGTAAAAATATATGGTATATTCACAGGAATATTTTCAAGTGTTGTCTGAAATATTGCGGGAAGCATTAAAATTGAACAATAAAAGTCAAAATGCGGTAATTTTTCACCAAAAGTTATAACCTGTTTTAGATTTCTTAAGTTGAGAAATAATTCTTTGAGTTCCTCCTGACAAAGAAGAATAACCTCAGCGCCGGTCTCTGTAATCAGAGGTATATATCTTATAAATTGTATTGTATCGCCGTATCCTTGTTCGGCATATACAAGTAAAGTTTTACCTTCAATTTTGGAACCATCCCATTGAGGTTGGGAAAAATGAAAATCATTTGTGCCTTTGAGTTTCCAGAACCATTTATATTCTTCCCATCCTTGAGGATAGTTTCCTGTTAAGAGAAAAATAAGAGCAAGATTCCAGTGTGCAGATGCAAAATCCGGATTAATATCCAGTGCTTTTTTTAAAAAATATATTGACTCTTCGATATGCCCCTTTTCTCTAAGGGAGACGGCTATATTATTGTAAGCTTCCAGAAATCTGTTGTTAAGTATAATAGCTTGTGTAAAACATCCTGTGGCTTCGTCAAAAAGTCCTTTTTCCCGGAGTATGACCCCCATGTTATTATAAAGCTCGGCATTTTCTGGATTTAATCTTATAGCATTTCTTAGACACTCTATTGCTTCATCGATTTTCCCGGTATCATTTAGAGCCAATCCAAGATTATTATGAATATCGGAAAGGTCGGGATAATATTCCAGGGCTTTCTTAAAAAAGATTATTGCTTCATTAAGCATTCCTTTATCTCTAAAAAGATAGGCAAGATTTTTATATATATCCGGTAATTCAGGATTTATTTCTAATGCCTTTTTGTAATTTATTATAGCTTCATCATAATCACCTTTTGCTTGAAGAATGGTTCCTATGTTTTTAAAGGTTTCTGCACAATCTGGATTGAATTGAAGTGATTTTTGGAAGTATTGCAGAGCTTCGTCAAAACTGCCTTTAGCCTGTAAAACTACCCCCATATTTAATAATGCCTCGTGATAAGTTGGTTCTAAATTCAAAGCTTCGCCAATGTATTTTATAGCCGAGTCAAAATCTTTTTTTTCAAAATAAATCAGGCCCAAAAAATGTAGAGCATTAACGTTATCGGGTTGAACTTCAAGAATTTTTCTGTATATGTTTTCTGCGATTTTCAGATTTCCTGATTTTTGTTCTTTTAGTGCTAACTCAATAGCTTCGTTTGCATTCATTTTTATCTTCTAAGTAAGACTTTTTATATATTTTGGGTCTTCGCGTAATCGAGTGGGTAATACCGATAATAAATTATGTCATTCCCCGACTTGATCGGGGAATCCAGAAATTTTCTCGTCAGTTTTACTTGCTTACACATACAGATGTTGAGAAAGATTCCCATTTTCTTTATACTGGATTATCCGGTCAAGCCGGATAATGACAAATAGAAGATTAACCCTTTGGGATATTTCCACCTCCTGCCATGTTCTTTTATCCTTATTACAAGCAAGATTGAAGTCTATGTTCATCATTTTTTACCCACTCACTTTCACGATGAGTCTATGTTTTGTTTAAAACTGGTTAGTTATAATTACAATTAAGTAATTAGAGAAAATGTATATGCTGCATTATGTTTTGGTTATTTAAATTTTGATTTATGAAATTGATCAATTTTTGAAAATCTTTATTGAAATTTTCATTATTACAACTATCATTTTCTTTGACCAAAGGGGTATGGTAATATGCTACAGCATCTCCTACAAAACAATTTGCTCTTCCGAATACAATTGCTCTTAAGTTAAATTCAATATCATAAAATGCTTCCTGATAGTATTCTGCAAATCCTCCAAGGGAGAAAAATAATTCCTTGCTTACTAACATAAAAGAACCTGTTATTGCAGTTACGTAATATTGTATGCCGGGATTGTATGAATAATAACTTCCATTTCCTGAAAAAGATATTCTTAGTCGATTACTGTTATCGACATATAATGAAATACCCGCATGGTAAATTTTATTATTTGTTGTATGGAGTCTAAGCCCCATTGTCCCTATCAATTGTTTTCTGTCATTATAAATTTCAACAAATCTGCTTAAAGAGTCGTTTAATAATTCAATGTTATCTTCACAGAATAGTATTAATTCTGCATCTTTATCGACGTGGTTTTGAACTATATAATTGTAAGTTTTAACAATACTTTTATCGTGGTAATCAGGAAATATAATATTTTTGTTTTCTTTTAAAATATCTTCAATGGTTTCGGATTCCTCATGATTGAATTTATTGTCAGCTATATATATTTTGTAATTTTCATATGATGTTGTCTTTGAAATACTGTTAATACATCGTAGCAAAGACCCGGAATTATGTCTTCTCATTATAACAGCGAGCTTTGGCTGTGTGGATAGTTCTATTTTAAAATTATTGTATATAATATCAGGAGTTATGCTATAGGGAAGAAAACTTTTCCATTTAGAAACGAATTTTGCTCTATTCATTTCCCATTGTTGATTTGTTATGCCGATTGATTTATGAGTAATTCCGAAATCGAAAACAACACCTATTTTGACTCCCGAAAGATGATTTGCAAAGCTGAAATCTATATCATAAAAATGGAAACCTTTGAAGTCTTCATCAAAATGTGTTTTTATTCTTCTTCTATGAACTGCAAAAAATAGACCGTCTATAATTATTGTTTCTATAATTCTATTGCCAAAATTACCGCTATATTTGTTTTCCCATTTATTTATTTTTCCTGTGTTAGGATCTGTTTGTTGATGCCATACCTCTCCGACCATTAGATGTGGTTCATCCCACCAGCGTCCCGATTCTGTAAGGCTGGTAGTGCCTGCTTTTCCGATTATCCCAAATTCACTTTTATTGAAATGACTTAATATTTTTTCTGCCCATTTATCTTTTTTATCAAGAATTATGTCATCGTGGGAAAACACGATTATGTCATTTTTAGCTTCATTAAGCCCTTTATTATAAATTTCTGTGAGTGAATATTCACCCATGTTTATAAATTGAAGAATCTCAATAGAATGAATTCCTGAGGTTTCTTCCAGGTGTTTTATGAAGCCGGGATTTTCTTCTCTTGTGGAAAAAACTATAGTAAGCGAACCGGTTTCCATTATGGAGCGATATTCAACCTTGCTGTTATCTCTTTGAAAGCTTCAAATACATCATCCGGTTTGATTACTTCCATACAGGCGAAATTTCTCGGACACGCAACAATTGTTCCTGCCGCATATCTATGTCTGCAACCCTTGCAGGCAACCGGAGATACTATAGGAAAAAGTGAAGAAAGAGAAATATCTGCAACATATTCCGGAAGTGTGCAGCCATATAGAATAATGCTCGGAGTCCTGGTTGATTGTGCAAAATGCGCGAGAAGTCCATCGGTTCCTATGAAAAGCTTGCTCTTTGCTATTGTCAGGGCTGTTTGTTGATAAGATAACACGTTGATTAAACTTAAATCTGCATCAAGATAATCCGCTGTTTGTTCTGAAGTTTTACCTACCGTGATTATGCTGAATCCTGCCTGTTTAATTTTTCTTCCTAATTCAACATAATTCTGTCTTTTCCATCTTTTTCCGTCCGGAGCATCACTGAAATCAAGTGCAACAGGCAGGTGAATATCCTTCAAAAGATTATCAACATATTCCATGTCATTTTTTTCTATATATAGTGTGCCGGATTTTTTTCTGGTTATTACATTTGTGATTTCAGAATAGGCATCAACAATATGTTTGCGGAAATCTTTCTCATATGAATAATCAAGATCAAAAAGCACATCGCAGGGGACTGGATTGTTATACCCGGCATAACCATCTATGTCGTGACATCCCTGTACCGATTCAGGAGTTTTGGTCATGAGCAAAATTACACTGTCAGGTTCTTTTTCTCTGAGGGCTTCAATTACAGGTGTTAAAAGAAATACATCCTCGAGATCTCCCGCTCTTTTAATAACAATGGTTCTACCGAATCTTCCTTTCATAACATAGGCATTCCAGCGCTTTTTGAAATTATATTCATTAAGAATGTAATATCCGGGAAGGTCAAAATTCTCTGCTATCATTCTGATTGTTGTCGTGCCCCGATGATGCTGCCAGTTAATATCAGCATTCCTTATGGAATAACCATCTTTTCTAAGCCGTAATGACAGGTCCATATCTTCAAAATAACCGTATTGGTATATTTCATCGAAGAGATGGTATTTTTTTGCGAGCGAGGTTTGCATAATAAAGCATACAGCTTCGCAGTATTCCGGTTCTTCTGTATCTTCCCATTGTCCGATTTTGTCGCCTTTTAAAGTATTAAAAACATTTTTTTTTGGACCAACCTGTGCTACTTTTTGATTCTCATCCAGAATTTTAATCATAGGAGATGCCCAGTTTTCAAAGAATTCAATATCATCATTAAGTACTGCAAAAAATTTATTGTTTGCAAAAGAGAGATTTTGATTATGCGCTCTGCCAAATCCAATATTTTTATTATTATGGGTTATTTTTAATTTAACCTTGTTATCTGTAGTAGAATCGTTAAAATATTTCTTAACTATATCGACAAATTCTTTTGAATCGGAGCCATTGTCGAAAATAAGAAGCTGGGTCATTTCTGGTGTATATGTTTTTAATGAACGAAGAAAATTATTAAAAATTTCAGGATTGGGATTAAAGACTGCAACTGAGACTGTAAGCATTGGATATCTCCTTTCAATATAGAGAATTTATCTTCGAGATTATTTTTTGATGAATGCTTCCCGAAAAAAAGAGGGAAACAGCTAATTTTATATATTTATTAATTATATAACAAGAAATTTTGAAAATTAAAGGTAAAAATCTACCCGAGTATTAATCTGAGTTCTTTCTTTATATTGGATAATACCGTAACCCAGTCGCCGGGAGTATGCTGCCTGAAGAGACGCATGGTTGGATACCATGGACTGTCTTCCCTGTTCAGCATCCACCTCCAGTCTGGCACAAAGGGCAACATTGTCCATACAGGTTTTCCCATTGCACCTGTAAGATGTGCCACTGCAGTATCTACGGATATAGTAAGATCTAAATTTTCGATTATAGCTGCAGTATCTGAAAAATCCTTTATTTCACTATCAAAGTCGATAATTTTTAATTCATCGCGCAGTTCCTTTAATTGTTCGGTACCATGTCCTTTTTGCAGACTGTATAATGAAATACCTTCAATTTGTGCAATCGTGGAAAAAATTTTTAGTGAACATGAACGATGCCGGTCTCTTTTATATTTTGGATTACCCGACCATGCAAGGCCGATCTTGAAATTCGGGTCTTTACCGATTTTTTGGTTCCAGCTCTCGATTAATGACTTTTCTGTTTTAATATATGGTATTTTTGATGGTATATTGTCAATTGTTGTTTCAAATACATACGGAAGACTCATTAAAGGACAATGGAAGTCAAAATCAGGCAGAGGTTCTTCAAAGGTGATTATTTGAATTTCCGGGAAAGAATATTTTGCCAGTATTAATAATTCTTTCGGACACCTGAATATAACTTCGAGATTCTTTTCCAGAACAAGGTTTATGTATCTCATAAAATGAATCGTATCGCCTAATCCCTGTTCCGCGTGCAAAAGTATTTTTAATCCTTCAAACTTTTCACCGTTCCACTGAGGTTGTGAATAATTGAATTTCATAAATTTGAAATCAGATGCATTCCATCTCCATTCATATTCTTCCCAGCCTCTTGTAAAGTCACCTTCAAGCAATAAAAGAGTTGCAAAATTAAAATGTGCATTTGCCATGGTTGGTTTTATCTGGATAGCTTTTTCCAGATTTGAGCGGGCTTCTTCGTAATGGCCATTTTCAATAAAAGCAAGGGCAAGATTATTATAACCTTCAGCAACATTTGGATTAATTTCAAGGGCTTTGTTATAGTATTTAAAAGCTTCATCGAATAGTCCTTTTTCCTGAAATACGAGCGCTAAATTAATATATACAACAGGATTTTTTGGATTATTATCGAGTAGTTTCTGAAAATGTGATATAGCTTCATCAAGCTTTCCCTGTTTTCTGAACACATCGCCCAAATCGATTGATGTGTCTATTGCATTTTGATTGGCATTTAGTGCTTTTTCATAAAATTTGATTGCCTCCTCAAGCAAACCTTTTTCTTTGAAAGCATTCCCGAGATTATTATATGTGGCATAATTCTGTTCTAATTTCAGGGCTTTTGAATAATATTCAATAGCTTTATCTATTTCATTATTATTGAAAAAATAATTGCCAATATTATTATATGCATCGCCAAGTTTTGGATTCAGTTCCAGAGCCTTTTTAAAGTAGCTTAATGCCTCTTCAAAAACTCCTTTTTTGTATAGCGCAAGCCCGAGATTATTATAGATGTTGCCGAAATTTGAATTGATTCTCAGAGCATTTTTATAACTCTGTATAGCTTCATCAAACATGCCTTTTTCCTGATATACATCTCCAAGATTATTATGTGCTTCAACGAAATATGGATTTATATTCAGAGATTTTTTGTAGCATTCGATCGCTTCTTCAAATTGTCTTAAATTTTTATAAGAATTTGCGAGATTATAATAAGCATGAAAGTGGGAAGGATTCAGTTTTATTGCCTGATTGAAAGATTCAATGGCTTTGTCATATTGTTCCAGTCCAAAATAAGACAGGCCAAGATTATTATAGCCATCAGCATTTTTTGGATTAAGACGTATATCTTTCAGGAAGATTTCTATAGCTGATTTAAATTTACCTGTTTGTAATAATATAATTCCAAGAAGACGGAGGGATTCCGGATGATTTGGCTTCTTTTCGAGTAATTTACGGAAAGATTGTTCGGCTCTTTGAATATCGCCCTTTTTATAGAAATCAAAAGCAGTTTGAAATACCCTGTCGAGATTCATAATATAAGCAATGATTTTTCAATCTGTTTTTGTTTTATTGAAAAAATCCATAATAGTCTGTTCTTCGGCATTGCGTGGAGGGTTTATAACTGCTCTGCTTGAAGATTCTGAAGAAGGAGCCATAACATTAGAAGAGGCCGGGGTTTGAGGTACAAGCCTTCTTGAAGAGGTTGCAGCAGGCTGCTGTTTTGAGGAAGCTGTTGCAGGAACAGGTGCTTGGGTCTTTGACCTTTGTGTATTACGTACTTCAACTATTAGTTTTTCATCACCCCTTACCATTGTAATTTTATCTGTTTCAATTTCCTTAAGAACAAAACCGCCGAGACTATCGCCTTTTTTAAGGGTTATCTGTCTTCTACCCCTGCCCGGTGTATTTCTTAATGACTTTAAATCTTCAAGATATGCATAACTTATGTCGTCGGTAATTAATGTACCATACAATACCAATTCGGGCTTTGGTGGTGGAGGAGGTTGCTCTTCAGCTTTTTTTTCAACCGGGATTTTCCTTTCCGGGTGGAAAGCATTCTCCTCGGAAATTAAAGTATATTCAGACATAGAAGGAATCCTTTGGCTTGAGGAAAGCTCATTGGATATGTCTTCTCCAGCAGCTTTTGTTGATGGCAATGTGTAATATATTTTTAGAGAAAGAATAGGAAACAATATATAATTTGCAAAATATAGACATATCAGGAATAAAAAGATGTTCAATAAATTGATATTTTGTAGAAGATTTTTTATTTTTACCATAAGTATGATTTTATTTTAACCTAAATAATAAGGATACTGCTTAAAAAATTTTGGTTTATTCCGGGTTTATTCGATTATAGATCTTATTTCCTGAAATATTTTGAGCAAACAGCATCCTTCAAGAATAATGTTTTTTAGTTAAATAAATCTTCCAAAGTTATGGTATAATTCCATTGCTATGAATATAAAGAAATTTGTTAAGTCCGGTGTATATTCTTTAACAGCTTATCAGGCAAAAGAAATACCATGTAAAGTCAAGCTTGACGCAAATGAAAGCCCATACGGATTCAAAGGTTTTTATAATATTGTTAAGAATATAGAAACAAACAGATACCCTGATCCGGAAGCAAAAAAATTAAAGAATATAATAGCAAAAGAATTTTTAGTAAAGCCTGAAAATATACTTCAGGGTAATGGTTCCGATGAACTTATTTATTATTTGATTGCAACTTTTGGAGGTCCGGTATTATTCCCGGAGCCAACGTTTTCGATGTATGGGATTATTGCAACAGCGCTTGGAGAAAAAACAATATCAATAGCTTTAGACGAATCATTTGACCTTGATATTGATCAAATCATTAAACGTATTAAAAAAGAAAAACCTAAATTAATATTTTTAAGTTCACCTAATAATCCAACAGGAAATTGTTTTTCATCGGAAAAGATTTTAAAGATAATTGAAGAAACAGCTCAAAAATCACTTGTTATTATTGACGAAGCATATCAACCTTTTTCGAGTAAAAAGGGTTTCATGCCTTTACTTAGTGATTATGAGAACCTTGTGATAATGAGGACATTGAGCAAAATAGGTATGGCAGCTTTAAGAACAGGATTTTTAATAGCCAATGCGGATATTATAAATCAGGTCAACAAAGTAAGATTACCATTTAATCTTAATTCCTTTTCTCAGGCAATTGCATGTGAAGTCTTGAAGAAAAAAGAATTGCCCGGTAAATATATAAATGCAATATGTAATGAAAGAGACAGGCTTTTTAAAAATATGATAAAAATTAAAGGAGTTGAGCCATACCCGTCTGAGGCAAATTTTATACTTTTTAAGGTAGAAAAACCTGATATTGTTTATCAATCTATGCTGAAGAATGGTGTGCTTGTAAGAAATATGAATGGAGTAGTCAAAGGGTGCTTAAGAGTAACAGTGGGCACGCCAAAAGAAAATAATATTTTTCTTAAAGAATTAAGGAAAAGTATATTAAATACGGGGGCTTAATGAGAAAAGCGACCTTAAAAAGAAAAACAAAAGAAACTGACATTGAACTTACAATAAATCTTGATGGTGTAGGAAACTATTCTATAAACACCTCGATTCCTTTTCTTGACCATATAATTTCACTTATGAGCAAACACGGACTCTTTGATATTGAAATTAAAGCCAGAGGTGATACCGAGATAGACGATCATCATACTGTCGAGGATGTAGGAATTGTTTTGGGAAAAGCAGTAAAACAAGCTCTCGGTGATATGAAAGGAATAACAAGATATGGACAGGCATCTGTTCCAATGGATGAAGCGATTGCAAATGTTAGCATTGATATAAGCGGCAGACCCTATCTTGTTTATAAAGTGGAATTTCCCAAAAAAAGTAAATTGAGAGATTTTGACCCGGATTTGATCGAAGATTTTATGCAGGCATTTGCTGCAAATAGTAGTTTAACACTGCATATAAATAGCCCTTATGGAAGAAATACACATCATATTATCGAGGCTATTTTTAAGGCACTCGGACGGGCATTGAAACAGGCTGTTACAATTGACCCGAGAGTAAAAGGAGTGCCTTCGACAAAGAAAGTGTTATGAAGATTGCTATTACAGGTAAAGGCGGGGTTGGAAAAACAACCCTTGCCGCTGTTCTTGCTCATCTGTTTTCAGAAGAAAAAAAGAAAGTCATAGCTGTTGATGCAGACCCTGACGCTAATCTTGCTTCCGCACTTGGTGTTCCTCTTGAGGATGTTTCTAAAATAAAACCATTGGTAGAAATGGCAGATTTGATTGAAGAAAGGACCGGTGCAAAACCGGGAGCCCCTGGTGGAATATATAAGCTTAATCCAAAAGTTGATGATCTTCCGGAAGGTATTGGATATAAAATAAACGGTATAACATTACTGGTTATGGGGAAAGTTAAAGCAGCATCGTCGGGTTGTTATTGTCCCGAGAATGTTTTGTTAAGAAGTCTTTTAAAACACCTTATTACAAAACGAAATGAAGTAGTAATTGTTGATATGGAAGCAGGAATTGAACATTTAACAAGAGGCACATCAGAATATGTTGATGCTTTTATTGTTGTTGTAGAACCCGGACAGAGAAGTTTACAAACAGCAAAGACTGTTCATAAGATGGCAAAAGAACTCGGTATTAAAAATGTATTTATAGTTGCTAATAAAATACGAGACGATAAAGATATTGAATTCATAAAAGATAATCTTGAAAATATGAGAGTAATTGGAGTTATAAAATTTGATGATGATGTTATGGAAGCTGATATAAAGGGTGTATCACCCTTTTATCTTTGCCCCAAAGTAGTTGATGCCGTAAAAATAATTAAAGAAAAACTTTATAAAAAACATATAACTAATTGATATTTATTGTAATTATATGGAAATCAAGAGAATACTTTCTGGAATTGATTTTGGAAAAGAAACCGAGAAAGTTCTTGCTTACTCGGCTTTTTTTGCAAAGATTTTCAATGCCTCTCTTGATTTGATTTATGTTATAGATTATCTTGTGACACCTCCAATGTATTTAGAATCGTATATTAAAGACGAAAGCAAAGAAGCTCAAGTAAAATTAAATAATATTAAAAAGTCGCTTTCTGAAAGTGAAATAAATATTCAAACAAAAATACTAACCGGAAGACTTCAGGAATCGTTTAAAAAAGCTTTAAAGGACTCTCAAGCAGATCTTGTTATCCTGGGTTTCGCACATCATCCTCTAAGAAGAAGCAGTTCCGAGAAATTAATTAAAAGCCTTAAAGTTCCTATGCTGGTAGTAAAGGGTAAAGAAGTCAGGCATATATCATTTGAGGATATTCTCATTAAAAAGATATTATGCCCTTATGATTTTTCCGGTATTTCTGAAAAAGCACTGATTGAAGCAAGTAAATTGGCTTCCATATTTGGTTCCGAATTAGACGTGATTCATGTTTTACCTGAATTTATATCTAATAAAAGGATATACAAAAAAATAAGATATGA
Organism: Nitrospira japonica; assembly: GCA_020725385.1. Lineage (GTDB taxonomy): Bacteria > Nitrospirota > Thermodesulfovibrionia > Thermodesulfovibrionales > SM23-35 > DYFC01. The sequence goes on along the minus strand of DYFC01000064.1, from coordinate 14,918 downwards.
TGAAATAGTTAAACCATTATATGAAGGTACAATAAATAACATCTCGGAAATATTGAATAAAAATAAGATAATAGCAAATTCTTTTGTATATGAAGGAGAGCCATCCGAAAAGATTGTTTTACATGCAAAAAGAAAAGAAATAGATTTGATTGTTATTGGAGCGAGAGGTCTTGGTCTTATAAAAGGTTTATTAATAGGTAGTGTTACGGATTCGGTATTGAAAAAATCTGATTGTCCTGTTTTAGTTATACATTAATGTTTTTAGAAATCTTGTTTCTAATTCTCGGACTTTTAATAATTCTTGTATCAGCCGAGTTTTTTACAAATGGAATTGAAACACTGGGTAAAAGGTTTTCACTCTCCCAGGCTGTTGTTGGGAGTATTCTTGCTGCTGTTGGTACTGCGTTACCCGAGACAATTTTACCCATGGTTGCTATTTTTTTCTACGCAGGAAAATCCGCAAAGGATATAGGGGTCGGCGCTATTCTTGGAGCTCCTTTTATGCTTTCTACAATCGCAATGTTTCTTGTGGGAATTACAGTTACAATTGCTTTTTTTAGAAAAAAAAGGAGATTTGAGCTTAAAGTAGAATATAAATCAACAATAAGAGATCTAATATTTTTTCTTTGTATGTATTCTATTGCTGTAAGTCTGCCTGCATTATTTGGAAGATCCCATATCTTTTTAGTTTCAATATCAATTATTTTAGTCTTCGGGTATATATTTTATATTTACAGGACATTAATAGGTGAAAGTGGAGATATTGAACATTCAGAGGAAATGTATTTAGTTAAATTACTAAAATATTTTGGATTTTCAGGGACAGAGAATCCTTCAATAATTCTTATTCTTTTGCAGGTTCTTGGGGCACTAACAATAATGATTAAAGGAGCTCATACTTTTGTAGAAAGTCTTGAGCATATTTCAATAAGATTCGGTATGGATCCTTTGATTTTTGCTTTGTTACTTGCTCCTGTTGCAACAGAACTTCCTGAAAAATTTAACAGCGTTACATGGACATGGAAAGGAAGGGATACGCTTGCTCTTGGAAATATTACCGGTGCAATGGTATTTCAAGCAACATTTCCTGTAACTGTAGGGCTTTTATTCACAGAATGGAAGATTACAGGAATGGCATTGCTTTCAGCTATATTTGCGATAATTTCCTCAATTATTATACTTACGGAACTTAATATAAGGAAGAAGCTATCACCTTTGACTTTGCTTTTATGCGGTAGTTTTTATTTTTTATATGCAATTGTTCTTTTCTCGGGAAATTTAATTTGAAGGATAAGATAAGAAGAGAAATTATTCTAAAAAGGGATTTGATCCCGGAAGATAATAGATTTTTAAAAGATGAAAGCATAAAACATAAATTATTTTCTCTTCCCGAGTTTATAAAAGCGAAAAGCGTATTTATTTATGTTTCATTCAGATCCGAGGTAGATACTTTTTCGATAATAGAGCATTCTCTAATTACAGGAAAAAAGGTTATAGTTCCGAAAGTTGAAAAGAAAGAAAGGAAATTATATCTATATGAAATTGAAAGTACAAAGGATCTGAATTCAGGCTATATGGGAATATATGAACCGGCACCCGATGAGAGTAAAAGAGCCGGAATAAACGATGTTGACTTAATTATAGTTCCGGGTGTAAGTTTTGATATATATGGTAATAGAATAGGTTATGGTGGCGGTTATTATGATATAATTCTTTCAGATAAAAAAACTAATTCACCTGTCATTGCACTTTCATACGAAGAACAGATAGTTCAAGAAATTCCTTCAGAACCCCATGACATTAAAGTTGATATAATTATTACAGATCAGAGGATAATTAATATCAATGAAAATAAATGATTTTTTAAATACAGCGATTGAATCTGCTATTCTTGCCGGAGATTTTGTTAAAAGTAAACTCGGGACTTTGTCTGTTTCAGATATAGGACAAAAACAAGCATCCGATTTTGTTACAAAGGTTGATACTGAATCCGAAAAAATAATAATAAATGCTATAAGAAAAAAGTACCCGTCTCATGCTTTTTATACTGAAGAATCAATAAAAGACAGAAATAGTAATTTATACCGATGGATAATAGACCCGCTTGATGGTACTACAAATTATATTCACCGGTATCCTGTTTTTTCAATTTCAATTGCTCTTGAATATAAAAGAGAAATTATAATAGGTGTAATATACGACCCTCTCAGGGAGGAGTTATTTACAGGTATAAAGAATAAGGGTTCTTTTCTTAACGGGAAACCAATAAAAGTTTCCAAAACACAAAATTTAAAATATTCTTTAATAACAACAGGTTTCCCATTTAGACATAAACAATTTATAAATGATTATTTAAGACTATTTAGAAATATTTTTGTGAAAGTTAGTGATTTAAGAAGAGCTGGTTCTGCAGCCATTGACCTTGCATATGTTGCCTGCGGAAGATGTGATGGTTTTTTTGAAATAGGGTTAAGCCCCTGGGACATTGCTGCGGGTGCATTAATAATAAAAGAAGCAGCCGGATTAATTACAGGATTTGATGGAAAGAATGATTTTTTATTTTCGGGGAATATTGTAGCAGGAAATCCTTATGTTCAAAGACAATTATTAAGAGAAATCAGAAAAATATTTGCAGGAATTATAAATAAATGATATATAGTTATAGCAAAGAGCGAAGAGCAAAGAGCGAAGAACGAAGAGTAAAAAAGGTTGTCATTTCGAGCGCAGCGAGTGATCTTAAATCTTTAAAATTCTCCGGGAATTGCTGATATAAAATTAAAAACTTTGACAATATTTATTGCAGGTGCTAAAATACTAACCCGTTTTTGAGGAAAATAAAATGGATTTAAAAAAGATTGAAAAAGGTGTAAGACTAATTCTTGAAGGCATCGGCGAAGACCCTGATAGAGCTGGAATTCGCGAAACTCCCGGTAGAGTCGCACGAATGTACGAAGAAATATTTTCAGGACACGAGACCCCGACAGAAGAATTACTCAAGGCAATAGAGGGCGAAAGCCATGATGAAATGGTTCTGTTAAAAGACATTTCATTTTATTCATTCTGCGAACACCATCTAATACCTTTTTTTGGGAAAGTTCATATAGCTTATATTCCATCAGGCGGAAAAATTGTTGGATTAAGTGAACTTGTTAAATCAGTAGAAATTCTTGCAAAAAGACTACAGGTTCAGGAAAGAATGACTACCCAACTGGCTGATTTGATAATGGAAAGACTAAAGCCAAAGGGTGCTATGGTTATAATTGATGCCGAACATCTATGTCTTAGCATGAGGGGAGTAAAAAAGCCAGGAGCAAGAACTGTTACTTCTGCTGTTAGAGGAATATTTAGAAGCAAACAATCTACACGTGAAGAACTACTTGAACTTATAAAGAAAAGGGATTGATTTTCAATTAAAAACCCTATTTAAGAAAGGAGACGGTACAGATGTCTGCAGAGTTAATTAAGGGTTCGGAAATATCAAAACAAATAAAAGAAGAACTTAAAGTCGAGATAGCTAACTTAAAGGAAAAACACAATATTATTCCTGGATTAGCTACAGTTCTTGTAGGAGACAACGAAGCATCAAAAGTCTATGTTGGAGCAAAAGAAAAAGCATGCAAGGAACTTGGGATTTATTCGGAAAGAATCGACCTTCCGGGTAACACGAGTGAGACAGAATTATTATCTTTAATAGATAAATTAAATAATAATCCAAAAATACATGGAATTTTAGTTCAGTTGCCTTTGCCAAAAGGAATAAATGAAACAAATGTACTTTATGCGATTGACCCTTCCAAAGATGTTGATGGTTTTCATCCTGTGAACGTTGGTAAAATGATGCTTGGTGAACCATGTTTTTTGCCATGCACACCTAATGGAATACTTGAACTTTTAAGACGCACTAATACAGAAACAAATGGAGCAGATGTTGTTGTAGTTGGAAGAAGCAATATTGTTGGGAAGCCAATTGCAAATATGCTCGTTCAGAAAAAAGGTGGAAATGCTACTGTTACAATCTGTCATACAGGAACAAAAGACCTCGCTTCTCATACAAGAAGAGCTGATATATTGATAGTAGCAGTTGGAAAACCAAAAGCTATTACCGGTGATATGGTTAAAGAGGGAGTTGTAGTAATAGATGTTGGAGTAAATAGACTTGAATCAGGTCTCTGTGGTGATGTTGATTTTGACTCAGTGAAAGAGAAAGCAAAAGCAATAACGCCTGTCCCGGGTGGTGTGGGTCCGATGACTATTGTTATGCTGATGAAAAATACTGTTCAGTCAGCTAAGATGCATGGAGGAATAATTTAACTAAAATAATTCAGCCATTGCACGAAAAACGTTTCACGTGTCCGTATTTTTTTATACGGATGACAAACGGATACTAATAACGGATTTCGTAACATCTGCATTATTTTAAATACATTTTTTAGGTTAATATATAGTAGAAATGTAAAGTTTTTCTCACAAAAAGTTGTTGAATAAGTTGACAAACTGTCATTCCCCGACTTGATCGGGGAATCCAGAAATTAAGGCTTATCACTGGATACCACAATCAAGTTGTGGTATGACAGGTAATTACTGGATTATCTGGTCAAGTTTATCCTCTGGCTTGACCAGAGGGTCATGGTATGACAGAGGATAAAACTGGATTCCTGCTTGCGCAGGAATGACACAGAAGGTTTTAGCAAGAGTGTCAAAAGAGAGTTTTGAAGCAACTAAATTGGAGAGGAACCAAGTATATTAATAATTAAAAAGGAGGTTGATTGATATGAGCGTTAATGCTATGCCTCCCTGTCAGGCTGCATGTCCAATTCGAACAGATGTTCGTGGTTATGTCTATGCGATTTCAAAAGGTGATGTATCCGAAGCAATAAGAATAATTCGAGAGGTTAATCCTTTTCCATCTGTATGTGGAAGAATATGTACCCGCGCATGTGAGTCTGCATGCAGACGCGGGCAAATTGACGAACCGATTGCAATAGCTTCATTAAAAAGATTTGCTTCTGATGAAACGATGGAACAAAAAGATGTTTTCAAAACAGGTCCTTATTATACAGAAAAAGTCGCTATAGTAGGCGGTGGTCCATCAGGTTTAACAGCAGCTCATGACCTTGCATTACTCGGATACAATGTTGTTGTCTATGAAGCTCATGATGAATTAGGTGGAATGATGACACGTGGAGTTCCTGAATATAGATTGCCCAAGAATGTTGTAATGAATGATATTGAACGTATATTATCATTGGGTGTTGAGGCAAGAACCAATACTGCTCTTGGAAAAGATATTACAGTTGATGAACTAATGAAAGAGTATCAGGCGGTTTTTATTGCACTTGGCAGCGAAAAAAGCATGTTTCCTAAATGTAAAGGAATAGAACTACCTGGAGTTATCACTGCAGTAGAATTTCTAAAACAGGTTAGTAGAGGACAAAGGCCATATCTCGGACAAAAGGTAGTTATTATTGGAGGCGGACATACTGCTCTTGATGCTGCCCGAACTTGTATTAGGCTTGGTTCTCCAGATGTCACGGTTTTATATAGACGAACTATAAATGAAATGCCTGCTGGAAGAATTGAAGTAGAAGAAGCTGAAAGCGAAGGTGTGAAATTCCGTTATCTTTCTGCTCCATTGGAATTTATTGGAAGAGGCAGGATCGAAAAAATTCGTTGTACTGAAATGCGTTTTGTAGCTGATGAATCAAGAAGGAGAAGATTGGTGCCAGTTGAAGACTCTGAATTTGAAATAATGGCAGATGCTGTAATTTTAGCTATAGGATACAATCCAAGAACAGATGATATTAAGGATATAGAGAAAATATCGGGGAAAAGGGGCACTATAGTAGTAAAAGACGATACCGGAACTACTAACCTTAAAGGAGTATTCGCTGGTGGTGATGTTGTAAGCGGACCTATGAGTGTAATTGATGCAATAGCTTCGGGTAAAAGAGCTGCAATAGCAATACACAGATATTTACGCAGTTTACCACCAAAAGAAAATGAAGAGCCAACTGTATTAAGGCCTCTTGATGAAAAAATTATTCCGCTCATAGAAAAAAGACCCCAACAAAAAATGGCGCAATTGACCGTTGAAGAAAGAATCAAGAGTTTTAAGGAAGTTAATCTTGGATTTACCTGGGAACAAGCGATTTCAGAAGCTCAACGGTGCCTTAATTGCGGGGCAGGAGCTGAAATTTCTGATGATTGTGTCAGGTGTCTTAATTGTGTACGTGTTTGTCCTTACAATGTTCCTGTTGCTTCGGATGATAAACCAAAAATTGATATAAGTCAGTGTCAGGCTTGCGGCATTTGTGCATCCGAGTGTCCTGCGCTTGCAATTGATATGAAACTTGAGACAAGAGAACAAAGTATGAATAAATTGCAACATGCGATAGATGCAGTAAAAAATATTACAGATAATGCTTCTGAAATAGAATTTTACTGCCATTATAAGAAGGCAGTAAAACCTGAAACAGAAATCTCAAAAGGAATATCAATAGGCAAACCTTGTGTTGCAAGAATTGATATTTCGCAGTTTATAAAACCATTTGAAGAAGGTTGTACTAAAGTTAAAATTCTTGCATGTAAAGACAGGGAGTGTCATTTTAAAGAATGTGGAAACTGGTTAAACAAACATGTGAATGAAGCAAAGAAGATACTTGAAGAAAGCGGTCTGGATCCGGAGCAATTGACAATAGTTTATGATTAAAATTCAAAGAATATTTCAATTAAAGAAGGTGACAGCATGGTAATAGCAGAAATTAAATCTTTAAAAGATATAAAAAAGATGATAGAAAATTTTAAGAGGGTTCTTATTGTTGGTTGTGGTGAATGTGTAAGTGTCTGCCTTACAGGAGGACAGAAACAGGTCGAACTTCTATCTTCTGCATTACGTATTTCGAGTCGTAATAATAAAGAAAAAAGAATCTTGAAAGGCAAGACCATTTCAAGACAATGCGAACCAAAATACCTGGAAAATATAAAAAAAGATATTGAAGAATCTGATGCTGTTCTTTCAATGGCATGCGGAGCAGGTGTTCAGGCTCTTTCGGAAAAATTCAGAAAAATTCCGGTATTTCCTGCAATGAATACAAAATTTATAGGTGTTTCCGATGAAGAAGGAAATTTCATCGAGATGTGTGCTGCTTGCGGAGATTGTATTCTTTCTTTAACCGGTGGCATATGTCCTGTAACAAGATGTCCAAAGGGATTGTTAAACGGTCCATGTGGCGGCTCAAAAAACGGCAAGTGTGAAGCGAATCCAGAAACTCCGTGTGCGTGGTTACTTATATATGAAAGAATGAAAGAACTCGATAAAATTGATGATTTAAAAAATATTAACAGTCCTAAGGATTGGTCTAAAAATATGAGACCGGGAAAACTTAAAGCAGGTATTTAATTAAATAAATATCTTATGCGATGGAAAGAGTTTCTATTATAGGTGCAGGAGTAGTTGGCACTTCCTTAGGTTATCTTCTAAGTAAAGAAGGATATACTATTTCAGCAATTGCAAGCAGAACAATTGATTCTGCGAAAAGGGCTCTTGAATTCATAGGACAGGGTTATGCTACTACAGACCTTGCAGATGCATCAAAAAAAGCTGATATTGTATTTATAACAACTTCTGATAAATCTATTAAAAAAGCATGCGACCATATTGCGAAAACAGGTGGTTTCAAACCCGGTATGATCGTCTTTCATACATGTGGAGCTTTATCTTCAAAGGTTTTAATTTCAGCTAAAAAGCAGGGTGCATACACTGCATCGTTTCATCCATTACAAAGTCTTGCTAATGTGAAGGAAGCTATAAAAAGACTTTCAGGTTCATATTTTTTTATAGAAGGACATGAAGAAGCACTAAAGAGCGCAAGGAAAATCATTCGGGCTCTTAGAGGAAAAGAAATAAGGCTCGATATAGATAAAAAAACACTATATCATGCAGGAGCATGCGCTGCATCGAATTTCCTTGTTGCAACTGTTGGCTTTGGTGTAGAACTATTTGAAATGGCCGGTATTAATAAAAAAGATGCTTTAAAAGCACTTATGCCTTTGATAAATGGAACTGTAAAAAATATTAGTAAACTCGGGGTGCCTATGGCTTTAACCGGTCCGATAGCAAGAGGTGATTCTGTAATAATAAATGATCATTTAAAGGCAATCTCAAAAATAAAGAATGAATTAATTAATTTATATTGTGAACTCGGGAAATACACTATGAAATTAGGAATTGAAAAAGGTACCTTGAAAAATCATGACGCAAAGAAAATAAATTCTATATTCAATCTCTATCTGAAAGGAAGAAAAAGATAAATGAAAGTACTTGTTGTTGACAGCGGGGGGAGGGGACATTCGATAGCCTGGAAGTTTAAAAATGATCCTAATGTAAAGGAGGTAATTTGCGCTCCGGGAAACGCTGGAATAGCAACAGAAATTAGATGCGAAAATGCAAGAACAAATGAGGAATTTCTTGCCCTTGCAAAAAAAGAAAAGGTTGACTTAACTTTTGTTGGACCGGAAAGTCCACTAACGAATGGCATTGTTGATCTTTTTAATTCTGAGAATGTGCCGATTGTTGGACCACAGAAAAGAGCAGCGATTCTGGAGGGTAGTAAAGCTTACACAAAGTTACTATGCAGGGAAATAGGTGTCCCGGTTGCTGAGTTTGAGGTTTTTGATAATCCTGATTTTGCAAAAGATTATGTAAAAAACATAGGATATTCTGTTGTTGTGAAAGCAGATGGTCTTGCTGCTGGCAAAGGTTCGATAGTATGTTCGAATACAGAGGAAGCATTGTATGCTATTGAACAGATTATGGTTAAAAAAGAATTTGGTGAAGCAGGCAATAAGGTTGTAATTGAAAAAAGACTTTTTGGAACCGAGATTTCTTTTTTTGTATTTACTGATGGTGAAAATATAGCTCCTATGCCTGTTGCTCAGGATTATAAAAGAGCATATGATAATGACGAAGGTTTAAATACAGGAGGAATGGGAGCTTATTCACCCCATAGGCTTGAAGGCAATGAACTTGCAGAACTTGTTTCCGGGAAAGTTGCAATACCTTTAATTAAAGGTTTCAGAGAAAAAGAAGGCATCCCTTATAAAGGAATACTTTATTGCGGTCTAATGCTTGTTGATAATGTGCCGCATCTTCTTGAAGCAAATGTGAGACTTGGCGACCCTGAAGCAGAAGTAATTCTTCCAAGATTGATTACACCATTAAGTGACATAAGCTATCAGATAATAAACGGTGTGTTAAAAAATAGTAAAGTTGAGTGGAGTCAGGATTATTATTGCGATGTTGTTGCAGCACAGGGAAGAACAAGGCAGATGAAAAATGGAAAGAGTAAAGGCTGGTATCCTGGTTATCCTGCAAGATATGGTAAAGGTTATCCAATATCCGGACTTGAAAATATTGATGACAACAATTGCAAAATTTTCTTTGCTGGTGTAAATTTCTCCGAGACAAAAGGCCTTGTGACAGATGGCGGAAGAGTGTTACATGTTATTGGTAAAGGTAAAACATTACAGGAAGCAAGAACAATAGCTTACGAAAATATTCAGAAAATAAAATATGAAGGAATCAGGTACAGAACAGATATTGGTAAAGAATAAAAACAGGAGGCAAAAATGTCATTTAAAGATGCTCTTGAATCAGGGAAATTTGTAGTCACAGCAGAGATAGGACCTCCAAAAGGAACTGATATTCACGAGGTTCTTCATCATATTAAACTTCTCAAAGGCAAAATAGACGCAGCTAATGTAACTGATAATCAATCTGCTGTTATGAGAATATGTTCTATGGCTATATGTAAAATAGCTCTTGAGAACGGACTTGAGCCGATATTACAGATGACGTGCAGGGATAGAAATAGAATAGGGTTACAATCTGATTTATTGGGCGCATATGTTATGGGAATTCGTAATGTTCTTTGTATGACAGGTGACTATGTAACCGCGGGTGACCACAAAGATGCTAAACCAGTTTATGATATTGAATCTGTTCAGTTATTACAGGTTGTTGGACAAATGAATAATGGTAAAGATATGGCAGGGAATGACCTTAAAGGTTCTACAGACTTTTTTTATGGCGCTGTTGTTACACCTGAATCTGACCCTATTGAGCCACAACTCCTTAAATTCGAAAAAAAGGTAAAAGCAGGTGCAAAGTTTTTCCAGACACAGGCAATTTATGATTTAGAAGCCTTTAAAAATTTTATGAAAGAAGCCCGAAAATTTCCTGTTAAAATCCTTGCTGGTATAGTTGTCTTAAAATCATCTGGCATGGCAAATTTTATGAATAAGAACGTGCCTGGCATAAGAGTTCCAAAAGAATTAATTGATGAGTTAAAGGCTGCCGGAAAAGAAAAAGCGCTTGATACAGGATTGAATATAGCAGCGCGGCATATAAAACAATTGAAAGATGAAAATATATGCGATGGTGTTCATATAATGGCAATAGGAATGGAAGACAAAGTTCCAATAATTATGGAAAGGGCAGGGCTCTTATAAAAAGCAAAGAGCATAGAGCGTAGAGCAAAGAGCTAAGAGCAAAGAGCGAAGAGTAAAACATAAAGAGGATAAAGCGAAGAGCGTAGAGCATGGAGCAAAAAGCATAGTCAAATTGAGAAGGGGGGCGAATTGAAAAATAAGGCACGAAAAATAATAAAAAGAACCGGAAAAGAAAAATTTGAGGATATTAGAAAATGGTATCGTTACCAGTTTTTCGGGAATGCAAAAGTATCAGTATATGGAGAAAGAAAAATTTATAATGCCAATATAGCCAATATTTCATTATCAGGTATTGGGTTATATTCCGAACGTTCCATTGGAAAGGGTAAAAAAGTCAAAATAAGAATTATATTTATTGATAAGGATGGAAATGTAAGAGAAAATACTGCAACAGGAAAAGTTGACTGGCAGGAAAAATTTAAGAATATATATTTAATCGGTATTTTCTTTGATGAAGAATTAAATGTAAATAATCAGCCAGAATTAATGAAACACCTGACATGGCTTATAAATACATATAAATGGCCACAACCTTATAAAGATCAGAGAATAGCTGTTGTATAAAATTGACATAAATAATAAGGAAGGCAAATAATTTTTTCAATTTATACTTTAGGAATTTAGGGCTCTACTATCTTTTTCCATTCTTGCGAAAACCTTTTGTGTCATTTCTGCCCCGGTTTTTTCGGCGGCAGGCTCAAGCAGGAATCCAGCCTCTTTACATATGGTTTCGTACAAATCTATCCAACTTATTATGATCTCAAGAATACTATTGAAATCTGAAATATCGTGATATAATATTGCGAAAAAAAGGGAATGTATGAAGCAACAATAGTAGCATATTCAGAAAAACATATTATGTTCAAAAAAATATCAATTAGTAAGATTTTTAAGGTGTATAAAAAATAGATTAAATTTTAAAGGAAAAGAAATATTGAGAATTTATGAGAATTGATGAAAGCATGAGTATTTTTTTAGAAGAGTTATCAGGAGAACTAAGTAAAAAACCATAGAAAAGTATCAATTTATTCTTGAGTTGTTCCATGATTACCTTGCAAATTATGCTGAATTGTCTTATGAGGAAAACGAGGATGGAGAGATAATCTTAACTGCGGACACGAGCGAACTATATGATGGTCAGGTTGCGGATTTCCTTAATTGGTATCTGATAAGAAAAGTCATCGGCCCGGCATGGATTAACACATCAGCACCCGGCATTATGAAAAAATACATTCAATGGCTTGATAAAAAAGGACTTCTTGAAAAAGGAGCTATTGAAGATGTATTTACTGTAACTAAGAAGGCTTCTAAAGACCTTCCGCGAGTAGAAAAAGCAGCTTCCCTTCTCTATGAACTTTGTGACAAGTATTCTGAAGAATTTCTGGATTATGATTTAGACGATGATGATAAATACAGAGAAGGTTATGGAAGCATAACAGACATTGTTGAAGACAAGCTCTACCTTCTTTATGAGTTCGAAGATGAAATAACAGGTCCTATAAAGATTACAAAGGAGATTGCAAAACTTCTTAGAAAAGGCGACACTGTAAATCTCGTTGTTGGCCTAAAAGGCAAAACATGGTATCCTCTGGAAGTTGGAAATGTTTATCCGGGTGAATAATGAAAATCGAAAAGACAGAGATGGAGATAACCTGCAAGGAGCCATTAAAGTTTTTGATGTGCGGCTGTAAGGGGTCTTTCGGGATTTGGTGAAGAATAGGGCGAAGGTTTAATGGTATTAGCAACTCGAAATTTAGTTGGGTTACAGCGTAATAAAAATGGTAAGCCAAAATTGAAAGGATGCGCATGCAATGATGGTTTTATAATAACAGTATTTATGACTTCTAAACCGGAAAAGATTACAAAAAAGGGGGTTATATGGAGAAAGTAATGGATATAAAAGAGGCTATTCCTTATATTTTAAAGATGCCGTCCAATAAGATATGGGTTGATTATGATGATGAGGCAGACGTGCTTTATATAAGTTTCAGAAAGCCTCAACAGGCAAATGACAGCATAATGGAAGAAGATATTATTTATCATTATCATGACAAAGAGCTTGTTGGTCTAACAATACTGCATGCAAAAGGAAAGAGTTAACCGTTGGAGTTTAATATTTATATGTGTCTTCATAATGGTTGGAAAGACGGAAGTTTCGATAATGTGTAAGAAGCTGATTGATGCAGACAGGACGTCTGTGAGGATTTTTTCGGAAGTTTATATTATGAGGCGTTTTGAGAATACAAGAGGAGATAAAGAATGCTTTCCGCAATAAGAGAAATAGGAAGATGGCAGAGAGATAAATATGGTAAAGATGAATTAGATACCCTTGTTCAAGAACCGTTTAAACCAGGAGGGAAGATAGTTTCTATAAGGATTGATACTGAAAGGAATGATTTTGATGGCGTTGAATTGGAAGATTATGACTCGTCAAAAAAAATGAAATATCTTTTTAGGAAAGGTCCCCCTAACGGTACAAATCCAATACCAACAGCCAAGATTACAGATATTAAGAAAACTTTTGAGAATAAAATACAAAAATGGTTTGAAAAAAATAGGTTAGAAGAAAAACAGAACTTTTTAGAGAATATTAAGAATATCCTTTCTTATAACAAAGATAAAATTACTAAAGAAATACAGACTTACATTAAAGACATAGATAAAGAAGAAGGTAAGCTTTTAACTATAAAAATTAAGGAAAACGGAGATTGGAAATATATCGGTGACTTTGAAATATTCAGGAAATCACTCAAAGAAATTGAAACTAAAAAAACTGTTGGGATATCTGCAAGTAATAATAAATATTGTTCTATCTGCGGAATGCAAAAACCATTAATATTTTGATTGAAGAAGTCAGCAAATTGTTGTGGGGCATTAAGAAGTCTTTTTAACTGTACTCTATCGCTCTGTAAACTGTTGCGCTAATTGGTCTGAATTCTACTTCCAATAAAACAAGGATTGAAACACGAAAGTTTATCAGAGCGGCAGTATGACAGTACGACAGTTTAATTAAAGCAATAATGCAGTAGACCGATAAGTTCTGGTATAATCCTTTATGCAAAACTACAAAAGACTTATTGTCTGGCAGAAGGCTGATGCACTTGCTTTTGAGATTTATAAAGCCACGAAAGAGTAATCCAAGTCTCAAGTTTCAAATAACCCATTAAATCCTTTTGATAACCTTTTTATACACATCTTTTCTATTAATAATAGCTAATATCCAGACTTCTTTTCCTTTAATTTTATAGACTACTCTATAATCACCGACTCTAAGTTTCCAATACCCTTTGAGGCTTTTTCTAAGAGGTTTTCCATATAGCTGGGGAGCTATCGCAAGACGTTCTTCTATAGCTATCTTAATACGATTTTTTAGAGTCTCATTTAATTGAGGAATATCTATGTCTCGAACATCTGGGTGATATTTAAGATCAAAACTCAACTCTACCAAACCTCATCATGTTTTAGTGATTTCTTTCTATTAAAAGTTTTTTCTCTATTCTCAGCGATTTTGATAAGCCCTATGTCTTCCTCGATCTCTAATGCTTCCTTAACAAGATCGCGAACCTTTAAGGATAAGGAAACCCCATCTCGTTCAGCAAGCCGTTCTACATTTTTGTATAAAGGCTTTTCAAGTACCACATTTATTCTCGGGTTCTTTGCGGGCATATTGTTTTACCTCCTTAGTAGTGATACACTTATGATACACTATCTCATCTTCTTTTACAATCTCTTATGCCCATTCACAACATATGATGTAAATATAGGGGCATATAAACTCTTTCCGGAGAACAATTGGGTAATAGTTTAAGGAATTGTTTTAATTGAAATTAGTCAAGAATTCATTAATGCTGCATCGGCAATAAACAAATGGAGCATGATAATCTTTCTATTTTTAGCTATATTTGGAGCAACGTTTAATTTTTATGTATTATTTGTGCAAATAAACTTTGAGGCCTCAGGAGGGGCTCCCCCTTACCCTCACGCGATCCATTCATTTGAATGACCTACGGCCAGAAGATTCACCGTGTTTCTGAAGCCTATATTTTATTCCAACATAATATAAAAATGGTGTCAAGATAATATAGAAATATATGATCACCGTATTATAGACATACACAGATCTTGCTGCGCTATTTTACCACTGTTTTTAGAATTCAACCGCTGGTTAATTTTTTTACCATGTCATTAAGGGATTAGCGTTTTATTATATTTTTTGGAAGATTTATTTAACAATAATATAGAGTAGAATAAATTCTTTATTGCCTTGCCTACCTGTTGCCTCACATAAAAATCTAAACGAAAAGTTTCTCTGTTGCCTCATTAAAATTATAAACGAAATTACCTTTCTTTTTTATATTGTTTTTTGATGTAACCAATCCCATAAGTTTATTTTGTAGCTTAGTAATATT
>DYFC01000063.1 GCA_020725385.1 Nitrospira japonica | reverse complement strand
AAATCATCTTTAAACGTACACTAAGGTATCGAAAAATAAATTTTCTCGCAACATCTGCATTATTTCAAATGCATTTTTGGGTTAACAAATTTTACATTTAATTCCTTCAAAAGCATAAGCAATTCTTTTCTCTCTCTCGCTTTTATTAACCGGGAAAGGTATCTTAATGAAATTTTTTACAAATTCAAGAGCTTCATTTCGATTGAATAATTCACCAATATTATTACCAATAAGCTTATCAGAAATAATATCAATTATTTTCGCGTTAAAACCATTTGTAACCATTGCATAAGGAATTTGATAGTCTGTAGAAATTCTTGCTACTGCCTTAATATATCTTTCCCATGATTCTATAGAAGGAGAGCATTTAATTATAAGAAAATTATATGAATTAAGGACAATAAGAAAATCTAATGTTAAAACAGCTTCACAATCTATCATTTTAATTTTAAAAGAAGGGTCAATTTTTATCTCTTCCGGTTTAAAAAGCTTATTATTAATCAAGGTATCCCATACTACTTCTTTTGCCCCTTCAATTTTAATATGCTCGAGCAATTCCTCTTCTTTTATTTTCTCTAAAATAATTTTTTCTCTTTCTTCTCTATTCATAGTAATCCCTCAAATTTTGTAGTAGCTTCATAAATAATTCACAAAACCTATTTTATCTCCACTAAGTATACAACCAAACATTCTTATAGGAATATTTGATTTTGCAGGTATCTTATTATGCATTTTCAGATTAAGTAAAATTATAAAATGTTCCACGTGGAACATAAACCTTAAAAACAGACATCAATTATGTAATTAAATAAAACATTATAAATATTCTTTAACAATTATACATAATTATAGCTTAATTTCTAATATACAATACATAATCTTAATAAAGTTGTCTGTATTATTCCTGATAATGTGAAATCTATAACTATCCTTCAGAAATAGCCGGAAGAATCATAACCTCATCACCATCTTTTGCAACAGTATTTTCATTTAAAAGAAATCGAATATCCTTATCGTTTATGTATATATTTATGTATCTTCTGATACTTCCATGCTCAATTAATTTTTCCGCAATTCCCGGAAATGCGCTATCAAGTTGATTAATAATATTCAAAATACTACCTGAAGAACATTCTATTTTTTCTTTGTTCCCGGTAATATTTTGAAAAGGAGCGGGAATTAATACAGTGACAGACATACGTTTTTTTAGTTTTTACCGCAGGCAATACAATCAGGATTTTTTGGTATTTTCACCTTTCTAAAAGACTGCTTCAATGCATCATATATTAAAAGTTCTCCCTTAAGAACTTCTCCAGTGCCAGTAATTAATTTGATGGCTTCCCCTGCCTGTAAAGAGCCTATTACTCCGGGTACAAATCCAATAATTCCTGATTCTTGTAAAGAGACCTGAAACTCTGAAGGAGGTGGAGCTTCAAACAAGCATCTATAACAAGGACTCTCATCTGGAATAACTACAGTAAGTTGTCCTTCAAACTGTGAAACAGCACCTGTTATTAATGGTTTTTTAAGTTCTACACAAGAATCATTAATAAGAAATCTTGTCTCAAAATTATCACTGCAATCGCAAATTAAATCGTAATTTTTAAGTAAGGCTAATATATTATCTTTACACAACCGTAATCTCTCGGGAATTATGTTTATATCAGGATTGAGAGATTCAAAAGTTTTCTTTGCTGACAGAACTTTCAATTCTCCAATACGTTCGGTACTGTGAGCTATCTGCCTTTGAAGATTGCTTAATTCTACAATATCATTGTCAACAATACATATTTTTCCAACACCGGCAGCTGAAAGATAATACCCTAATGCTGAACCAAGGCCTCCTGCTCCGACAATACAAACACTTGTAGAAAGGATTTTTATTTGGCCTTCCTCGCCTATTTGATTAAGAATAATCTGTCTTTTATATCTCTGTTTTTGTTCCTGCGATAACTTCATTAAATTAACTATTAAGTCTCTTCTTCTCCTTCTACTCTCATATATATAGTTTTATTTGTTACAACGTGAAGTTTGTCTATTTCTTCAAGTGCCTGTCTTACGTCTTTTTCTCTTGCCTTGTGAGTAAGCACTACTAACGGAACTTCTTCACCAATTCTCCTTCCTTTCTGAATAACAGATGCGATACTTATATCGAAATTTCCAAGTATGCCTGATATTTTGGAAAGTACCCCGGGTCTGTCAAGCGCAGAAAATCTAAAATAGTATCTCGAGGATATATTATCCATCTTCTTAATTTTTGCCTCACCAGAAATGCGAGGGATTATAGGGACCCTGCCTATCGCATCTTTCTGAATATTTCTCGCTATATCTGCTATATCACTTACAACAGCACTGCCTGTTGGGACAGAACCGGCTCCTCTACCATAATACATTGTTGAACCTGTTGCATCTCCATCAACATATATAGCATTAAATGGGCCGTCAACCTTTGCAATGAGATAATCTTTTGGAAGCATGGTTGGGTGAACTCTTAATTCTATTTCTCCATCTGTTTCCTTTGTAATTGCAAGAAGTTTTACCTTATATCCAAGTTCATCTGCAAAAGATATGTCCTGGGCGGTTATTTTAGTAATGCCCTCGATATGAACGGAATTATAAGACAAGGGAATACCGTATGAAAGTGTCGCAAGTATTGTAATTTTATGAGCTGTATCGATTCCTTCAATGTCAAATGTAGGGTCTGCTTCTGCATAACCTAATTTTTGAGCTTCTTTCAGGGCATCGGAGAATTCCATATTCTCGTATGTCATTTTTGTCAAAATATAATTTGACGTGCCATTAATAATTCCGTAAATTGCTTTAATTCTATTTGCAACCAATCCTTCTTTCATAACTTTGATAATCGGAATTGCTCCAGCAACGGATGCTTCGAAGCCAACTTCAACCCCTTTTTCAAAAGCAGTATTGAATATATCTGTACCTTCTGTTGCAAGCAAAGCTTTATTAGCTGTAACAACATGTTTCTTTTTTTCCAATGCCTTGAGAATGAAGTCCTTTGCCGGCCTGATACCGCCAATTAGTTCCACAACGATATCGATTTCCGGATCATTGAAAATATTATTAACATCAGTTGTGAGAACACCTTCAGGAATCTTTATACCTCTGTCTGTTGTAATATCAAGGTCTGCTATTTTTTTAAGATTAAGTTCAAACCCCAATCTTTGTTTGAGAATATTTTTATTATTCAGTAGAACCTTTGCTGTTCCGCTTCCTACAACTCCAAAACCGATAATTCCTACATTGACCTTATCTTTTTTCATATTCCATTCACTCCTAACCCGGTTAAACCGTAATTTAGAATTAACCTAATTTTTATATATTATACATCTCTTCGGCATTCATTGAACTTCTGACCAATGGGGCAGATGCAACATATTTGAACCCCATTGATAGTGCATTTATACGTAAGCTATCAAATAGCTCAGGCCTTATATACTCAACAACAGGCAAATGAGTCTTAGAAGGCCTTAGATATTGTCCTATAGTAATAATATCACATTCTACATTCCTTAAATCATTTAGAACCTTATAAACTTCGGTTAATTTTTCTCCAAAACCAAGCATAAGTCCGGATTTTGTTAGCAAACGATTGTTTTTTTTCTTAACATAAGCCAATACTTCAAGCGAACGGTTATAATCAGCCACTGGTCTGACTTTAGTATAAAGAGAAGGTACAGTTTCTAAATTGTGATTAAATACGTCAGGCCGGGAAGATAAGACAATATCTATATTCTTTTCATCGCCTTTAAAATCAGGCGTTAAAACCTCAACCTTAGATTCCGGAAGATATTTTTTTACAGCCTCTACAGTTTTAGCAAATTGTTCTGCTCCGCCATCTGGTAAATCGTCCCGTGTAACAGAAGTTATGACTATATATTTTAACCTCATAACTTTAGCTGCCATTGCTACCATTTCAGGTTCTGCTAAATCCGGTGCTTCGGGCACGCCGGATTTTATAGCACAAAAATTACAATTTCTTGTACAAGTCTTTCCAAGAATCATAAAAGCAGCAGCAGGTTTATTAAAGCATGTGCTAATATTTGGACATTTAGCCTGCTCGCATACAGACTCAACGCCATAATGTCTCAGAATACGTTTTACATTATGAAGTCCTTTATTATCGACTTTAATCCATTCAGGAAGTCTCAATTTTTTCCTCTTTTACAAATTTTAACAAAATGACTTCTCTTAGTTAGTTTAATAATAAATACATTTTAGACGATAAATATTATTAAGGCTAATTATGTATAATAAAATCAAGGTAATAATATAAAAGGTTTCTACATTAAATGAAATGCCCGCGAAATCAGGAAGTACTTAAAATTGGCACCTTAATGCTTGTCATTTTATGGCTTCTTGAATCTGCTATTCATGCATTTATATTCAAAGAAGGTAGTTTTATAAACAATCTTTTCAGTTTGGATTTGCATGAAATCTGGATGAGATCAATTATTTTAATTATTTTTATAATATTTATTTGCTATACAGGAAATGTGATTTCTAAACTTAAAAAAGCCGAGAACATATTAAAAGAATCCCAATTAGAACTTGCACAGATATTTAATACTGCTGCTGATGCAATGAGGGTTATTGATAAAGAATTTAATGTTGTTAGTGTAAATGATACTTTTTTAAAATTAGCCGGGCTGAGAAAAGATGAAATTATAGGTAGAAAATGCTATGAATCACTCTCGGGTTCTGCGTGCCATAGTCCACTTTGCCCTGTTTATCAAATATCAAGTGGTAAACAAAGAGTAGAATATGATGTTGAAAAAAAGAAAAAAGATGGAACTTCGGTATATTGCATACTTACTGCAACCCCGCTTTTAAATACCCGGGGTGATTTAATTGGTATTGTTGAAGATTTCAAAGATATTACTGAACGAAAAAAAGTGGAAGATGAATTAATTAAAACAAGAAATGAGCTTGAAATTAAATTTGAAGAAAGAACGAAAGCTCTTAAGGAAGCAAACGAGCGGCTTGAAATTGAGATTTCAGAAGGTGAGAGAGCCTCAAGCCGGATGCATCAATTAAATGAAAAGTTAAAAGTTCAACTGGAGGAAATAGAAAAGCGTAATCGTGAAATTGCTTTTCTTGGAGAATTGAGCACTATGTTGCAAAGCTGTCTCGATGTTAATGAAACATTTAAAATTATATCACAGTATGCATACAAGCTTTTTCCAATGGATTCAGGAGCAATTTATCTTTACAGCAACTCAAGAAATATTCTTGAAGAAATGGCCAGATGGGGTGAGAATATACATAGCGAGAATGTTTTTTCACCACAGGACTGCTGGGCACTTAGGCGAGGGCAGATATATGCAAATAAAGAGCAGTTTACAGAATTTAATTGTAAACATATTACACCAATTAATTCGCTAAATTATCTATGCATTCCATTAATGGCTCAGGGAGAGACTCTTGGCTTGTTTTATTTTCAAAATTCTAAAGAAGAGGTTCTTCAATCATCTCAAAAAATGTTGCTCAATACTTTTTCCGAGCATATTTCAATGGCTCTATCAAACTTAAGACTTAGAGAAGTTTTAAGAAATCAGGCTATCAGGGATCCTCTTACAGGTTTGTTCAACCGTAGATATATGGAAGAAACTCTTGAGCGTGAGATAAGCCGTGCATTGCGTCAAAGACTTATTGTTGGTGTAATTATGATTGATCTTGACCATTTCAAGTTGTTCAATGATACTTATGGACATAAAGCAGGTGATGTGATGTTAAAAGAAGTGGGAAGATTCTTACAGACAAATGTTAGAAAAGATGATATTGCCTGCAGATATGGTGGTGAAGAATTTATAGTAATAATGATCGGCGCATCGCATGATATTATTTATCAGAGAGCTGACTATCTTAGAAAAAGTGTTAAAAACATTAATCCGGAATACGAAGGCAATGTTCTTAAAAATATAACCCTCTCGATAGGAGTTGCTATTTATCCCGACCACGGTGAAACAGGTGAAAGTATAATCCACGCTGCTGATATGGCTCTTTATAAATCAAAACATGATGGTCGTGATAGAGTAACCATAGCGCACACTGAATAATTCTCCCTCTTGTTAATTTATTTAATCAAATGGTATCCTTAAATTTTACAACAACCAAATAAATTGGAAAGAAAAACTTAATAAAATATCAGAGGAAAACAAAATGTTACATTTAAGACGAAAATTACCTTATAGACCAACAGAGCGCATGAATGTCGTAAGTTACCCTATAAGAGATATAGTCATGGAAGCCAAGAGGGAAGAAGCAAAGGGCAAAAAAATGATATATCTAAATATCGGGGATCCTCCTTTGTATGGATTTGAATCATTCAAAGTTATTGCTCAAAGGGTTAAAAGCGCTCTTGATGAAAATTATAAAGGCTATGCACCATCAGAAGGTGACGAAGAATTAAGAGAAAAAGTTGCGAAAATTGAGAAGTGCAAACCTGATGATATATTTGTTGTTGCAGGATTGACCGAAGGGATAGATTTCTTTTTTCACTCGTTCATAGGTTTTGGTGAAAAAGTATTGCTTCCAAATCCGGCATATTCACTCTATCTCAGCAAAGCAAAACAATTTGAGGGCGACACTGTTTTCTACAGGCACGATTCAAATGGACAGATAGATATTGCAAACCTTTCGAAAAAAGTTGAAGGCGCAAAAGCAATGGTAATTATAAATCCCAATAATCCATTGGGTTCTGTTTACTCTGAAAAAAATCTTGCAGAAGTTGTCAAGCTATGTGCTCAATATGATGTACCAATATTCTATGATGGCTCATATGACCAGCTTATCTTTGATGGAAAACTTATAGATTTTAGGAAAATTGCAAAAGGTAAAGTGCCATTTATCTATGGAAGTTCACTTTCAAAAGTCTTCAATAACCCGGGTGCAAGAATAGGATGGGTTGCATTTCATGGTGAAAAATGGGAAGAAGTAAAGAATGCTTTTTTCCTTTTATGCAATCAACGCCTCTCGGTAAACTGGGAATATCAAAAAGCAGCAGCAGCAGCAATTACAGACCCTTCATATCCTGACTACATTGCTGACATAAGGAAAAAACTTATCGAAAGAAGAGATGCTTTTATGAGAGTTGCAACAAATTTGCCACTATCTTTCCCTGTGCCAGGCGGAGCTTTTTATGCATTTATAAAAATTAATTCTTCTAAGTGGAAAAAAGATATTGATTTTGTACGCGCAGCTTTAAAACAGGGAGTTGTTTTTGTGCCTGGCTCCGGCTTTGGCAGACAGGAAGATGGGGTTTACTTCAGAACCACATTTTTACCTGAACCAGAAATTATAGAAGAAGCATTTAAAAAAATAGAGCGAATTCTTTAACCGTTGCCAGGGTTAATGATATCTATTATTGTTATTTCGGGTTTTGAGAGAAATCTGATTGGAGGACCCCATGTGCCCGAACCTCTGCTTACATAAAGATAAGAACTCTCCGAGAGTTTCTTAAATCCTGCGTGAACCGGATAATAGAATTTTGTGAGCAGACTAAAAGGAAAAATCTGGCCTTTGTGCACATGACCTGAAAGTTGCAAATCAAATAATCCTATTGAATCCTTATCGACAAAGGGTCTATGTTTTAAGAGTAAAACAAACTTTCCATTGTTGTTTGAATCCAATAGTCTATTTTCTTGATATTTCTGCAAAGAATTTGCTTTTTGTATCTGTAGATCGTCAACTCCAGCAATTAAGATATTATTAGGAACTGGTAAAACCTCATTCCTTAAAATTCTGAAACCAGCCTGGTTTGTAAATTTCAAAGATTGTTCAAGCCCTGCGTAATATTCATGATTTCCTGTAACAGCAAATTTGCCCATTGGAGGATTTATTTCCCCGAGCATTTTAGAAAGACCGTTCAAATTATCTATCTGTCCATCAACCAGATCTCCGGTAGAAACGAGAATATCAGGATTTGCTTCCCTTACTTTTTCCAGTATCTTTTTTAGTCTTTCTTCTCTAACAATTAGTCCGAGATGCACATCCGATACCTGTACTATTCTGATTTTCCCTCTTATTTTATGACTTTCTAAATATATTTTTTCAGTAACAATATTGAGAGCTTCAAAATATCCATAAATACTTATAATCAGAGCAGTAATGAACGGGATCATGAAAACAGCTTTTGGCGAAAGATTGATAAAAGTTAAATTTTTTTTAGTTATTAAAGACAAAGAATAAAGAATAAATCTGTAACCATCAATAATTAGAGATGTTGAAATAAAAAGAAAAAGAAGACCCAGCCATATATATCCAATATAAGACATTATTTTTGCAAAATTATCTAATCCTGATTTTTCCGAAAAGCGTACTATTATAGGTGCAAATAGCATCAAAACCATTATTAGCACAGTAGCAAGACTATATAAACCGGAGAGATTAAATGCAGCCCTCAGCCTTAAGAATGCATATAAATGCATACTTCCATAGACAAGAAAAAAAATAAGAAGGAAAAGCCTCATATTTATATGTTAACCTGAATAGTGCAGAAATTGTTCTTAAAATATAAATCGTAAACCGTAAAATATTAATAATTCATTTTACGTCTCATTTTCTGCACCTTACGCTTCACGGTTTTTCGCTCTTCGCTTTTCACTCCTGGCTCTCTGCTCTTAGCTCTTTTCTCTATAAACTTTGCCTCGTCCCACAATCTGTCCATTTCTTTTAAAGTCATTTCTGAAAGTTCTTTGTTTTCTTCTGCTGCTTTCATTTCAATATAACGAAAACGATGTATAAATTTACTGATTGTTTTTCGGTGGGCATCCTCGGGATTTATTCCAATAAAACGGGATAAATTTACAAGCATAAACAATATATCTCCGAATTCTTCTTCCATCATTTCTTTGTTCCCTTTTTTTATTGCATCTTTGAATTCTTCTATTTCTTCGTCAAGTTTTAAAAGGACATCATCAAGCTTTTCCCAATCAAATCCGGCTTGGGCTGCTCTTTTCTGCAGTCTATGAGCTCTGAGTAATGATGGCATTGCTTTTGGTACTCCCTCAAGAATAGAGCTACGGAGTTTTCCTTCCTTTTTCTTTAGAACCTCCCATTGTTTAATGACATCTTCAGGAGTTTGGCATTCACTTTCCCCGAAAACATGCGGGTGTCTTGAAATCATTTTTTGAGAAATAGATTCTATGACCTCATTTATATCAAATTCATTATTTTCTTTAGCGAGCTGGCAATGAAAAATTATCTGGAATAGCAGATCCCCGAGTTCCTCCTTGATCTTTGCAGGGTTATTTTCCTCTATGGCCTCAAGAACCTCATATGCTTCTTCAATGAGATAAGGCTTTAAGGATTCCCTTGTTTGTTTTTTATCCCACGGGCAACCTTTTTTACTTCTAAGTTTTTCCATTATTTCAACAAGCTTATTAAGGTCCATATAAATCACTCCAGTAAATTTTTATCTAAAGTCTTTTAATATTGATTAGCCTTAATTTCTGGATTCCCCGATCAAGTCGGGGAATCCAGAAATGCGGTTAACGAATTACGTTTAACAGGATTTAGGTCAATTATCTTTTCTTAGTTAATAATCCTAAAAGGAATATGCATGTTAATACAAGAACAATAGTGCCTCCAGGCGCTGTGTCAAAATGATAAGCAATAAAAAGTCCTATTATTGTTGAAAGTACCGAAACAATACATGACAAGGTGATCATAAAAAAAAGGCTTTTGGCAAATAATTTTGCGGTTGCTCCCGGAATAACAAGTAAAGCAGAAATTAAAATAATGCCAACAACTTTCATAGAAATAACTATGGATATAGCAAGAGTTATAAGAAAAATTGTATTTATAAATCTAACAGGTATGCCACTAACTTTTGCTATTTCCTCACTGTAAGTTATCATAAAAAGCTCTTTTAAAAAAAATAAAATAATTAAAATAACTGATACTGATACAATAGAAGAGATAATAATTTCATTATCCGTGATAGCAAGTATATTTCCAAAAAGGTAGCCAAATAAGTCAATAGCATAATCCTTTGAAAGACTTAAAAGCACTATTCCCAGGGCCATTGAGCCTGCAAAAAAGACTCCTATTGCAGCATCTTCAGAAACCTTACCTTTTCTGCTTATATTTTCTATTCCAAGTGAAACAGCAATACAATATATTATTGCAGTGAATATAGGGTCAACACCTGTAAGAAAACCTATTGCTACACCACCAAACGCTGAATGAGAAATTCCAGCACCCACAAAAGACATCTTCCTTAAAACTACAAACACAGAAATAATGCCGGCTAATAGACTTATAATAATCCCGACGAAAAAAGCCTTCTGCATAAAAGAGGTGCTGATAATTTCTAACATTCTAAGCCCTTCTCAGTCGTTCACATTTTTCGCATATTTCATTATGCATAAGCAGATCTACATTTTTCCCGTAGAGTCCGGATAATACAGCTTCATTAAGCGCTGACAAAGGACTGCCGTGATAATGAAGAGTATTATTAAGACAGGCAATTTCATCAACATAAGATGTAATTGCTCCTGTATCATGTGAAGCCATGAGTATAGTGATACTAAGTTTTTTCTGTAGTCCTTTAAGGAGGTGGTAAAAATCTTCCTGACCTATTACATCAATCCCTGTACTTGGTTCATCTAATATTAAAATTCTTGGTTCTGAGACCAATGCCCTTGCAATGGAAGCTCTTTGTTGTTGTCCGCCTGAAAGCTGTCCAAAAGGCATATTCTTAAGGTCCTCTATGCCCATCATAGAAAGATACTCGAGCGCTTTTTGTTTATCTTCTTCTTTAGGCCTTTTAAATATTCCAAGCCTGCCATATCTGCCCATCAAAACAACATCTATAACCCTTACAGGGAAGTCAGGAGGGGTCTTTGAGATCTGTGGCAGGTAACCGAAAATATTTCCCTGTCTGACCATTTCTTCTGGCTCCTTGCCAAAAACAAATACAGTTCCGGAAGATGGTTTTATTAAGCCAAGTATAACTCTGAAAAAGGTTGTTTTTCCTCCGCCATTTGGTCCGACAATACCGAGAAATTTTCCTTCATCCAGAGATAATGAAATATTGTTCAGAACATTGCGTCCGTCAAGCTTTACACAGAGATTATTTATTTCTAATGCTTTCATTTCATAGCTCTTTCTATAGAAGATATATTATATTTCATCATATCAATATATGTCTCTTTCCCTTTTTGACCTCCAATCGGGTCAAGATAAACAATTTGTGCATTTGCTTCTTTAGCAATCACCGAAGCAATCTTGGGGTTGAATTGAGGCTCTACAAATACAACTTTACTTCCAATACGTTTTATTTCTTTTATAATTTTATCAATATGCTTTGGTCCCGGTTCCTTTCCCGGACTTTCTTCAATAACTCCTGCGACTTTAAGCCCGTACCTTTTTGAGAAATAGTTCCACGCAGGATGAAATGTAACATATTCTTTGATTTTTAGATTTTTAACACTGTTTGCTATTTCACCATCAAGCTTTAAGATTGATTCCTTATATAATTCAGCATTTTTCCTGTAGAGAGCAGCATTTGATGGATCTACTTCAGACAAGGTTTTCAGAATTTTGTCAATGATTTTTATTACATTTAGAGGGTCAAGCCATATATGCGGATCATATTCTGAAATATGATGGTTGTGTTGTTTTTCTTGTAATTTTATTAAAGAAAGCCCTTTAGAGCAGTCTATTACAATTAATTTTTTATTCCCCGAAGACTTAATTATCTTTTCTGCCCAGAATTCTAAACCCGAGCCAACTTTAATAAAAACCCGCGCTTCTGAAACATCTTTTATCGCTTTCGAAGTTGGTTCAAAAGTATGGGGACTTGCACCCGGCGGTAGTAGAACCCTTACATCCACATTATCACCGGCAACCTGTTTAACAAAATCTCCGAGCGGGTAAATACTTGCAATTACTTTGATTTTTTCTGCATAAGAGTTTTTTGTATTGAATAATATGGAGATGAATAAAAGACAGATAATAAAGAGACTTTTTGTAATATTCATAACTACCTCCTAAATTAACCTGGACTGACATATTTTACATCAGTTACATATTAATAGGCTATTTTCAACTAACCCTAAAAGTTTTATTATGTCTGATAATTCTTGAATCTTTTTTATGTATAATAAGTTATGGAAGAAGAAGTTGTTGACATTGATCTTTTAATAAAAAAAGTTCTTGCATATAATCCTGATGCCGATATAGAACTGCTGAAAAAAGTGCACCGTTTTTCGACTGAGGCCCATGGTATGCAAAGAAGGGTTGAGGGTTCCCCATATATTGAACATCCCCTGTTTGTTGCTTCAATACTCGCTGATATGAAAATGGATGTGACAACTATTGCTGCTGGTCTTTTGCATGATACAGTAGAAGATACCCAGATAACAGTCAAAGATATTCGGGATAATTTTGGCAAAGAGATTGCTTTTCTTGTCGAATCAGTTACTAAAATCTCCCGCATGGAATTCAAAACCAAAGAAGAAGCACAGGCAGAGAATTTCAGAAAAATGTTGCTTGCAATGTCCGAAGATATCCGGGTTATTCTTATAAAATTTGCTGACAGACTCCATAATATGCGAACAATACAACACCTTCCGGAAAATAAACGACAGAGAATAGCGAACGAGACTTTAGAAATATATGCTCCTATTGCAAATAGACTCGGAATAGGATGGATAAGAACTGAACTCGAGGACTTGAGTTTTAAAGCTCTTATGCCAGAACTTTACGAAGACCTTGTCAAAAAGGTCGCAAAAAGAAAAGAAGATCAGGAAGAATATCTTAAGGGTGTAACCGAGATAATTAAATCAAAGCTAAAAGAGGAAGGTATTCCGGGAGAAATTTCATGGCGAATAAAACACTATTATGGCATTTATCAAAAAATGCTGAAACAGGAAATTCCTTTTGAACAGGTTCATGATGTGCTCGGTTTAAGAATAATTACTGATTCAAAAGCAAACTGTTATGCAATTCTTGGTCTCATCCATTCTTTATGGACACCTGTTCCGGGTAGGTTTAAAGATTATATAGGTATGCCTAAATCAAACATGTATCAGTCCCTTCATACAACAGTAATAGGCCCAAAAGGTGAAAGAGTAGAATTTCAGATAAGAACAAAAGAAATGCATATGATTTCAGAGCACGGCGTAGCCTCACACTGGAGATATAAGGAAAAAGGCAAAATTGATGAAAAAAGCAACCGTTATATTTCTTTGCTCAGAGAAATTATCCAGACCCAGAAAGATTTAAGTGACGCAAAAGACTTTCTTGAAGCTGTTAAGGGAGAGGTAATTCCTGAAGTAATATATGTTTTTACTCCTATGGGACAGATAAAAGAAATGCCGGTTGGTTCAACACCGGTGGATTTTGCATACAGTGTTCACACTGAGGTAGGAAATAAATGTATAGGAGCAAAAGTAAACGGAAGAATTGTAACACTTAAGCATATATTGAAAAATGGTGATACTGTTGAGATAATAACATCTCCATCCCAGCATCCAAGTAGAGACTGGTTGAAATATGTTGTTACACAGCGTGCGAAAAGTAAGATTAAACAGTGGATAAAAGCTGAGGAGAGAAAACAAAGCATTGAACTTGGTATAAAACTCCTTGAACAGGAACTAAGAAGGCATGACCTTGGACCATCTGTGCTTAAATCTGAGGAAATGCAAAAAGTTCTTAAGTATTTTAATATAGCTTCAATTGATGACCTTCATGCTTTTATCGGTCATGGAAAGATTTCTGCTCATCAGATCGTCAACAGACTCCTTCCCGAAAAGCCTGTTGAAGAAGCCCCTCCCGAAAAAGTTGTAAAACCCCGGGAACATAAAGGCATTATAATTAAGGGTGTTGATAATGTGCTATATCATACAGCTAAATGTTGCTTCCCCGTGCCAGGAGATGGTCTTGTTGGTTTTGTTACAAGAGGTCGCGGGGTCACTATTCATAGAAAAGATTGCCCCAATCTTGATAATCTGGCTGTTGATGACGCGAGATTGGTTGAAGTCACCTGGAAAGCAGAGGGTGAAACTACTACACCTGTAAAACTTTTGCTTGAAACAGTTGATCGTCCCGGTATTCTCGCAAGTCTGAGCGCACTTATATCTTCTGTTAATGTGAACATCAGTAACCTGAAAGCTGTTTCCACAGAAGATAAAAAAGCACACATTTCTGTTGTTCTTGAGATTAAAGATAGGGCCCAGCTTACAAATCTTACCAATAAGATAATGCAGCTTGAAGGAGTTTTAAAAGTTAGAAGATGAATAATCCAGCAAATTTAATTTTCTTGACAAACTTTTATTTCAATCCATATACTTTGATGATATGCAGGTAAATATCGAGGAATTGCACAATAAAGCCGAGCAGCTTTTTCAGGAAGGGAACTACAACGAAGCAGAACCTATTCTAAAGGAGATCATAAGTTCTAATCCTACATTTGCTGATGTACATAATAAGCTTGGAATGATTTCCCATCTTAAAGGAAATTACAGGCAGGCTGTAGATTATTTTAAAAAAGCTCTTGAAATAAATCCGAATTATACTGAAGCCTCGTTAAACCTTGTCGTCACGTATAACAACATGGGAGAATTTGAGAAAGCAAAAGATGTTTTTGCGATGGCAGCACAGAGAGCACACCCAACATCTAAAGCATTGGACCCATTTATAGCTGGCAAAATCGCAAATGAACATTATAAGCTCGGGAATATATATCTTGACTTTGGTCTGAATGATGAAGCTATTGAAGAATATCGTAAGGCTATTAAATTATTTCATAGACTTCCGGATGTTCATACAAAACTTGGAATAGCCCTTCGCAATAAAGGAAATATCGAAGAAGCTATTCAGCATTTTAATACAGCGAGGGAATTGAATCCAAATTACGGTCAGGCATGGATTCAACTCGGGCTGAGTTATTATATGAAAGGGCTTACAAGACTTGCTTTTGAGCACTGGGAGAAGGCTCTTAAGATTAACCCTAAACTTAAAGAAGCTGAAACCTACCTTAGTTTGTTTAAAAAAGGAGAGAAATAAGAAACTGTGTCCCTTCTTAGTATCAGGGACTTAACTATTTCTTTCAAATACGAAAAAGAATCCTTAAGAATTGTCTCCGGCGTAAACTTTGAAATTCAAGAAGCCGAAGTTTTTGGCCTTGTCGGTGAAAGTGGCTGTGGAAAAAGCCTTACAGCTCTTTCAATCATGGGGTTGCTTCCTCATAATGCTTTTGCTGAAGGAAATATAATTTTTCAAAATAAAAATCTCCTGAGCCTCGATAGTGAATCAATGAGAAAGCTAAGAGGCAAAGAACTCTCGATGATATTCCAGGAACCAATGACTTCACTCAATCCTGTTCTCAGCATCGGTTATCAGGTTTCAGAAGTGCTTATTACTCATGAGGGCATTTCGAAAAAAGATGCTTTGAACAGAAGCATTGAACTCCTTAAAGCAGTGAGAATTCCTTCTCCTGAAAAAAGAATTAAGGAATATCCACATCAAATGTCAGGGGGAATGAGGCAAAGGGTTATGATTGCAATGGCCATTGCATGCAATCCTTCTTTGCTCATCGCAGATGAACCAACTACAGCACTTGATGTTACCATTCAAGCACAGATACTTGCTCTTTTAATGGAGCTACGGCTTCAAAGAAAGATGTCCCTGCTTTTAATAACGCATGATTTAGGGGTAATCGCAGAAAATGCCTCTATAGCTGCAATAATGTATGCTGGAAGAATTGTTGAACTTGCAAAAGTTCATGAGTTAATCGAGAATCCTTTTCATCCTTATACAAAGGGTCTTCTTGATTCTCTGCCAAAAACAAAAGGCGTTTCTTTAAAACCTATCCCTGGTTTTGTGCCAAGACCTGATAAACTTCCTCCTGGCTGTAAGTTTTCCGACAGGTGTTTTTATGCTAATACTGAATGTAATCTGCAGGAGCCTGAATTAAAGGAAATATCAAAAGGACATTTATGTCGTTGCATAAGAGCGGGTAATATTCAATGAATATAATAGAAATAACCAATCTTAAGAAATATTTTTCATGTAAACAGAGCTTTTGGGGAGTTCAAAGATGGCTTAAGGCAGTTGATGATATTAGTTTTACTGTTAAAAAAGGAAGTGTTTTTGCTATTGTAGGAGAAAGTGGCTCCGGAAAATCAACTGTCGCAAGGCTTTTGCTCAGGCTTATAACACCAACATCAGGAAAAATTCTTTTCAAAGGTAAGGATATTCAGTCATTTAAAAGAGATTCTCTAAAAGATTTCAGAAAATCTATTCAAATAATTTTCCAGGATCCTTTTGCTTCTTTAAATCCCCGTATGACAGTTTATGATTCGATCTCAGAACCTCTAAAAATCCATAAAATAATACATAAATCAGAAATTAAAAGCAAAGTTGTTGGGATATTAAATAAAGTCGGGCTTCAGGAAGATATTTTGAACCGGTACCCTCATGAATTTAGCGGGGGGCAAAGACAGAGGATATGCATCGCAAGAGCTCTTGCTGTTTCACCGGAAATAATAGTAGCCGATGAACCGTTATCAGCTCTGGATGTTTCAATACAGGCTCAGATATTGAATATACTCCAGGAACTTCAAAAAAATTCAGGTATCTCATTTGTATTTATAAGCCATGATTTAAGGGTTGTTCAGTATTTTAGCGACGAAGTTGCAGTAATGTATCTCGGGAAAATTGTTGAGAAGGCAAAAACCGAAGATATATTTAAAAAACCCCTGCATCCTTATACAATAGAACTTCTTTCTTCGATTCCTCTTATAGAAAAAGCTAAGGATAAAAATTTTCAGAAATATAATGAAAAATTGAAAGACAAATGTGAAGCCACTGATATTTTTAACGCACCTTCCGGGTGTGTTTATTCTGCACGCTGCATCAAAAAAATTGAAGTCTGTAATACTATTCAGCCTGAACTTAAAGAGATTGAAGAAAGAATGGTTGCCTGCCATTTATTCTAAGTTGCAGGCCACACCCTAAAATAACTTCTAATCTGCTCATTGTACCAACCATAATAAAATTGATATAATTATGTTCATTATAACTATAAAGTATCAAAAATTATGCTTATAAAAGTAATCTTTAAAGATGGGAAACGCGGGGAGGTAGAAAGCTACGAACTTGATAATCTTATTCATTCCCAAAAAATTATAAAATTTCAACGTTCTGGAAAATGGGTTACCATTGGTGTTGATCCGATAAGGGAACGGAGAGAAGATTATCTGGAAATCCCTAAAAGAGAAAAATATTCAAAAAGCAAAAGAAAGAGAAAATAATTTCCTTCCAATTTAATGACTTATGTAAAGAAACTGGATTCTCTGGTTAAGCCAGAGAATGACACAGAAGGGTTTCGAAAAAGTGACAAAAGAAAGTTTTGGAGCAACTAAATTGGAGAAGAACCATATTTATTTAATGAACTGTTTCACTATCTCGAGAGCTTTCGAAACAGAACCGGAGTTTTTTTCACATAATTCTTTTGCTTTTAAGCCAAGTGCTCTTGCTTTTTCAGGATTAATTAATAGTTCTCGCAATGTATTGTATAAATCTGATTCTAATACTTGAATAGCTGCTTTCTCTTTTAGGAACTCTTGAATTACTGGAAAATTTTCCATATTCGAGCCGCAAACAATAGCTTTTCCCCATAGCGCAGGCTCTAAAGGGTTCTGGCCGCCGTGAGCCTTAAAACTTTTCCCGATAATTACAATATCCGCTACTCCATAAATCTTTGCAAGTTCTCCTATGGTATCAAGTAAGATGATACTACAATGGGATATTTGGTTTTTATTTATCTGGGTTCTTCTGATGAAAGTTAAACTTTTTTCCTTTAACATTTCAGCAACTGAATTAAATCTCTCAGGATGTCTTGGAGCTATTATTAGATTCAAATCAGAAAATTCTTTTTTGAGCATAAGAAAAATATCTGTAATCATTTCTTCTTCTTCATCATGAGTGCTTCCAGCAACTATAACTCTACCCTTTACATTCCAAGCCCAATCAGGAATATTATCATGATTTGAGACATCGAACTTGAAGTTTCCGGTAATCAATACCCTATCTTTTTTAGCTCCTAATTCTATTATTCTTGATGAATAAACTTCATTCTGCATTCCAAAAAAATCTATATTTTCAAAGATTTTTTTCATGAAAAATTTGATTTTTTTATAACCATTGAATGATTTTTCAGATATTCTTCCATTTAAGAGCAAGATTGGTATATTGTATTTCTTAAATGCTTTTATGAAATTAGGCCATAGCTCTGTCTCAATAACAATGAGAAGTTCAGGATTTATTTTTCTCAAAATTGGATTTATTAAAAAACAAAGATCAAACGGCATATAGACAACATTTATATTTTCTTTTGCATTTTCTAATGCAACTTTTCTTCCTGTATCTGTTATTGTCGAAAGAATTATTTTCTTTGAAGGATATTTTTCAATAATTTTTTTCAGCAAAGGCTGCGAAGCCATAACTTCTCCAACAGAAACTGCATGAACCCAGATACATTCTCTAATATTTCTTATAAACTCAGGAGTATAAAATCCAAATTTTTCTTTTATCCAGATTTTTCTCAAATTGGTAGGTCTTTTGAAATATTCAAAAGGCAAAATGAATAAAAGTGCGATTATGTATGCAATACTATAAACTACATTCATAATTTTAAATTAGTAATAATTCTTATCTGTTTGCTAATTCCATAACAATATCTGCGACCCTTTCAGAAGGTTTTTTGCCTGCAAACAGACTTTTAATTTTTCTAAGGTTATTCAGCATTTCATTTTTATATCTTTGATCATAAATTATAAACTTGAGTTCTTTTAAGACTTCATCAGGATTTGCATTATCCTGCAAAAGCTCTTTTACAACATCTTTGTTTCCTGAAAGAATATTAACAAGTGAGATATGAGAGACTTTTATAATCTTTTTCCCGAGAAAAAAGGTAAAAGGCGATAACTTATAAACAACTATCATAGGAACTTCAAGCAAAGCTGTCTGAAGAGTAGCAGTTCCTGATGCAACAACAGCAATATCAGATGCTGCAAGAACTTTTACTGAATTTCCTTTACTTATTAAAACTCCTTCGTCCCTTAATTCATTCAATAATAATGAATATTTATCCTCGTCAGTATTGGGTGCAAGCGGCATACAGAACTGGAACTTATGCCCTGTACAAAGTTCTTTGTCGGCTTTAAATTTCTTAACTACATTAACCATCACAGGCAATAGTCTTTCTAATTCATGTGGCCTGCTGCCGGGTAGAAGCGCTAATAATTGAAAGTTTGTCTGTGCTCCTATTAATGTTTTAAAAAAATTTCTGAATTCTGTATCTATTGAAGGCTGAATAAATTCATTCTTTTTAAAGTATAAATTACTTACTTCTTCAATCTCTTCCATTATTGGATGTCCTACGAATTCACATCTGACGCCAGCATCCTTATATATTTTTTCTTCAAATGGAAGAAGAACTGCAATCATATCAACAATCTCTGCTATTTGCTTGACTCTACCTTTTCTCCATGCCCAGACCTGTGGACTTACATAATAAAGTATTTTTATTCCATATTTTTTAGCCTCATTAGCAAGCTTTAAATTAAAGTCAGGATAATCAATCAGAACCAATACATCCGGTTTGCAGGTTTTTATAGTATGCAATGCATTCTTAAAAGCTTTCTTTAACCTGCCTAAAGATTTTAATGCCTCAATTAATCCGAATGCATCGGATATTCTTGAAATTAACTCAACTCCTGCTTCTTTCATGCGCTCTCCACCAATGCCAATTAATTTAACAGTCTTTTCTCTTTTTATTATTTCTTTTGCAAGGAGAGAACCATAGAGTTCGCCGGAGCTTTCTCCTGCTATTATCATTACACAAGACATAGTTGTAATATATTATAATCAAGAGATTAAATTATTACACTGACAGTTTTATAAGGGTTAAACTAAAAATGTTTAATTTTCTAATTTGAAAGAAGGAAAAATGAAAGGAAAAGTTTTTTTAGTAGGAGCAGGTCCCGGTGACATCGGACTTTTAACTGTAAAAGGATTGCGCTGTCTTCAGAAAGCTGAAGTTGTTGTTTATGATTTTCATCTAAATGCCCAGATATTGAATTATATCAATCAAAAGGCAGAATTCATCTATGCAGG
Organism: Nitrospira japonica; assembly: GCA_020725385.1. GTDB lineage: Bacteria > Nitrospirota > Thermodesulfovibrionia > Thermodesulfovibrionales > SM23-35 > DYFC01. Next base: position 11,311 of record DYFC01000063.1, on the reverse strand, counting down.
TAAACGCGGCGGACATCATACAATGACCCAGGATGAAATTAACAATGTTCTTTTACAGAAAGCAAAAGAAGGAAAGACAATATGCAGACTTAAAGGAGGAGATCCTTTTGTCTTTGGTCGTGGTGGGGAAGAAGCAGAAGTTCTTGCAAATGAAGGGATTGAATTCGAGATAGTACCCGGGGTAAGTTCTTCTATTGCTGCTCCTGCATATGCCGGAATACCCTTAACCCACAGATTATATTCTTCTTCTTTCGCGGTTGTTCCGGGATATGAGGATGTAACCAAAAAGGAAAGCGCAATAGATTGGGAAAAACTTGCAACAGGAGTTGGAACACTTGTTTTTCTTATGGCTGTTAAAAATATCGACCAGATTACTCAAAAATTAATTGAAAATGGCCGTTCTCCTGATACTCCTGTAGCTGTCATAAGATGGGGGACAAGGCCGGATCAGAAAACTTTGATAGGAACCCTCCAGAATATTTCTGAAGTTATAAAAGAAAAAGAGATTAAACCACCTGCTGTTATGGTAGTTGGAGAAGTTGTAAGACTAAGGGATAAATTAAAATGGTATGAGAAAAAACCTATGTTCGGTCAAAGGATTCTCGTAACAAGAGAACATATGGAAGGTTTTGAGCCGCTGGAAGAACTCGGCGGTGAAATAATTGACTTTCCAACTATTACTATTGTGCCACCTATTAATTATGATGAATTAGATAAAACTATTGATATAATTGAAACTTATTCATGGCTGATTTTTACAAGCAGAAACGGCGTTAAATACTTTTTCAAAAGATATTTTGAAAAAGATAAAGACATTAGAGATTTAAAAGGCATTAAAATATGTGCAATTGGCACAAAGACAGCCTCTGAAGTAAGAAAATATGGATTAAAAATAGATATGGTGCCCGAAGAATTCAGGGCTGAAGGATTGATTGAGGCTTTTCTGGGTCTGCAAAAACAAGAAAATTCGAATTTCAATATGCAAAACACCCGACCATTTACAGGAATTAGGTTTTTACTTCCACGCGCTGAAAAAGCAAGAGAAATTTTCCCAGAGAAAATAAGAGAGCTTGGCGGAGAAATCGATGTTCCTGTTGCCTATAGAACAATTAAACCTGAATATCATGGCAAAAGATTAAGAAGATTCTTAAAAGAAGGAAGAATCACAATAGCAACTTTTACAAGTGCAGCAACATTTAATAATTTTCGTGAAATTATGGGTCCTGACTCTGAGGAACTTTTACGTGGAGTAACAATAGCAGTTATAGGTCCAATTACAGCAAATGCAGTAAGGAAATCAGGACTCCCGGTTCATATAATGCCAGAACAATCGACAGTTGATGCAATGGTTAAAGAAATAATTAAATGGGTGAAAAATAAAAAATCAGGAGAATAATCTTAACTTGTATCAATATTTTTATAAAAATAATAAAGATGCTTTAAGAAAATATTTTTCTATATTATATTGACTGAACAATGGCTCGATTTATAAAACAAAATCACGGGTCTAACTAATATGAGGCTGAAGACGTAAGCGAAAGCCTCAAGTTAAAAAGGAGTAATTACAATATATTCAGAAAAAAGATTTATATTTGTGTGCTGGTAGTTTATTTTGTTTTAGAAATTGAGCCATTGTTATATATAATTTCAAAACAATTTCTAAATTATTTGGGCTAAAAAAAAATATATGAAATTACATACAAATTCATTTCTACAAGATAATAAGGGAATGTCTTATAAATACATTCTATTTGTATTCCTGATTGCTCTGAGCGTTTTTCGTATTTACTACATTTTAAACTGCCCTTTTGATTTAAGTCCTGACGAGGCACATTACTGGGAATGGTCCCGCAGGCTTGATTTGAGCTACTATTCAAAGGGACCCTTAATAGCTTATTTAATATATATAGGAACTTCTTTTTTTGGAGACACGGTTTTAGGGGTCAGGTTTTTTGCTGTAGTATTTTCTTTCTTAAGCAGCCTTTTTCTTTTTCTTATTGGTAAAGAACTTTATAATACAAAAACAGGAGTTGTTGCCGGAATCATATTTCAGATTATACCATTATTTTCAGCTTATGGAATTCTTTTTACAATTGACTCACCTTTCATATTTTTCTGGATACTTTCTTTATTTTTATTTTTAAAGTCATTAAATTCATGCACAGCTTCAGATAAATCTGGAAATATTATTTTCTGGATGTTGCTTGGAATATCAATAGGGCTCGGACTTCTCGCAAAATATTTAATGGCATTTTTTTATATATGTGCTTTTCTTTATCTTATATTTCACAAAGAAAAAAGAATGCTCTTTTTTACAAAGAGTCCTTATATAAGTTTTTTAATTAGCATACTTTTTTTTTCACCGGTAATTTTCTGGAACGCAAAAAACAACTGGGTCACTTTAAGACATACAGCAGGGCAGGCCCATACATCCGATGGACTTCAATTTCAGATTAAAGATTTCATTGAATTTATCGGCTCGCAGTTTGGGGTTATTACTCCATTGTTATTAATCATAATTGTTTATTCACTGTTTATATTCAGGAAAAAAGAGCCTGGAAAATTTCTTTTCTGTTTTTCAATCCCAATCCTTGTTTTTTTCATATTAAAAAGCATTCAAGGAAAAGTTCAGGGAAACTGGCCTATGCCCGGTTATATCACAGGATTGATTGCTTTCTCAGCATTTTCAGTTGAACAATTTTCTTACAGAAAATTATGGTTAAAAATAATAATACTTTTAGCAGTTTTAATTTCTTTTGTAATCACTTCGGTTGCCCATTATCCATTGTTTCTAAATTTGCCTCCAAAGTTTGACCCCTCTGTAAGACTTTATGGCTGGAATGCTCTTGGGAAGAAAGTTTCAGAACTATATAATGAATTGCCGAAACCTGTTTTCATTTTTTCTGACAGATACCAAATATCGAGCGAACTTGCTTTTTATGTAGAAGGAAATCCGTTCACTTATTGTATTAACATTGACCGAAGGATGAATCAATATGATATATGGCCTGGCTTTTATAATTTTATTCATTATAATGCTATCTTTGTCAGATCAGGAGATGTATCAATACCCGACGATGTAAGGAAAGCTTTCGGTAAGGTTGAGAAAAACCTTTTTACAATTTATACTAAGAATCGTGACAAAATTAAAGATTTCTCAATTTTTATCTGTTATGACTTTAAAGGAATGAAAGAAAAGAAACCGGAGACTTATTAATGACACTATCTGTTGTTGTTCCATTATATAACGAAGAAGAAAATATAAGATTACTCCATCAGAAGCTTCGTGAAGCTCTTGATCCTGTAGTTGAAGAATATGAACTCCTTTTTGTTGATGACGGGAGTACCGATGGCACCCTTAAGATACTCGAAGAATTGCAGTCAAAAGATAACCATATAACTGTACTTAGCTTGCGCCGTAATTTTGGCCAGACAGCAGCTTTTGCAGCAGGTTTTGATTTTGCGCGTGGAGAGGTCATTGTAACTATGGATGGAGACCTTCAAAATGATCCTGCCGACATTCCAAAACTTTTAAATTTGATTAAGGAAAATGACCTTGTAAGCGGATGGAGGAAAAAAAGAAAGGATCCTTTCTTTTCAAGAAGGCTGCCTTCAATGATCGCTAACTGGTTAATCAGTAAAGTAACCGGAGTTAAATTACATGATTATGGATGTTCTTTAAAAGCATACAGGAGGGATGTTATAAAGAATTTAAGATTATATGGCGAGATGCACAGATTTATTCCTGCGGTTGCAAGCTGGTATGGCGTGAGAGTTGCAGAAGTTGAAACCGTACATCATCCGAGATTACGTGGAAAATCAAAATATGGAATATCACGTACGATAAAAGTTGTCCTTGATTTAATAACAGTCAAATTTTTACAGAGCTTTTCTACCAAACCCATTCAATTTTTTGGGACTATTGGTGTTTTGTGCGACATATTGGGTTTTCTGATTTTATTTTATCTCAGCCTCGAAAAAATTCTGCGGGGAAAAGATATAGGAGGAAGACCCCTGCTTCTTCTTGGAGCTTTATTAATGATTGTCGGAATACAGCTTATCGGGATGGGTCTTTTAGGTGAAATGCTCGTAAGGGTTTATCATGAAAGTCAGAGAAAACCCATTTACGTAATAAAGAAAATACTTGGCCCAGAAATTAAATAAAACAATCTTAATTGTGCTGAAAGTTTCTGTCAGCTCTGCTTTACTATATTATGTCTTTAACAGGACAGGTATCAAGCAGGTTGTCAGTACTTTGAAGAGTGTAAACATTTATGCTTTCTTTTCCTCTGTTGGTATTTATATCTTTACCCAGCTTATTTCTACAATTAGATGGAAACTCTTTCTTCCTGAAGGATTCAAAACAAAAAAGCTTTTCTCTCTTTATATGATAGGTTCTTTCTTTAATACTTTCATGCCCGGAGTTATCGGAGGAGATGCTGTAAAAGTATATTATCTTTATAGAGAAACAAACATGGCAAATATAAGTTTTGGGTCTATTTTCATGGACAGGTATCTTGGATTCGTTGCTTTACTTATTTTATGTTCCTTTGCTTTCCCTTTTGGTCTCAATTATTTTCACGGTTCAAAAACAGAATGGTTATTGCCTCTTGCTATCTTTACCTTTTTCTTGGCAAGCTTTTTAATATTCGGGTTGCGTCTCGGACAAAAAATAAAGTTCCTTGCAGAATTCTACAATTATTTTCATACGTATAGAAGTCAGAGAAATAAAATAATAAAAGGTTTGATTCTATCGTTAATTATCCAGTTTCTTGGTATAACTTCTGTTAGTGTCCTTGCCTATGGACTCGGAGAAAATATTCCATTTCTTTCATTTTTAATATTTGTTCCATTAATAATTCTTTTTGCTATGCTTCCTGTTTCTATATCAGGACTGGGAGTCAGAGAAGGTGCATTTGTACTTTTCTTTGGACTGATTGGAGTTAGGCCTGAAACAGCAACATCTTTGTCACTTTTATGGTTTATGAGCATGGCAGTTGCAGGACTGATAGGTTTGATAGAATACTTAAGATATAAAAAAGAAATTATTATTCTTAAAGGTTGAGGAGAGGAGGTAAAGATGTTTTTATATCTTGTTCAGCATGCAGAAGCAAAAAGAGAGGAAGAAGATAAAGAGAGACCTTTATCAGAGCAGGGGATAAAAGATATTACAAAAATCGCTAACTATGCATCCCATTTGAATATCAAACTCGACAGCATTCACCACAGCACTAAGCTTAGAGCTAAACAAACAGCTCAAATATTATTTGATTACCTGAAACCAATCAAAGGCTTAAATGAAACAACAGGTCTATCTCCAATGGATGCTCCTGAAATCTGGGATAACCGGCTTAAAGAAATGGATGAAAATATAATGCTCGTAGGACATCTGCCCCATTTAGCAAGAGTATCTTCACTTTTACTTACCGGAAATATTAACAAGGTTATAGTTTCTTTTAAGATGGCTGGAATGGTCTGTCTTAAAAGAGATGAGGACAAAAACTGGTCTATACAATGGATGTTGACCCCGGAGATTGTTGTCGGGGAGACTGGAATTATAAATGCCTGTGATAGTCTGTAGAAAATAAGATACAAGATCGGGAAAAATTGGAGGTCATTAATTAGATGAAGTTAAAATTTCTTGGTGGTGCAAGAACTGTTACAGGTTCATGTTTTTACATTGAATGTAATGATTTAAATCTGCTTGTCGATTGCGGGCTATATCAGGGAGAAGATTCAGATGAAATTAATAGGGCAGCTTTTGAATTTTCTCCAAAGAAAATTGATTATATATTTATTACCCACTCTCATATGGACCATTCTGGCATGTTGCCGAGAATTGTAAAAGAAGGATTTAGCGGGAGAATTATTACTACTCCGGCGACAAAAGATTTGCTTGAGATAATGCTTTTTGATTCAGCACAGGTGCAGGAACATGATTCTTCATGGTTGACAAAGAAAGCTGAAAGAGCAGGAAAACCGCCTGTCTATCCAATTTATACTTCAGACGACGTAAAAAATGTTATGCCTTTAATTGATGTAGTACCATATGAAAAAATATTCCATCTCGGACATGGGATTAAATATCAATTTCTTGATGCAGGACACATTCTCGGTTCAGGCACTCTTGAGATATGGTTTCAGGATAAAGAAAAGGAAAAGAAAATTGTATTTTCGGGTGATATTGGTAAAAAAGCCAATCCTATTATACGTGACCCTTCAGCGCCTATTGAAGCGGATTATATTGTTATGGAATCTACATATGGAAATCGCCAGCATAAGCCAATGAACGAAAGCATAGATGAGCTTGTAAATGCTATAAAAATTACTTTTAAAAAAGGAGGGAATGTTTATATTCCTGCTTTTGCTGTTGGACGAACACAGGATATACTTTATATTCTCAACAATCTAGTTAAGGAGAAAAGGCTTTACAGAATGAATGTATATCTTGATAGCCCTCTGGCTGAAGAAGCAACAAAAGTTTATCTTGCGCATCCTGAATGTTTCGATGAAGAAGCTTTAAAATTTTTTCAAAGCAATGACCTTGATTCTTCGGTAAAACTTCATTTTGTTCAGACTGTTCAGGAATCTATGGCTTTGAATAAAATTAAATCCGGTATTATTGTAATTGCAGGAAGCGGAATGTGCGAAGGCGGAAGAATCAGGCATCACCTTAAACACAATCTCTGGAGGCGTGAATGCAGTATAATTTTTGTAGGTTTTCAGGGCAAAGGAACTCTTGGAAGAAAAATTGTTGATGGTCTAAAAATGGTGAATATTCTTGGTGAGGAAATAGCAGTTAATGCGAAAATTTATACAATAAATGGTTTTTCTGCCCATGCTGATCAAACTGAGTTATTGCAATGGCTGGGCTGTTTCAAAAACTCACCTGAAGTTTTTATAGTGCACGGCGAGGAAGAAACAGCGATTTCATTCGGAGAAATTGTCAAAGAAAAGTTTGGATTTAAGGTTAATATTCCTGTAAAAAATGAAGAACATATTTTATAGATTAGATCAAGCTTAACCTCAAAAATTATATACAACTATGTATTTAAAAAATAAATTTTCCCGAAATATCTGCATTAATCTAAATACATTTTTTAGGATTATACGGAATAATAGTGTAAAATAATAATTATGAAAGCAAAGAAAAATCTCATAATTGTTGGGGACAGGGTTCTTATTGAGCCTGAAGAAGGTGCTGACAAAACAAGTTCTGGTTTGTATTTGCCCCAGACTGTGAAAGAGAAAGAAAAAGTTATTTCAGGTTATGTTGTAAAAACAGGCCCCGGGTACGCAATTCATGACCTGAATATGTCTGATGAACCATGGACTAAAGACAGAAAAAAAGAAGTAAAATACATGCCTCTTCAGGCGAATGCCGGAGATTATGCAATTTTTCTTAAAGACTCTGCGGTTGAGATCGAGTTTGAAGGAAAAAAATATCTAATTGTCCCTCATTCCTCGATTCTTGCGCTTGTAAGAGTTGAGATAGAAGACGTATAATTCCCTTACCAAATTAATTAATCGTGTCTGTTTTCCGTGACCGTAAATTAAAAATATATACAACTATAGCTCAATTTCTGAAACAAAATAAACTGCCATAATACTGACGAAAATCATTTTGGAGCAAAATTGAAAGAGATAAAAGCAGTTTTTAAATTACTTGAGAAAACTTTGCCTGACTATGAAGCAAGACCACAGCAAATAAAAATGGCAGGTGAAGTTTACAGGACATTTTTAAACAAAGATAGACTTATTGTAGAAGCTGGTACAGGGGTTGGTAAATCATTCGCATATCTTATACCCGCAATATTAACGCAAAATAAAACCATAGTATCCACTGCCTCTATTGCGCTTCAGGATCAGCTTGTTAATAAAGACCTTTCTTTTCTTCAAAAAGCATTGCCGCAGAATTTTTCATACGCAATTCTTAAAGGAAAGAATAATTATCTTTGCCTTAAACGTGAAAGGGAATTCTCGGAATTAAGCAGTGATTTCATGAATTTCAGGCAATGGACAATTGAGACAAAAACAGGGGATAAAGATGAACTCTCTTATGTGCCCGAGTTCTGGTCTAAAGTTTGCGGGGACTCGGATGATTGTAATGTTATAAAATGCCCTTATTATAAAGATTGTTATTATTACAAACATTATAGAAGTCTTTATAAAAAAGACATTCTTGTTATTAATCATCATTTGCTCGTGTTTGATTTGTTGTCAGATTTTAATCTGCTTCCCTTTCATGAACAGCTTGTTATAGATGAGGCGCATCAAATAGAGGATGTTATTTCACATGTTATGGGAAGTGGCTTGAATCATTCCCGCATAACCTGGTTGCTTTACCGTTTGCGAAGTTTAAAAATATCTGTAGATCATATTTTTGAACCGGTTGATTCTTTTTTCAAACGCAAGGATATTCCTTCACGTGCTTTTTATCCAATACCTGATGATATAATCGATGGATTGATTAATATCCATTCACTTCTATCGTTAAATAATATTCTCGATAGGCTTAATAACTATAATGAAGAAGAGCTTAACGATGAATTATCGGATAAAATTCAGACAACAAAAAAATATATAACTTCTCTTGAAGTTACTATTAATGAATTCATAGAACAAAATGACATAAACAAAGTTTATTTTGTGACAGGAAACAAAGGTAAAATAGAATTGAAAAGCAATCTCATTGAATCCAGCAAACATTTTCTTACTCTTGAGAAGGGATTCGAAAGCTTGGTCATGACATCTGCCACACTCGCAACCGGTAGTTCATTCTCTTTTTTCAAGCAAAGGCTTGGTATTAAAGATTTTAAAGAAATGATTATAGGTTCGCCATTTAATTACCGTAAACAGGCTTTGCTTTATATTGACAAAAGATTGCCTCCTCCTGATAAAGAGAACAATGATTTTTTTATGAAAGAGAGCCTAAAAGTTATAGAGAATCTCTTAAAAGCATCAAAAGGGAGAGCTCTTGTTCTTTTTACATCTTATAAACACCTTGATTATGCTGCTGAACATATTTCAATTGATTATCCTTTCAAATCTCAGGGTAAAATGCCGCCATCCCATCTGATTGACTGGTTTAAGAAAACTCCCAATTCAGTGCTTCTTGCTACAGCTACTTTCTGGCAGGGGATTGATATTAAAGGTGAGGATTTGAGCCTTGTAATTATTGTTAAAATGCCTTTTGGTTCTCCCGGAGATCCTGTCTATGATGAACGATGCAGGAGGCTTGGTGATAGATGGTTCAGCGATCTTGCATTGCCTTCTGCAATTCTAATGCTTAGACAGGGCGTTGGGAGACTTATCAGGAGTTCTTCTGATTATGGAGTAGTAGCAATTCTTGACTCAAGGCTCCTCACAAGTTCATATGGAAAAATCATTCTTTCATCACTCCCTGATTTAAAAATAAGCAATGACATTTCTGAAGTCAAAAAGTTCTTTTTGACCGAAAAATGCAGTTAGAGATTCTGAATAAGCCCTGAAACAAGTTCAGCGCATGGTTTATGATGACAATTTCAGCCTGCCCTCGTGAAAACAAGGGCAGGAAATGGACACAGAAGATTTTCGCAAGAGAGACAAAAGAGAGTTTTAAAACAACTAAATTGGAGAAGAACCAAAAAAGTTTACTTAGTTTACTCGGGTTACTTAGTTCAAAAGATTATGCTTAAAATTGTCATGCTGGACTTGATTCTGCATCTGCAACTGCATTTTTTAGGATTTAGTGTTTGGTTTCTTATTGTCTTAGAGTTACTATCTTTCTCCGTTTTTCTAGATCAGAAGTACTTTTGCCCGAAAGCAATTCCATCACCGTTATAACAGAAAGTAATCCATTCATTTCCTTCTCATAAAAGAAGCTTAAAAAGACTTTAGCCTCACGAAAACCTCTAAGATGATCTATAAGAATATCAGAATCTATAATTAATGTTTCAGACGATTCCAAGCTTTTTTATCCTTATTTCGCTTTCTGTTCTCAATTTTTCAAGATAATCAGGTTCATCTACCCATATGCCAAAGCTTTCATCTAATAAATCCTTTCCTTCGATTTCTTCAATAATCACATACAAATCAGTGTCTTCGCCCGGTCTTACGTTCTCTGGCAAATGAACCACTTTTTGTGACCCTTAGGTCATTCTCTTTTTTGTAATATTTTATTTAGAGTATTTCAAAACGAACCTAATGTGGTATCATCTGTTTAGCAAAGTCTTTTTTTGGATATATCTTCTTTTTCTAATAATCTTGCTGAATGATAAACCGTTAGTATTTCCAATACATCTTTCTTGATTCTATAAATTATTCTATAATTCCCCAATATGATTTCTCTTATTTCTTTACGATTTATCTCGGGTACGACCCTTCCAGGATTTAGGAAACAATTCAAGCCTCTCAACTGAATTAAAGACTTTTTCAATAAACATGCGCGCATAATGTACGGAATCCTTGGAAATAAAGTCTGCAATAGTATCAATATCCTTAAGGGATTGTGGTGTCCATTTTATTTTAGCCATTTCTTCATTTTCTTTTTTGCATCTTCATGAGATATGCACTTACCTTCATCTGCCTGTTTTATTCCTTTTTCAATCTTTGTAAGAAGATATAAACGTTCCATCGCATCTTCTATTGTTGTTTCTTCAGGAAGGTCTTGCAAGCTCTTAATTATTTTATTCTTTTCAAGAGTTATCATTTCTTCTCCTTATATATTTATTAGTTCTTAGTATTTATACTCAAATTTTATCATAAAAATAAAAACCTTACACGTCGGAAATAAGTTTATGTATTTTACATCGTTTACTTGTTTTACTCAGTTTACTTGGTTCAACTTGTTTACAATGTTTGGAAAAGAATACACTCAAAATCGATCTAAAAGAAAGGATTGATGCTTGGTGTAGAAAAGATCATAGCGGAGTTTTTCTCTTGGAGGTGAGTCATACCTACCATAAACTTGCGCAACACCTGTAAGTCCTAGCTTTACTTGAAATCTATCCATATAATTAGAAATCTGCCTTGCAAAATTATCAACAAGCTCTAAAGATTTTATCACATCTAAATAGGTAGATATACCACTTTCTTGTCTACGCAAACAGCAAATAATCTTTCAAGCTACTGCTTTTTCTTTAACAATGAGAAAATTTATTAAGTCTAAAGGATCTTGTACAGTTTTTTTCCCAGCATCAAGTATTTCGATGGCAACAATTTTTTTCCGGAGAATAATCAATGATTACGCCGTCGATTTCAATTGATTCTGCAATCGGCTCTTGTTGTATTTTTCTTTTAAGATTCTCTCATAATAGTTATGTATTCTTTT
>DYFC01000062.1 GCA_020725385.1 Nitrospira japonica | reverse complement strand
CCAGGGAGCAATCCCTCTGAAGGTCTGTGGTAGACTACCACGTTGATAGGCTGGAGGTGTAAGTACAGTAATGTATTCAGCTGACCAGTACTAATAGACCGTGTGACTTGACCCTTATTTTATTTCCCTCCTGTTGTCAAAAACAGTTGAAAAAAAAGGTTCTTTTATAGTAAAATTTTTAAGAAAAAGATTTTCCGGTGGCAATGCCGAGGAGGAAACACCCGTTCCCATTCCGAACACGGAAGTTAAGCTCCTCAGGGCCGATGATACTATGATTGTTGAGGTCATGGGAAAGTAGGTCGCTGCCGGATTAAGATATAAAAGCTCGGTATAAACCGGGCTTTTTTTTTGATTTTATTTGTATTTAGTTCACAAAATATTCAATAATGTTGTAAAGTAAATATAATACTCTGCAAGAGGAATACCTTTAATAAAAGTGTACTAAAAAAGTACTTGTATAAATAAAAGTATTTCCATGCAATTTTAAAAGGAGAATTTATGGGTTTAAAAGATTTAAAGATTGGAGATTTAACCGCTAAGATACCGATTATTCAGGGTGGCATGGGAATAGGAATATCATTATCAGGATTGGCCTCAGCTGTTGCTAATGAAGGTGGGATAGGAGTAATTGCTACTGCAGTTATAGGCATGAATGAACCTGATTTTGCAAGAAATTATTTAGAAGCAAATATAAGAGCATTAAAGAGAGAAATAAGAAAAGCAAGAGAATTAACCAAAGGGATAATTGGTGTCAACATAATGGTTGCACTTACCAATTTTGGCGATATGGTTAAAACAGCAATTGAAGAAGGTATTGATATTATTTTTTCAGGAGCAGGTTTGCCACTTAATCTTCCTGAATATTTAAATGAAAAAGTAAAGACAAAACTTGCTCCTATAGTTTCATCAGCAAGAGCAGCAGCGATAATTGCAAAGAAATGGAGCGATAAATTTAATAGAGTTCCTGACGCGGTTGTTGTTGAAGGTCCAAAAGCAGGTGGACATCTTGGATTTAAAATTAGTGAAATAAATGATCCTGAACATTCTCTTGAGAAAATAGTGCCTGAGGTTATAAATGCTTTAAAGCCTTTTGAAGAGAAATATAAAAAAGAAATCCCTGTTATCGCAGCAGGTGGAATTTATACAGGAGAGGACATTGATAAATTTTTAAAAATGGGTGCTGCAGGTGTTCAGATGGCAACACGTTTTGTTACAACTTTTGAATGTGATGCATCTGAAGAATTTAAAAAAGCTTATATAAATGCTTCTGAAAGAGATATGGTTATAATTAACAGTCCTGTTGGACTTCCGGGCAGAGCGATTAGAAATGAGTTTATAGAACAGGTAAGTCAAGGTATGAGGAAACCTTTTAAGTGTCCGTATCATTGCCTGAAAACATGTGATTTCAAAAATAGCCCTTATTGTATTTCTCTTGCGCTTATCAACGCACAACGCGGGAATCTTCAAAATGGTTTTGCTTTTGCAGGTGCAAATGCATATAGAGCGGAAAAAATAATTTCTGTAAAGGAACTCATAGATAAGATAAAGCAAGAATATGACGAAGCAACAAAATAAATGTGCGAGTTCTGTACAAAACATGGTGAAGGCAAAAAATGGTATGAAAATATTGTAAATTATTCTGAAGAAGTATTTAATCAGGTAAATTCAAAAGAACATTTCAAAAAATATCTTTCAAATTTCTATCATGGCATGACCCATGATATTCCTTTAGCATACAAATGGAAACGAAGAATTCCATTTATCTATAATTTAATTGTTTTTCCGTTAGTTACAAGACATATGAAAAAAACTCATTTCGGTCAGATAGTTCCTATTGAAGATATTGAAAATATACTTAATAATTTTTCGTCTATTGTCAGGCTACCATGTATATGTAGAAAAGTTACAATTGGTGAGAATAAAAGGTTTTGTTTCGGGATCGGACTGGACCTTACGGATATTTTTGAAGATGTGCCGGATTTTAGTGATTTTGACAGAATGACAATTCAAGAAGCAAAGATGTATTTAAAGCAGCTTGATGAAGAAGGAAATACTCATAGCCTGTGGACATTCAACACGCCTTTTATTGCAGCATTATGTAATTGTGACAGAGATTGTATGGCATATAGATTTCAGATGAAAATGGAAATAGGGAAAATTATGTGGAAAGCCGAGTATGTAGCAGAGATGGATATGTCACTCTGCAACGGTTGTAAAGAATGCATGAAAATGTGTTATTTTGGAGCTATTAAATATGATATGAAAAATGAGAAATGTCTAATAAATTTGAAAAAATGTTATGGATGTGGAATATGCAGAAATGTGTGCAATAATAAAGCAATAAGATTGGTAGAAAGAGAGAATGTGCCACAGATAGCCTTTGATTGGTAAAACAAAAGGGCGCACTAATTTATATATTTTTCGTACACCCTTTAATTTTTAATTTTTATTTTTTTTTGCTGCCTTTTCCACAATTGCATTTTTTGCACATGTAAATCACCTCCTAAATTGGATTGAGTTATTTACTTATTTTACGGAAATGAAGAGAATAAATGCAAATTAAAAAATTTAGAATTATTAAAGGAGAATTAAGCTGAAGTTTTATTTAGTTATTATTTTTTTCCTTTACATTTTAAAAGAGGGTTTTGAGTATCTGTTGATATATCTTAATCTTCGACACATGAAAAAATATGGAAATACTGTTCCTCCTGAATTTGAAGGGTATATTAACAAAGACTTTCTTAAGAAAGTTCAGGATTATGAAAGAGAAAAAACGCAGATTGATATAATATCATCACTTGTTGGAAACTTTGTTACAATTATTTTTATTTTCTTTGGATTTTTAGATTTTTATAATAACTGGATTATTTCTCTAAATTTATCCTTTATACTTTCAGGGCTTATTTTCTTTTTGCTTTTAAGCTATGCCAGTACAATAATTTCGATTCCCTTCAGTCTTTATAGTACTTTTAAGATTGAAAATAAATATGGATTTAATACGATGACATTAAAATTATGGATTCAGGATTTTATAAAATCCATTTTACTTTCAACAATTTTAAATGTAATAGTTATTATTGTTGCTCTATGGATAATTCAAAATAGCCCTGAATATTGGTGGCTCTATCTCTGGTTTTTCTTCCTTGTTTTCAGCATATTCTTGATGTATGTTGCACCGTTCTTAATAGAGCCTTTATTCAATAAATTTACTCCAATCGAGAATGCAGAACTTGAAAGCAGAATTAAAGAGATAATGGGAAAAGTAAAGATAAAAATAAGCAGGGTTTTCAAGATGGATGCTTCAAAGAGGAGTAAACATACCAATGCATATTTCTCGGGTATCGGGAAAGTTAAAAGAATTATTTTATATGATACCTTGCTTGAAAGTATGTCTGATGATGAAATACTCGCAGTTCTGTCTCACGAAGCCGGGCATTGGAAAAAAAAGCATATATTTAAAATGATTGTTGCTGCGGAGGTTCTCTCTTTTATAGGACTTTACATTTCATTCAGAATACTGCAAACAGATATACTCACACAAATATTTATGATTCAACAAAATACTTTCTTTGCTAAAATTATTCTCCTGGGGTTTGTTGGCGGAATAATATCTTTTCCTTTTACACCGCTTGCAAATTACATCTCAAGAAGATTCGAAAGTCAGGCTGATAAATTTGCATTGAAACTATGTAATAATAAAGAAGCAATGATAAGTACACTCGTCAAACTCTCTAAAGATAACCTTTCAAATCTTTTTCCCCACCCATTATATGTATTATTCTACTACAGCCATCCTCCTGTTATTGATAGAATCGAGAAAATTCATGAATACCGGTAGAGACCTATTCAATCCTGCAATTATTCTAACCCAAAATATTTCATAAAAAATTTCTTTTAAAGATGCAATATTGTTAGACAAACGAAGCAAAATTTGATATAAGGTTAATAAATATTCTTAAATATATTAAAAAACAAAATGGACATACAGAATATTCAGAAAAAAGTACCCTATAATCTGTTTTTTATCTTTATTATGCTTTCAATCTTAATTATTATTGCTGGGTATTTTTACTACCAAAATCTAAAAAATTATGTAAAAAAGGAAAAGCATAAAGAATTAAATGCGATATCTGATTTAAAAGTTGAACAAATTAAAATATGGCGTGAAGAAAGGTTCAGGGATGCGAGTTTTATTTTTAGAAACCCTGAGATAGCTCCGCAAATAAAAAGACTTTCAGAATATAACAATAAAGTTCTTTTTAAAAAAGAAATACCTGCATGGATGGACTCAATGTACAAAAATCAACAATATAAAATTATGAGTATTATCGATAAAAAAGGCCGTGTTTTTGCTTCTTTACCTGAAAATACCCGTATAGAACTGTCTGAAATATCAAATTATCTAAATGAAGCTCTAAAAATCAAAGGTATTTTCTTTTCTGATTTATATAGAAATAATAAAGGCAATATATTTATTGATATAGTAATACCAATTTTCCGATCATTAAATAGTAATAAGTCTTTGGAAGGATTTGTTTTTCTACGTATTGATCCATATCAGTATCTTTATCCTTTGATACAATCCTTTCCGATTCCAAGCACATCAGGAGAAAATCTGATCGTTCGGAAACATGGCAATGAAGTTATGTATCTTAATGAGTTAAGACATCAAAAAAATACCGCATTTAATCTTTATTTTCCTTTGTCAAGGACTGAAATTCCTGCTGTAATGGCTGTAATAGGTAAATCAGGAGTTGTAGAAGGAAAGGATTATCGCGGAATTCCTGTTCTCGCTGCTATAAAACAAATACCTCAAACTCCTTGGTTTATGGTGACTAAAATAGATATGGATGAAGTTTTCAGACCTTATTACATAAGTTTCAGACTTATAGGCATAATAATTCTAATAATGATTTTATTTTCAGGTACTGTTATTATTTTACTCTGGCGGCATCAACAGTCTTTATTTTATGCAAGACAATATAATTTAGAATTAAAGAATATAGAAATTCTTAAAAAAACAGAAGAAGAGTTAAAAAAATACCGTGAGCATCTTGAAGAATTAGTAAAAGAGCGTACGGATGAATTAAATAAGAAAAACGATGAACTTCGTGATAGCAAAAGTAAACTGATGAATCTTGTTGATGATTTAAACCGGAAAACCATTGAACTTGAACAAGCAAATGTCAAACTTAAAGAGATTGACCGTTTGAAATCCAAATTTATTGCAAGTATGAGCCATGAACTTAGAACTCCACTTAATTCAGTTATTGGATTTTCAAGCATTCTTATTAATCAATGGAAAGGTCCTTTGAATGAAGAGCAGAAAGAATTTGCATCAATAATATTAAAAGCAGGAAAGCATCTTCTTAATCTTGTTAATGATGTTATAGATGTATCAAAAATAGAGGCAGGAATGATTGATGTTTATATTGAAGATTTTGATTTGCATGATCTAATTAATGAAGCAGTAGATTCAATATCAAAAGAACTAAAAGATAGAGGACTTGAACTACATGTGCAATCAATCCATCAAAAAATGCATACAGACAGGAGAAGGCTACTTCAATGTGTACTAAATCTTTTAAGTAATGCTGTAAAGTTTACAGCAAACGGAGGCTCACTGTGCGTCGCTGCGCGACAAGTTAAAAGTTCGGAGTTGGGAGTCTGGAGTCAAAAAGAAGTCTCAGAACTTTCAACTGATAAATCCGAATTTGATTTAAATATGATCGAAATCTCTGTTCATGACACAGGGCTCGGAATTAAAGAAGAGGATATACCTAAACTTTTTAAAGCATTTGTTCGTCTTGAATCTCCTATGAAGGCAATTGTGCCAGGAACCGGACTTGGGCTATATCTTACAAAAAAACTCTTAACAGAAGTGTTAAAAGGTGAGATAATAGTTGAAAGTGAATATGGAAAGGGAAGCAAATTTACAATAGTGGTGCCGATAAAATTATGAAAAAAGTGCTTGTTATGGAAGACAATCCGGAAAATAGAGAACAGATAACAGATAGACGATGTTCTTTACTTGTCATACCACGACCCCTCTGGTCAAGCCAGAGGGCATGCTTGAAACTTTAAAAAGTCAGAGGACGGTATCCAGTGATAAGCCTTTGAATTCTGGACTCTCCTGATCCCACCACAAAAACGGTGGCAAGTAAATCGGGGAATGACAGAAGAGTGAATATGTTTTGACAATACGATGAAAAGTTTAGGGAGGCTATATGAAGGTTTTAATAGTAGATGATAATTCTGATGACAGACTAATTCTAAAATATAATTTTCAGGAACATGGCTGTGAAGTTCTTGAAGCTCAAGATGGTGAAGAGGGAATGATGATTGCAGAAGCTCAAAAACCTGATTTAATAATTTCAGATGCTTTAATGCCAAAAATGGATGGCTTCCAGTTCTTAAGAGCCTTAAAAAAAGATGATGGTCTAAGGTCAATTCCATTTATATTTTATTCTGCGGTTTATACAGGTTACAAAGAAGCGGAACTTGCTATTTCGATCGGAGCAAATGCATTCATAATAAAGCCAAAAGAACCTAAAGAATTATGGGACGAAATCAGTAATGTAATTGAAGAAATAAGAAACAAGAAAGAAAATGTTCTTAAAGCAGAAGTTATTAAAGAAGAAGAAGAATTTCTCAGTAAATATAGCCACATTGTTGCTACAAAGCTTGAAGAAAAGATAAGAGAACTCGAAAAGGAAATCGAAGAGCGAAAAAAGCTTGAAAAACAGCTTCTTCAGGCACAGAAAATGGAAGCAATCGGACAGCTTGCAGGAGGTATTGCACATGATTTCAACAATATTCTGACAGCAATAATTACTTATGGACATTCTATAAAAATGAAGATATATGAAGATAAACATTTAATGAGTTACGCCGACTATATAATTTCGCTTTCAGAAAAAGCTGCAAGTCTTACTCAAAGTTTACTTGCTTTTAGTAGAAAACAGATACTTAATCCGTTGCCGGTAAATTTAAATGAGATTGTTAAAAATGTTGAAAAATTCCTCTTCAGGATAATTGGAGAAGACATTGAATTGAAAACTAAATTACATGATCAAGACTTAATAATTATGGCTGACCATGTCCAGATAGAGCAAGTCCTGATAAATCTTGCAACAAATGCAAGAGATGCCATGCCCTCTGGCGGTCTTTTATCCATTGGAACGGGTTTTGTACATATTGACAGAAAGACATTTGGATTTGACTTTGAGAAAGAAGGAGATTTCGCACTTATTACAGTTACAGATACAGGGAAGGGAATGGATGAGAAGATAAAAGCCAAAATTTTCGAGCCATTTTTTACAACAAAAGAGATCGGTAAAGGAACAGGTCTTGGACTTGCAATGGTTTATGGAATTGTAAAACAACATAATGG
Source organism: Nitrospira japonica (assembly GCA_020725385.1). Lineage (GTDB taxonomy): Bacteria > Nitrospirota > Thermodesulfovibrionia > Thermodesulfovibrionales > SM23-35 > DYFC01. The sequence goes on along the minus strand of DYFC01000062.1, from coordinate 51,001 downwards.
TTATATTGATGTATATAGTGAGCCGGGTAAAGGCACAACATTTAAGATATATTTTCCATTGGCTAAACCCGCTGCTTCAGAAACCGAGGAAAGATTAATTCAGGAACCAATAGGCGGTAATGAAACTTTACTCATTGCCGAAGATAATCCTGAAGTTAGGGCAAGTACAAAAACAATCTTATTGGATTTTGGTTATAGAGTTTTTGAAGCAAAGGATGGGGATGATACTTTATCAAAATATGAATTGCATAAAAGTGAAATTGACCTTGTAATACTTGATATGATAATGCCGAAAATGAATGGATGGGAAGTTTATGAAAAGATCAGAGAAATTTCTCCTGAAGCAAAAGTAATTTTCACGTCAGGATATGCTGAAGAACTGATTCATTCAAAGGGTTATATTAAAGAAGGACTTGCTTTTATCATCAAACCAATTAAGCCTTTGGAGCTATTGAATAAAATAAGAGAGGTACTTGATAGAAAATAATAAGGGGGAATTTGCAGGAGTTAATATTTAGTGTTGCCCTTATAAAAGGTGAGGAAAAGTGTTATTGTATCAAAAAATAAATTTTTTCGTAACATCTACATTATTTCATCTGCATTTTACGGGTGTTAGAAATTTTGTCTTCAATAAGCTAAAAATGGCGATTAAACAATTTAGTGTTTTCCATATCGAAGATTCAAGATTTATTGATTTTATGACTTTATCATTAAAATATTTATCTATTCTTACAACTTTTCCAAGCACTTTATCTTTTATTACCGGATCATCTGATGAAACAAGACGATCACCTTTTGTAATAAACATAATTTCACCATTATGATTTTTCTTTTTTGAGATTACACGATGAAGAACAGGAAGTCCATAATTATCTTTAAAAAGTATTAAATCACCGATATTAATTTCTTTTAAATACACTTTTTTAATAATTACTATGTTACCATCCTCTATAAATGGTTTCATGCTTTTTCCGGTGACTTTGACACGGATAGCAATGTCTTTATTCAACAACTCCTGAAATAATGATGCATACTCTATATTCTGAATATTCCCGAAGTTCATTGTGTTATCCCGGAAATAAAATTATAAAGAAAATCAGCTATATTTTCATCTGCCTTAAAAAATAGGTCATAAGCAGGTATTGTTGAAGTTAATTCCTCGCAGAAAGAAAATATTTTTGAAATAGACTCTTCTTCATACCAGGGGATTGAAGTAACAGGAAGTAGTTTTTCGAAGGCTTTCAGTGGGGAGATTTTATCAACTCTATTTTCGGTTGCATGATAAATAAAAAAAATTCCAGAGAGAGGATAGTGTTCGTTAATGGCAATTCCTTCGTCCCCGGGCCATGGTGTGCCTGATGCCTGTATTTTCTCTAATACTTTTCCTACGATAATTCGATCATCGCTTAAAAAAGAGAATCTTTTATCTTTTAAACAAAGTCTTGAAATTGTGCTTTTACCAGCACCAGAGCGTCCCATAAATAGGAAACATTTTTTGTTTATGATGCCGCCTGCTGCATGAAAAATAACTCCTTTTCTTAGGGCAAGGTAATGCATGAGTATTATCTGGTCAATCGGGTAATGTACCGGATTAAATATTGATTTAATTCCATTTTGATTCTCTATTAAGAAATCGCTACAGAATATTAAAATATCCGTAAAATCTTTGTTTATTTTTGCTGTAAGATATGGCTTATCAAATACTGGAGGCTGGAACTTTATATAATAAAAATTTCCATCAGTTAATAAAGACCATGATTCATTGTTATCAAAAAGTATTTTTAAGTTAGAAATATCAGGAAGAAGATCATCTGTTAATTTTATAAAAATATCGTAAGAAGGTTTTCTGTTAAAAAAAATGAAATTTTTATAAGCAGGATCTGATTGTAAAGTTATTGGTAAACTACCATTAGATTCTATGCCAATGTTAAAGCCTGCTATATTGAGGCAGAAGAAATTTAGCATTAGTTTTTAAATCATTATGAACCTTTACCGGAACAATTCCTGATCATACATGGAGGTGTAGCTGATCTCGGTGCAGTCCCGGTACTAACTGATTTACACCCAACAGCAAGTACCTCTTCTGCAATAAGCTCTATCGGCCTTAAAACAGGTTTTTCATAATGTTGCTTTTGTTGTTTGTCTTGGGATTTCATTATAACCTCCGTTGTTATTTATAATAAATCTATACCTTTCTTCTCCCATTTTACATAAATATTCTGAACGGGATTGTTCGTTACCATTTTCAAGAAGGAAAAAAGCAGGGCAAAAACCGCATAATGTTCTTTTTTCACATTTATTACATTTATATCCTTCAGGCGCTTTTGTTCTAATTATATCTGATATGGTATTAATCCAACCATTCATAAAAGTATCCTTTTCTATATTATAACTAAAATTGTTTGTCATCAAGCATGGTTTTAGGTTTCCATGAGGGTCTATATGAAAGTTAGTATATCCTGCGCTACAAATATAAAGTGTATCAACAACGGGAAAATCTTTTGTCTGCTCAAAATATTCTCTATATTTTTTAAGCATTAAAGGGTCTGAAAACTCTTTACTAACAGCAAATTCTGGTTGGACCCTGAGTTTTAAAGGGCTACGGTCACCATTGAATCTTGGAAAGATAGCAGCATCAAATCTAAAAGGAACACCAAAGTCTCGTGCAATATTTTCAATAGCATTAAATTCACGGGCATTTTCTGTCATTAAAATTGTCTTTAGTTTAACATTCACATTGTAGAGTAACAGGGTCTCAATGCCTTTAAGACATTTTTCAAGTGAACCTTTAATCTTTGTAATTCTATCAGATGTTTCAGATGTTGCACCATATATTGTTATTTCAACAACTTGAGGGGGGAATTCTGAAAAAAGTGTTGCAATTTCTTCGGTGATTAAAGTTCCATTAGAAAATACTGTCGGAAGAATACCATTCATTTTTGCATGTCTGTATATGACGCTAAAATCTTTTCTTAATATAGGTTCTCCTCCGCTAATAAGTAAAAAAAGACATCCTGCTTCTGTTATTTCATCAATTATTGAAAGCCATCTGTCTGTACTTAATTCTTTTCTTTCATCCTCATTATATGAACCATAGTAACAATGTATGCATTTGAAATTGCATCTTGATGTAATATCAATACTGCCAGATAAAGGAATTCTTTCCTGATATGCTCTATTGCTGAAGTTCAACAGGTAATCAACATTACTTAAATATGATGTTTCCTGACATTTCATTTTAGGTTTGTATCGTAATAAGATCCTCTTTAAGTAAATCTGAAATTAAATCCTGAATATCTGTTTCAGCCTGATTTTGTTCAACATCAAAATAATTCAAGACATCATTCAATATATCGGAAAGATTTTTTTCTCCATCAAGTCTCTGCCAGATAAAATTCGCAACATTATTTAGAGCAAAAATCTTCTGCATATCAGCGAGTTTTCCTCGTATTGGAACGAGAATGGTCTCTCCCGCAATTGACCGTGAAACCACAGAATCAGCTTTTTTATATTTTTTATTCCACATATTTATTTTATCTGTAAAGCAGGGTCACCCAATATATTGTAAATATCAAGCATGTATCCTGATACTCCCTGTTCTTTGCTTTTGTTCAGTGCCTGTAAAACTATTTCTCCAAGAGTTTGTCCATGTTTTTCGAAATAAGACTGATAAAAAGATTTACCCAAAGCAAGAGCATGTGAATTAATTGACATGCCTGTTGGTGAGAATACAGCAGAAACCCCGCCATTTTGTCTGAGAAGCATTCTAACTCCAAGAGAGTCAAAACCAGCAATAGAATAATTGCCCATGACACAAGTCATAGCAGTAATTACAGGAAGTTTTTCATTATTGTTTAATGAGACAACATCATCTAAAGTTAAAATTCCTTCTTGAGTAAGACGATCCATTGAGGCATGCCCGAGATAATTAAGAAGAACCGCGCCATTATTTATATCCGAAAGAAGCATTTGTCTTGTATCTTCAACAGAGTGTTCTGATAAATAAATCTTTTGTACAGAATATTCAGAAGGAATAACAGCAGCAAGTGAATTACTATCTGCTGTAAAATCACCACCTTTATCTGGGTTATCTGCAAAAAGTATAATATTATTTTTCCAGACGTTTCCGGAAGAGTTTTCGTAAGCTATTATTTTTGTTATTAGTGCCTGCAATTCTCCAGATGTCCCGGCAGGAAGTCTACCAACTGCCATCTCGGGAATATGATCATCATTTATATCTGCAAAATAATTATCTGATGGGAATAGACCGTCAGGACTTCCTATCATTATAGGAGGAATCAGATTTCCTCCAAGACTTTGATAATTCTTGTAATCATCATTTCCTTCACCGGAAATTACGACGAATTTAGGATATTTTGCCCAATTGTTATAAGCATATTTTAGAAATTCCCTGATAGCTTTAGGAGAGTAATTACCATAATTAAATTCATCCATAATGTCATCCTGCAAGACAATCATGGTCTGTAGGCCTTTCCCCTGTCTGTAGGAAGAAAGCTGGGATGTTTCATTTAGTAACTGTTGAACTGTAATAATGAGATAGTCAGCGGAATTAGATGTATTTTTCAAATTTGATGGACTGTCGGAAAAGACCGATGAAGGGCTTTTAAGTGCAGACGTTGTTAAAGCAAGATAAGTATTTTCTCCCGGACCACCAGCAAAACTTACACTGTAATTGGCTCCATTTTTAAATATGGTGAAATTGTTAATAATTTTTGGATTAAGACGGTCGGTAATATCAAAAACCTTTATGTCATTCTTTTCGAACCCTTCTATGGTAACAACAGGGTTGTTGTTGCCTCTTACAATTCTCTGGTTGTTGCGGGCTTTATAATAACTCTGATATATAATGTGGAATGAATCGACATAGAAAATACTATACGGTACAGCATTATCCAGTATCCCTTTGACTTCGACTATATTTTCACCATCATGAAGAATGGACGAATTGAAGTCAACTTTAATTTGATGTGGTTTTAGTCCATCCCATTTTGCTTCACCGATTTCTACACCATTTACACTTATAATTGCATGATGTGATGTATTGGTTCCACCAAACATATTTGCTGTGAAATTTACGGTTCCGGAATTTGCGGGAAAATCAAGATTAAAATTCATTATTTTAATACCATCTTGAGCATCGTCTGCAACTAAGAAGTCCCAGAACCAAAAATCTGAATCAGGATTTGTAAATAATGCCTCGGCAGGAATTTTGTTTTCTTCAGCAGTGTAAATTTCTGTAAAAGTCTGAATTCCGGTTGCCTGCTTAAGCTTCTTGCCTTTGACAATTTCCATTTGCTTTCCTGAATTATATTCGAGCCAATAGATATTTTCATTTGAATAAATACCCGAATTGGCTTCACCAAAGAAATATATACCCGAATTTTTCGGAGAAGGAGTAAAAGCAACCTCTATTCCATTATTAGTCAACTTCAACATTTTTTTCTTTATGAATGTGGATATTTTTTGGGGTGTAGTTCCGAGCAATTCGGCTATTTTGGAATTGGGGATGTAAAACAATCCTGTTTCATTTATTGAAATTTTTATTTTTGTATTTAAGGAAGTCTGTCCTGCTATAGACTCAATCTTTGCTTTTTCCTTTTCGATGGTTTCAAGTCGTGTTTTCTTAATATCGCTCAGTTTATGAGGAGTCTTGTTATATGAACCGGAAATCTTCTCATAATAATTATGTTCGGCTGTAACTGTAAATGGACCATTAATTCTTTTATTGCCTCTTTGTTCAATTTCTTCAATAAGATATGTATAAGAGTTTCCCGGTAAAGCGGATAAATCAATATAAGTATATGTTCCTCCTTGAGGTGATGAAATCAGACCCGGGAGTAATCTTTCATTTATTCTGAGATAAGTATTGGATTCATTATCCTTTCTATAAATATTAAAACCTGCTGTCCCGATTTCTGATACAGTATCCCATTTAAGTAAGACTCTGTTATCTTTTATAAAAGCATTAAAGGAAGATATAGAAGCAAGTGTTGGAAGAGAAGAAGCACCTTCGGTAACTGCAAGTTCACATAAAGGCCCAAAAGTATAGGTTGCTCTGGCCTGCGTTGTGTTCCCTGTCTCATCAATATAAACTGCTATTGTTCCATTTAACGAAGGGGTACCTGTTACCGGAATACGCTGCCCGGATAATGTCGGAGTAACATTAATTTCATATATTAAATCAGCAAATGAACCTGCAGATATAGTGCCTGGATTCCAGACAATGTTGCCAGTTCCACCAATTGAAGGTTGCGAGGTGATTGTCCCCTGGCTTGCTACAGCATTTCCTGCATAAACAACACCTGTGCCTGGCACATTAGCTCTTACCATATTACCGGCTCCAGAGAAAGAAACCGGAAAAGGTGTTGGATTAAAGAAAGTAATCTGAACTTTTAATCTTGAAGTGCTTCCTACAGAAGGAGGATTGGGACCGGAAACATGACTGAGAGTTTGAGTAAGTATTGGTTTTACAGGCGCGGTTCCCGCATCTGTAGGCATATATATTCTGAAAGTATTAGATTCAGGTTGAGAAGTTGGCGGAGGATTTGCTGCACTAAAATTCCCTGCATAAAATGTTACATAGTTCCCCGAGCTTGGATCGTATCTTATTACATTGAAATTTAAACTCCAGATTCCATAATCCGCAGACCATGTGTCATTTGTCCAACCTGAAAAAGGTGTATTCAGCCAGACGTTATTTCCGGAGATACTCGAAGATGACGTAGTAAATGATCCTGTCCTGCTGGTAAAAGTAAAAGAACCCGAACTATCAGCATCAAAGTCATTTGAATCAGCTATGCATCCACTTGTTATAAAAGGATATAAATTATATATTTTGTTTGCAGTGTCTGAATGAACTCCTATTTCTAAAAATGAATGCGCATAGATATTTAATTCTGTTCCTGATGAGGATGGATCTCCATCGTGTGCTCTAATTGCAAAACCATTTATATCATCATTTGTTCCCATATCAACTCTTAACTCCCAGTGCCCCGGAGTTAACGGGCCTCCATCGTGGATCTCAACATTATCAAAATAATAATACTCATTTCTTTCGAGAGTGTTTGATACCGCAAAACGTATTCTTGTATTTGATGAGATATATGGAGAGATATCGTAAAAAAATGTAGTTGTTGAACTAATAGCGCCGCAGAATTGACCGATTGATGTATATGTAGTTCCTCCGTTCCCTGAAGCATAGACATTCACACAATCATTGCTATTAAGACCAGCAGATGAACGGTAGGAAAAAGTCAGATAAGCTGAAGAAAGATTAAGACCGGTTGCTGAAAGATTAACCTCTCTTTCAATTCTATTTTGTGTATTGCCTGTAATACGGAGTTCTCCTCCAGTTATTTGAATATTCCCTGAGGAAGGACCTGATCCTCCGGGGTCATTCTCAATCCACGAACCTGACCAGTTATGGTTTCCGTCGTTGTTACTATATGAAATTGTATCGAAATTATCACGGACATTATTACCTGTACCATTATAAAAATTAAGCCATGCATTGTTGGCACCCGCGGGATTTGTTGAATCTCCAATGTCAAAGCGTGTTCGCCTTTGATTTCCTGATGGGTCAATCAAAGTATAGGTTGCTGATGTATCCCATGAGGAACCTCTTAGTCTATCACGCGGACCTGTTGTACCTTCACCTGCACCGCCAATATCAGCATCAAAAATATCTATAACAAGACGGGGTATTCCGGGAGGCACTTCGATAAAATATGAATAATATGTATTAAGTCCGCCGGAAGAAGCGCTAACATAATCTCCATTTGCGGTAGGTGAAGATGCACCCATAGGCATATGTAATTGATTGGTTGGTATTGAACCAGCGATTGAAAAGGAAGGTGAAAGAAACAGCAATGATAAAAGAATAAATAAATAAGAAAAATGAATTGCTCCCGATTTTATATGCTTTTTCTGTAAAAACATTTTGTCCCCCTTCAAACAGATTTAATGTAATATTTTAATATATATTAATATAATATATATATTTCAACAAAAAAAACATACAATTTTGACTATTCTATAGATATATATGCTATTTGCCGTAATTGCTGTATTTATATAGTAAATTTCAATATTATTTTACTATTATCGTGTGATATATGTTTAGAAAAAGAATTTTATTATTTATTTTTATTTTGTCTTATTTTTTGGTTCATATTTTTACAAATAATGTTTCTGCCGGGCAGAAAACATTTCTCTGGAAAGTAAAATCACAAAAAACTACGGTCTATATTCTTGGTTCAATACATTTTATGAAAAAAGAGCATTATCCTTTAAATAAAAAAATAGAAGAAGCTTTTGATAAATCCGAAGTTCTTGCTGTTGAAGCCAATGTTAATGATATTAGTAAGATTGATATACAGAAGGTGCTAAATACTGCTTTTTATGCTGGCAATGATTCTTTGGAGAAACATGTCTCAGAAAGTACTTTTAGATTATTAAAAACAAAATTTGAAGGTTACGGATTTCCTTTATGGATAATTAATAAACAAAAACCATGGTTTTTAGCATTAACCCTTGTTTCCCTTGAATTAATGAAAAATGGCTATGACCCGCAATATGGATTGGATATGTATTTTCTCTCAAAGGCTAATAATAAAAAGATAAAAGAACTTGAGAATATTGATTATCAAATAAACCTGTTATCCGAGTTTTCTGATAGGGAACAGGAAGCTTTTCTAATTTATTCAATAAAAAATGCGGAAAATCTTTCAAAAGAAACTGATGATATTATAAAAGCATGGAATGAAGGAAATGTTTCCGGGCTTGAGTCAATAATAGTCGGTTCTTTTAAGAATTACGATGGAATGACCTCTGTTTATAAAAAACTTATTGATGAAAGAAATGAAAAAATGGCTTTAAGAATCGAAAAATACCTCGAATCCAGTGAAACTCACTTTATTATAGTAGGAGCAGGACATCTTGTAGGTAAAAATGGAATTATAGAACTTTTTAAAAACAGAGGATATGTGGTAGAACAAATGTAATTTAATGAATTGGAGGATAAAATTTCTTACTTAATTATTGATGGATATAATCTAATCGGAACTGCTCATAGCGATTTAAAAAAGCAAAGGGATAAGCTTATCGATTCTCTTATTGAATATAAAAAGAAAAAAGGCCATGATATAACACTTGTCTTTGACGGTTGGATGTCCGGTTCCGGACAGGAAAGTCATATAATTAACGGTGGAATTAAGATTATTTATTCAAGAATTGGAGATACAGCGGATACTGTTATCAAACGAATTATAACAAAAGAAAAAAAAGAATGGATTGTGGTTACATCTGACAGGGCTATTGCAGATTTTGCGTGGCATAGTGGTTCAATTCCTGTATCCTCGGATGATTTTTATCAGGCTTTATATAATAATGAAGAAGATTACGATGAAGAGAATGAAAATTACGGGTACCATAATGTAAACAGAAAAGGAAACCCGAGGCAACTTTCAAAAAAAGAAAAAGCAATAAGGAGGGCTCTTAGAAAGCTTTAATGAAACGAATTTCGGATATTTTAAGAAGCATTAGACCTGCAGATACAGCAACAATTCTTTTTATAATTTTTCTTTTAAAATTAACATTATTTTCTTACAACATACTCCCTAAACCAAGATATTTGATTTTTCTTTATGTCATGTTACTTATTTCTCAATGTGTTTTGATAAAAATCAAAAATAAAGGAAGAATATTAAAGTTTGTTTATGACCTCGGATTTCCTACAATTTGTATCTTACTTATTTTTGATAGCCTTGAATGGATAGTTCATTATGTAAATCCGAAAGATATTGACCCTGTCTTAATAAAATTGGATTATCTTATATTCAGAAATCATCCTACAATAATGCTTGAGAAAATAATGAATCCGATTCTCACAGATATACTTCAATTTGCTTATTCAACATACTATTTTATCCCGATAAGTTTTGGTCTAATACTTTTATATAAAAAGCAATATAAAGAATTCGATAAAGCCCTTTTTTTAATACTCCTATGTTTTTATCTTTCTTATTTAGGATATATTCTTTTCCCAGCTCTTGGTCCAAGATTCTATTTAAAAGAGTTGCAAACAATTGAGTTGCAGGGATACGTAATTGCAGAACCATTGATAGATTTGCTTAACAGGCTCGAAGGAATAAAAAGAGATGCTTTCCCGAGCGGACATACAGGAATAACTATATTGGTTCTATATCTTTCATGGAAATACAGCCGTGTTTTCTTCTGGATTGCCTTGCCAGTTGTTTCAGCTCTTATTTTCGCAACAGTATATTGCAGGTATCACTATGTTGTTGATGTAATAGCAGGAGTGATTCTTTTCTTGATAACACTAATTGTTGGTGAATGGTATTACCGGTGGTGGCAAAAAAAGTGTTAATATTTGCAGGGTAATTTTTGTCTTTTGAAAATAAGGTTAGATATTATTGAGGAACATTATCTTACTATCCATTGGGTTCCACAGATATATTTGAAATCACATTCAGGGCAGGCTGATTTTTTATCCGAGGCAGAATTAAAAGGGATAGAGGGGTCTATTATTTCATTAAGCAGTTTTAAAATAATATCTTCAAGTATATTGTACCAGTCATTTTCCGTAGAATCTTGAAAAAGTGGATCCTCGATATTTTTATTAATCCAGGATTTTCCAAGAAGTAAAAACATAGCGTTTATGTCAAGGGGATTTAATTTTTCATGTTTTGAATATAGAAGAATATAAAAAGGAAGTTGGATGCTTCCAATTGCTTTATCCCATGTGTTTCTATCTTCAGGATTAAGTTTTTTAAAATTTATTTTCAGATAATTTGATGATGCTCCGGTTTTGTAATCAATTATATAAACCTTAGCTCCTCTTTTTTCTATACTGTCTATCCTGCCTCTTAAAATAAATGAACCTTCGGAAATAATTAAGTCTTTCTCTGTATCAAGAATTATTAATTCCTCTTCAGAAACCAAATACTTATAGTAATTATTTATTAAGTCTTTTAGATGATTTTTTATCTGGTATTTAATGAGATATAAAGAACCCTTCTGGTTTGCACCAAATTTTTCTTCAAAAAATTTATCGGTAATTTGAATTATCTCGTTTTCCCTTAGGTCTTTCGGTTTTAGAATTTTTCTTTTTTTCCTGCTGAAGTATTCTCTAAGAATAGAATGGACAAATTGGCCAATGTCAGTGCTTTCAATATCTCCGGAGATTTCTTCTTTCCTTTTAAGCCTTAAAACATATGAATAATAAAACTTGAGCTGACATTTTAGATAAGTATCAAGAGCAGTTGCATGAAAATGCATGTTTTTTAGGAATGATATAATACCGGATGTTTTATCTATTTTTTCTGGAAGAGGATTATCAAGATTTACCCTATATTGAACTTTTTGGATGTAATCCCTGGTTTCAACATTTTTATCCTGTTTCTGCTTTTCCCAAATCAATTTCTCAATAAATCTCGATCTTTCTTTTTTATCATTTTCGACAAAGAAGATATGAACTTCATCCGAGCTCTTAATTAAAACATCAAAATAATATTCTGTGAGTTTATCTCTATCAAGATATGTTGGTAACCCGAGTAAGCGTCTGGTCTTAAAAGGAATAAGAGTATCATCTTTCCTTGTGTCAGGGATTATCTCTTCATTTGCATCGAGTATATATACTTTTTTAAATTTTATATTTCTTGTTTCAAGAAATCCAAGAATCTGTATATCTTTTAATGGTGTGCCTTCGAAGGGATTGTAAGCAGTCATTATGTATTTCTTGAAAAAAATAAAATAGCTTGAAGTTTCATTGAAGCTGAAATCACCGAGCCTTGATTTTCCTATTATATCAAGTTCTCTCAAAAAGGATTCTGAAAAAGGATAAAAAAGTGGATGCATTTTTGCGGTACTTTTATTGAAAATGTAAATTAAAATATCAGAACATTTTTTTGCAAAATCATTTATATTCTTGAATGAAATAAAATTATTTATGGTATTCTGGTGAATATTTTTTAAATGTTCTTTTATGTGTTCAATTGTAATGTTATCCGCATCATAAGGTATCCTTTTATAAATCTCTTCCAAAAGATTATTGTTTTCTTCAAGTTCTCTTAATTCAATAAAACTAATATTGCTTTCTTCGAGGAGGCTTTCCTCAATTGTGTGGAATATAATTCTTGTAATTTCAGGGCTTCCATTAAAATAAATATTTTTTGTATAAGGATGTAGAATAAATTTGAGATAATCAGGCACATAAACACGGTTTTCATCCATTGAATTTATTAATTCCATAAGATTATTCAGAAAACCAAAAATAGGAGTTCTTTCCAACGGGTAGCCCAATGAAATGTTGTAATTTTCTTCATTTAGAAAGGATAATCCCTGCCTTATCAAAGGAAACAAAATCTCTGAAGAAGGAAGAACAATCGCAATAGGTGAATTTTCAATGGAATTATTATTAAAACTTTCCTTTATTATTTTTCCAAGACAGTAAACCTGACCATGAGAGTCAGGGCTGCTGTAAAGATTAAAGTTTATATCGTAATGCCTGTAATTCATATTATCTATTTTAATTCCTAACTCAAGGAGTTTTTCTTTTAGCCCTGTACCTTCCTGAAAAACGAAAACAGTTTTTTCATTTTTGGAAATATTTTTAAAAAGATTTTTTTCAGAATTGGTTAGAGCAAAGAAGCCTGAAAAAATAATTCTATTGTATTCGCTTAAATCAATATTATCTGTATTTTCGGAAACTTCCCTATATCTGGAAGACCTTGTGGAAAGATTCTGCTCAAAAATTGATTTATAAAAATTATCATAGAAAAAAGACAATGACTGCATTCTTTCAAGAGTCTTTTCAGGAATTGTAAAACTTTCTGTTAAATCAATCAATTTAATATTTGATGTTTTTATATTCTCAATATACAATTCTTCTAAATCTCTATATAATTTAAGCCCCAGGGGGAAAAAGCTGTCTGGACTCTGAAAATGATGACCACCCATAGGATTTGGAGTTTTTTTATGAATATCATAGAGTATGGCAACAGCATCAATAGTTGTTATTTTAGTGTCTATTCTTATTTTCTGGTATAGATAGTCAATGAATTCATCCATAGAGAAAATCTTAGGAGGAATAAAACTGCATTTAACATTATCAGCAATTGACTTAAGAAGGAAGTGGGAAGGTCTCTTTCCGGGGAATACCAGCAAATTGCGGGAATAATCCATCCCCTCATTTTTAAGAAGAAGAAAAATCTCATTAATTAAATTTTTCTGTGAGTTAATTATTATTGTATTCAAAAGCAACTATCTCCCTTAAATCAACATATCCAATAATTCCTTGTATTTTTTTATCAGGATATATTTCTTTCAAAATTCTCATGTAGTTTCTTAACTGTAGTGAATATTTTTCTACTTCTTTGTCGTTTCCTGTTTTGAAATCGATTACAGTTATTTTGTCACTATCAATAACCACTCTATCCATTCTGAAAAGTCTGCCTTCATTATCAGAAAATTCTTGCTCTCTCAATATGATTCTTTTATTTTTATGTTTAAAGAAATCGATTATGTTATTACTTCTAAGAAAATTCAGGATAACTTTCTTGATTTGCCCCTGCCGGACATTATCCCCTGTTTCTTTAATAACAATTTCTATTATCTTATCTATTTCATCATCGAATCCATCACATATATATTCAATACGGGAAAAAACTTTATGAATAAAATCACCCCTTCTTTTTTCAGCCATATTCATCAGGTCATCAAAACGTGTTTGGTAAAAATATGGATTGTAGTAATGTTGAATATCAACCAATCTATGATAGGTCGAGTCTTTTACTATATCTCTCGCAGGTTTTTCCATACTTTTATATTTTTCAACAGGCAATAAGTTTATTGGAAACTTGTTTTTTGAATTTTGATAGACCCCTATTACATAAAGCTCTTCCTTTGCCCTTGTAAAACCTACATAGAGACTATTCAGCTTATTAACTAATTCATTAATAGATTCATTTTCATATAGGTTCTGGAAGTCTGGATCGGTTTTTAGAATATTTTTATTCAGTTTGATAAGTCTGATGTTTTTTTCATCTTCAACCGTAATAAATTCAAAACCTCTGTTTCTAATTTCATATAAAAGCACAATAGAAACCGGAAAGCCCAGACCTTTAGATTTATGTATGGTCATAACATTAACAGCATCTATATCAACCGGAATATTCATATCCCATTTTGATTCAGCATCTTCTGTATCACTCGCAAATTCAAAGAAATCTTTAATACTATTCTGACCTTCGCTTTCCATATCCCTTATGGTTTCAAGTATCTTGATGAATGTAGCTTCTTCATTTTCCATTATTTCAAAGACCCTGAATCTGCCGAAAATCTCTGAAACAAGGTCATAAAGAGGGAGGTAGCCGGTATATTTAAAAAGTTCCATAAAATAATTTTTCCAGAGTTCTTCATACTTTTTCTGAAAAGCTTTATAAAGAACAGAATTTTCTGAATTATTGAAAATAAATGAGATTAAATCTTTTTTTGATATATTATAAGAGTCCTTTTGAAGAATGGCGTTAAAAATATCTCCGAGCAAAAATGATGAAAAAGATAAATTATCTGTAGGAGAATCAAGAAAATTGAGAAGAGAGATTATCTCTCCGGTAACTTTTCTTCTTCTAATATCAAGACTGCTATGGGAAATGAAAGGGATATTTTTCTCATTTAACCATGATGTAATTCTAATAGCATCCTCGTTTCTCATTGTGAGTATGGCTATGTCTTTATATCTAAATTCCCTTTTAGTTATATCTTCTATTAAATCTTGAATTTTGAATTTTTCCGGTGGATTTTCTTCGTTTTTTTCAAAAAGGATAACTTCAACATATCCTTCTGATTTCCTATTTTTATCAGGTTTCTGAATATAATCAACAAGACCGCTTTTCTGTCCTGCTATTCTGTAATCCTCTGAACCGGGAAGGATATTTTTAAATACTTCCTCGTTAAATTCAAGAATTCTTTTTAAACTCCGAAAATTTGTATCAAGTTCTATCACATAGTGTTCTGCTGAAGGAAAAGGATTTTTATTTTCAGCTTCCTTCATAATTCTATAGTCTGCATTACGGAAGCCATAGATAGCCTGTTTTGTGTCTCCAACGATAAAAAGGCTACCGTTCTGGGATAGGGAATTTTCAAGTAAGGGTCTTAAATTATTCCATTGAATTGGTGATGTATCCTGAAACTCATCTATGAGATAATGGAAAATAGTATCACCAAGCCTGAAATATACATCAGGAATTATATCCTGATTTAAGTATTCAGCAAGATATTTATTAATATCATCGATGAATAGTATTCCTTGCTGTTTTTTAATTATTTCAAGAGTTTTAAGAAATTCTTTATAAATTGCCAGAAAAGGGAAATAATAAGAATAAACATATAACGTAATGTATTGTTTAATATATTTTATTACTTCAGACCAGATGTTATATATTTCGTTATATTCTTTAAGTAGATCGGCTTTTCCGCCAGGTTTCTTAACAGGTGGATATTTAATACCTTTACCGATTATATTCTGAAGACGGTTATCTTTTAAAATATTAAGAAGTTCCGGGAAAACAGAGTTGCTGTTAGTTTCAAGCCTGGAGTTTTTCAGAAGATTTTCAATACTATTTACACATGACAATAAATTTTTTTTAGTAGAATTAAGATGTTCTGAAAAATCATCTATGATAAGTTCTTTACCTAATGAGGAGAGCTTTCTATAAAGCTTAATTGTCATATCAAGCAATGGAACTGTTGGATCCCATGGATAAGCAGATTCTTCAGTTTTTTGGTCAAGAATAATATTGATTGTATCTAAAAAAAGTTTTGTTTCAGGTGTGTCCTTCTTGACATTTCTTAGGAATCTGTTAAATGAATATTTAATGCTTTTTTTTATGTCTATAAGGATATCAAATTCAGGATTATAACCAAAATCAATTGCTGATGCCTTAAAGATAGTAGTCATAAAACTATCTATAGTCTTAACCTGAAAATCGGAGTAGTTACCAAGAATTGTTTCTAACATATGGCCGGCTTTTTGGCTTAATTTATTTTTTTCAATAGATATAACCTGGTTAAATTGATTGATAGCATCTGGTTTTTGGAAATATAATTCTTTAAGCCATACTGTGATACGTTCTTTCATTTCTTTTGCAGCATTGTTCGAAAAAGTTATGGCAAGAATGTTTTTTAAATTGTTATTCGGTATGTTGTCCGATAATATGAATTGAACAAATCTTTTCGTAAGATTATAAGTTTTGCCAGAACCTGCAGAAGCCTTTAAAATTACAAAGTGCGGAAACTGTATTTTAGAATCCATGTTTAATATAACCTGTCATGCAATATTATATTATACTGTCTGTTTAAAGAATATAGGGTAGTATATTGAATAATACAGGTATCGCGAGAAAGTTTATTTTTCGTTTCTACAACCCCTTGTTTCCCCCTGTCTAAGGGGGAAACAAGGGGTTAACTATCACAAATTCCTCCTTTGTCAAAGGAGTTAGGGAGGTTGTTATTCACCAGCCCGCCGAACGAACAAGAAGGCAAGCTTAATTTGAGTATCCACTCTATCTCCTCTTGCCCGGGGAATCTAATATTTCAACTTTCTGGCTTTAACAGAGGGCCAGAAAATAACAAAATGACTAACTGTTAAATAATTTATTCAGATAATATCAGGACTTCAACTCTTCTATTTTTTGCCCTTCCTTCTTTAGTTTTATTAGTATCTACGGGTTTAAGTTCGCCATATCCGGTTGAACTTATTTTTGATTCAGTGCATGCCCCTTCTTTCAGAAGATATTTTCGAACAGCATCTGCTCTTTTTTCAGAAAGTTTCTGATTATATAGCTCGGTTCCTATACTGTCTGTATGACCTTCGAGGCTGACTTTTGATTGAGGATATTTCTTAATAAAATCGATAGCTTTCTTTAACAGGGGGATATCAGTCTCTTTAATAATAGCCTTATCAAAATCAAAATGGAGTAAGAGGGTCATTTTATCAATTATCTTTGGTGCAGGAGCGGGTGGAGGCGGAGGAGGCGGCGGGCATAAAGCACCTGTCTTAATTACCGCATCCTTTGCAATTGCAATGGAATCCTTTGTTCTGCATGACCAGTAAACTTCCCATGCTTTGTCTCTTAAGCCTTTTGCTTCAGCAAATTCTTTTGGACATTGTTTGTCTCTGCCAGCTTTTTGTGCGTCAGCGATGGATTTATCGGCATTAATAAGTTCAACAGGATGATAGCCAACTCCTTTTTGAGGAGAATAAACATATCCTGCGCACCCGATTATAAAAACAAAAGAAAAAATTAAAGATGCTAAACAAAGTTTTTTGAGTATCTTATATTTCATTTTAATCCCTTCATTCAGATTAATATTATGCTCAAAACATTAAGTCTGTTTTAATTTTACCTGCTTTATTAGATTATTTAACTGCAACTAATTTATTATTTTGTAATGCAAATTTTAAAGTAGCATCCTCGGTCGGACAACATGCAGGGTCTTTCTTTTTATGACGTATCATATCAATATTAATAATGTTATCTTTTATTGAAAGAGATTTAATTTTAACCCTGTCTCCTAAAGGAACTGTTGAGATATTTTTTGTTTTACCTTTTTCTTTAACAACAAAAGCAAGATCATAATAAAAACTTGCGGTTCCCGTTGTTGTAACAAGTATAGCGGCAGCTCCTTCTTTTCCCGATACTTTTCCGAACGCAAAATGATTTGTTAATGCAACCATAGTTTCGGTTGTAGATTTAGGTTCATTCTTTTTCCTGAATAACCCGCGTGTAAGTTTTACGGAACCTTTATATGCTGAAAGGTAATTATATTCAGCTTCTTCAAGATCTTTCAAACTAAACCCCGGAATTTCTTTTTGAACAGTAACAGCAGGTGTTTTAGCCTCTATCCGGGCTTTAGCAGGTTTAACAGATTCTCTTTCCTGTGCTTTGGCAGGCTCTTTTATCTCAGGAGTAACAGTTTTACAACTGTATAGAAAAGTTAATGATATAATGGTTCCAAAAATCACGAATACATTAAAAACACTCCTAACAGTAAGTAAATTTTTTCTCATAGAGTTCTCCTTTTTTAAAAAATGGTTATTATTAGAATTACCCTTTATTCAAAATAAAATTAGCTGTCAAATAATATAGCAAAAATGTAATAAAAAAGGAATGTAAAAACTGCAAATAAGTTATTTTTCCATATTGATATAGTTTTGAATATATAATGATGTTAATCAATATTTATGCCAGATTTTGCCTTGAATCTTTTGAAATTTGTATTCAAACATTTTAGGCTATGTTAAAATCTTACCATAACTCTATATGTATACAAAGGAGGAGGAATGAGAACAATTTTAGAGAAAGTAATCAATGGCAAGACTATACGCATTGTTCAGGGTGATATAACAGAAAGTAAAGTTGATGCAATTGTTAATGCAGCAAATTCTCATCTGCAACATGGTGGCGGAGTCGCCGGTGCTATAGTAAGAAAAGGCGGACAGGTGATACAGGAAGAGAGTAACAGGATAGGGTTTGTTTCGGTTGGTAGAGCTGCTATTACTTCAGCAGGAAAACTTCTTGCAAAATTTGTTATTCATGCTGTTGGACCAAGAATGGGTGAAGGTGATGAAGATAATAAATTAAAAAACGCTGTATGGAATAGCCTGAAACTGGCTTCCGGAAAAGCCCTAAAAAGTATTTCGATACCAGCAATAAGTTCCGGTATATTTGGCTTTCCAAAAGATCGTTGTGCCATTATTCTTGTGAATCAGGCTGTCGAATTTTTAAGGAATAGTCCTGATACAAGTCTTGAAATAATAGAGTTTTGTTTATTTGATGAACAAACAGCAAGATGTTTTGAAAATGAGTTGAAAAAATATTAATTCAAAATTTACATTGAAAATCCTTGAAAAAATTTGGTAAATCTGCAAAAATTAATCAAAAGTTTGAATCTACGGGGGTAGTTTTTGGAGCATTACAAACATGATGTTATAGTCATAGGTGCCGGTCCTGTTGGTAGTTATACTGCATTTTTGCTGGCAAGAAAAGGTATTAATGTAGGTTTATTTGAAAAGAATGATACAATAGGAGAAAACGTAAATTGTAGTGGAATAATAAGTAAGGAATGTTATGACAGGTTTAATCTTCCCGAAAAATCTATTATAAGACCTATCAATAAAATCAAAGCATATTCGCCTTCGGGAAATTATATTCAGTATAACTCTGAATATCCTCTTGCATATATTGTTGACCGTACGTATTTTGATAAAGAAATTAATAAAAAAGCTCTTAATTCAGGGGTTATTGCATATTTAGGCTGTAAAGTCAAATATATTGAGAACACCCGGAATTCTTTCAGGATAAAAATCGTATCAAAAAATCATGAAGAAGAATTCAAAGCTAAAGCAGGAATAATCGCGACTGGATTTGAATTTAATAACCTTTTTCATAACTCAAAAAAAATTGTAGATTTTCTTTTTGGAGTCCAGACAGAAGCTGATTTTGAAGAGAGCGATAATGTAGAAGTTTTTTTTGGCAAAAATATAGCTCCCGGTTCATTTTCGTGGGTAATACCTTCGGTTAAAGGTTATGCGAAAATAGGAATGCTTGTAAAAAGTAAACCTGTAGATTGTTTAAAAAATTTTATGAATTCGGATTTAATTTCAAAGAGAGTTAAATCATGGGATGGTGTAATGAAATGCAGTCCGGTTCCAATAAAGCCTATTCAAAAGACTTATTATGAAAGAACACTGATTGTTGGTGAAGCAGCAGGCCAGGTAAAAGCAACAACAGGCGGAGGAATATATTTTGGTCTTTTATGTGCAGAAATTGCCGCACAGACTGTTATTAATTCTTTCAAAAATAACAATTTCACTGAAGAGTATCTGAAAATTTATGAACACAAATGGAAAGAAATCTTATCAACAGAGTTAAAAGCCGGGCTTGTACTCAGGAACATTTTTTCAAAATTTTCGGATAAACAAATTGATAAACTTCTTGATCTCGCAAAAAGAGATGGTATTATGCCAATTATTAAAAATGCAGGTTTTGACTGGCATAAAGATATAATTTATTACCTGATTAATCATCTAATGCCAAAGAATATTTTTAAAGGATTGTGATAGAAAATGAACTTGCTCGCAATGCCTGATTTTGTAATATCAGTTTAAAGTTATCGTTTTTTAAACTATCAAGTGTCAAATAACCTGTTTTAAATATCAGTTTTTAAGTACCAGCCAACTTTGAAGCTATTTTGGCAACATGCCTGCCCTGAAAACGTGCTGCTTCAAGTTCATTTTCACTTGGCATTCTTTCACCCTTTGGCCCTGCGATAGTTGAAGCTCCATAAGGAGAACAACCTGTAATTTCATCAATCCTCATCTGCCCCAGAAAAGTATAAGGTAATCCTACTATAATCATCCCGTGATGTAATAATGTGTTAAAGAAACTTAATATAGTTGATTCCTGACCTCCGTGTTGTGTGTTTGAACTCGTAAAAACACTTCCAACTTTTCCAACAAGAGCACCCTGTGCCCAGAGTTGACCTGTTGAATCAAGAAATTGTCTCATCTGTCCGCACATATTCCCAAATCTTGTAGGAGTTCCGAATATTACAGCATCAGCAGAGGCAAGTTCATCAAGTGTACAAACCGGGATATGCGAAAATGCTTTCTGTGCTTCAGAAGCTTTCATTTTGTTTAATATTTCTTCATTCAATGTTTCCGGAACTCTTCTTAAAATAGCTTCAGTGTTTGTTACTTCTTCAACACCTTTTGCAACAGCTTCAGCCATTTTATAAATGTGACCATACATTGAATAAAATAGTATTAAGACCTTCATTGTCTTGGCCCTCCGAATTCAGTCCCTTGCATCTTGCTTCTAACGTATTTTGTTAAAGTCTATTTCATAATGAATACCTTGTGTTTTTCGAGTATTTTTTTGAATTCAGGATGTTTACGGACATTATTCAGATCTGTATCAGTTCTAAGAGCATCATAGTTATTAAACCCGAGTTCAAGAGCCCTGTCGAGTGAATCAAGTGCTCTATCAAGCTGTTTTTGTAATGAATAAAGTGCAACAAAATTATAATGTACTGTTGGATTATTTGGATTAATCTCTTCAGCTTTTTTCAAATCATCAAGAGCTTTATTAAATTTATTCTGCTGCATATAAGCAACCGCTCTGTTAGAATATGCTACATCGTAACTTGGATATTTCTGGATGGCGACTGTAAATTCTTTAATAGCATTATCGTAATCATGAGACCTTAAATAATTCATCCCCTGTTGAAGACTAAGTTTTGCTTCTGTAGGCACTGCTGCCTGTGAAGTTGGATCTGTGCTTCCTTTGCCAATTTGCGCTGGTGGCTGGGTTGTTGCCTGTGGTGCTGGTTCTGTTACAGTTTGCGTTTGAGGTGCTGCAACAGGTTCTGCTGGTTTTGGAGCTTCTGCCTGTTTTTGCTGCTGACAACCTGCAATTATTAATCCAATAAATAATACAGAGATTAGTACTAAAACAAAATTACTTTTTCCGAGCATCTCAAAATCCTCCTTTAAAAATATTATTTTTTCTTTGCTAATTTCATATCCCAGTTGGGAGAGGTTGCAATAACCTGTGGATTCTGATCAATATCTTCGCCCTTTTCTTGTTTAACTCTTTTTGGAACTAATGGCTTTGCGTGATAAAAGGCTTTTTGTACCGAGCCATTATAACGGTTTAAACCATCAAGAAAATAGTATGTAAAAATACTGTTATTAAGTTGATCAGATTCCCATGATTGTTCACCGGGCCCGCTTGCACCTATTAATACATTACCCCAGCCGTCATCTGAATCAAAAGAAGATTTGGCTGATGATTTCTGATGCGGTTCATCTTCAAAGACAATATCTTTAGATCCGAGCAGCCTTTTTGCATATTCCTTGGAAATTCCATAGCCTTCATTATCACTTGCACCAAGAGATTTTCCGCCAGGCGGTAAAAACCCGGGTACTTTCCTGTAAGCGCCATTACTGTAACATGCATCAAGAATCATTACCAATCTTTTAGCTCTTAAGTTTTCTATAAAATCCCTCAACATATTTTCTGAGATAGCTGTTTTCCAGACTTTTTCACGTGGTTTAACCTCGGTATCATAAGTAACTATGAAAACACCCCCGAACTTGTCAGGTGGTGTTCCATGACTGCTCATATAAATAGTAACAAGGTCATCCTGCTCTGCTATATCTCTGATTCTATTTAGAGCATTGGCAATATTATCTCTTGTAGCATCCCTGTTGGTAAGAAAGGTTACGTTTTGTTTTAGAAATCCCCCGCGTTTCGGGTCAATAAGAAAATTGTAAAAACTCCTCGCATCATGAACTGCAAAATTCAAGCGGGGTATACCCTGAGATTCTGCTTTGAATTCTCCGATACCTACAACCAGAGCATATCTGTTTTTAATTGGTCCGGGAATACCAGAACCTTTTATTTCTGGTTTTAGGACTTTTGCACGTGAAAATAAGTCTCCAAATCTTTTTTCCCATGTTTTAACTTTAATATTTTCGGGTGTTACAGGAGATACCCATTTAATTCCAACAACTGTCTGTGCTATTGAAAAAGCTCTGTCAACTTCATCTTCGTCTTCATACTCGCCTTTGAGTTCTATTCTTCCAAACCTGTCCAATACAGCATAACCACGAAAAACATTGTTTTTCTGAAACAGATTATTTATCTGTTCAATATGTTGATTCGTAACAGGAGATTGTTGTGGATAAACTTGTGCAAGAGGGAAAATCGAGAAAGCGATTATTAATAGAAATAAAATAAATTTAAGTTTAATCATATTCCGCTCCAAGATTATATCTAACTTGCCCACATGTATTTAAGCATGGCTAATCCTTTTTTAACAGTAAGCTCTTTTGAGACCTGATCTTCTTTACCCTGCGCAGCAATTTTAAGAGTTATGCGATATTTTCCTTCAGGAACATCAGATGGTATATCAAAATTACCTTCTGCTTTTCTTGTTCCCAGCGAAGATGTAATTACATTATCAACAGAACCGAGTTCTTTCCATTCATTTTCAGACGGATTATAGTAATGAAGAATTCTTGTTTCTGTTACTTTTACTTCCTGTGTTCCTTCGGGTGCCATTATAAAATATGAACCATTCATCTGAACCCTGCCACCCGGAGCGACTGCATCAGGATTAAGATAAAATTTATCTATTTTTGTAATATTTCCCTGTGAAGAGTTATAACCTATTTTTTGTGCTGTTTCTCTTGCTCCGGCAACAGGATAACTATTAAGGTCAGAATATACAGAAAGACAATGACCCCATGCAATAGCAAATGCAAGAGCACCGCCTGCAGCAGCGCCGATAGCTGCTGTTTCCCATTTAGCGCCTTTACCACCAAGAAGACTTCCGAGTATTGCTCCGCCTACAGCTCCGGCAGCAGTATATCTTGCAATACAGGTCTTCTTTGCTGATTCACGTTCTTCTGGTGTAAGAGCTGTACCGGCAGGAGGAAGTGGAGCACATGAAGTAAAAAGAAAAACAGTTATAAGAAAAATAATTGTATGTTTGAAAAATTTATTTTTCATGTGCTTTTCCTTTCTAATTATGTTTTAACTTTATTTGTAGTGTGAGAATTCCTCCATCAGCTATAGTTGAGGCAGGTATCACTCCATAATTTGAACCTGCTGAAGACTCAAGCACTATATCTTTTGTTCCTCCCGGTACCGGTTTCCAACCATTTTTTGGAGAAATAACAGCATAAGTATTTTGCATTGAATCTTCAACTACTATATCTTTCGCTCCTTTATTTTTCAAACTTTTTGCACCATCCAGAGAAGCAACAATAGAAGGTGGCGGGGGAAGCTCGGTGTTGCTTGCTGTTGATGTTGATGAAGGAGGTGTATAAGAAGGAGGATTGTATGAAGGAGGAGGTGAAGCAGTTATTGTTTGATTTCCTGCTGGATATCGTTGATCAGAAAGCATCACAAGAATTGTTTCTGTACCAGGTGCTCCTGTGAATACAAAATTTGTGTTCTTGGGTATTTCATGCAATGTAAATGCTTCGACATAATCATTGAATAAAAGATTGGTTTTGCCAGATGAACCAATGTTATATATTGTCATATACCCTGATCTATTGGTTCTTATAAGCATTTTCATTCTTTCACCGGATTTAAAAGCTCTTGTTTTTGGAACTACTTTAAATTGGCCATCATCGGAAAGGAGAAGAAGCTGATACGAAATACCAGTATATTTTTCCTTTGATTCGGTTGCAGTTGTGGAAGTCTTTGTTTTTGCATGTCCTACTGACATTCCAACAGAAGGTCCTTCACCGGAGTCAAAAATTGCTTTAGCACCTTTAATATCTTTTGCTTCTGATGTTGCAAATAAAAGCAAAGTTGATAAAAATGATACTGCCAGTAGATTAATAAAACTTTTCCTTAACATAACAATCCCTCCTTCTTGGCTTGATTAAATTAAACAATTAAAAGTTTGCCGCTAAAAATATTTTAAAAGTTTACACATTATTTTATAGTAAAAGATAATATGTTTTTATTCAATTGTAAATATTATAGTAAATTACAAATTATTTTTACTGAATTTCAAGTAATAAATAAAGTATTTGTTATACTTGTGTTTATCATTTCCCGACTTGCCTGCTATCTGTTTTCGATGTGGAATCGGGGAATCCGGAAATAATTTTCCTTAGATACCACGAATAAATCGTGGTATGACATAATTGGATTATCTGGTCAAGTTTATCCTCTGGCTTGCTTGTCCGCCATTTGTTTGGTGGAACCGTAGGGCCAATGACAAAAACAGAGGATTTAAGTTGCTATTATTATGAAAAAATATTTTGAACCTTATCTTCAGGTATTCAAAAGCAGAAGAATTGCGATTGTTTCACTGATGGGTTTTGCGTCAGGTCTTCCACTTGCATTAAGCGGCGGAACCTTGCAGGCTTGGATGACTGTTGAAGGAATAGATTTAAAAACAATCGGTATATTTGCTCTTGTAGGCCTGCCATATACATTAAAGTTTTTGTGGTCTCCTTTTCTGGACAGATTTGTTCCCCCATTTTTTGGAAGAAGAAGGGGCTGGATACTAATAACACAAATGCTTCTTATTCTTGGCATTACTCTGCTTTCTTTTACTTCACCTTCAGATGCTATTATGACTGTTGGCTTTCTTGCAATATTTATAGCATTTACTTCAGCATCACAGGATATAGTTATAGATGCATATCGTACTGATGTGTTGCATGAAAAAGAAAGAGGAGTAGGTGCAGCGGTTTTTGTGACGGGATATAGAATTGCAACACTTGTATCCGGAGCACTGGCTCTGATAATGTCAGATAGCATAGGATGGAGAAATACTTATCTTTTTATGGCTGTAATAATGTTTGCAGGAGTATTAACAACATTATTCGCAAAAGAACCTGATGGGAAAGTATTACCTCCATCCAGTATTAAAGAAGCTGTTTGGGGGCCACTTAAAGATTATTTTACAAGAGAATCAGCGATTGCTTTACTTCTTTTAATTATTCTATATAAATTAGGAGATGCTTTTGCAGGTACACTTACTACACCGTTTCTTATAAGGGGTCTTGGTTTTACTCCCGCTGAAGTAGGCACTATTAACAAAGGTCTTGGTTTCCTATCTTTAATAATTGGAGCTACTATTGGCGGTACATTGATGATTAATCTTGGTTTGTACAGAGCACTTCTTTTTTTCGGAATCTTACAGGCTGTCTCAAATCTGTCTTTTATGCTTCTTGCATGGCTCGGAAAAAGTTATAGCATGCTTATTTTTACAATAGCTTTTGAAAACTTTAGTGGAGGAATGGGGACAGCAGCTTTTGTATCTCTAATTATGGGAATGTGTAATCATCGTTTTACAGCAACCCAGTATGCATTATTGTCATCACTTGCAGCACTCGGAAGAATATTTATAGCACCATCATCCGGTTTTCTTGTAGAGTCAGTAGGCTGGCCCGGGTTTTTCTTTATCACATTCCTTTTCTCTATACCCGGACTATTGCTTCTACTCAGATTAAGATTTAGTATTTTAAATATTGAGAAAATCAAAGTCAGTTAAAAAATGTACTGCGATTGCAATTTTTTGAATAATCAAGGAAAATAAATATTATGAAATTTAAAAATAAAATAATTGCCTATTTTTTTGCCTTTCTCTTGATTTTAAATTTTTTATTTGCGCATTATGCGATAGCCCGGAATGGTGATCAAAAAGCACTATATGTTGGCAGCGATACATGTAAGAAATGCCATGAAAAGGAGTACGAAAGCTTTACAAAATATGCTAAAAAAAGCAGGTCTTTCGAGAGCATAGAAAGACTTAGAAAAGGGCTTACTGAAGAGGAAATTAAAGGATGCTACGCATGTCACACGACAGGTCATGGAAAACCCGGAGGATTTGTAAGTGTTGAAAAAACGCCGCATCTTAAGAACGCAGGTTGTGAAGTCTGTCATGGTCCGGGAAGTGTCCATGTCAGGACCATGAACCCAAAATATATAAAAAGAAAGATGACAATGAAAGATTGTGAAGAATGTCATATATCCGAAAGGGTTAGGGCTTTTAGATATAAGCCATTAATTCACGGAGGAGCACATTGAAATTCAAAACTCAAAATTCGATATTCAAGAATTCAAAATTCAAAACTCAAAATTCTGAAAAAATTGAAGTAAAGGTAATATAAAATGTTTGATTTTATTAAAAAACATCTTGGATATAAAATAATGACCGCTATGCTGGTTATTATTCTCATGGTGCTTCTTTCCGAAATTTATATGAGAATATATTTTGGAACAAAAGACAGACTTGAAATCGCAGCTTCAATAAGTCGTGAATTAGCCGATGCAATTTATGCTGGCATTAAGTATCCAATGGAACTCGGGGACAGTGAAGCTATTAAGAGGGAGCTTGTTGACATTAGCGAAAAAATGAAAGACGTAGAAGTTTTTATATGTGACTTTGATCAGGAAGTTGTATATTCTACAAATCTCGATAAAATAAATACAAACCTATCAGATACCTTCAAAAATACAGCTATATCAAAGACTTTGACTCAAACCCTGCAAACAGGTGTAGAACCTGTTTTTGATCCAAGAAATCCATATGAGGATGTTATAAATGGAAAAAGGCATCTTGTTGTAATGCGGCCTATTTTAAATGAAAAAGATTGTTATCACTGCCACGGTTCTTCAAGAAAAATACTCGGCGGTATAGTTGTAAGGCTTGATGCAGAAAAGACATATGCTCAGGTAGTTGCCCAGAGAAACCGAACAATTACTATAGTTGCAATACTTATTCCTATATCGATCGCTCTTATATATTTAATGGTAAATAAACTTGTCAGGAAGCCTGTTGAATCTCTTGCAGAAAAAGCAAAAAAGTTTGCCGAAGGAGATATGTCAGTTTCTGTTGATGTTAAAACAGAAGATGAGATAGGAATATTGGGCAAAACTTTCAATTATATGGTGGATAGTGTTTCTTCTTTCAGTAAAAAACTTGAGGAAGAAGTAAAAAGAAAAACAGCTCTCTTAAATGAAAGAACCAGGCTTCTAACATTGCTTGAACGTGCCAATAAGGACTTAAGAGAACTCGACAAGCTGAAATCTACTTTTCTTGCAAATATGTCCCATGAATTGAGAACCCCAATGAACGCAATAATCGGCTATACAGATTTACTCCTTGACGGAGTAGATGGCCCGATTAATGAAGATCAGGAGAAAAGCCTTAAAAAAGTAGCAGCTAATGCGAGACATCTTTTGCAGCTTATAAATGATGTGCTTGACATTTCAAAAATTGAAGCTGGCAAGATGAAACTTAATATTAAAGAAATAGATATTAAATGGCTTGTTGAAAATATAATTCACACTTTTGAACCGCAACTCAAGATTAAAGGATTGAGTCTTAGTGTAGAAATTCCCGATAACCTTCCACTTGTATATGGTGATGAAGATAGGGTTAAAGAAATTTTAATTAACCTCATTGCAAATGCAATCAAATTTACGCATGAAGGAGGCATAACTATTTATGCAAAAATATCCGAACGGGGAATAAAACCAGGGGAAGAGCCTATTTTTATGGAGATTTGTGTTGCAGATACAGGTATCGGCATAAAAGAAGAAGATCTCGGAAAAATATTCGATAAATTTGTTCAGGTTGATCTTACTACGGTTCGTCAATATGAAGGAACCGGTCTTGGATTAAGTATAGCAAGGGGTCTTGTTGCTCTACACAAAGGCGTAATATGGGTGGAAAGCAAGTATGGTGAGGGCAGTAAATTCTGTTTCACTCTACCCTTGAAAAGAGAGATACTTGAGAAACCCGTACCGGTTGTTGAAACAAGAGTTGCAGAAGCTCTTGCAGATTATTTTGAGAAGCCAGCAGAAGAATTTCTTAAAGAACCGGAATTTGCCGGTAAGCCGATACATTGCTGGGAGTTTATAAGATGTGGACAGCCAACATGTCCTGCGTATGGTAGTTCTGAAAGCCGTTGCTGGTTAATAATGGGCACACACTGTTCCGGCATGAAATTAGCTGCATATCCTGAAAAAGTGGATTTTTGTAAAGGTTGTGAGTTGATTAAGAACATTGTAAGTGAAACTTCAGGCGCTATTGTGTTTGATAATTTAATGAAATCTGAATCTGAAAAGAAAACTATCCTGGCTATCGATGATAACCCTGATGCGATTGATATTATTAAAAAGTATCTTGGAGAAGATTATAGGGTTATTGGACTTTTAAGCGGTGAGAATGCGGTTGAAAAGGCTAAAGAAATCAAACCAATGGCAATAACTCTTGATATTATGATGCCACGAAAAGATGGCTGGCAGGTTTTAAGGGAACTTAAGAGAGATGCACAGACACAGGATATACCGGTAATAGTGCTGTCAATTGTTGATGACCAAAGACTCGGGTTTAGTCTTGGAGCAGCAGAATATCTTCTGAAACCTGTGGATAAAAATGTATTGCTCAAAAAACTTAAAGCATTCGATAAGACATCTAAAATTAAAAGAGTACTGATAGTTGACAATGATATTGAAACTGTTAAATCAATTGGAAATATGCTTGAAGAAGAATCATATCAGATTAAGACTGCTTATAATAGTGAAGATGCAATATCATCTATCAAAAGTTACAAACCCGATCTAATTGTGCTTAATCTCACGATGCCTGTTACAGGATTTGATGTTATTGAATATATAAAGACCGATAAAGACGCAAAGAATATCCCGATAATCGTACTAACTCAAAAAGACCTTTCAGAGAAAGAAATTGAAGAGCTTAATGGAAGAATACAGGGTATTTTGAACAAGGTTGTTATGGAAAAAGAAGATCTTATCGGCGAGCTAAAGAAAGTAATAGGGATGACAGGCAGTACTTGATAAAAATTAAAAATAATTATTTCAGGATTGTAACATGTCTTTTAAAAAAATATTCTTCCTTTCTATGTTATTCATATCTCTCCCGGTAAAAACTTTTGCTTATGTGCCACATGAGTATTCTGCTATATATCCTCACCAGATTGCCCGTCTTTTTCTTTTTATCTCTCTGCTGGTAGTTGCATGGGCTATCCTGAAAAATCACTTACAGGCTTATAAAGGGTGGAGATTTATATTTCTCGCTGTTATCTGTTTTGCTATCTGGGATATAACTGTATTCATCAGCAGAATTGCAGAAGTTATGGCTATGCCCGAAACTGTCGGTGCCGAATCAGGCATAGATTACTTTAAAAGAAGTATAATCATCAGAAAATTTGAGGTTCTCTACTATATAGGCAGACTTGACTTTGTTCTTCTGAATATTGCGATGTTTTCTTTTTATCTCGGGCTTAGGGAATATTCAAAGAGCGTGGAAAGCTTTTCTTATTCGCCTGTTATAATTCTTCCACTTTTACCAATTCTACTTAATGATTTATTGGGAAATATTGTTTTTATAATACTTGCTTTTGTGTGTTTTTATAAAAGTATTGAGCTATACAGAAGTGATAAAGAAAATATACTCCGGAATTATTTTATCTGGCTTTCATCTTCATGGTTGATCTTTTCTTTATCGAGAGCTTTTGGTCATATCATGAGACATATTTTAATTCCCACCGGAAATAAAGAGATCTGGACGTTAATTGAACCTTACAGCGGCAGTTTAAATAGTCTTGCTATTTTTTTTATTGGTTCTGTTAGTATCTTCTTCCTTAGTATTTACAAATCATATTCATATATAAATGAGGATAGGAGGAAATTACAGCATCTTGTAGAAGAGCGCACAATATTTGTCGAGCAACTTGAAAAAGACAAAATTGAATTACAAAAACTTGATAAGCTAAAGAGCGCTTTTTTGGCAAATATGTCTCATGAACTCAGAACACCGATGAATATAATAATCGGTTATACAGATGTTTTACTCGATAAGATTGATGGTTCTTTGACTAATGAACAAGAAAATAGCCTTATCAAAATAAAAGAAAATTCTAAAAGATTACTTCAACTTATTGATGATCTAATAAGCATTTCAAGGCTTGAATCTGCAATGATAGAATTAAATATCAAGGAAAGCGATATAAATTTTATTATTGAGGATGTTCTTAAAGATGTTAAATCTCTTATTGAAAAAAAGAGTTTATCCCTGACTTTAAATCTTGACAGGACACTTCCCAGTTTTTATTGTGATGAAGAAAAAATCAGGCATGTTATATTAAATCTTCTTTCAAATGCTGTGAAATTTACCCATAAAGGTGGAATTACAGTTTCTTCACGTTTCTCTGATTGGAAAGTTTCAGAAAGGAAAGAACCTCAATATCTTGAAGTATGCATTGAAGATACAGGAATAGGGATAAAAGAAGAAGATCTCGGGAAAATATTCGATAAATTTGTTCAGGTTGATTTCTCATTAATCCGTGAGTATGAAGGCTCGGGTGTTGGATTGAGTGTTGCAAAAGGATTTATTAAACTTCATAAAGGAATGATCTGGGTATCAAGCAAATATGGTCAAGGCAGTAGATTTTGCTTTGCTTTGCCTTTAAAAAAAGAATTACTAAAATAGATTGTTATGCGTTATATTATAATAGTTAAAAAAGTGGGATAAGTTAATGGAAGAAGAGAAAAAATTACCTTCAAGAAAAATTCTTGTTGTTGAAGACAATCAGGATAGCCGGGAGTTAGTGGTTAAAGTTCTAAGGAACAAAGGCTATCAGATGATTGAAGCCGAAGATGGCGAACAGGCGATTGAAAAGGCTATAGCAGAAATTCCTAATCTTATACTGCTTGATATATCTCTGCCAAAACTAAGCGGTTATGAAGTAGCCAAAAGGTTAAAGGAAATGGATGCTTTCAAGGATGTTCCAATTATTGCTTTTACTGCTCACGCTATGAAAGGCGACAGAGAGAAAGTTTTAATTGCCGGTTTTGAAGGATATATATCAAAACCAATAAATGTAAGAGAACTTCCGAATCAAATTAAAGCATATTTAAGAGGAAAATGGGAGAGCGTATTGGGTGGCGAACAAGAATAAGATTTTAATTGTTGATGATGCAGTTGATACAGTAGAACTTCTTAGAAAACGATTCAGAGCCGAAGGATATGATACAGATGAAGCCTATAATGGTGAAGAAGCACTCCAGAAAGTAAGTGAATACAACCCTGATCTTATTGTCCTTGATGTCATGATGCCAAAAATTGACGGATATGAAGTCTGTCAAAGACTCAAATCCGATGAAAAAACCCGGTATATTCCTGTGCTCATGCTTACAGCCAAGGGTGAGGTTGAACACAAGGTTAAGGGTCTTGATATTGGTGCCGATGATTATATGTCAAAACCCTTTGACTATAAAGAACTTTCAGCTCGTATTCGTTCTCTATTATCCCTTAAAACAGCTCATGAAAAAAAGGTTGTAGAGGTCAAATCGAGTGCTCTTGAACAAATGATGGATCAGGTGGCCCATGAAATCAGAAACCCTCTTACATCAATTGGAGGTTTTGCAAGAAAGGTATTCAGCAAGCTGTCTGAAGACGACCCTAACAGAAAATATCTCCAGTATATAATTGAAGATGTTGCAGTCCTTGAAAGTATGATAAAACAACTTATAGAGCTTAAAAGCCTATCTATTTCCAATAAAGAACCTTCGGATATAAACGAAATTGTTAAAGAATCACTGAGCGTATTTGAGCAGGACTTTATCAATAAGGGTGTTCATTTAAATCTTTCATTGATGGATAACCCGCCGGCAATTATAGCTGACAAAAAACTTCTTAAAAGAGCTTTTTGCAATATAATAAAAAATGCTGTTGAGGCTATGGAACAGGAACCACGTACATTAAAAGTTGTTACAAAAACAGAAAATAATATATTGAAAGTGGAAATTACAGATACAGGAAAAGGAATAGAAAAGGAAAAAATAAAGAATATTTTCGATCCATTGGTTACCTCGAAAGTCTATGGCCCTGGATTGGGGTTAACTTTTGCGATGAAAATAATTCAGGACCATCAAGGTTCAATTCATGTTGAAAGCGAACCCGAGCATGGCACAACATTTACAATCAGCTTCCCTTTGAAGTAGGATTACCTATTTTTTAAGGTCCTTAGACGGGCTATCTCTTCCTGGTAGCCATAAATATGTGCACCGGCGCTATAAGCATATAAAGGGCCATTTTTAAGATTTGCCTCACCTGCTACATATTGTTTCAATAATTCAATCCCGCCAAGATTTGTCGGAAATCCTGCCCAAATATCCCATGATCTAAAATATGCGGTCACAGTAAGAATTAAATCATTGTCAAAAGGGAGGACTTTAAAATCAAGAAGTCTCAGGCATGGCGGATCAATTTTACCGTCTTTACCATAGCATATATCAAGGTCTTCCGGAGTCCCGATTTCTATGGCAGCTTGATTTGTCAGGGGAGTTTCCTTGAGCATATCGATGACCCGTTCAAGCTGTGTTCCGCCTTTTGGCATTTTGTGTTGAATTCTGCTTGCATAAGTATATGTTTCATTTTCTGCGAGTTCGGGATTCATCAGGTAATTTGCAAAATAATCTTCGATATATTCCATTGTTGTAGGTGCTGGAATTCCGATTCCAGGAGGGATTACAGGAATCATATCATAATAGGGATGCTCAATAAAAACTGCTATTCCGGGATATTGTAGCCTATACTGTTCATTTTCGAATGAACCTCTCTGTATGTTTTGTGAATAAGCTCTGTCGAATAAGTTATAAATAAGCTGAAACCATGCATCTGAAATTGTTTTTGCATTAAGACAAAATGGCTGCATATTTCTCTCCTTATGTATTTTAATCCTTACGTTCAAATGCTTTTGCTCCAAAGAACACGAAAATCACTGACGTAGTAATAATGACTATAAGGCTTGTATGAAATGAAAAATCATAAGACATTCTTCCTCCGATTGACGGTAAAATAACATGTTTGATTGCATCAATTCCATAGGTAAGCGGGTTGAGCTTTGAGACAAATTGAAGAACCGGGGGGAGCATTCTAACAGGATACATTGCTCCGGAAAGAAAGAACATTGGCATAATGATAAAGTTCATTATAACACTGAAGCTTTCATAACTTTCATAAAAAGTTGCTATAACTATGCCCAGCGCTGAAATGCAAAATGAGAGTGCAATACAAATAATAATAGCTTCGCTTATTTGTATAACATTTAATTTTAACCCCAGAAAAGGAAAGAGAGCCAGAATAATAACTGCCTGGATTGTTGAAACTATAGTTCCACTTAGAGCTTTCCCTACTACGATAGAGAATCTTGAAACAGGAGCAACTAATATTTCTTTCATGAAACCGAATTCTTTATCCCAGATTATTGAAATAGATGAAAATATTGAACTAAAGAGAATAGTCATGCCTAATATGCCCGGGAAAATAAATTGAGTATAAGGAACTCCTGATTCCACAGGAACGAGCCTTGATATTCCTGCTCCCACAATAAAAAGCCACAACAAAGGACGTGCTAATGCAGAGAAAAGCCTGCTTTTTTCTCTTACAAATTTCTTAAATTCACGTGCTACTATTACATAAACAGCATTTAATTCCAAAATTCCTCCTCATACCATGCACATTTAATGTTTCCTTCTATATGCTCTGATTGATTCCTTTGTTGAATTGCTCTCGGGAGCATAATCTTCTCTAATTGTTTTACCTGTAAGTTTAAGAAAAACATCATTAAGAGTCGGTCTTTGTATTTTTACCGAGAGAACTTTATCCCCAAGAGATCTGATTAAATCAGGAATGCATGTTTCTCCCTGATTGCAGGTCATATAAAGTTCGTTGTTTTTTTCGAGTACCTCAAGTTTGAGTAAATTTTCTATATGCTTTCTCGCATAAAGATTATCTTTTGTAGTTATAGAAACCACATCTCCGCCCACTATTTTTTTGAGTTCTTCCGGAGAACCAGAGGCAATTATTTTCCCGTTGTCAATTATTGCAATTTTATCGCAAACTTCTGCCTCATCCATGTAGTGAGTTGTCATAAAAATTGTAACATTGTGTTCTTTAGGCAGTTTTGTAATAAAATCCCAGAGATTAGCCCTGCTTTGAGGGTCAAGTCCAAGAGTCGGCTCATCGAGAAAAAGTACTTGTGGCTTATGTATTAAACCCCTTGCAACTTCGAGTTTTCTTTTCATACCACCCGAGTATTTTTTTACGAGTTCGTCTTTTCTTTCATAAAGATTAACAAAATGTAATACAGATTCAACCCTATTTTTTATCTCTGATTTTGGAACATTATATAAATAAGCATGAAATACAAGATTTTCATATGCTGTTAAGTCTTTATCAAGTGTAGAATCCTGGAATACTATACCTATTGATTTTCTGACTTCAGAAGGGTATTTCGTACAATCATATCCTGCAATGTAGGCATTTCCTGATGTTGCAGAAAGCAATGTGCAGAGAATGCTTATAGTGGTGGTTTTGCCTGCACCATTTGGACCTAAAAAACCAAAAATGGTGCCCTCTTCAACTTCAAATGATATATCATTAACAGCCAGAATATGATTATAGCGTTTAACAAGATTCTTAACTTTTATTGCAATGTTGCTTTCGGAATGTGACATAGAAATGTTTTAATTTTTCTTTTTCGGGGTACACGACCCTTTACGATTTGGCTTTCATCTATAAAAGCTTGTTTTAGGCAGAATGAAAAGAACAATAATCAACCATATTATAAGTGCTACAATCCATAATACTGTATCCCAGGTCATATAATCTCCATCTTAAAAATTATTTATTATCTATCAATCTGATTATTGTTAATGAATCCCTGAAGCCTTTTATTATCTTTCCATCAGGCAAAACCATCGTAGGGAGACTATTAATTCCAAGCTTTTTAACAAGTTCAAGATTTTTATCTACTGAAGAACCGGAACATTTTGCAGCAGGTAGCGGCCTTTTTTCGTAAGCATCTTCAAGAAGTTTCATAGAATTTTCGCATACTATGGCTTTTGCCTTTTCATATGCCTGTGGATGAATTTTTACAAGTGGAACAAGCTTAATGTAAAAAACAATATCTTTTCTTTCTTTCACTACTTTCTTCATCTCCTGATGAAGTTTAGCACAGAATGGTCAGTCAGGGTCATCGAACACGATGATTTTCTTTCCGGCATTTTTTGAACCAAGTATCAGAACATCATCTAAAGGAATTTTTGAGACATCGACTTTGTTGATGTAAGATAAACTTTCCTGTGTTATATTTTTCTTCCCCTGAATTGTTATTAATGAACCATCAAAAATATGTTTTTTTGATAGATCCATATAAATAATTCCTTTTTTACCGTTTAATTCGGTCTCTATCTCCCATAAATAACTTACAGGTCCTTTTTTTATGTTGATTACATTAACATTTTGATTAAAATTTTTAAGCAAAAGAAGAGCCTCTTCCTTATTAAGAGTGTGACATTTTAAACAGGGTTGGTTTTTAAATTGAAAACCTAAAACAGGCTCTAAAGAATACAGGAAGAAAACAAATATTAAAACTAAATATTTCATTCTTAATTTCATGATATTTATACTAACATAAATTATATATATTCAAAATAAAAACTAATTCCCGGTTTTCCGGTTATAGCGCATCGTTACGATTAAATTTCCAGTTTCTCAAATAACTTTACTATTATTGTATTAGAAATCAAGATGCCTTTTTGTGTGAGTCTTAGATAATCTTCTTTTAACTCAAGAAATCCTGTATCAATAAAATCTTTTATCAAAGCATTTAGTAATTTTTCATTAACTAAGTGTGAAGAGATAAGCTTTTTTATGTTTATCCCTTCTTTTTTCCTGAGCCCGAGAAAGATAAATTCTTTTAATTCCTCCCGGGGCGTAATTACAATTGATTCTTTTATTGGTAGAACGTTCGAATTGATGCTATTCATATATTCATTTATATCCATAATATTTGATGTCCTGACATTGTTAAAAAAGGAATGAGATCCTGCTCCAATACCAATATATTCGCCTCTATCCCAGTAATTAAGATTATGGATACATTTGAAAGCAGGTTTAGCAAAATTTGATATTTCGTAATGTTCAAAACCATTTTTTGAAAGATAATCTATTGCGAAGTTATACATTTCTATAATAAGGTCTTCATCGAGCATAGTAAAATGGTTAGGTGAATCTTTGATTAATTTATAAAGAGTTGTATTTTTTTCGAGTGTAAGTTCATACGTTGAGATGTGAGAAGGAGATAAATTAACAGCATTTTCTAATGAGAATTTCCATGATTCCATTGTCTGTCCTGGTATCCCGTATATAAGGTCAAGTGAAAAATTTTCTAAATTATATTTTTTTAGTAATTTAAATGTGTTATGAGCATTTTCACCATTATGTATTCTTCCAAGAAATCTTAGCTCATTATCATTAAAAGATTGAACACCGACACTGAATCTGTTAACTCCTGAATCAATTAGAGTATGTATTTTTAATTCATCAAGAGTGCCGGGATTCATCTCGACAGTTATTTCAATATCTGAAGAAAAATTGAAATTGTCATTTAAACATTTAAATAATTGAGAGAGGCTCTTTTCAGACAAAACAGTTGGTGTGCCTCCGCCTATGTATATAGTTTTTAAAAATTTTATGTTTTGTTTTTTAAGAATTAATTCTTTGCATAATGCATTGACATATTCTTCGGACAGAGTTTTATCAAAAGGAACTGAGAAAAAGTCGCAGTAAATACATTTACTTATGCAAAAAGGTATATGTATATAAAGAAAATTACACAAGGTTATTTTTATTTAACTTTAAGGACCGCAAGAAAAGCTTCCTGTGGAAGTTCGAGCTTCCCGAATTTTTTCATCCTTTTCTTGCCTTCTTTTTGCTTTTCAAGGAGTTTCCTCTTGCGTGTAATATCGCCTCCATAGCATTTTGCAAGAACATCTTTTCTCAATGCTTTGACATTTTCCCTTGCGATTATCTTATTGCCGATCGCAGCCTGTATTGCAACCTCATACATCTGTCTCGGAATAATTCCTCTAAGTTTTTCTGTAAGTTCTCTTCCTTTATAGTAGGCTTTGTCTTTATGAACAATCAACGATAGAGCATCTACTATTTCACCATTAAGAAGGATGTTCAATCTTACAAGATCTGATTCCCTATAACCAATGAATTCATAATCCATCGAAGCATAACCTTTTGATATAGATTTCAATCTATCATAGAAATCCCATAGAATTTCATTCAGGGGCAGTTCATAATCAACCTTTATACGGTCTTTGCCTATATATGCGAAATTTTTCTGAGTGCCTCTTTTTTCCTGACACAAATCAAGTACAGGACCTATAAATTCTGATGGCACAAAAATAGTTGCAAGAACATATGGTTCTTCTATTTTTAGATAATTCTCGGGTAACAAAGAAGGATTTTCAACATGTATAATTTCTCCATCGGTTTTTGTAACTCTATACACAACTGTTGGAGCGGTGCTTAATAATGCGAGATCGAATTCACGTTCAAGACGTTCTTTTATTATTTCCATATGTAAAAGACCGAGAAAACCGCATCTGAATCCAAATCCCAATGCAAGAGAAGTCTCAGGTTCATAAACAAAAGAAGAATCATTCAGTCTTAATTTATTCAAAGCATCCCTTAAATTTTCATATTGGTGTGTTTGAGTAGGATAAAAACCACAAAATACCATTGGCTTAATGTCTTTATATCCCGGACATGGTTCTAAAGCAGGATTATCTGCATCTGTTATTGTATCGCCAATTTTAGTGTCAGTAACTCGTTTTATCCCGGCAATGATATAACCAACTTCACCTGAGAAAAGCTCATGAACATCCTTCATCTTTGGCGAGAAAATGCCCACGCGTGAAACTTCAAAAATACCTCCCTCAGCCATCATTTTTATACGCATTCCCGGTCTTACTCTGCCTTCAAAAATTCTTACAAGTACTATGACTCCGAGATAATTATCAAACCATGAATCAAAAATAAGAGCCTTAAGAGGATTGTTATCATCACCGGCAGGTGGTTTAATTTTCTTTACAATAGCTTCAAGAATTTCTTCTGTCCCGATTCCCTCTTTAGCGCTTGCAAGGATTGCTTCCGAGCAATCTATTCCTATTGCTTCTTCAATTTCCTTTATAGTACCGTTAGGGTCTGCAGAAGGAAGATCAATCTTATTTATAACAGGAATAATTTCAAGATTATGTTCAACTGCAAGATATGCATTTGCAAGTGTTTGCGCTTCAACTCCCTGAGAAGCATCAACAACGAGCAAAGCTCCTTCGCAAGAAGCAAGACTTCTTGAAACTTCATAAGAAAAATCAACATGTCCGGGCGTATCTATTAAATTTAGAATATAAATATTTCCATCTTTTGCTTTATATTCAAGCCTCACAGCATGGGCTTTGATTGTAATTCCCCTTTCTCTTTCCAGATCCATAGAGTCAAGTACCTGCTCCATCATTTCTCTTTCGCTGAGCGCACCTGTATATTCAAGAAGTCTATCTGCAAGTGTGGACTTCCCGTGATCTATATGCGCAATAATAGAGAAATTACGTATATTTTTTGTCATAGATTTGAAATTAAATAAACTGGAATTAATATTCTATCATATATTCTACATAACGATAAACCGAATAATTCTTAAATAATAATCAACTTGCTTAAATCTACGCCATTGACGTATAATCAATTATGGTTATTATCGAGACCCCGATATTCACAAAACGAATCCAGGAATTAATAACCGATGATGAATATCGGCTTTTGCAGACCCATTTGGTCAATAGACCGGATGTCGGTAAAATAATAGCCGGTAGCGGCGGGCTAAGAAAGCTCCGGTGGTCTGCTGGTGGGCACGGAAAAAAAGGTGGCATCAGAGTTATTTATTACTGGTTTGTGTCTCTTGAAATTATTCTTCTCCTCTATGCCTATCCAAAGAGTGCGCGGGATGATTTGACAACAGACCAACTAAGACAACTAAAAAAGATTATTGAAAAGGAGTATAAATGAAAAAGGAACTGTTTGAAGAGTTACTTGAAAGCATTAAGCAGGGTGCGGCCATAATGAAGGGCAAAATGAAACCTTTGCGCAGAGTTGAGTTTCCAGAATCTGAAGTACAGAAAATACGAAAACAGTATGGTCTTTCACAGGATAAATTTGCCTCTCTTATTGGAATAAGTGTTGCTACTCTCCGCAACTGGGAACAGGGACGGCGCAAACCTCAAGGACCGGCTCGCATTTTATTGAGGATTGCCGCCGTACATCCTGAAGCTATACTGGATATCACACAGAATCAGAAAACGAGAAAGCGGGCATAACGATGCCTCCTCAAAGTCTAAGATAAATTCCATAGGTTCGGGTCTTTAAAATGCCAGGGTTAAGATTTAAGACAAATTCTCTAAAATTAACTTCACAAATGCCCGTATTTGATTTTCTACTTGCAAAACTAATTGAAAATATATATAATTTTTGCAATTTTATAAAATAAAAAATTCTCTATGAGTTTATTAAACGAATATATTAAAAAAAGACTGAGTGGAAAAGATCTTGAAGATGAATTACTTAAGTTAGTATCTGAATGCGAAATTATTGTTTAAAGGACTC
This sequence comes from Nitrospira japonica, assembly GCA_020725385.1. Lineage (GTDB taxonomy): Bacteria > Nitrospirota > Thermodesulfovibrionia > Thermodesulfovibrionales > SM23-35 > DYFC01. Next base: position 10,873 of record DYFC01000062.1, on the reverse strand, counting down.
TATGATTTCAAATAAGTTTAAAAAGAGAGAGAAAGAAGAAAGAGCGTTAATCACTTTTCTTAAGAGAACAAAGGACGGGAAATATGCAAGAATTGATGAAAGACACCTTGCTTATTCCCGTATAAAAGAACAGAGAGAACCATATTATTATGCTGAAGAAGAATATTATTATGGGATCAGATAGGATTACTGCTCAACTCAAAACTCATTAACAATGAACTCATAAATGGAGGAAAGGGTCATGTATAGACCAAAATCCAGCGATAAAAAATGTCATTCCGCACTTGATGCGAAATCAAGTTCCTTAGCCTTCACAATAATTTCAATCCTTTTGGCTTCATTGATGGTTTTTCCTTTTGGATGTGTGAAGAAAGAGGAAAAAGAGATTAAGATAGGAGCAATATTACCTTTGACAGGAGATGGGGCATTATATGGAGTCAAAGAAAAAGAAGGCATTGAGTTGGCAGTTGCAGAAAATAATGATTCAGGTGGGGTAAAAAGCAAACAGTTTAAAGTGATTTTTGAAGATTCTAAAGGAGAACCTGCTACAGCAGTTTCAGCTTTGCAAAAATTAATAACACAAGATAAAGTTCAGATAGTAATTGGAGATGCTTTTAGTTCACCAACATTAGCAATGGTTCCAATTATTGATAAAAATAAAGTTATCCTTATGTCGCCTACTGCTTCAAGTCCTAAACTTTCAAATTCTAGTGAATATTTTTTCCGTGTATGGCCTTCTGATGTTGCTGAAGGAGACGTTGCAGCTGAAGTAGCGATTCAAAGATTAAAATTGAAAAAACTTGCTGTTTTATATGGCAATAATGAATATGCAATTGGTTTAAAGGATGTCTTTGTAGATTCTATAAAAAAGCTTGGTGGAGAAATCGTAATTATAGAAACTTACAATGAAGGAGATTCAGATTTCAGGTCTCAGCTAACTAAAATAAAAAAACAATCTCCTGATGGCATTTATTTATCAGGATATGCTAAAGAATTTTCTAAAATTTTAGTTCAAGCAAAAGAGCTAAATATCAAATCTCAGTTTATAAGTTGTGGTACTTTCCATGAACCTGAGATTTTACAAATTGCAGGAAAAGCAGCAGAGGGAGTAGTCTTTGTGCAGCCGTATTTTGATAGAAATAGCACAGATCCAAAGATACAAAAGTTTGTTAAAACCTATGAAAATAGATTTGGCAGTGAAGCAGGAATTTATGCAGCTCATGCATATGATGCCACCAATGTTTTAATAACTGCTATGAATAAAGGTGGCACTGAGATTAACAGTATCAAAAATACCTTAAATAATGTGAAGGATTTTCCTGGAGTTACTGGCAACATCACCTTTGTAAAGGGTGGGGATGTAATTAAACCTATGAGGATTATGACTGTAAAGAATAATAAATTTACCGATTTTTAAAAAAACTGATATGAAAATAGCACTCGTATATGTTCCAGTTCCAAAGTTTCCTCTATCCGATGCCGAAAGACGATATTCAAATGCATTTTTTCAAAGATGTGCCCGAACTTATTTCCAACACCTTACAACCGAAGATTTTAAACATTTTTGGGAAATAGAAAAGATTAACCAGGGACTCCTTTATATTGCAAGTTATTTGAGAATGCATGGATTTGAAGTCTCATATTATGCCTTTGGAAATAACCCTTACCAACCAGTTTCGGATAGTGTTTCTACAATTTTAAATAAGATAAGCTCTGATCTCCATAAAATAGACATGGTTTGTATGTATTCCATTACTTGTAATTATCACATTGCGAAATTTATTGCTACTGAACTTAAACAGAAAAAGCCAGAACTCATTATTGGATTGGGCGGACCCCATGCAAATGGATATTTAAAAAGTTATAGCTGTAATAATTTCTCATTTACTGATCATTTTAAGCCTTTTGATTTTATTGGAGTAGGTGAAGGTGAGAAAACTGTTCTTGAAATTGCTCAATTTCTAGATAAGAAAAAACCTATCGATAATATCCAAGGTATAGCTGCTAGATTAAATGGGAAATTTATTCATGGGAATGAAAGAAAAAGGACAACGACAGTGGATTTTCCCATCCCATCTTATGATATTGCAAGAATTAAACATTTACCCGCTGCAAGAATATTTCCTAACAGAGGCTGCCCAAATAGTTGCTATTTTTGTGCTGATCCTTGGAAAAAAGTTATTTCATATGTGACTTTAGATAGAATTGCAGAAGAGGTTGATATCCTTTACTCTAAGTACGGAACTCGATATCTTTATCTTGGATGTGAAGACTTTCTCTGTAATGAAAACCGTGCTATAGAAATTGCTCAGATAATTCATAGTACTCATCCAGATATTTTATGGACTGCACAATGTCGTGCTAAACCACAGATTAAAAATAGCCTTCTTGAAATTATTATTAAGAATGGTTGTATAGGAATAGAGTTTGGCGTTGAATCCGCTGTGCAATCAATACTTGATCGGGTTAACAAAAACATTACTATTGAGAGTGCAAAAAACTGCTTTAAAATTGCTAAAGCTCTTGGATTATATACTCATGCCTATTGGATGTTGGGGTTACCTGGAGAGACCAGAGAAACCTCAGAATCAACTCAAAGAACAATGCTTGATTGGGCTGAGAAGGGGTTAGTTGATACGTGGGAATATAAACAATATATACCATATCCAGGAACTATCATTTATGATAATCCGCAACAATTTGGGATCGAAATTTTGCATCATGATTATAGCTTGTATCACTATGCTTTGAAGCCAGTCGTGCGTACAAATGAACTCTCCCCATTAAACTTACACGACACTTTGCAAAAAGGTTTAGAATTATCAGCACAATTATTAGAAGATTTTAATAATGGGGACGAGATTGACATAGGGGTTGATTTGGAAACTATTGAAAATATGTTTTGATGGGTCATGAGAAATGAAAAGTAAATTAAGTCTGCTCCATCTATCAGATCTCCATTTCAAGGATATAAACTCACGTATTAATAAAAGACTTCAAAACATTGCATTAGCCTTAAAAAGTTTTACAATGAACCCAGACATTGTTCTTATTACAGGTGACTTGATTAAAGCTGGCAACTCCGTAAATATAAACCAATTGAAAAAGCCTTTGGTAAAGTTTGCAAACACCTTAGAATTGAACTCAATAAATTTTTTATTTGTCCCAGGGAATCATGATGTTAAGTGGGACAAAGAACATATTCAAGAGAGATTTAAAGCCTTTTTCTCTTTTGTAAATAAATTCAGAAAAAATAGTCCAATAAGTAATAAATTAGATTGGAATAATGAAAACTTCAAAAGCTTTGTTGACTCAACAGACGACATTAAAACTGACGGTGTTTATGAATTAATAAAGGATAATGTTTCAATTAGTTTATTTCTTTTAAATTCTGTCAGATATTTCCGTAAAAAGCAAAAACTCATTTCTGTAGATAAGAAGGTAATTGAAAGAATTAAGAATATGAGCACGGATTTAAGAAAACGTCTAAGCCTAAACATCGCATTAACACATAATCCCCCTCTTAACGTCCGTCCTGCTACAGCAAAGTCTAATAAGGCCAAGGTTATTAAAAACTCTGATGATTTGTTTGATTGCTTATCTGCAGCCGGCGTTGGCATGATACTTCATGGGGATGGACATGAGACACAACATATTGCTGTAGCAAGGACGTTAAAATCTGATGATTGGCCTCTTTATACTGTAGGTGCTGGGCGGATATCCGCAGATGGGGATGGAACACCTCGATTTCATCTTATAAATATTTCCATTTCAGATGATGCAGATAATTGTTCAGAGGTCGAGATAATTACATTTGAGATCACTGCTGAGGATCATATTTTGCCCATGACTGAAAGTTGCTATGTATTTTATTTACCTATATGCGGGAATATAAAAGACTCTAAAGGGACGATTCATGTTTTTGAACTCCCCCAAAGTAGACTTTCGTGTGATAATATTTTGGTGAAAAACATGCTTTTCAGATATAGAATTAATGCGTTAGACCTAGTTTATCAATCAACAAAAGATTTAATAGCTGACAAGAAAAAGACAAGTATTATGCCAGATCACATGTTTTCCTTCTTTTATGATAGCATTTTTAAAATATTTAAACCTGATTCAGACATGTTCAAAGCGGTTCATCATGGGAACTATATGGTATGGACACAGGATTCTTCTTGCAAACAGATACTCAACGCACATATGGAAAAACATCAGTGTAAGAAAGGATGTGTTGAGAGAGTTATTATATTGACTGATAAGGAGTATAAAAAACTCCAAAAATATAAAGTATGTCAAGAAGAGTTTAAAGAATTTCTATCCGAAATGATAAAATTCCAATTCCCTATATATATTACTTATCAGAAATGGATTAATGACATATATTTTAAAGCAATGTCCGCACAATTAGTAGGACGAGAAAGTAACTCAAAGGACCTTGAAAATAATATAATGTTAGGGAATATAGCTCTTTTTTATCGGGAAAATAAATTTTCCAATGCTATCGCATTTTATTTCACAGAAAACCCAGATAACAAAATTGTAAAAGCCTATGTTACAAGAGAAGAAAGAGGTATTAACTTTATAAATGAATGTTTAAAAACGCTTTGGGGTCTGACTAATGAGAAACATAAAGTGAATGATAAAGATATACCTTTAATGTTTAAGTGCCATGAATTGTTAAATGAAAAGAATTTGAATTTATTTCTGGGGAGATGAGAAGAATTGAACCTAATAAAGAAGGATTAAGAAAAAACAGGATTGTTGTGCAAAACGGAGCGTTGTCAATTCCATCTACTTGCCTTTTCCCTTTGCCTGTAGTGATGATATCCTCATCAGACAAGGAGAATCATGTTAATGTCTGCACTGTCTCTTGGATCGGCGTTGTTTCTTCTAAACCCTATCAAATTGGTATCGGTCTTAGGAAGACTCGCCTAAGCCATCAAATGATCTCCAAAAGTGGCGAGTTTGTTATCAATATACCGACCAAAGAAATGATTCACATTGTTGACTACTGTGGACTCATTTCGGGGGAAAAAAGAAATAAGTTTAAAGACTGCAAGTTGACGGTGAAAAGAGGCAAGTATGTAAAAGCTCCTTTAATTAAAAACTGTCCTGTTAATTACGAGTGCAAAGTAACCTTGATAATTGAAGCTGGAAGTCATGATTTTATAATTGGTAAAGTATTAGCGAGCCATGTTAATGGTAAGGTTAAAAACGGTAAGCAAATCTGTGTTAATAAAGTGAACCCTTTAACCCTTTGTGGAAACGAATATTGGTCTATAGGAAAACGTATCGGTAAAGTAGGAATACATAAACGGATAGAAGGGGAAATAGATGTCTGAACAACTTCTTGTAAACGGTATTATTTCAGGCAGCATTTACGCCTTGCTTGCTCTTGGTTTTTCAATAATTTATAAGACAGTCCGCTTTTTTCATTTCGCTCACGGCGTTGTCTATACAGCAGGGGCTTATTTTGCCTATAGTCTCTCTATATCATTAGGCCTAAATGCTGTCCTCTCTTTTTTTTTGCCTCGATCCTTTCAGCTTTCCTCGGCATAACCATCGATAGAATCGTATACTTGCCCCTGAGAAAACAAAAGTCTCCTAATCTTGTCTTCCTGATTGCTTCTTTCGGGGTGTTTATTTTCATTCAAAACCTCCTCCAACTTCTCTATGGTGCACAGATATTATCTCTAAGAACCGGCCCAGTGGTGGAAGGTTATCAGATATTTTCAGCAGTGATTACACCGATACAAATACTTATTCTTTCTGTTTCAATAATTCTTTTCGCAGTACTCTGGCTTATTGTAGATAAGACGAAGATTGGAAAGGCGATAAGGGCGGTAGCAGATGACCCTATAGGGGCGGGTGTGTCAGGTATCTATTCCGAAAAGGTCATCCTTTATGCCTTCGGTATCGGCTCTGCCCTTGCAGGAATGGCAGGCGTTCTAATTTCTCTTGAAACGAACATAGAGCCAACAATGGGCATGAATGCAATACTCAAAGGTATTATTGCCTCAATTATTGGAGGTGCCGGAAGCATTCCTGGAGCAGTATTAGGAGGGCTTTTTCTTGGCCTTGTAGAAAATATTGGAATATGGAAGATTCAAGCCGGATGGAAAGACACAATAGCCTTCGCTGTTCTTATTGTATTTCTTTTGATAAGACCACAAGGAATATTAGGCAAGAGAGAAGATAGGGAAAAACTGTAATGGAATATCTCTTACACATATTGATTATTTCGGGCATATATATCATTTTGACACTTAGCCTTAATCTTATCCTCGGGTACACGGGTATTCCTGCTCTTGGGCATATCGCTTTTGCATGTGTTGGTGCATATACCTCAAGCCTTCTTGCTCTTAATTATGGAATATCACCCTGGATAGGTCTTGTAATCGGCGCCTGTTTTGCCTCTTTGCTTGGCGTTGTTGTTGGGTTCCCTTCAATCAGACTCAAAGGGGATTATCTGGCTCTCGCTACTTTTGGTTTCGGTGTCATTGTCTATTCGGTATCAAAGAACTGGGTTGATCTCACAAGAGGGCCGATGGGGTTACCCGGCATCCCTAAATTTAGTTTTCTCGGTTTCGAGCTTCAACCAGTCTGGGCATATCTCATCCTTGTAATATTTTTTGTTGGTTTGACAGGAGTTGCTATCAATCGTATTGCGCATTCTCCTTTTGGAAGGATTCTCAGGAGTATCCGGGATGATGAGATTGCAAGTCTTTCCATCGGAACAAACGTCAATAAATATAAGCTTGTTGTCTTTGTGATTGGCGCCTTCTTTGCCGGCATTGCAGGAAGCCTATATGCGCATTATATAACATTTATTGATCCTTCCAGCTTTACAGTTATGGAATCGATAGCAGTCCTTCTCATGGTCGTTTTCGGCGGTATGGGTAGCATCAAGGGTTCTTTTATCGGTGCACTGGTTCTTGTTATCTTCCCGGAAATGTTGCGCTTTCTCGGTATGCCGAGCTCTATTGCAGCACCTCTCAGGCAGATGATATATGGTCTTCTACTGATTGTATTAATGCTTAAGAGACCGCAAGGGATCATTGGAGAATATAGGTTTAAGTAGATGGAAATACTTCAAGTACAAAATATATCAAAGAGCTTTGATGGTGTGAAAGCCGTTGATGATCTTTCATTTGCTGTAAAAAAAGGAACAGTAACAGCGCTTATAGGTCCGAATGGTTCCGGGAAAACTGTCACGTTCAATCTTATTACAGGTTTCTACAGGCTCAACACAGGAAAAATCATTTTCAACGGCAAAGATATTACCCGCCTTTCACCACATCAAATCTTTTACCTTGGAATCGGTAGAACATTTCAGAATATCAGGTTATTCCCGCAGATGACTGTTCTTGAAAATATTCTCCTCGGAATTAAATATGAAAGAGGGGAAACTCTTTGGGATGCTCTCTTCAGAACCAGAGCTATGCAGGAAGCTGAGAAGGAATACACTGAAAAGGCAATGGAACTACTTAAAATAGTTGGCCTGGAGGGCAAGAGAGATGAACTTGCTGAAAGTCTTTCACATGGCCAGAGAAGGCTGCTCGAATTTGCAAGAACACTCGGAACAGATTCAGAATTCTACCTCTTTGATGAACCAACAGCAGGGGTATTTCCTAACACAGTCCCGAAACTACTTGAAATCATTAAAGGGCTCAAGAACAAAGGTAAGACTATCCTATTCATAGAACATAACATGAAAATTGTAATGGATATCTCGGACAGTATCATCGTTTTGAACCATGGTAAGAAGATAGCTGAAGGCACACCCGCAGAGATACAAAATAATGAGGCTGTGCTTGATGCGTATATGGGAAAAAGGAGAAAGATTGCTTGAGGCAAAGAGCATAAGTGTCTATTACGGGTCTGTGAAGGCCATCGAAGATGTATCATTCTCAGTCAATGCCGGTGAGATTGTGGCTATGATTGGGCCGAATGGTGCAGGCAAATCTACTGCGCTAAAGGCAGTATTTGGAATGGTGGATATTAGATCCGGTGACATGCTTTTCAATAATAAAAGTATTAAGTCCTTAAGACCTGACGAACATGTCAGTGAAGGGATTTCGCTTGTTCCTGAAGGCAGGCACCTTTTCCCATCCATGACGGTTATCGAGAACCTTGAGATAGGAGCTTTTCAACAAAAGAATAGTTCGGCTAAGGAAGAAATGGAGAAAGTCCTTAATCTATTCCCTTTGTTGAAGGACAAAAAAAATCATAAGGCTGGATCGCTTTCGACGGGCGAGCAGCAGTTAGTTGCCTTAGGAAGGGCTTTAATGCAGAAACCAAAACTTATTCTTGCCGATGAGCCTTCATTGGGCCTTTCTCCATCATATGTCGACATAATCTTTGACAAGCTGATAGAGATTAATAAATCTGGTACAAGCGTACTCCTCGTCGAGCAGAATGCTCGAATGGCCCTTGAGATTGCCCACAGGGGCTATGTTTTCAAGATAGGTAGCATATTTATGGAAGACACAGGAGAAAACCTTCTGAAGAGTGAAGAGGTGAAAAGGGCATTTCTGGGAGGCTGATGTGGTCTATAACTTAAGTGGGCAACTAAAAAGGATCAAAGTTAATTTTGGCCATGACGTTGACATCTCGCACTTCAATCAAAATGCATATAATCAGGTTCGGACCCAAGGTTTTTTTCTAAATGAAATAAGTCTTATTCATTACGCCTCAATTCACTATCAGAGTAAATTCCATAATTCCTTATCTCGTAGGTTTAAATATACATTGGATACAATTGAGCCTGCGATAATACATGGCTCATCAGACAGCTTTATTTTTTCAGGAACTGAAGAGTCTGAATTGCAGAGAATCACTTCTGAGGTAATAGGTGTCGGATTTTCTGTAGGCTTAATGCATAGGTTGCTTGATGTCAAATTAAATGCGATTAATAAACTCCCTGAAGCTGGTTCGATGAAGAGGTGTGACTATGAAATACTTAAAAACAATTCGAGAATCATTTTTGAATCCAAAGGAAGAAAATATGACATAGAAGGGGCAAAAAAGGAAATCTTATCTCAGAAAAGTAATTACACTCATTGTGTGAAATATGGCATCATCAGCCATATTCCAAGAGACAATACGCCTTCTCAATTATTCGTAATTGATCCCGAAGAAGAACCAAGCAAAATAGACAAGCACTATATGATAATTTCTTTACTAAACCATTATTCAAAAGGGGCTCGCTTAGCAGGCTTTTATAGATTGTCTGAAAAACTTAATGATAGGTTATATGCGATAGGCTTAGTTGAAAACGACACTGATCGATTCAAGGGGAAATCGCTTGAGTATAAAAATATCTTTAAAATAGGTAAAACTCTTCAAATTACGGTTGATAATCTTTCCTTTCAGTCCTTTTTTGCGCCAGATCTTCAGAATGGATTAAAGGCAACCCTGGAAGACAATTCAATGTTGATTTTCGGGATGGACAAAAACCTCATCAGGCTTTTAGAATCCCAGGACTACGATCAACTTCTCGAATATAAACACAAAAATATTATTTATCATAAATATTCAGTACTCGATAATGGTACATTTCTAATGAGAGAACAGAAAGATAAAATAATGGATATAATTAAAGCCTAAACAATGAAAGACGGTGGGGGAGCGGTTTATGTCAATTAGCCCTGATGAATATTCGTGCCTGCGTTCCGAGATTGTAGAGCATGTGAAGCAGATCGACGGTTTGATGAAGTTTGCTGTAACGGCACCGGCAGGTCTCATAGCACTTGGTGTTACTATAGGTGGGAATGCAGGGGTTATAATTACAGTGCTCCCCTTAATCCTTTTACTGCCAGTGATGACTGTAATCTTGAATCGTAGATTTAATATTGCACGTATCGCAGCTTACCTGAGGGCTTTTGCAGATACCGGTTTTCAATATGAGAACAGGCTTTATTCATTCCGCAAAGAACTTCAGAAAAAGAACAAGATAAGTTGGCCTAATTACAGCGAAGGCATTATAGGAACTCTTCTATTAGAAGGCTTTCTGTGTATTGCTATATCATTTATCCTTTCGGTAAAAAATCTCTATCATGTGGTAGCTCTCCCAATTATATGCTGCATTTTCTGGATCATTATTTCGTTCCACTACTGGAGAAAATCGTCATATGCAGCTATGGGAGGAGAGCTTGATTCAATTATGTTCGAACAGTGGCGCGAAATAAAAAAGAAAGAAGCACTATCGAGTAAGGTAGGTGAATAAGTCTGATAATCTTGAATCTGTCTTTCTGATGAAGCAATCTGATGAGGTGCGTACCTTTTTGTATACTATAAAATAATATTTATATAATTATTAATAAAGTAGGAAGGTAAGATGTCCGTAAAGACTTCTATAAATATACCTGATGGTATTTTTGATGAGGCGAAAAAGCTGTCCGAAAACTTTAGCTCTGTTGTTGCCGATGCATTAAAGGAGTACATAAGGAAAAAGAAGGTTGAGAAGGCTGCTGCAAGTTTCGCCAAATGGGGTAAAAGAGACAAAAAAAGCACTAAAATTGTAAATGATATGAGAAAAGAGGAAAGCAGAAGTTATGCAAACCGTTCTCGTTGATACAGACATTGCAATTGACTTCTTGAGAGGCGCTGAGTATGCTGGAGAACTTATGATAAATTAGTGAATAAAGCATTGGGTTTATTGCCTCAAGGCAGATTCCATTCTGTGGTGATTGATAAAGTCAATCACGGTGAATTTATCTTTTCCTTTTCTAAATTTTTATTAATGTAAAAGGCGATTTTGTCTCTCCTGTTTCAGCATTTATTTAACCCGAAAAATGCATTTGAAGTAATGCAGATGTTGCGAAAAAATTTATTTTTCGATACCTTAGTGTACGTTTAAAGATGATTT
>DYFC01000061.1 GCA_020725385.1 Nitrospira japonica | reverse complement strand
AGGTAATTTCGTTTATAATTTTAATGAGGCAACAGAGAACTTTTCGTTTAGATTTTTATGTGAGGCAACAGGCGAACAAACTCATTCAGCAGATTTTTATTTTTTAAAAACTGATAAAATAATTTTGTATAATATAAAATTGGTTCTATATAGAATATATAAAGAAATTATTCTACTTCTAACTTAAATTTTAAGGAGATATTAAAATGAATGTACCTTTTGTTGATCTGAGCCGGCAGTTCAAGCCACTACTACCTTCAATCCAGGCTGCGATGAATGGAATTATCGAGAGATGTGAATTCATAAACGGCCCTGCTGTGAAGGAATTTGAGGAACATATGGCAAAATGGATGGGAGTTCCATATGTATGCGGGGTTTCTAATGCAACTCTTGGAATTTATCTAACTTTAAAAGCTCTTGGTATTGGAGAAGGTGATGAAGTAATTACGGTTCCAAACACAGCTTTTCCAACTGCCGAGGCCATAAGCATGAGTGGCGCAAAAGTTGTTTTTGCAGATATTTCCAGGGGATTTTTTAATCTCGACCCTAAAGCAGCAGAAGCTGCAATCACTCCAAAAACTAAAGCCATTATCCCGGTACATTTATATGGTATCCCTGCTGACATGGATGCTTTCATTGACATAGGGAAACGGCACAAAATTTTAATTATAGAAGATGTTGCTCAGGCACAGGGTTCAAAATATAAAGGTAAAATAACAGGCACAATGGGTGTTGCCGGATGTTTTAGCTTTTTCCCGTCAAAAAATCTCGGCACATTTGGCGATGGTGGTGCTGTTGCCTCCTCAGATGAAGGATTGATAAAAAAAGTCAGGATGCTTGCTAATCATGGTAGGCTTGAGAAGTTCACCCATCTTGTTGTTGGAACCAATAGCCGTCTTGATACAATTAAAGCAGCACAGCTTTCAATTTGTCTTAATCATCTTGATGAATGGAATGAAAACAGGAGAAAGACTGCTAATCTTTATAAAGAACTTTTGCATTCATATGAAGAAATACAATTGCCTCAAGTGCCGGAAGGATGCGAGGCTATCTGGCATGTATATGTAATCAGGCACAAAAAACGTGATGAACTAAAAACTTTTCTTAATTCACAGGGCATTAAAACAGGACTACACTATCCTTTGCCATTACATCTTCAGCCTGCTTATGAAAGTCTTGGATATAAAAAAGGTTCTTTCCCTGAATCAGAAGCAGCATGCAGCGAAGTCTTGTCTCTCCCCATGTTCCCGTATATAACCGAAGAGGAAGTTGAAACAACCGCAAAAGCGATTATTAAATTTATAGAAAGTCAGGGGAAAATACATTAAGATGACCGAAAACTCTGTTGAACTTTCAATTGTTATTCCTATTTTTAATGAAGAGGATAATATAGAACCTCTGTTTGAGGAATTATTTCCTGTTTTACAAAAAACAAAAAAGAGATTTGAAGTTATCTGTGTTGATGACGCAAGCACAGATAATAGTCTTTCTGTTTTACAAAAAGCAACAAAAAAATATCCTGAATTAAGGATTGTCCGTCATAAAATCAATTCAGGAGAAAGTGCTGCCGGTGCAACCGGGTTTGCAAATGCCAGGGGTGAAATTATCATTACTATAGACGGAGACCAGCAGAACGACCCTGCCGATATACCCATGCTTCTCAAGGAAATAGAAAACTCCGATGCTGTTTGCGGAGTAAGAAGAAAACGTGAAGATGACTGGGTAAAAAGAATTTCATCACGTATAGCAAATAAATTCCGCAATTTTGTAACAGGCGATAATATTTCAGATGCGGGCTGTACTTATAGAGCGATAAAAAAGTCAGCTCTTAGAGAAATACCTGTTTTTAATGGTATGCATCGTTTTTTGCCAACTTTGTTGAGAATTCAGGGATACAAAGTAAAAGAAGTACTGGTTAATCATAGGCCACGCACACGCGGACAGTCTAAATACGGGATTGGCAATAGAATGTTCAGGGGTATAATAGACTGTCTTGCTATGAGATGGTGGAAAAAGCGCTGTGTGCCTGCTGACAGAGCATACAAAATCAATTCAGGGGGATAAAAGCGAAGAACAGAATTTCTTCTCTAAGAGTGCATGAAAGAAAATAGTAATAAAAAGGAAATTTTCAAGACTCTTTTGCTTGCAGTAATTCTAACAGGTTTTCTCGGCATTCTTCATTTTACTCCTTTGAAATATTATATTGATTTTTCAAATATAAATTTTCTCAAGGAAAAACTTTCTTCATTCCATGCATTTGCTCCTGCAATTTTTTTGATTAGCGGGGCTATTATAATTGCTCTCGGTGCACCACGATTTATTATTACTGTTCTTGGAGGGATGGTTTTTGGATTTATAACAGGTACAATTCTTTCTCTTGCTGCAGCTTTTCTGGGTTCAATAGCAATTTTCTGGCTCACACGTCTATTGGGCAGACCTTTTTTTCAGCAAAAATTCGGTAGCCGTCTTATTTCAATTGAAAAATATTTAAGAGAAAATGGCATTCTTGTTGTGGTTCTTGTAAGACAGCTACCTGTTCCATGTATGCTCGGGAATATATTACTCGGACTTACTTCTGTTAGAAATCCTGTTTTTATTATTGGTTCAATTATTGGTTTATTTCCTGAATCAGCAATCTTTGCTTTGTATGGAAGTAGTGTACAGGGAAGTTTTATCTTGAAATCGACAATAGCCTCTATTTTACTGGTAATTTTTGTCTGGGCAATTGGTTATTATTACCGCCATTCTCCCATGGCAAAAGAGATTGTTCAAAAATTTAGAAAAGTATAAAAAACACAATTGAAATAAATTTGAAAGGAATATAATAATGAAGATTTTACAAATTGGAACTGGCAGGTGGGGTACAAATCATTTACGAGTGTGGACAAATTTGCATGTTGACCTTTATGTCGCAGAATTGTCCGATGCTGCAAGAAAAAAATGTATTGAAGCAGGAATACCCGAAGACCATATAACCGATGACCACCGCAATTTTCTTGATATTGTGCAGGCAGTAGATATAGTAACCCCTGCTCCGAGCCATTATGAGCTTGCTCTTGAAGCCTTTCAAAAAGGAAAAGACATTTTAATTGAAAAACCAATCGCAGATACTTCAGAGCGCGCTCAGGAGCTTGCTGATATAGTTTCCAGAGGAAATACAATCTTTCAGCCGGGTCATGTATTCAGATATGACCCTGCAGCAGATTTTATTGTTGATTATATTTCACAAGGGCATCTTGGACGCATTCAGGCTCTAACAGGTCTTTTTTATGGATTTAAAAGACCCCGCACCGATGGAGGTGTAACAATTTCAGATGCTATTCATTTTATAGATTTTTTTAATTACATAATGAAAGCTGTCCCGGTCAAAGTTATGGCAAAATGCAATGATATTCTCAAACGCGGGATGGATGATATGTCATGGATATGGATGGATTATGGAGATGTATATGCTGTTGTAGAAGCAAATTATTTCTCACCTGAAAAGAAACGTATAATAACCATAAATGGTGAAAAAGCCACCCTTGTATGCAATTTTGCATCTTCACAGGATAAAATTAAAATTTACAGGAATAGACACATTAATGACAATAATACATGGAGCACATTTAGCGGAGAAGTAATTCAGCAGGAAATTCCTCCGGCAGAGCCATTAATGCTCGAATTAAAAGATTTCATAAGATGCGTGGCAACCCGTTCAAAACCTAAAGCTAATGCACAGGATGGCGCGAATGCTGTAAAGATTGTTGAAGCAGCCCTTGAATCACATAAACAGGGTAAAGAAATTTATCTTTAATAACTAAATACGTTTCGGGTTAAATAAATTTTTGAGCAATGTTTACATTACCCGGATTAAATCTTTCAATGTTTATAATAAAACCTTTCAAGTTTTTCAGGCTTAACCCCTGTAAAATAAAGAGTTGCTAATATCCAGTTTCTAATTGTGTTATATACTATGCCTTCTTCATCCCACCTCCGGGCTGAAGTTAGAACCTTTTGAGGGAGTATACATACTTTCAAACCAGACTTCTTTGCACGACTCATAAATTCAATATCTTCCATTATCGGAATATCTGCAAAACCCCCAAGATGAAAAAATTTATTCCTTTTTATAAAAAAAGTTTGATCTCCATATGGAAGATTTGTAAGCTTTGTTCTTATATAAACCATTTTTTCGATTAATCTAAAAACAAGTTTATTGGATTTTATGCCAAGGGAAAAAGAACCACAATCACACATTTTTTTATCAATTAATGAATTAATTAACCCGAAAGCTCCTTCGGGAAACTCTGTGTCTGCATGAAGGAAAATCAACACTTCACCTCCGGCTGCAAATGCTCCGGCGTTCATTTGTTTACCCCTTCCACGTCCGGTAATTATTTTTACTACGTTCTTGTTTTCTATTGCATTAAGTGTATTTCCGTTCATATCTCCATCAACAACTATAATCTCTATTTCATAGTTTTTGCTGACCTTATAGATATTTTGTATTGTGTAATTAATAATATCAGACTCATTGAGAACCGGTATTATAATTGAATAAGTTAAGTTCACAATAAAAATCCTTAGCTCGTTTTATGTATGTTTTATTACCTCAAGTAATTAGTTAAAGCTATCCAATATTCTAAGTTCTAAAATAGACTTCATTGTTCTTGAGATTGAAAAATCGTTAGCTTTATTTCTTTCATAAAATGACTTTAGATCATCAATTGTATCTATATCACGCATTTTTTGAAGCACATAAACATTATATTTCTCTTTACCGAAAATCCTCATTGTGTCATCGAAAACTTGTTCGGTACCCCATTCGATTTTTTCGAATATTTCCGGCAGAAATTTTTCTTTTTTCATTCCAATTAAATAGTATCCTCCGTCATAAGATGGACCTATTACAGCATCATGCTTATCCATTTCATTAAAAGCTTTATCTATCAATTCAATTGGCAAATCAGGAATATCGCTGCCAATAATAATAACCTCTGAAAATCCTTCTGAAAAAACATTATCAAAAGCGTTCCTCATTCTTTCTCCAAGGTTTTCACCATTTTGTGGACTATAAAAATATCTATCTCCAAGCCATTTTTTAACAGAGCTAATATCTCTCCGGGGATAGTAGTAAATTATCAGATTATGAGAGCATCCGGAAAGTTTCTCAAGAATATCAAGTACAAAATTCTCATAAAGATACAACGCAAAATCCTGACCGATGTCTTTTGCAAGCCTGGTCTTCACTTTACCTTTTTCAGGATATTTAACAAACAGTAATATACATTTTTCCATTTTATC
This sequence comes from Nitrospira japonica, assembly GCA_020725385.1. Lineage (GTDB taxonomy): Bacteria > Nitrospirota > Thermodesulfovibrionia > Thermodesulfovibrionales > SM23-35 > DYFC01. The sequence continues at coordinate 2,769 of DYFC01000061.1, read as the reverse complement.
AATAAAGACATTCTAAATAATACGGAACACAAAAAGGCGTTATCAACCACCTATCTTATACATGGGTCTAATATTCCTTAATGAAGAAAACAGCCTGGTACGTTTCTCATCAGCAAGATTTATATTATGACCCCGGGGCTTCATCTGTACGGCAAGATTAATAAGACGTTCTATTTCTTCATCAGAAGAAAATCTATTTCTAAGGGCAGGTTTTAAATCTATTTCAGTCTCTGAAAAAAGGCATGGTCTTAATTTTCCATCTGCAGTTAATCGCAGCCTATTACACTCATCGCAGAAGTGATTACTGAGAGGGCTTATGAATCCTAAAACACCCGATGCTCCATCAAATTTATAATAACGGGCTGGCCCGGACTTTTTTACATCTACAGGATGTAAAACGCCTGCTTTTTCGGCGAATGATTTGATCTCATCCATAGATATAAATCTCTCGGGTGTCCATGATTCACGTGAGCCAAATGGCATAAATTCTATAAACCTTATTTGATAAGGTGATCTATATGTTAGGCTCGCAAAAGTTGCAATTTCATTTTCATTGATTCCCCTAACAGGAACCATATTTATTTTTATAGGTATAAGGCCCTGTTTTTCGGCAGCTTCTATGCCTTTTAATACATCATCAAGATTGCCTCCACCCGTAATAGTTTTATATTTTTCATGATCAAGTGAATCAAGACTTATGTTAACCCTATCAAGACCTGCTCCGGCAAGTTCTTCAGCATAGCCTGCAAGAAAAATACCATTTGTGGTAAGACTAAGCTCCTCAATCCCTTTGATCCCCTTAAGCATCTTTACAAGATTAACAACATTCCTTCTTATAAGTGGCTCCCCACCTGTTAGTCTTATCTTTCTAACACCGGATGAAATAGCAATTTTAACTATTCTTACTATCTCTTCATACTTCAATATTTCTTTATATTGAATAGGTCTTGGCAAGCCCGCAGGCATACAATATATGCACCGGAGATTACATCTGTCAGTTATGGAAATGCGCATATAATCAATTTTGCGCTTGAATCCATCCCTGAGTTGATTCATTTCTTCTTCTTTTTCAAGATCGGTTTCTTTGCAGGTTGCTTATCAATTTCGGCAAGTTTTGCTTTCGCTTTTTCAGCTTCAGGAGACTTAGGATACTTCTCGATTATCTGTTCAAGAATTAATTTGCCGCTTTTTTTATCACCGATTTCTATAAAAGATAAAGCTTGTTTATACAAAGCAGCGGGTACTTTTTGATTTTTAGGATATTTTTTTAAGAAATTTTCATATGCAACAATTGCTCCTTCAAAATCCTTCTCATTATAATAGGTTTCACCTATCCAGAAATATGCGTTTTCTGTAAGCTGGTCTTTTGGAAAATCCTTTATAAATGCTTCAAACAACTCTCTTGATTCTTTATATTTCTTTTCTTTGACGAGCATGTTATAAGCAGAATCATATCTTGATTTCGCGGTTTTTGCGGATGCAATCTCGGTTTTAGGTGTCTGTTCCTCATGTGCTACAGGTTGTTCTTTTTTAGTTTCCTCCTGCTTCTTTTCGACCTGCTTTGGAGCTTCCTTGGCTGATTCTTTCTGAATATGTACAAAGTTTTCAATAGCATTAAGCCTGTTTTTAAGCTCTTTTATCTGGCCTTCATATGTATTTGATTGGGCTCTTAAAAGATCAAGCTCTATACCTGTGTCCCTGAGTTTTTTCTCGTTGTATTCTTTGTTCTCTTCATATTTGCCCCTGAGCATCTGCAAATCCTTTACAACACCTGAAAGCTCCGAACGTATTTCTGCCTGGCTCTTTCTAATAGCATTGAAGGATTCTTCACTTGCGGTTCCGGTACCCGGCTTATCTTTTATTTTCTCAATCTCTGCTTTTAAATTAGTATTTTCAGATTGAAGTCTATTAATATCATTTCTAAGCATTTCCATTTCCTGCAAAGTCATACAACCTGAAAAAAATGTCGAAATTACAGCTATTAATAAAAGACCAAACAAATTGATTCTCGGGTTAGGAATGAAGTTAATAATTCTATTCACTTTTTTATTTCTCCTTCAAAACAACGATATGCACACGTCTGTTTTTAGCCCAGCAACTTTCGGTCCTTTCAGTACAAACAGGTTTTTCCTCTCCATAGCTTATAGTCTGAAGTCTTTCCGAAGGAATGCCGAGTGCGATAAGGTAATCTCTTGCAGATTTTGCTCTTTTGTCGCCCAGTGCGAGATTATACTCATTTGTGCCTCTTTCGTCACAATGTCCCTCAAGTGAAATAACTGTATTTTTATTTTTCAGCATCCAGTTCGATACATTTTCAAGTATAGCTTTACCTTCCGGTTGAAGGACATACTCATCATAATTAAAATAAATATCTTCAAACATATCTGTTACTTCTTTGAATTGAACCTTTGATTTGTCATCTGTTGTTTCTATTTTTGCAATCTGGGTTTCAGTTATATGCTCTGGGCGTTTCATGTCAGCCATTTTTTGGTCGGAAATACCGGTTTGTCTGGACGAGGTATCCATAGCTGTTTGCTGTGAAGATGATGTCTCGGAAGGTGTTGGCTGGACAACTTTTCTCGGGGGGCATGCCGATAAAGTTACCACTATTAAAGTCAGGGATATAAGAAAACTCAACTTTTTCATTATAGACCTCCAGAATTTTTTTTGTTTTGTTGAAAACTGGCAATTCGGTTATTCCGAATTCCGAAGCTTAAATAACATTATTCTACTAATTTGGAGCAAACTTTTCAATTAATCGAATTGCCT
>DYFC01000060.1 GCA_020725385.1 Nitrospira japonica | reverse complement strand
GAATCATTTTCAGTTAGATTTTTGATGAGGCAATTCGAACTTTTGACAACTTAAAACTAATTCTGATAACATATTATCGGCGATGGGGTTCGCCAATAAAATGTCCTTATATTTATGGGAATAATGACCCCTACTGAACTACATTAATTCAGTAGGGGTTTTTTTATATTTTTCCTTACTGAAAAAGGAGAGACTTATGGATAATCAATGGCTTCAGGCAGCATTGTGGATGGGATTGGCACTTGCAGCAACTTTGCTTTCAGTACGGATTGCAATATCAATTGCTTTGCTTGAGATTATGGTAGGTGTAATAGGCGGAAATTTCCTACCTCTCCAAAGAACAGAATGGGTTAATTTTCTTGCTGGTTTTGGTAGTATTCTATTAACATTCCTTGCAGGTGCTGAAGTCGAACCTCAAATTCTAAAAAGAAGATTTAAAGAAAGTTTTGGCATCGGTTTCTTGAGTTTTCTTATGCCTTTTTTAGGTGCAATGGCTTATGCTTATTATATTGGAGGCTGGACATTTCAGCAGGCAGCCATTGCCGGTATTTCACTTTCAACCACATCTGTTGCGGTTGTTTATGCTGTTATGATAGAAACAGGCTATAATAAAACCGAGCTTGGCAAATTAATTCTTGCAGCCTGTTTTATCACTGATCTTGGAACTGTTCTTGCTCTTGGCGCTTTCTTTGCAAATTATGATTGGACTATGGTCATGTTTATTATTGTAACTTCTATTGTTTTGTTAATTTTACCGAAATTTACTCCCTGGTTTTTTAAGAAAGTTGGCAGCCGTATTAGCGAACCGGAGACAAAGTTTATTTTTCTTCTTCTCTTCGGACTTGGCGGTCTTGCTCTCGTAGCAAAGAGTGAAGCAGTACTACCTGCCTATCTTGTCGGCATGGTGCTTGCTCCTTTTTTTCTTGAAAACAGAACACTTAGCCATAGAATGAGAGTTACAGCCTTTACTATGTTAACACCTTTTTATTTTCTTAAAGCAGGTTCGCTTGTAAAGCTTTCCGCAATGTGGAATAGCGCTTTTTTAATTCTTATTTTCCTTATCGTAAAAATGGCTGCAAAGTTTATTGGCGTCTGGCCACCTGCAAAAATTTTCAAATTCAATAAAAAAGAAGCTATGTATACCACCCTTTTAATGTCAACAGGTCTTACATTCGGAACTATTTCAGCTTTATTTGGATATACTAATAAAATAATTAATCAGGAGCAATATACAATTTTGGTTACTGCTGTTATACTTTCAGCAGTTGTACCAACAATAATAGCTCAAAAATGGTTTCAACCCGAACTAAAAGAGGAGGATAAAAACAATGTTTAAAAAAATCCTTATAGCTAATGACGGCTCTGATGGAGCAAAAAAAGCTTTAAAGACAGCAATAAATCTTGCAAAAAAATATAATGCAGAACTTCACAGCATATCGGTTGAAGAAAATGTTCCACATTATGCAGCAACAATAGGCGAGATAGAAGAATTTAGAAAAGAGGCAGATGAATTTTTCGAAAAAATTAATAGTGAAGCTATAGAAGAAGCAAAGAAAGAAGGTATAGAACTTCACACAAAAGTACAGGCTGGTCATGAAGTTGAAACAATAGTCCATTATGCAAAAGAAGGTAATTTTGATTTACTCGTGATAGGTTTTATGGGACATTCAAAAATATTTGGAAGGGTATGGGGTTCGACCTCACAGAATATTACAAAATTATCACCTTGCACTGTAGTTGTGGTAAAATAGTTTCATAAAAGCGATGGAGTTCGCTTAACGTCTCTCAAGATTGAGACTGATAACTCCTACCAGAGAATTCTTTGGTAGGAGTTTTTTAGTTTTAAGGAAATCTTTCAATATAGAATTGGAAGGAGGGCAGAATGGTTCTTGATAAATACAAATACCTTAAGGAAGAATTAATACAATGCATTAATTCAAGCATTAAAATTGAAGGTGTTCCAACTGATGTATGTAAAGAGCTCAATGAGAAAATTGAGAAGAATGTATTTAATCTTGTTGTTCTCGGTCAGTTCAAAAGGGGAAAGACAACTCTAATCAATGCATTACTTGGAGCCGAGATATTGCCTACAGCAGTTGTTCCGCTAACCTCCATAGCAACTATAATAATTTACGGTGAGACTCTTGATATTAAGGTTTATTTTAATGATGGAAGAGTAACTACAATTGAACCCGGGAATCTTCACAAATATGTTACAGAAAAAGGAAATCCAAAAAACGAGAAAGATGTACAGGAAGTTGTCATAACCTACCCTTCTCCATATTTAAAAGACGGGGTGCGATTAATAGACACACCTGGTGTTGGTTCTGTTTATGAACATAACACAGATGTTGCATATCAATATCTGCCAAAATCAGATGCAGCGCTTTTTCTCCTTTCAGTTGATCAGCCCCTAAGCAAAGCTGAACTGGATTTCCTTAAAGATGTCAGGGAATATTCAAACAGAATATTTTTTCTTTTAAGCAAAGCAGATTATTTTTCCGAACCGGACCTTCGTGAAGCAATTGAATTCTCCGTGAATGTCCTTAGGGAACCAATGGGTACAGAAGTTCGCATCTTTCCTATTTCAGGCAAACTTGCACTCGAGGGGAAAATCTCGGGTGATGAAACTATTCTTAATAAAAGCCGTCTTCCACAGTTTTCGCAAGTCTTAAATAATTTTCTCATGGAAGAAAAAGGTAAGGTTCTTATTCTTTCTGTTGTAAGTAATCTTTTACGTTTACTTTCTCAAACAAGATTCACACTTGAGCTTGAGATGAAATCGCTTCTTACGCCTGTTGAGGAACTAAAAGAAAAAATAGCAATCTTTGAGAAAAAAGAAAAAGAGGTATTAGAAGAAAAAGGAGATTTTGACTTATTGCTGGATGCAGAGGTAAAAAAGATTGTAAATAATGTTCTTCAGGAAGATTTAAGGCTCTTCAGACAGGATTTGATCTCCAAAATTTACAAAATGATCGAAAATCGTTACAAAGAATGCTCGCATATGTCATTGAAAGAACTCAGAGAAAACCTTAAGACAGAAATCATATCTGAAGTAAAACAATCCTTCCTTCCTTTCCGTATTATAGAAGATGAAAAGCTTGCAAAGACATTTGAATCATCATGTAAAAGATTTGTAACAAAGATTGATGATATAGTTGATTCATTGCACAAATTTTCCTCTGATTTATTTGAAGTTCCATACGATGCTGTGAAAGCAGAAGCAATGTGGACATCAAAAGCAGAGTTCTATTTTAGATTTCAGGAACAACCAGGAGCAATTGAAATTGTCACATCCTCTGTTACTTTGCTATTGCCAAAATTTATTGGTGAGAAAATCATTCTAAACAAAATGAAAGAATATTTAACCAGTGTAACAGATCTCCATGCTGCAAGAGTTGCGGATGAATTTGAAAAAAGACTCGAGAAAGCTAAACTTGACTTCCGGTGGGAAATGTTGCGCAGAATAGAAGCCACAATTGAAGGAATTAGAAACGCCATAAATAAAGGTATAACACAAAGAACAGGCGGGGAAGAAAAGGCAATAGAAAGAAGAAAACAGGTGACCGATATACTCAACCAGATAGATGCAGTTAGAGGAAAACTGCTCGAGATACAGAAAAAGGTTTCTATCTAAAATTTTTCTAAAACTTTAATCCAGTTGTTCCATTACAATGTCCGGTATATCGGGATTAATAAATCCTTCTGTTCAAAGATCAGTCGGAGTTTTTATAGCTTCCAATGGAAAAAGATCAGTTTAATAAAAAGGCAATTCTTAATGAACCCCAAAGGAGAGGTCTCTCGGCAACTTTCAGAGTTCTTGAAGAAATAACATTTGAAATCGAGATGATGATAAACAGCGATGGTTATAAGGGAATTTTGCTTGAGATAGATAATGATATCTCACCCGGCGCCAGAAATGAAATTATCGAGATAATTAAGATAATGAGAGAGAAAGTAAGAAGTCTTGCGGAACAGTTATACCTTGAAGGGAAACAATTGAAGGCAAGCGGTCAAATAATGGCAAACCTTGCATATTGCTGGGAGGTGCTTGAAGGCTCAAAGGCAAAGAAATTAAGAGGCTATGGCGAGGTTTCAGAAGACCTCGAAGAAGTTCTTGACCCCCGGATAGACAATATCATTGATCTTTTCGCACAGATGGAAAACATTATAAAAAAAGGTTAAGAGCAAATGCCGGAAACAACTAAAATTGCAACTCTAATATTTAAATTATGTTGCCCGAGGGATCAATAACATAATTCATAAGCCAAGAAAAAGAAAGGAGAAAGTCCATGAAGAATGACCTGATTCTCTGGTTTAAGGATCTCAGGAAAGAGGACATCCCGCTGGTAGGCGGAAAGTGCGCCAACCTCGGGGAAGTGTGGGGGATGCTCGGCATACCGGTTCCCGACGGGTTTGCAGTAACAGCTTATGCGTATAAAGTTTTCCTGGAAAATACCGGAGCAGACCGGAAGCTCGAATCACTTCTTTCTCAAATTAATGAATCCGACATGAAATCACTGGAGGAAACTTCCAGAAAAATACGCGCTTACATTGAGGGTTTGCCAATGCCATCAGAGATAGAAGAAATAATTTCAAACTCATACGAAAAGCTCTGTGAAAACACGGGAAAGAAGGAAATCCCTGTTGCAGTTCGTTCATCCGCAACAGCAGAAGATCTTCCGGGCGCAAGCTTCGCCGGACTTCAGGATACTTTTCTTAATGTCACCAGAAAGAACCTGCTAATTAGCATCAAAAAATGCTGGAGTTCCCTTTTCACTCCAAGAGTTATCGCATACCGCAAAGAAAAAGGTTTTTCGCACAGAGATATTCTTATCAGCGTCGCGGTCCAGCAACTTCTTTTTTCAAAAGCATCAGGCGTTATGTTCACAATCGAGCCTGTAAGCGGGGCCAAGGACAGGGTAGTCATTAACGCTTCGTGGGGATTGGGCGAGGCTATAGTAAGCGGTCAGGTGACTCCTGACGAGTACGTTGTAAGCAAGGATAAATTCAGGATCATCGAAAAGCAAGTAGTGAAGAAGGGACGGCAGATTGTATCCGACAGGAAAGGCGGAACAAAATGGGAGGTGGTGGCTGAAGACATGCAGGATATTCCCGCGCTTACTGACGAGCAGATAGTCCGCCTTGCACAGTATGGTGTAAAGATTGAAAAACATTATGGCAAACCGCAGGACATAGAATGGGCCATGGATGAAAAAGGCGAACTTTTCGTACTCCAGGTAAGGCCGGAGACAGTCCACGGTGCTGAACAGGCAATAAAAACCGAAGAGACAAAGGAAGTTGTGGAAAAAGATGTAATCGTAAAAGGCATTGGCGTCAGCCCGGGCAGGGTTTCAGGAAAGGTCAGGGTTATCTTAAATATAAAAGATATATCAGGCTTTCAAAAGGGAGATATATTAGTAACAGAAATGACTACACCGGACTGGGTTCCTGCGATGAAAGTCGCTTCAGCAATCATTACTAATCTTGGTGGAAAAACATGCCATGCTGCTATAGTGAGCCGGGAACTCGGCGTACCCTGTATTGTCGGAACTGAAAATGCAACAAAAGTGCTGAAAGACGGCGAGCTGGTGACGATAGATGGACAGCGCGGCCTTGTATTCAAAGGCACTGTTGAGGAGATAAAGGAGACAAAAATAGCGGCCACTGAAGCGCCGGTTGACATGTCTTCACAGATTGTTACCGCAACGAAAGTCTATGTAAATCTTTCTATACCGGAAATCGCCCAAAAAATAGCCCGTGAAACTAATGCTGACGGAGTTGGACTTTTAAGAGCAGAACATCTGATGCTCGGCATCGGTAAACACCCAAGGTTTCTTATAGAAGAAGGCGGGGAAAAGGTGATGATCGATAGATTTGCCAATGGCGTAGGGCAGGTAGCCGAGGCATTCTTTCCGCGTCCTGTCGTATACAGATTTCTCGATTTCAAACCTGATGAGTTTCTTGAATTACCCGGCGGAGAAAAATATGAGCGGGAACATGTCGGACCTAATCCAATGATCGGATACAGGGGAGAATACAGATATGTAAAAGAGGATGACATATTCAGGCTCGAGCTAAAAGCCATCAGACAGGCAAGGGAAAAGATGGGGTTTACCAATATCTGGGTTATGGTACCTTTTGTCAGAACCCTTGAGGTTTTCAGAAAGACAGTGAATATAATGCGCGAAGAGGGATTAGACCACAGGAATGATAATAGTTTCCAGCTCTGGATTATGGTCGAGGTGCCGAGTGCTGTTTTTATGATAGATGAGTTTTGCAGGGAAGGGATCGATGGCGTAAGCTTCGGTACAAATGATCTGACCATGCTGGTTCTTGGTGTTGACAGAAACGACACATCCGTGCAGGAATTATATGATGAGAGAAATCTCGGGGTGCTGAGAGCAATTGCTTATACGATGACTGTCTGCAGGAAATATGGAGTGACTACCTCTATTTGCGGACAGGCTCCAAGCGTGTATCCAGATTATCTTGAATTCATGATACGGTGTGGAGCTACTTCTATATCGGTGAACCCTGATACTGTTATTTCATCAAGAAAAAACGTTGCTGTGATAGAGAAGAAGATCCAGATGGAAAAAGCATTGGGCATGAAAACAAAGCCAAAAATAGCAAAAATTCCCCTGGAAGAGGTGTTTTTCTGGAGGCATATAGAGGAATAAAAATTAAAATACTAACGCCTCCGGATATGAATTAGCAATACGGAACGATGGAGTTCGTTTTTTTAAATGTCCTGAATCAGGACTGATAACTCCTACTAATAAAATTGGTAGGAGTTTTTTATTTAAAGATTTGCTTTATGAGTAAACTTATTGGAAGAGATAATGAAATCAGTCTAATTAAATCATATATCAACAAAATGAAATCCTTTCATATCTACGGGCCAGAGGGAGTCGGTAAAACTGCAATTCTTGAACATATATATCAAAATTGGATGGATATGAATACTTCATTAATACCTGTATTTTGCAGGGAAAGCAGGACACTTAAAGAAATCCTCCTGCCCATCGCCGAGGTTCTGCTGCAACGTTCCAGAACCCTTGCAAATATAGACAAATATAAAAGAATTAGAGAGATTTGTCGTCAAAGCGATCTAAAAGAGGTAAATTCAAGGGAAATGAAAAATATGATATTTAATAATATCGGACATAAGAAATTCTGTATAATACTTGACCACCTTGAATCTGTGACTCCCAGAATTAACGCATTTTTGACACCCTTAAAAGACCTTGCAATCATAATTACAGCAAGCCGGCAGAGCTGGGAGATGTCTGATTACAATTTTACAGCATGTCTTGAATACTGTCTCTGGCTTTTGCCAAAAGTGCGGATAAAAAATCTATCAAAGTACGACTCATTCTTATTAACCATGCAAACCATAGGCGAAGCCAACGCTTTAGTAGAAGAGGTCTTCCCGGATATATATGACATCACAAACGGTAATCCAGGATTGACAAAAAAATTTGCTAATAAAGCTGTTTTGCCGAAATATCTTACAGGAGGTCGCGTGAACCTGAAATTGATTGATATTGATCTCAAAATGGAGAAAGCCTGTGAAAAATAAATGGCTGACTAAAAGCATTTTGGGAATAGGTCTAACAAGCCTATTAAGTGATTATGGGTTCTCTTTGATGTGTCTGGGTTTTATTTTTGAACCTCCCAAGCTTTGGGCTATGTTCATACTATTTTCTCTCGCTGGCATTTATATAGCAATCGTTGATTCCATGGAAAGGGCTTTGTCAGGTGACCTCTTGCCAGAAAATTTGAGAGGCACCGGCTATGGAGCACTATCAATGGTTAACGGAGTTGGAGATTTTATATCGAGCTTTGTAGTCGGTATTTTGTGGACAAAGGTTTCACCAGCTGCAGGATTTTTATACGCGGGTTTCCTGACTCTGATCGGTGGCATTTTTCTGATTACATTAAAGCAAGGGAAAACCCATTAATGTAATTAATTACAATAGACTTGCCCGATTCAGAAGAAGGCATTGTCAGAAAAAAGGCAAGAGAGACTATAAAAAAGGATTTTTTACAATGAAAATTTTGATTTCTTGGCATGATTTTTATGGGGGAATGTGCGGTTTTATCTGACCTTTTGACGGAGGTATCGATAAGGCCAAATTTCAAAAACATCAATAGGGACAGGAGGGGATTGATGTATAAAAAGATATTGATTGCATACGATGGCTCAGAAGGATCTAAACATGCACTGAAAGTTGCAATAGATCTTGCAAAGCAATATGATGCAAAACTTTACAGCCTCTCAGTGGAAGAAAAAATTCCACATTATGCAGCAACTATAGGCGAAGTAGTTGAATACAAAGAAGAGGCAAACGGGTTCTTTAAGAAACTCAATGAGGAAGCAATCGAAGAAGCAACAAAAGAGGGTATTGAACTTCACACAAAGATTCTGGCAGGCCATGAAGTTGAAACAATAGTACAATATGCAAAAGAAGGTAATTTCGACCTTCTTGTAATCGGATTCATGGGGCATTCTAAGATATTTGGAAGGGTGTGGGGCTCGACATCACAGAACATTACGAAGCTCGCTCCATGCTCGGTAATTGTAGTAAAGTAAACCGGTTTAAAAAAAACTTGCACATTGATCAAAATTGTGGTAGTATTCTTTTTATCGTAGGCGATGGAGTTCGCCTTGAAGCGCCGCCCTCCTGGGGCTGATAACTCCTATAGTTTGAGAAAATGCGGGAGTCGGTAAGCCCGACGATCCCATCAGAAACAAACTTGGGAAGGTTATGGAACGCTCATTGGTGGCTGCCTATAACGCTCAGTATAAAAGACCGTCTGGCAAAGTAACGGTCAGAGAAGTCGGTCCGTGATTGAGCGCATTTTTTTCAACCTCTTACAAGTACTGGTAGTACTTGTTTTCTCGCCGCTTGTTGCAGGCGTGATAAATCGCCTAAAGGAAATTGTACAATCAAAGCGTGGTCCCAGTATTTTCCAGCCTTATCGCGATCTGTGGAAATTCTTCCAAAAAGATGAGGTAATCTCTGAGGAAAGTTCCTGGATTTTCCGTGCTACACCGTATATTGCATTTATCACTCCTATTTTTGTCACACTACTCATCCCGGTTCTCACAGATTATCCACTCTTTTTTGCGTTTATGGCTGATATGGTGGGTGGCGGCTTTGTGCTGGCACTCGGTGGATTTTTTAAAACACTAGCTGCAGTTGACACTGCTAACCCTTATGGCCCTATGGGTGCAAGCCGGACACGTATGGTTGGTTTCCTGGCAGAACCTGTGTTTATTATTGTATTCTTCACGGTTGCTTTTGTTGCTGATTCTACCATCCCCTATATTGTACAAAAACGCTGGATGTCGCCACCATCAAATTTTCTGGAACCATCACATGTGCTCCTGATGGCTGCTTTCTTCATGCTAATCCTCGCAGAGACCGGGCGTATTCCGGTTGACAATCCTTCCGGACACTTTGAATTAGCTATGATCGACGAGTCTAAAATGCTGGAATACTCGGGCAAAGGTGCAGCCCTGATAAAATGGGGTGGTTATATGAAGTTGTTTGTGCTGCTATGTATTTTTCTCAACGTTCTCGTCACACCATGGGGGCTTGCCTACAAACAGACGTTTGGTAATGTGCTATTAGCTGTTCCACTTGTCCTTTTCAAAATATTTATTTTTATTCTGGTGCTCGTTATCATCGAATCATCGCTGGCCAAACTTCGTTTGTTTCGCATTACCGAATTTCTGGGTAGCGCCTTCGTTACATCGGTGGCAGCAATGCTTATGAGGTTATTTTCTCTTTGATGAAACCATGATAAATGATAATTTAATAGCAGTTTCAATTCTGGATTCACTGAATATGCTCGCAGGTGGTCTATTTCTACTCACTGCTTTCGGCATTGTCGCTACACGTCAGGCAAAGGGGACACTAACACTTTTTATCACACAATCATTGCTGCTGGCAGTATCCGCTTTCCTGCTTGGACTTCGGCACTCCTCTTTGCATCTTTATGGCGTTGCTCTTGTGAATGTGGTCGCAAAAGCAATTTTAATTCCCTGGGTTCTACGGAAAACAGTGCATGAAGAAGTCTATACCCGCCGCGAGATCGACCAGGTATTGAATATCCCTTCATCACTTCTTATTTCGCTGGCGCTTGTAATCATAGCCTATTTTCTTACTATCCCGTTGCAGCAAGCAATAGCGGTTGAATTTCGCGGGCCGAATATTCCAATCGGATTTGCTGTGCTTTTTCTGGGAGCTTATACGCTCGCAGTACGGCGTGAAGCGGTGCCTCTACTTATCGGCTTATTGGCGATGGAAAACGGCGCTTTTTTTGCGGGTATAAGTCTAGCCCGTACATTGCCACTCCTTGTGGAACTTGCTATTGCCACAGACGGCCTAATCATCGTTTTTATTACAGGCGTCCTTATCCGTGCAGTCCATCAGCATATCGGCACTACCGAAGTTGGTGCAATGGCAAGGCTTAAAGAACGTACAACCGATGAAGCGCTGGAGGAGACAGGTCAATGAATGTAATTATTCTTCTTATTCTACCTTTAGCAGCTGCAGCCCTGTCCTTCCTGCCTTTGCCACGGCTTGCATCAGTTGTTACCGTCGCTTCGTCCTCAGCAATATTTTTTATAAGTCTGCAACTCGCCGAACAGGTTGTGAGCACAGGCCAGCCTATATCAGTGTTCCCGAAATGGATTGCGGTAGACGGGTTAAGTGTGCTTATGCTTCTCATGATCGCCTTTGTCGGAGCAATGGCAGCTTTCTTTTCGTTAGGCTACATGTCGATGAATTCTCATAAACCCGGACGTCTGCGCCTTTATTACGCGAATTTCAATCTCTTCATCTTTTCGATGCTTGCCATCCCTGTTCTGGTAGAACCGACTCTGGTCTGGATCGTTGTGGAATTGACAACACTATGCTCAGCCCTTTTGGTGTGCTTTGAAAATACACACGAAGCACTTGAAGCAGCATGGAAATATGTTGTGCTCTCACTTATGGGCGCTGCTGTGGGTTTGCTTGGTTTTTTGATGCTTTTCGCCACAATGCAGGCTGCAGGCGGTGGCACTTATACATGGGATGGTCTCGTTGCTGCTGCGCCGCGAATGCCTGCTGTCCTGTTAGAGGTAGCGTTCGTAATGATTCTGGTAGGACTTGGTACAAAAGCCGGGCTCGTACCGATGCATACCTGGCTACCCGATGCTCACAGTCAGGCGCCGTCGCCAGTCTGTGCCTTGTTGTCCGGTGTTGAGACTACTGCTGTGCTCTATGTGATTCTGCGACTTTTCCCGGTTCTCAAGGCTGCTCCTGGAACTCATGCAGAGGTGTATGCGATCGTCTTCGGTCTGCTATCGGTTGGAGCTGCTGCATTTCTTTTGCTACAAGTTAGCGATTACAAAAGGATGTTTGCATTTTCCACAGTGGAACACATGGGTATTATTCTGCTGGCTGCAGGCCTTGGCACTTCTTCTGCACACTATGGAGCTTTATATCAAGCTTTTAGCCATACGCTTACCAAATCATTTTGTTTTTTCGCTGCAGGCGCAGCACTCCTGGCAGTCGGCACTCGCGAAATCTCCCTGGTACGCGGTCTCATTCGCACATCGCCTGTTGCCGGTGCGAGCCTGCTCCTGGGTGGACTGGCTATCGCCGGTGCTCCGCCTTTTGTAGTATTCCTGAGCGAGTTTTCTATCTTCAGAGCAGGTCTGTCTGAAGGCCGTTTTATAGAAATGGCGCTGCTGGTTTTATTTATAGCAATCGGGTTCTTTGGAATTTTACAGCACATTAACCAAATGGTTTTTGGTGGAAGCAATAGCGATGCAAAGCTAAAGGTACGCTTGCCGGCAAGTTGTTTGGTGGTGCTCCTCGTAACAGCTTTGCTTGTGATCTGGTTAGGCTTTTATCTTCCTGAACCCCTTCATCAGTTATTGCGCCTCGGAGCATCTGCCCTTGAGAGGTGAACAGCACATGACATTAGATAACATTCAGGAAATTGCTATCAGACATTGGCCGGACATTAAGCCCCGCCTTGATCTCAGTCATTCATTATGTGAAATGGAATGTGAGTTAGAGGATATTCCAGATGTTTGTAAATGGTTGAGTTTAGAAATGCATTACGTCTTCGCCGGTCTGATAGTTGAGGAAGGTTCTTCGGACTGGGAGCTACGCTATGTATTTTATAGCGACCACGAGCCGGGTTGGATATACATTCTAACACACCAGCCGCTATCTGATCCCGCTTTTCCCAGCATTAGCGGTTTCTTACATGCTGCTGACTGGCATGAACGTGAAGCAGAAGACCTCTTTGGACTATATTTTGCCGGTCATCCACGTCTCGGAGATTTTGTGCTTCACAATGAGAGGTGGCAGGAAAAACTAAGACCGATGCTCCATAGCTTTGATGGAAAAAAATCAGTAGAGCATCGAATGCCTGATCTCGAGTGGAAGCCCAATCTCATTGTAAAAGCACCCGGGGCTTTTGGCATGACGATTGGGCCGAAATTTTCCGGTGTAACTGAACCAGTGCATTTCTTGCTGGAAACCGTTGGTGAAGATGTGATACGTACAATACCCCGCCTATTTTATAAATATCGAGCTATCGAAAAAATTGCTGAGAGGCTTACAACTGAAAGCACTTTGCTGCTGGCCGAACGTTTTGCAGCAACTACAGCTTTTGCCCATTCGCTTGCATTTGTCCAGTCGATCGAAAATATTTGTGGTATAAAAGTTCCTGAGCGGGCACAAGTTCTCCGCGTTCTTTTAGCAGAACTGGAGCGACTACGTCATCATGTAGGCGCTGTACAGGAAATCTGCGAGTCAACCGCTCTGGCTGTAGCCACCAGTCAGGCCGCAATAATGGAGGAGGAATTGCTGCGGCTTTCAGGTTGGTTTACAGGACACCGATATCTCTTTGGCCTGGCAGTTCCTGGAGGATTAAACAAGGAGTTTGACGATTCAGTCTGCCACGAGGCAGTTCAACAGGCAAAGGCTATTCTTAAGCGCTTTGACAGACTGGAAGAAATGCTGCGAGTTTCCAGTAGCTTTCTCGACCGGCTGGAAGAAGTCGGAATTGTAAATCAACTGGAGGCTATGAAACACGGCCTTGTAGGGCCTGTTGCCCGTGCATCAGGAATTACACGTGACTTGCGTAAAGTTCAACCATACTCGGGTTACGAAGCATATACTTTTGAGGTGCCATGTGAGCAGGAAGGCGACGGTTATGCCCGGCTGCGTGTCCTGTTTGAAGAAGCACGGCAGTCGGTAAAAATTATGGAGCAGGCAACAGCTTCGTTGCCGGGAGGTCCGGTTTTTTCTGAGGTACGAATCAAACCCGGTTCAGCACTGGGATGGGTCGAGGCACCACGTGGTGCGGCTTTTCATTGGTTACGCATAGGAGAAGATGGGCGTGTTTCCCGGTACCGCCTCATTACACCTTCGTTTGTAAATTGGCATGGTTTTCACGTGGCTGCGGAAAATTTCGCTTTTCAGGATTTCCCGATTATTCTGGCAACATTCGATCTTTCGGTAGCTGAAAACGATCGATAAAACGATAAATGGGAGAAAAGAGATATGAGCCAGTGGGTTAGAAAAGGATTGGCAACCGGTATCAAAACAACTTGTTATCCAGGCCGAGAGGAAACAGCACCAGGAGTATCTCCAGGCTTGCCACTTGGCGGGGATTATCCAGAAAAACAAGCCAGTGAGCTTGTCAAACGCTGTACGGTTGGTGCACTCAGCTTTCAAAATCACAAGCTTGTGGTTGATTACCGCCGCTGTGTGCACTGTTACAGATGCATTCGTGGTGTAACATTGCCCATAGCTTGGCAGCAAGGTTATGAATGGGCTACAGACACAAATATCATAGAAACAAGGAAAAAATTTGTTCGGGCTTTTGATCGGTCTCTTAACATTATTGTTGTTGACACCGGTGATTGTGGTGCATGTCTGAATGAAGTTCGTCAGTTGAACAATCCTTATTATAATATGCATCGCCTGGGCTTCTTCATCACACCGACCCCACGGGAAGCTGATGTATTACTTATAGTTGGGCCACTTACTGACCACATGCGGGAACCGCTCCGGAAAGTATATGACGCAATACCAATGCCAAAGTGGGTAATAGCCGTGGGAGCATGTGCGCTATCAGGAGGTGTCTTCAGCCCGAGTTTCGTATGTGATGAAAATATAAGCGAGTTTCTTCCGGTTGATGTTGAAGTTCCCGGTCAACCTCCTCCTCCTCTT
Organism: Nitrospira japonica; assembly: GCA_020725385.1. GTDB lineage: Bacteria > Nitrospirota > Thermodesulfovibrionia > Thermodesulfovibrionales > SM23-35 > DYFC01. The sequence continues at coordinate 56,518 of DYFC01000060.1, read as the reverse complement.
GCTATCTTGCACGCGCTACTCGTAGTTGCTGGACTCAAACCTCCGGCATCACTGATTACACAGTCCGTGAGCCTAAAGCATGAAGAGGTAAAAAAACAATGATAAGCTCGGATATTTTGTTTCAAATCTTTTTTTGGCTGTTAGTCACTGGAGTCGTAACGACTATTCTTATCCCGGAGCGATGGTGTCCTAATGTGCTTGCATGGTTCGGGTCAGTTGCTGCGCTTGCACTTCTCTTGAGCGCCGGGACGGTTCTGCTTGGGGGAGACACATTCCGGTTTTCGCTTTGGACTATACCTGTGCTGGGAACGTTAGAACTTTCATTGGACAAGCTTTCAGCTCTTTTTCTTGTTGTCACTGCTCTGATTTTTTTGCCGGTCTCCGTCTTTTCCTCTGGTTATTTGAAACACTATCTGGGCCATTACAGTTTGAAAGTTTTCAATATTTGGTATCTGTCACTTTTTTTATCGATTGGTTTAATCCTGTTCGCAAGTGATGTGTTGATGTTTTTGCTTGCATGGGAAGCGATGTCTATCCTGAGCTATCTTCTCGTTAATTTTGAGCACAGGGATGAAGAGCATACAGCAGCTGGCTACTTGATGCTGGCAATGGGCGAGGCCGGAACATTGGCCGCTGCCATTGCGCTGCTTCTACTCGCTATTCCTGCAGATAGTTTGTCTTTCCCTGCTCTCAAAAGTACATCCCGGGGTATGTCGGAAGGATTACAATGGGCTATTTTTCTGCTTTCTTTTTTCGGGTTTGGAGTAAAAGCAGGACTGGCACCTTTTAATGCATGGCTGCCGCGCGCACATCCTGTTGCGCCAGGCAATATTTCAGCGCTGCTCTCCAGCGTCATTTTGAATCTGGGGCTTTACGGCATTGTGCGTATTAATATGGATATATTGCCAATGACAATGACTGGTCCCGGTTTGATTACATTGATTATCGGCACAGTCTCTGCCTTTGTCGGTATTCTTTACGCGACGACAAAAAACGACCTGAAGGTGATGCTTGCCCATAGTTCTATAGAAAACATAGGTATAGTCACTGCAGGATTGGGCGCGGGTTTTGTGTTTACCGCAACAGGTCATACTCTAATTGCGACTATCGCTTTTGTTGCTGCTTTCTATCATATGGCCAATCACTCGTTTTACAAGGCCCTTCTGTTTCTCAGCGCAGCTACAGTAGATATGAAGGTGGGTGTCCGTCACCTTGACCAACTTGGTGGATTAATCCGTCGTATGCCATTAACCGCTCTTTGTTTTCTTGCAGGTGCTCTTTCTATTTCAGCCCTTCCGCCTTTTAATGGCTTTGTGAGCGAATGGCTCACACTGCAAACAATGCTGCGAAGCGCCGAACTTTCATCAGTAAGCGTGAAAGTGGTTTTTGCACTCTGTGGCGCCATATTAGCACTTACTGCTGCTCTTGCAGTTACATGTTTTGTAAAAGCTTTTGCTATGGGCTTTCTTGGGATATCACGTTCGGCTCATGCAGAAAAAACTACCGAGGCCGCACGATCAATGACCTCGCCAATGGTAGTGTTAATGGTGTTCTGCCTCCTGCTCGGTGTGTTACCGACATTTGTAATTTCAGCGCTTGATGGTGTCCTCAAACCGATCACACAGGCGAGTGCTGTGGAAGCGCTTACACCGCCTTTTTTCGCTACGAGTCCGGATCATATAAAACTAAAGCCTGAATTCGCAGCTGAGTTCCGTGATCTTGGAGCACAGGTTGGACAGGAGGTTTTCCCGGGACAAGGATTGGTTGTAATGCATCGTGGTGGCGAGCACAATCCGGTTGTCTTCGCTATGTCAACCTCGTATATGTTTCCTGTATTGATCATTCTTCTTGCAATTGTATTCGTTGTGGTACGATTTGGTTTGGCGCGAGACCGTTGCGTGATACGCAACCAACGCTGGGATGGTGGCATCCGGCGCTTGCTCCCTGAAATGACTTACACTGCTACAGGATTCTCCAACCCTGTTAGGGTGATTTTCGATACTATCCTGCGACCTACCACTCAAGATACACAGGCTACTGTTGAAGCCCATTTCCGCGCTGCTATTCGCCGGCGCAGGGAGGAAGTTCATATCGTTGATCGCTCAGTCATTACGCCTTTGCGGTCAGGTGCTTTAAAAATCGCTTACGCGTTAGCTGCTATGCACCATGGACGGCTCAATGCATATGTTGGCTATGGTCTTCTAACCCTGGTTCTTTCACTTGTGCTGGTGCTGACAGTAGCCGGATAAACGATTAAAAAAGAAGCGTTGAGAAGGCATTTAAAGAAATGAAGAGTTCAATAAATTTATAACCAATAAGAATGCATTTACTTAAGTATGTTTTTAATCCGGATGAAAATTATTTACTTGTCATACTGTACTATTCCTGGCCGACCTTATAGCAAAGCAATCATAAACTACTATATCCGCTTGATAATTTGTACTGCTCCTACGCACAATTCGCCATCCATTCAGAGTATGCCAGTTTTTTTCTGCAATAACTGTAGCAAGTATTTTATCTTCTTTAGTAATATCAAATAATTCTTTGTTCTGTGTTAGAACAATAGGTTCAATCCCGGGTCCCGATATAATCATGAGTGGTTCAATTATCATGTTTTCGAATTCTGGTACAATCGCTGGAATAACAGCAGCCTTTGTCTTCAATTCAATCATCTTAGCACGGGTATCCGGTCCGCCATTTTCCATAGCAAAATTTGCCATATCCAGCAATCTTAGACGTATAGCGTTTAAATTCTCTACATTTTCAAGATTTCTACATTCAGGATGTTTTTCAATTACCTTAACAAGAGTTGAGACTTCCTTAATATAACGACTTCTCTGATTTTCAGGGACAACAAACATTATAATCAACCTTACAAGAGGTTCGTCCTGTTTACCATATTTTATTCCCTGCGGGCTCCAGCCTATAGCACATAATAACTCACCATCAAATGGGACAGGAGCATGGGGACATGCCCATCCATTGCCCAGAGAAGTGTTAGAAATACTCTCACGTGACAGGACCGCGCCAACAATATCTGTTCCAGCCGGAATAGATGGCACGGCCTCCAGCAAGCTTGCTAAAACTTCAAAAGCATCTTTTTTATCGTTGTCAGGTAGCTCAATTACCCGGCCATCTTCCAATGCCTGAAGAATTGTATGCAGCATAATTTATTCACCTCCAAATTTTTTGAAAAACCACTTTTTGATCTTATGTGTAATAATAATATACATAAAAAGAAACACGGCTATCCAACCCCAATAGCTAAGCGGTAGAGGCACAAATCCGAATGTTGATGCAAATGGAGAATAAGGCAACCATGCCCCGATTGCCATAACAGCAAGCGTGGTTAGTGTCATAGTCATGGAAGCACGGCTCTGAATAAAAGGAATGCGTTTTGTTCGAATAATATGAACAATTAGTGTTTGTGTAAGCAGAGATTCCACAAACCACCCTGTCTGAAAAAGTTGTGCATATATCTCCCGTCCGGCTGTACCGGTTGCTACTTCAAGAAATGCCCGGGTATTGAAAATAAACCACATTAAAGCAAATGTTGCATAATCAAAAATTGAGCTTATCGGTCCGATTACGATCATAAACCATTTTATGTTTCCGATATCCCATTTTCGTGGTTTTGCAATCTGTTCCTCATCTACATTATCAGTAGGGATGCCTGTTTGTGAAAAATCATATAACAGGTTATTCAAAAGAATCTGTACAGGCTGCATTGGCAGAAAAGGAAGAAGATAACTTGCTCCGAGCACACTAAACATATTGCCGAAATTGGAACTTGCTCCCATGCGGATATATTTTATAATATTAGAGAAAACCTTTCTGCCTTCAATAATTCCATCTTCGAGGACTAATAGGCTTTTTTCTAAAAGTACTATATCAGCGGATTCCTTTGCCACATCAACAGCAGAATCGACAGAAATCCCCACATCAGCAGCACGCAAAGCCGGTGCATCATTAATACCATCACCAATATAGCCTACTACATGCTTGCTATCTATGCGTAATGATTCTATTACTCTTTCTTTTTGTAATGGTGATAGTTTAACCATTACATTCGCTTCTGCAACAGACTTTTCAAATTCCTTCCGGGACATACGTTCCAATTCTTCTCCGGTAACAATGTGATTGACCTCAAACCCAACCTGGCGGCATATTTTACCGGTAACAAGAGCATTATCACCTGTCAGAATTTTAACCCCAACCCCGTTTTCCTTTAAAAGTTTTATGGCTCTGGAAGAAGAATCCTTTGGTGGATCGAGAAAAGCTAAATAACCAAGAAGTATTAAAGATGATTCATCTTTTGTAGAAAAACGTATCTTTTCGCGTGGAAACTCTCTGTAAGCAACAGCAAGGGTTCGGTATCCTTCATTGTTCAAACGTGCAACTTCATCAAAAAGATCATCTCTGATCATATCTATAAGAGGATAAATTTCATCATCCAACTGGTAGTAACTACAGCAAGAATAAATCTCTTCTACCGCACCCTTGCAAATCAGGACATGATCTCCTTCAAATTCTACTACAACAGACATACGCCTGCGCTGAAAATCAAATGGTAGTTCATCTACCAGCCGGCACGCACCTTCAACATCGAATTCCCTATGTTCGAGCACTGCCCTGTCAAGCAGATTTCTTAGCCCTGTCTGATAATAACTGTTTAGATATGCATAACGGAGCACATTTTCACTGTCTTCTCCTGTAACGTCTACATGTTTTTCCATGATAACCTTATCCTGAGTTAATGTTCCGGTCTTATCCATGCAGAGTATGTCAATTGCTCCAAAATTTTGTATAGCAGAAAGTCTTTTGACAATTACTTTTTTCTTTGACATAGAAATTGCACCTTTTGCAAGATTCACAGTAACTATCATCGGCAGCATTTCAGGTGTTAGCCCTACAGCAACAGCTAACCCGAACAGAAGTGCTTCAAGCCAGTTACCCTTTGTAAGCCCGACAATCACAAAACAGAAAGAAACCATTATTATCATGAATTTGATCATAAGCCATGTGAATGAGCGAACACCGAGATCAAAACTGGTTTGGATTGCTGTTGCAGAAAGCCTTTCAGCAATTGCACCAAAATATGTGTGGCTACCCGTATTTACAACTAGCCCGCGTGCTGTACCGCTGCTTACACTGCTACCCTGGAAACAAGCGTTACTTAACTCAAATAATTCTTTTCCGCTATTTTCTGAAATTTCAGCATTTTTCTCGACAGGAATTGATTCACCTGTAAGTGTTGCCTGACTTACAAAAAAATCTTTAGCTGAAACTATTCTTAGATCTGCAGGTATAATTGAACCTGCTTGAAGAAGAATAATGTCGCCGGGCACTAGTTCAGCCAAGGGCAACTCTATCTCTTTGCCATCTCTAAGAACAATTGAGCGTGATTGTACCCTTTTGCCAAGGGCTTCAACCGCATTATTTGAACGCCTGTCCAATGCATAAGACAACCCGACACTGAGCAGAATCATAGAGAAAACAATAATCGTTGATTTCAACTCTCCAATTACTAAAGACACGATTGCAATAATTATAAGTTGAATTACCAGAGGGCTTTTAAAACGTCGGAGTATATCTTGAAAAAAATTAAGACGTCTGGTATGTGTTATTTCATTGCGCCCATATTTTTCCAAAAGTCTCTCAGCTTCTTTCGAGCTTAATCCCCGGATATTGCTGTCCATAATCTGTAAAGCTTTCTCTACCGGAACCGAGCAGACTTCAAAAAGTCGTTTTTCATCATCTGTACGGGCATGGGGAGCACTCGCCATATCACGTATCCATGAAGGAATGAATAAGTTGTACAAGAATTTAAACACTATGGCCTCCTATTATTGAATGGATACTATGAAATTTAATAGAATCACTAATTGGAAAGTCACATAAAAGATTTTTCATGATTCACCTCTGGTTTTAATCTAATCTATGCAATCCAGAGGAGAATCGTTTATAAAAATATTATTGGCTGGAACGATTCAAATTCAGGACTGCATAATTTAATCTATACAGTTTCATTTCTTCTTTTTTATTATTAATTATTCTTTGATTAAAACATTGACTACAACATCCGTCAGAACTATCCATATATTCTTTCTCCTTTTTAAGTTTAAATAGTATATATCAATAAGTTGAAAAAAATAAAACGAATATTTTAACCAGTTTCCTGTTATAAAAAATTCCCATTTCTTTTATTAACCAAATAAGAGGAGCTTGTAAAAATCTAAATAATTTTTAATGTAACATAAATAACTATTTTAAAGCTTGACAAAAATTATTATAAAATGTAACAATAGTTACATGATAAAAATGATATTGTTCATCGGAATTATTGTTTCAGGATTTATATTAGGCTGGAATATTGGATTGATTTTAATTCGCTTCATATCAATGAAGCTAAAGAAATGCGGGAGGTGAAAAGAATGGATACGGTTTATTTAATCGGCATGGTTTTGTCAGGGCTTTTTTTCGGATGGACTATCGGATCACATTACACAGGGGCGGTAATGGGAACGGCTTTTGGTGCGAAACTTATCAAACCAAGGAATGCAACAATCCTGATCGCAATTTTTGTACTTCTGGGTGCTACTCTGGAAAGCCATAATGTTGTCAAAACAGTCGGTACAGGAGTTATTGAAGCAAAGTATATGACAATATTTGGGGCAATGATTATGATGCTCACAGCAGCACTTGTGACTGCTGCAAATACCTGGCTTAAACTTCCGGTTTCGACCTCTCAGTTGGCCATCTTTTCAGTTGTAGGCGCTGCAATAGGGATGAAAGCTCAAGTCCAATGGGAAACGACTATTCTTGCTCTGGCCATCACATGGGTAGGCACACCTATTGTAGGGGCGATTCTTGGTTTTATCCTGACCAAGGTTATGGATATATCAGCATTAACGAAATTTGATAAAGCTAAAAAATACCTTCTCCTTCTCGTATGCTGCTATGCTGCCTATACTCTTGGTTGTAACAACACAGGGAATGCAGTAGGTGTCTTCTTTGGTACAGGTGCAATTCCGTCAAAGATGCTGGCCGGTTTTATCGGAGGCATTGTCATGGCGATCGGTGCTCTTACATGGGGACGCCCTCTTTTAGAAAAAGTAGGCCTTCATATTGTTTCACTTGATATTAATAGTGCTGTTGGTGCCCAGTTGGCACAGGGAATTACTGCTCATATTGCTGCTTCTCTTGGCTACCCTACTTCTATGAATCAGGCAATGATAGGCGGAATAGCAGGCGCCGGATTATCGCGGGGCATTAATGCAATTAACATGAAAACTATAAAGGAGATCGTTGTATCGTGGTTTCTAACTCCCCTCATAGGAGCAGTCGTAGCTTTTGTCTTATATTCAGTGCTGTCGCCTTTACTGGGAGTCAAATAATATTTTCAAAGAGGAGGAAGACAAATGTTTAAGAAAATTCTCTATCCAACAAAATTTGAAGAATTTGCATTGCCGATACTGAAAAATTTGACGTGTTTGAAAGCAGCTGGTCTGGAAGAGGTCATTCTTATGAATGTTATAGAAACAGAAGCTCTTTTTATAATAAGGGATTCAGGGTTTCCGATTGATTTCGATCGAATCCGCGATAAAGCTCAGAAAGAAATTAATAGATTTGCGGAATATCTGGAAACCGAAGGTGTTGCTGTCAAGACAAAAATTGTCGAGGGCTCACTGGTTTCTGAAATATTGAAGGCAGCAAATGAAGAAGATGTATCCCTCATTGTTGCAGGCAGGCAGAAGAGGGATATTCTTGGAGAACTTTTTGTCGGCTCCACAACAGACCGCATTATAAGAAAATCAGCGGTTCCTGTTCTGGTGGCAAAATACCATGTTCTAAAAGAAACAGCAGGTGAGACCACCGAACAATATTGTACCAATATGTTCAGAAAGATACTCTATCCCACTGATTGGTCTTCGAGTGCAGAGCGCGCTAAACAATATATCCCTACACTTCATAAAGTAGGAGCCTCTGAAATTATCGTTGTTCATGTTCTGGAGACAGATTTCGATCTTGGCATAAAAGAAAAATTAGCAAACTTGGAGCAGGAGTTCCAGTCACAAGGTTTTAAGGTATCGGTGCAGCTTATCAAGGGCAAGCCTTATGCTGAGATTAACAAAATTGCCACTGAAGAAGATGTTTCATTGATTGTAATGGGCTCTCATGGAAAAGGTTTTACAGAGGCTATTTTCTGGGGCAGTGTCTCGCAAAGGGTTGTTGAATACAGCGAAAAACCTGTGCTTGTAGTGAAATAGGATGTAACATCAATGAGATTATCGCCCCAACTCTCCCCTGTTATCCGGATCGCTATGTTGGCTCGCCGTCAGAGCCGGGTTCGACGTAATACAGTGGAGTGTTTTATATGTACATTATTTTTAAGAAGCTGATGAAAAGGAGTGCATTATGGATAAACAAAACGTTGTTTCGGACGAAAGAATACATCCTATAGTAACAACCAAGCGATCTACCGTGCTGTTCATAGTTTTGCTTGGTATTGTTAGCCTCTTTGCAGATATGACACACGAAGGAGCACGAAGCATTTACGGCCCGTTCCTCGCCTTCCTTGGAGCAAATGCCACCATAGTGGGAATAGTTTCAGGGTTTGGGGAGTTAGTCGGATATGCGCTTCGTCTTGTCTCCGGTTATGTCACCGACAAGACTGCGAAATACTGGACTATTACTATCATTGGCTACTTAATCAATATGCTGGCTGTGCCTGCCATGGCACTGGCAGGCCGCTGGGAAGTGGCAGCTTTTTTCATCATTGCAGAAAGGGCTGGAAAAGCAATACGTAACCCGGTTCGCGACGCGATGCTCTCGCATGCCACTCATGAAATAGGAAGGGGCTGGGGATTCGGATTGCACGAAGCCATGGACACAACCGGTGCAATGCTTGGTCCCCTGATAGTTGCGGCTGTGCTTTATTTCAAGGGGACTTATCAGATGGGGTTTGCATTTTTGTTGATACCAGCACTCCTTACAATAGGTGTTCTTATCTTTGCGCGTTTCCTTTATCCACATCCCCGTGACCTGGAGGCGACCAAGCCGGAAGTCGAGACAAAAGGACTGCCCAGAGTCTATTGGATTTATCTTACAGCAATGGCCTTAATTGCCGCAGGGTATGCGGATTTTCCTGTTATCGCCTACCATTTTCAAAAGACATTGGTAGTTCCCGGAAACTGGATCCCTATTTTTTACTCTGTCTCAATGGGAACTGCAGCTATTGCTGCTCTGGTATTCGGTCGAATTTTCGATCGAAAAGGCATACCGATAGTTATTATAGCAGTTCTATTATCCTCATTCTTTGCACCTTTGGTATTCCTGGGAGGCTTCTATCTGAGCCTTGCCGGCATGGCCCTTTGGGGCATAGGAATGGGTGCCCACGAATCAGTCATGCGGGCAGCTGTCGCTGGAATGGCACCTCGCGACAAGCGTGCTTCTGCTTATGGCATCTTCAATACAGGTTATGGTGTGTTTTGGTTTCTGGGGAGTGCATTGATAGGGTTCCTATACGATTTTTCTATTCCACTTCTGATCGCATTTTCTATAGCAGCTCAATTGGCCTCCGTGCCCTTACTCCTTATGGTCAAAAAGACCAGGTCAATACTGCATTGACTTCGAAGAGATATTCATGTAACAATAGTTACATGAAATGGCTATTTTTTTCATATAGTCTACCGGCCGAGCCATCTAAAGCCAGGGTGTACGTCTGGCGTCAATTAAAAAAGCTCGGTGCTGTAAATTATCAGACAGTCTGGGTTATACCTTATTCTAATGAAAATATAAATGAACTAAAAAAACTTGTCGAAACAATCGAAGGATATAAGGGTGAAGGGATGCTGGTTGAAGGTAAGGCAGTAGATAAAAAACAGGAAGAAAGAATCATTAAAGTATTCATGGACTCAAGAAATGAAGAATATCAGGAAGTGATAGAAAAATGCGAAGACTTTTTTAAAGAAATAAAGTTTGAGATTGAAAGGAAGAATTTTATTTTCGCTGAGGTTGAAGAAAATGAAGAAGAACTTGATAAGTTAAAACATTGGTTGAAAAAAATTGAAAAAAGAGATTTAGTAAAAGCTCCGTTGAGAAAACAGGCTATAGAGAAAATAAAAGAATGTGAAAAGATGTTTGATGATTTTTCAAAAAAGGTTTATGAAAAGAGCCAGAAAAAAAATATATAGTTAAGGAAAGGACAATACAGGTGACAAAGGATAATAGAAAATTTTTTGGTTTTGGACAGAATGTATTTATTGCAGGGCTCGTCAGTTTTTTTATGGATGTCAGTTCTGAGATGATATATCCACTTGTGCCATTATTTCTTGCTAATGTGCTTGGTGTAAATAAATCTGTTATAGGTTTAATAGAAGGCATAGCAGAATCTACCGCGAGTTTATTGAAAGTATTTTCAGGATGGTTTTCAGACAGAATAGGTAATCGGAAGTGGTTAATGGCTGCAGGATACGGAATATCTACTTTGAGCAGACCTATTGTTGCTCTTGCTACAGGTTGGCACCATGTAATGGGCTCTCGTTTTATGGACAGATTCGGCAAAGGGGTACGCACGGCACCACGCGATGCTATTATTGCAGAGTCAACTGAAAAAACACATCTTGGTAGAGCATTCGGTTTTCACCGTTCGATGGATACAATGGGTGCTGTAATTGGACCAGCTCTTGCATTTTTTTTGCTGGGTATTTTTTCAAACAATTATAGATGGGTATTCTGGCTCTCTATGATTCCCGGAGCAATAGCTGTATTGTTGATAATCTTATTTATCAAGGAAAAGAAGCAAGCTATTAAAATGCCCTCAGAAAGGCCGAAACTGACTCTTAAACATTTTGACTGGAAGTTTAAATTTTTTGTGGCAATAGCAACCTTGTTTGCTTTGGGAAATTCAAGTGACGTATTCCTTATTCTCAGAGCCCAACAAATAGGGATTTCAGCCCTCATGATTCCTGTTGTATATCTTATGTTCAATCTCATATATTCTTTATCTGCAATTCCAGCAGGAATAGCAGCAGACAGGTTCGGAAGAAAAAGAGTGATACTAATCGGATTCATTCTCTTTGCTATGCTCTATTATGGTTTTGCAGTGGCTAAAGACACAAGTACCATATGGTTATTATTCGGTTTTTACGGGCTTTTTATGGGACTTACAGAAGGAATACAGAAAGCTTTTCTTGCAACAATTATCCCGCCTGATTTTAAGGCAACAGCATTTGGAGTTTATAATACTGCAATCGGTTTAGCCATGTTTCCGGCAAGTTTTATAGGGGGGTGGTTATGGGATAAGATTTCACCCTCAGCAACCTTTTATTTTGGCTCGATAACAGCAAGTTTATCTGCCGGGTTTTTTATCATATTCATTATTGTCATAAATAATCGTAAAAAGTAATACATGAAATATAAACTTGCCGAAAAACAAAGACTTGTTCAAATAGTTCACACGGTTTACATAGATTACATGGTTTAAACGGTTCAAGCGGTTCAAACTAACAGTCCGGTTAATACAAAAATATTACCACATTATATATAATTGAATTGTAATTTATTTTCAAGGAGGTGGTTATGTTTAAGCTTAAAATACCGGGATTTGGTCTGGTTAAACTTGAACATCTTGTTTCTGATTTTACAGGAACTCTTTCAGTAAACGGTGTACTATTACCTGGTGTTAGAACTCAATTAAACGAAATCTCAAAATTTCTCAAAGTGCATATTCTTACTGCCGATACTTTTGGAAAAGCAAGAAAAGAGCTTGAAGGCATTAAATGCACAATATATATTCTTAAAGGTAAAAGACATGACATTCAGAAAGAAGAATATATAAAAAACCTCGGGACCGAAACTGTTGTTGCTTTCGGAAATGGTAATAATGACAGAAAAATGTTGAAGTCAGCAAAAATCGGTATCTCGGTTTCCGAGGGAGAAGGCTGTGCTGTTGAAGCAATCATGGCATCTAATATTCACGTGCCTAATGCAAATGCAGGTCTTGATCTTTTGTTGCATCCTAAAAGATTAAAAGCGACTTTAAGGTTTTAAAAAGCGAAGAGCAAAGAGCTAAGAATATAGAGCAAGTAATGAAAGTATTGCTAATTTATCCTTATTTTCTGGACCAGAGAATTCATGCTGAAGACGTTAGTGTTGTACCGATAGGTTTATACTATATTGGTGCATTACTCAAACAAAATGGATATGATGTTGAAATTCTAAACTGGCATAATTTTAATAAGAATTCTTTTGAAATCAGAAAAGTATTCAAAGAAAAAAGCCCTGATGTAATTGGTTTTTCCATTGTCAATGCTAATAGATGGGGTGCCATTGAGATTGCAAAGATTGCCAAAAAAACATTGAACAATGTCAAGATTGTTTTTGGAGGAATTGGAGCAACTTTTTTGTGGGAACACCTTCTTAGAAATTTCAAACAAATAGACTATATTGTTCTTGGTGAAGGAGAATATACATTTTTAAATCTCATTCAATACATTGATAGAAAAGAAGAAGAAAGAATTAGTTCTAATAAAGGCATAGCCTTTATTAGAGATGGAAAATTATTTAAGACCGGATCTTCAGATTTTATAGAAAATATTGATAATCTACCAATGCCTGCAAAATATTTTATATTCCAACATTTGATTTCATCACGTGGTTGTCCTTCTAATTGCGCCTTTTGTGGTTCACCAAAATTCTGGGGAAGAAGGGTCAGGTTTCACTCTCCTGAATATTTTGTTGAACAATTAGAATTATTAAACAAAAAAGGTGTCTCTTTTTTTTATGTTTCTGATGACACTTTTACAATGAGAGAAGATCGTGTAATTGAGATTTGTAAAAATATAATTGAAAGAGATTTAAAAATAAACTGGTTTGCTATATCACGTGTGAATTTAGTAAACGATGAAATGCTTTACTGGATGAGAAAAGCCGGCTGTATTCAAATAAGCTACGGTATTGAAAGCGGCTCTGAAAAAATCAGACACGTTCTTAACAAAAACATAAAGACAGATGATATAAAGAGAGCATTTTCTTTGACAGTTAAATATGGTATTTTACCCCGTGCTTATTTTATATATGGTTCTCCCGGAGAAACTGAAGAAACCATCGATGAAACTATAACTTTAATAAAAGAAATTAAACCACTCAATTCAATATTTTATATTCTCGATATTTTTCCGGGCACTGCTCTTTACGAAGACTTCCAGAGTAGAAACAAAACAGGAGATGATATATGGCTGAAAAAAATAGAAGATATAATGTATTTTGAGACCGACAGCAGCCTTTCGAAAGAAAAAATACTTTCTTATGGAAACAAACTTAGAACAGAATTTTATAAAAGCCTGCCTGAAAATGCGAGTTCGATTAACCTTGTTGACAAGAGCGATTTATATAAATATCATGCTGATTTTCTCTCAAGGCTTGCTATGACATTTAGTCATGGAGATTATGCAAATATAAAAGAGATACCCGATAAAGAAAAAATTGCTGAAACACTTTTCTTTAAAGCTTTATCATATTTTCCAGATCACCGGGCATTTCTCGGATTAGGAATTATAAAGCAAAAGAATAGAGAATATATGGAGTCAATTACTATTCTTGAAGAAGCAAGAAAACATTATCCTGAAAGCGAACATATTGCCACATGTCTTGGAATAAGCTATATGAATATTGGCAAATTTGAAGATGCGCTCAAATGTTTTCAGGCTTTTCCAGATTCACAGACTGCCTTAAGCTACTCAGAAGCCTGTTATAGAGCTTTAGGCGATAATGAAACGGTAAAATCCAAAGAATGAATAAAGAGAGACTAAAAATAGACTGTTACTTTTCATCAAACTGTCCAACAGAAGAGGCTTTAAAAACAAATATTATTCTTGCGATTGAAAAAGAAAATAAACAGGCTGATCTCAAATTTCATAGAATTACTCAGGAGGAAGCCATATCATTAAAAGTCTCTGGTTCGCCATCAATTTTCATAAATGGCAAAGAATTACAACCATTAGGTAATGCAGGATTTAACTGAAGAATGTTCGTTGATGAGTCAGGAAGACTCTCGAATGTCCCATCTGTTGAAATTCTACAAAAAGCTATAAAATCTGAATAGGTTCTTATAAATTTACGGATTAATAATATTCCTTAATTCCTTTTGATAGATTCCGTGAATACAAAAAATTCTTTGCCAAAACTAACAAAGGGGTTACAGATTATATTCACCCCTTTGTTAAGAATTAGCAAAAAATAAGTTTATTTCTTTGCCGGTTTTTGTTGTGCCATCAAATCGGCAAGGTTTTGTCTTTGAGCTTTTATCTCCTCTGAAAGTGTCCTGGCCAGATCGCTTGCCTGCCTGATTTTACCTGCCTGAAGTTGCTCTTTCACGGATGTCATATCAAGCTCAAGTTTACCAATTGTAGATTGAAGTTCTTCTTTTGATGATACAGCTTTCTTTTTTATAGCTGCTGTTGCAGCAGATTTTGTTTCATCAAGTGCTTTTTGTACATCAGGAAGCATTTTTTCAAGCTCTTCCTTCATCTTCTGTTTGTTTTGTTCGATGAGTGTAACAGATTCTTGTGCTAATTTTACAACCTCGAGAGCCGCTGTTTTAGCCTCTTTATATTTTTTTGCAGCAACAAAATCATTAGCTTTTTTCATCTCATCCTGAGCTTTTGCAAAAATATCAGGAACGTATAAATCAGCTTCTTTTGCTTTCGCATCTGCAACAGCTTTCTCAGCTTTTGCCATTTCTTCCGTAGGCGGCTTGGAACATGCGAAAATTAAAGAGACTGTTAATACAAATAAAACCATACCAAATTTCCAAAATGCCTTTTTCATAACTGATACCTCCTGTAAAAATTAATCTAAAAACATATCATTATAGATAAAAAGAGAGTCAATAGCAAGATTAAAAAAATAAGATTCTTCTCCAAAAAAGTTGCTGAATAAATAGACACACTGTCATTCCCATACTTGCCTGCCCCCCGTTTTTGTGGCGGAATCGGGGAATCATTATTTAAATCTTCTGGATTCTCGTGTCAAGCCCGAGAATGACAGAAAAAAGAGTCATTCCCCGATTTAATCGGGGAATCCAGAAATTAAGCTTTCTGGATACCATGATCAAGTCGCGGTATGACAGGTAACTAATGGATTCTCTGCTCAAGTTCATCCTCTTGCTTGCCCAGAGGGCCAGAGAATGACACAGAAGGTTTTCGGAGGAGTGACAAAAGAGAGTTTTAGAGCAACTAAATTGGAGAAGAATCAATATTTATATCATTAATTTTAATTCAAGAAAACATATCTAAAGACTTTTTGTAAATCTGATTGACGCCGTTACCGCAACTCCGTCGCCAGATATGCAGGAATATTAAATACGCCGAATGGGTATAATAAGTATATGGATAATTTTAGAATAAACCCTGATATTTTGACTGTTATAAAACCCCTCGGAAAACCTTTGTCTTTTAAAATTGGAGAATTAATTAAAGCTGAGATATTGGATATTCTTGCTTCCGGCGCTATAACCTTAAAAATAAAAGGCAGTACTCTTACTGCCAAGACCGATATACCGATTAAAAATAATACCGATGTTATCTTTAAGGTTCTTGGAAGCAATAAAGAAGGCACTGAATTGAAATTGCAATTTCTCGGGTATGTACAAGAAGAAATACCTCCACAAAAAGTAATACCATCGGACAATAATGCTTTAAATAAAATTATTCAGGACATTGGAAAGTTATTTCCTAAAAATAATATTTCTTCTCAAAAATGTCTCGAATTACTTGAACATTTTATAAAAGAGTTACCGGATAATTTGAATAATCTGTCTTCAAATATTAAAACTCAATTTCAAGAAATACTCAAACAAAGTCTTGGCTCAAGTGGCAAAAGCATTATCTCAAGATTTACAGAGTTGCTACAGAAATTGCCTGATAATCTTGTTTCAAAAGAATCATTTTTAAAAACTTTTGAACTCTATAAAAAAAATATGATTATTGATATTGAAAAATTTCATTACATAAATCTTAAGAATTCACTTCAAGGTACCGGCGTAATTCTTGAAACAAAACTAAAATTAATCAGTCATATTTTAAATAAAATCGTACCCCCTGATATTTCAAAACAACAAATTGATATATCAGAAACCAGGCTTGATCTAAAGGCACAATTACTACAACTAAAAAGCATATTAATATCAGAAAATAAGGAAGATTCCTTAGAGTTAGTAAATGGTCTTATTAAAGACATTGAGACTTATCAGGTTCTATCCAAGTTAACAGACTCTTTTTACACTTTCATACCAATTTTCTGGGACAGACTAATAAACAGTGATATTAGATTTAAAAAGAATAAAAAAGATATTTCAGAAAATACTTTTTCCTGCCGCATAGATCTTGACCTTGAAGAACAAGGTATTTTGAATATCATGGTTTTAATGAACAATAAATCTTTCACTGTTTATTTTAGGGCTGAAAATGATACTTTTCTAAAACAACTACGCTCTCATATTAATGAACTCGATAAAAGATTTAAAGAATCAGGACTAAATCTTGGAAATACTATTTTAATTGATAAAAAATTCTCTGTTTCTGAATTGGATAAAATCAGTAATTTTGAGGGAAAACTAAATATTAAGATATGAAAAATCAACGAAAAAAAGCCGCTGCATTAAGTTATGAACATCATAAAGATTCTGCTCCGAAGATTATTGCCAAAGGAAGTGGCTCTATAGCCGAAAAAATAATACAAATAGCGAAAGAGCATAATATCCCTATAAAAGAAGATGTAAAACTTGTTGAAATCCTTTCAACGCTTGAATTATATCAGGAAATTCCACCCGAACTGTACAGGGCTGTCGCGGAAATCCTTGCTTTCATTTACTGGGTCTCAAAAAAGACGTGATGATACCCCTTTCTCTGATAGAGGGAACCAGATAATCGTGTATTGACACAACCCAGTGTGAATAATACAAAAAAAATTATCCAAAAATTTATTTTAATCATGCGTGCTATAATAAAATGCTTGAAGCTTTTTATTTAGCCTATATGATAAAATAAAAAATTAAAATTAACCGGAAGGAGATAGTATGGCTGAACTTAGAAAAAAATCTGATCTGCAAAGTGAAATAATAAATTGTTTTTCAGAAATAGAAAATCTTTGTGAAGAAGGTATCACACAGACAAAAGAAATAACTAATATTGACGATACAGCAAATATTTCAGATACCGCTGACAAGATATTTGAAAAGATAGACGAAATTAGAGACTTACTCTTTGAGCTTGAAGAGACATTTGAAGAATATGAAGATTAGATTTTTCTAATCTATACAGCATTAATAATCTCTCCTGCAATTTGTTCAACGGGAAGAACTTTGTCTGCAAGACCTGCTTCTATGACAGCTTTCGGCATTCCATAGACAACACAGGTTTCTTCATTCTGTGCAAAAATTCTACCGCCGGTTCTTTTAATCATAATTAGTCCTTTAAGACCATCATTTCCCATACCAGTAAGTATTACTCCAAGGGCTCTGCCCGGAAAACACTCTGCGACAGAGAGCATTAATGCGTCAACCGAAGGACGATAAAGAAATTCTTCTTCATGATATTCCGTAATATTAACAACAGTTTCTATCCCTTTCTTACGTGCAATTCTCATATTACCTTTTCCGGGTGCAACAAATACCAGACCGGGTTTTAACGGTTCGCCCTCCTCTGCTTCTTTGACTGTTAAAAGACTTAATTGATCCAGTCTTTCCGCAAAAGGTTTTGTAAAGTTTGGCGGCATATGTTGTGCTACCACAATAGGAACGGGAAAATCCTTTGGTATTTTAGGAATTACTTCCTGGAGTGCTTTAGGACCACCTGTTGAAGTCCCAATAGATACAATAGCTATTCTTCGTTCACCAATAACATTTGAACCTATATGCTTTGAAACTTCCGGTAGTTTTTGTATATTTGATGTTTTCTTGATACGATTTCTTATTATTCCTTTTCTGGCTATGGTTTTTACTTTTTCTGTAAGGATTCCCTTTATTTTTACGATGTTAACCGAAAGTTCGGAAAGGTTCTTTGGAATAAAATCAGCGGCTCCAAGATCAAGCGCATCAAGAGTTACTTTAGCTCCTTCTGTTGTGATTGAACTTACCATAATCACCGGAACAGGATTTTTTTCCATAATATTTTTTAAAGCAGTAAGACCATCCATTCGAGGCATTTCGATATCCATTGTCACAACATCGGGTTTAAGTAGTTGTACCTTTTCTATGGCTTCCATACCATCTTTTGCGGTTCCTATTATTTTTATCTCAGGATCCGAAGACAACATACTTGAAAGCGCATTGCGCATAAAAGCTGAATCATCAACAATCAATACATTTACCATTAGAAGCCAAATTCCTTTAACAATTCATCAACATCATTCTGGGACACTTGTTCAGATTTTTCAGAATCCGCTTTTACACCCTGATCTATTTTTACACCAAAATTAGTTATAAGACTTACGAGTTCCTCTTCTATATCACCAACGAGACTAATAACTTTTTTAAGAATCTGTCCCGTAATATCTTGAAAAGATTGTGTGGTTATTATTTCTGTAAGATCATCTTCAAGCTTGCTCTTGAAATCTTTAAGATATTTTAATGACTCCCCGGAACCCTCGATGTTACGCAAATGCAAAGAAAGATCATCCATTTTCAATATATATTGTTCAACAATCCCGAGAGTTTTATTTGCAGCCTCTTCTGTTTTTTCTATCACAAACTGCAATCGATCTATGGCATTTGGCATATCAACAGTAGCCATCTCCTTTACTCTTGGATCAATTGCTTCCTTGAAATTCCTGAGAGAATCATGTAATTTTCTGGTAATTCTTCCAACTTCAGTATAAAGATTATTTTGCCCTTTTTTTATAATTTTCTGTACCGCAAGGTCTGCTTTTTGGTAATCGTGCTCTGAAAGTGCATCTATAAAATTTATAATGTCATCGAATATAACATATCTTGAATCGCTGGAATTTATACCCCTTTGTTCAAAAAAAGTCTTGGCATCGCATATCTCCTTAACTTTAACTTCTCCCGCCATTGTCTGAACTGATTTTGTCACTTCTACTACTTCTTCTCCCTTTTCTTTAAACTCGGATACAATATCATCAAACAAACTAATGTCATTAAGTGGAAGAAGGTTCCTTGTATCGAGCATAACAATAAGTCTATCGGGCAACTTTGCAATTCCTTCTATTTGCTCGGAATTTCCGTTAAGAAATTTTTGCGCAGGTTCAATCAATGTTTCATCGATATCAATAACACCTGTAATTTCATCGACCAGTATTCCGAATAGTACTTTTCCTGAAGAGATAACAATCACATTATCTCCTTTATTACCGTTGCCATTCGAATTAATAAGTTCTTTCAGATTAATTATAGGGATTACCGTCCCGCGAATATTTGTAATTCCTTCAACATAAATTGGTGTCTGGGGCATTTTTGTTATCGATGGTGTTTTAATTATCTCTCTCACCTTTAGAATCGGGATAGAATATTCAGCCTTATTTAGATTGAATGCTATATATTGCATTTTAAATCCTTTCTTTTAACCAGAAAATCAGTTTTTAATCAATCCGAGTTTATACCTTGATATCCCTGCGGGATCCAATATGAGGACTACCTTCCCTTCCCCCGTTATAGTCGCACCAAGCACATAAGATGAATCGGTTTGTAACCCGTCAATATTTTTTATTACAATCTCTTCCTGACCGAGCAATTCATCAAGTGCAAGGCAAAATTTTACCTCACCTATCGAAACAACAACAACATAACGATAAGGGTCATCGTTTGACCCGTTTATACCCGTAATTAACGATAGCTCGTAAATTGGAAGTACTCTTCCCCTGATATTTATTACATTGGTTCCTGCAACACCGGTAATATCCTTTTTTGATATTTTTAAGGTTTCTTCAATATTTGTGAGGGGTATTGCATATTGGGCTTTCCCGGCTCCAACCATGAGAACCTGAATAATTGCAAGGGTCAAAGGAATAATTATTTTGAAACATGTTCCTTCGCCTTTCTTGGTATTGACTTCTACATATCCATTTAACCTTGAAATATTTGTCTTAACCACATCCATTCCGACCCCGCGTCCGCTCAATTCGGTCGCAACATCAACTGTTGAAAAGCCGGGCTGAAAGATTAAATTAATAATTTCGTTCTCGCTCATTCTTCCTGCTTCTTCAAGGGTAATAAGTCCTTTTGAAATTGCTTTTTCTTTTACTTTATTCAAATCTATACCTTTACCATCATCCCTGACTTCAATAACTATCTGGTTACCTTTTTGATAGGCCATAATCTCGATCAAGCCTTTTTCATCTTTACCTTTCAGTCTTCTATCATCCATAGGTTCTATACCATGATCGATAGAATTTCTAATAATATGAACAAGTGGATCTCCTATATGTTCGATTACTGATTTATCAACTTCGGTGTCTTCTCCAGATATTTTTAGATTAACTTCTTTCCCGAGACTTCCCGATATATCCCTGACAAGGCGCGGAAATTTGCCGAAGACTTTTTTTATCGGTTGCATTCTCATTTTCATTACTGCGATTTGCATATCAGATGTTACAAGATCAAGAAAAGAAACTGTCTCAAAAAGATTGTGCACAAAAGGATCATCCGAATATTTGAGTTCAAGATAACTTACAATGTTAAGCAACCTGTTCCTCACGAGAACAACTTCACCCGTAAGATCCATAACCTTATCAAGTTTGCTTACATCCACCCTTAAAGTCTGTTGGCTTTCCCTTCTTTCGGGTTGTACTTTTTCCTTTGTTTCATTAACGTGGCAAATCTTTTCAACTATTTCACCGGAAACAGAAGCCTGTTCCGTTGTATTCTCAACTGTGCTTTCAGTTTCAATAGTTTGACAGTGAACCTCGCAAGCTTCCTGACCGTCTGTCAACAGAGCATCCAGATCTTTCAATAAAGACGATATATCTTCTTGCTCCCCGTCTTTTAATTTTATATGTTCGAGAAGTATCCGCAACATGTCTACGCTATGAAGTATTACATCTATGAGTTCTTTTGTAAAAGTAATCTCTCCGTCACGAAGTTTTTTCAAGACATTTTCTGCACTATGAGCTACATCAACAACTTGCTGGAAGCCAAGGAAACCGGCAGCACCTTTAATGGTATGCATTATTCTGAATATTTCATTGAGTAAATCTTTATCATATCCCTTTTTTTCTATCTCAACAAATAAAGGGTCTATTTTATCAAGAGATTCTTCAGCTTCTGTAAGAAATTCGGATATTATCTCATCAAAATCATCGGACATAAATTCTCCCTATTTACCTAATTTTTCAAATATCTTGTCTAATTTTTCTTTTAATGTTTCTGCAGTGAATGGTTTCACAATATAATTATTGACCCCGGCTTTAATTGCTTCTATTACTTTTTGCTTCTCAGCCTCTGCGGTAACCATAAGAAAAGGCATGCCTTTAAGTTCGTTATCGGATCGGACTTTCTGGAGAAGTTCAAAACCATCCATATTAGGCATGTTCCAATCAGAACATACAAATTCGAATCCACCGCTTTTTAACTTTGAATAAGCAATTGCTCCATCTTCAGCTTCTTCAATATTTTCAAAACCAAGCTGTTTGAAAAGATTTTTAATGATTCTTCTCATCGTTGGGAAATCATCCACAATTAGTATCTTCATTTTGTAGTTATACATTGCAACCCGCCTTTATAAAAGTTTGTTTAAGAATCTGCTTAACAGCAGTAACTACCTGTTCCGCTGTCACAGGTTTAACCATATAACCAGTTGCACCAATTTTAAATGCCCTTTCTTTCTCTTCGGGATCAGACTCGGTTGTTACCATAAAAATCGGGATATGGGAAGAATTTGGATCCGATCTTACTGTTTTTAAGAATTCAATCCCATCCATATAAGGCATATTTATATCAGAAAGTATCAAATTAATATCTCCGGCTCCAAGCTTTTCTATAGCATCCAATCCATTCTCTGCCGTGACTACTAAGAAACCCTTTGATTTAAGATAAAGGCTAATCAATTTTCTCGTAGTAGGACAATCATCAACTACCAGTATTTTCATTTTTATGTCCTCCTGTAAACAATTGCTTTGTTAATAACAACAGGTTTAAAAGCCCTTGTAACATTGTGTAAACTTTCAGTTGAACCTGTTATTAGATAACCCCCCGGTCTAAGACTGTTATATAAAAGTGAAACCACTTTTTGCTTTGCTTTATCATCAAAATATATAAGAACATTACGGCAGAATATAACATCAAAGTCATACATTGATCTCATTTTTTTTTCGTCATTGAGATTTATATTTAAAAATCTCACTGAATTTTTAATATTTTGATCTAACTCAAATCCCTGTCCGTTTTGCTTGAAATACTTTCTCAAATATGTTTCCGGAATGTTTCTCACAGAATAGGAAGAATAAATACCGGCTTTGGCAGCATTAATAACACCTTCACTTATATCCGAAGCATAAACATCGAGTTTCATATCAGGTTTTTTCTCTGTTTTTATTAATACAATTGTATATGGCTCTTCACCGGTAGAACATGCTGCAGACCATATTTTAAAGTTATTATTTCCCTTACCCCTCGATATTTCCGGCATTATAAAATCAAAAAGAATATCAAATTGTAATGGTTCTCTGAAAAAGAATGTTTCATTGGTAGTCACAAGGTCAAAAAGCGAGGATAGTTCGTTCCCGTTTGAATTATAGCGAATTAAATATAGATAATCTTCAAAGCTGTTAAAATTTTTTTCCTGAATCCTCCGGATAAGCTTATTTTCAAGAAAATACTTTTTATTGTCCGGAATAAATATTCCGCTTTTTTCATAGATAATATCCCTTAATTGTTTGAAGGTCTCATCGCGGAGTTTTATATTAGATGATGTCATATTCAAACTCATCTCACTACCACCATATTTTTGTCTTCATATTCACAATTTCCAAATATAATATTGTGAACTTTTTCTCTTATTTCTTCTTCATGATGCTCAAGTAAAGGTCTCAATATTGCGAATGAATCTTCTTTATTAAGCTGTGAAATAGCGTCTATAGCTGACAAAACTACAGGAATATCTCTGTCTGAAAGCATGTTTTTTAGCGAGTTAACCGTATCTTGTTTAAGTGTACGGCTTAATGTCTTTACAGCATAAATCCTTACCCACATATCAGGGTCATTAAGCGCGGTTTTTATACCATCACAACTACAATTCATATTTCCCATAGCCATTACAGCTGCTTTTCTAACCTCGGGTTCGCTATCTTTTAGTGCATTAGATAACCTATTAAATACTTTTTCTTCATTGAAATTCCCCAAACTAATAATTGCTGCGGTTCTAATATCTTTGTTTCCTTCTTCCGAAAGCTTAATTAACATATCAATATCATCCGAATATCTTGCTACTATTTCCTTAATGGAATCCGGGAATTCATTTAAATATTTATAAACGGATTCTGCATCGAGAATAAGAAGAGTTTTAATTATTTCTTCAACAACATCCTTATAAGGTTCTTTTAAAAGACAATTCATTAAAGGTAGAAAAGCTGTTTTGTCGCCAATCTTTCCGAGTGCAATTATCGCCTCTTTTCTAACATGTCCATCTTCATCATCAATGGCATCAAGTAAGATATTACCTATATTCTTATCTGGCATATCAACTAGCGCTTTTGCAGCAGCTCTTCTCACATCTCTAAAATCTATCCCGAGCAAATTTATTATATACGGGACAGCATTCCTATACCCGAGTTCCCCGAGAACTTCAACCGCTATTCTCCGACCCCTGTAACGAATTCCGGGATCATTCAAAACATCTATTAATGAATCATTACTTCCTATAATCATTAGAATATGTTTAATAAAAATAAGTTTATCTTCATCATCAGGCTCTGATGAATCTAAAGAACCTGCAAGGTCAACAATATCTTTAATTGCGCTTACATCTTTAATATCGGCGATACCCTTAAGAGCTATCATCTTTTCATCCCAATCACCATTTTTAAGAATATTTTTTAGGATTTCCGATGATTCAGGGAAGGTTGGAGTCATTCCTATCCGGACAAGACTTTTTAGAATCGCCTCTTTTTCGAATTCATTGGCTCTTTTAAAGTATTCCAATAATGCTTTTCCAGCTTCCGGAAAACCAATCTTTCCTAAAGTATCAATTGCTGCATATCTTATTGACTCGGATGAATTATTGAGTAATGCTATTATAGAGTTTATTGTTGAGTCATCCTTGAACATTGATAAAGATTCCAGTGCAGAGAAACAAACCCACTCCTCATCATTAAGAGCATCCAGGAGAGAAGATACTGCTTCTTTATATTGGAGAAGTCCTATTACCTTTGCAGCAGAAGCACGTACATTGGGGTTCGGGTCTTCTTTTAATAACCTTTTTATTTCTTCAGGATAGTCACATTTCTTAATTTCAGATATAAGATCAAGAGCGAACTTGCGAATATCATAATCTTTATCCTTTAGTAGCGGCTTGAGTAAAGGTACGGTAACCTCACCTATTTCTTTCAGAATTATTAAAGCAGTATTTCTTAATAATGGCTCGTCTCTAAGTAAAGGAATAATCATATAAGCAGTTACTTCACCACCTATGCGAATCAATGAACGCATTGCAGCATCCTGAACACCGGGATTATCATCTTTAAGAGCCCGAATTAATGGATAAATTACTCTTTCATCTCCTTCACCAAGAACTTCTGCAGCCATATGTCTTTTTTGTGCATCAATATCAAAAAGGTCTTTTATTAATCTTGTTATTTTTCTATTCGAGATTGACATATTATTTACCTCTTCTATTCAAACATAAGTATTCTCATCTTATATCGGAATTAATTGTTTAATTCTTTAAAATTAAAATACTATCAGATAGTCATTCTCTGGCTTGACCAAAAATCCATTAATTTCAAACCGGATTTTGTTCCCTCTCACGTTAATCCCGTACCTTATTTAACCGCAGCAACAACGCTTCTGTCTCCGACCTTTGCTCCATCATCGGTTAATTTACTTTTAAGTCTTGCTACCGCCTGACTATGCAACTGACATACCCTTCCCTCCGTTAGATTCATTACATATGCTATTTCTTTCATAGTCATTTCTTCCCAGTAATATAAAGACAAAACAAGCTTTTCTTTTTCAGGCATTTTTTCTATTACAGATGCAAGTTTTTGTTTCAACTCATTTTCTTCAAATATATCAAGAGGTGTTTTTGCCTCGGGATCAGATATGCATTCCAGCGCATCCAGCTCCTCATTATTATGATTCCTATCATTGAAGTCTTCGAATCTATATGTCATCTGGGTATTTGCAATACGAAGTATTTCGTAATATTCGTCGTTTGAAATTCCAAGATAATCTATTATTTCTATATCTTCCGGAACTCTTCCGAGTTCTTTTTCAAGTTTTAAATGAGCATTTTTTACATTACTTATTTTTTTATTCATTGACTTAGGCACCCAATTATGAGCCCTTAATTCATCAAGCATTGCGCCTTTTATCCTGAACTGAACAAATGTGTTTAACTTTACCCTACCCTCAGTATATCTTTGCAATGCATCGAGCAATCCCATTACACCAACACTTATTAAATCATCCACCGAAAGCTGGGGAGGTAATCCCCACGAGAGTCTGTGAGCTGTATATTTAATAAAAGGTAAAAATTCATTTACAATTTTTTCTTTTTCTTCTTCACTTATTTCCTTCTTATAGGCCTTCATTATATTTCCTTCTCAATCTTTTATTGACACTTTCTATGCTTTTTGTAATGACATACTTTTTGTTGTTAAAAGATTTCCTATGAAAAACTGGAGTGAGCCTTTAACTGTGCTCTTTTTATTTAAAAACCTTTCAGCAATTGCACTGAATTGTCTTGCCGAAACCGAATCAGGGAAAATATCAACAACAGGCTTCTGTGCCTTTACTGATTTTTTTAATGCATTATCAAAAGGGATATAACCTATATAATCAAGAGATATGCTAAGAAATCTTTCAGCAACTCTTGAAAGATTTTTAAAAACCCCGAATCCTTCTTCAGGATTTTTTGCAAAATTCACAAGAACCTTAAACTCTTTTTCTTGATACCTTGTAAAAAGGACTTTAATCAATGCATAAGCATCTGTCAATGAAGTTGGTTCCGGAGTTGTAACAATTACAATTTCCTGTGCCGCGACACAGAAAAATGCGACATTTTCTGAAATGCCTGCCGCAGTATCTATAAGAAAATAGTCAATATCAATATTATATGAATCAAAGCCTTCTAAAAGTTTTAATCTCTGGAATTCGTTAAGAGCTGTAAGTTCCTGTACACCTGAACTTGCAGGAAGTATCTTAATTCCCATCGGACCTTCTACAATAATGTCCTGCAGGTCCATCTGTCCGTTAAGTACATGCTGAAGATTATATTTCGGAGCAATCTGGAAAAGAATGTCTATATTACTTAATCCAAGATCAGCATCAAGAATCATTACACTGAATCCTTTTTTTCTGATTTCCATTGCAAGATTGGCTGTAATATTGGTTTTGCCAACGCCACCTTTACCACTTGTTATAGCAATTGTTTTAACTGATCTTTCTTTTGATGATTCTTCTATCAACATGTATAACTCCTTTTATGCAAAATGAGGCTTGAAAGTTTTTCAGGTGTAACAAACTCAATATCACCCGGGACCTTTTGTCCCGTGGTTATGAATGAAACAGGTTTTTGATATGTAAGAATAAGATTATAAATCGAACCAAATCTTACAGCTTCATCAATCTTTGTAAAGTCTATATAATCAAGCGGTAATTTTCTATAAAACCGGTAAGCATCTATCATAAAAAAATCATCGCAGCTTGCACTCATGAGCAAATGAAGTTCAATTTGCACATTGATCTCACAGACTGATAGTAATTCTTCAATATGTGTCTCATCGCGCGGATTTCTGCCCGTGGTATCAATATATACAATGTCCCTTGTTTGCATATATCTTAAAAGGGTTTCCTCAAGTTCCTTGGGACTTGATACTATTGACAAAGGTATCCCCATAATTCTTGAATAAATTCTTATTTGCTCAACAGCACCTATTCTATAAGTGTCAAGATTTATTATTGCTACCCTTTTCCCTGCTTTGATGTCACGTGCGGATAATTTTGCGATTGTAGTTGTTTTACCAACTCCTGTTGGGCCTGCAAGCATAATAGCTTTTTTGCTTCCCTGTGCTGATTTTACTTTAATATCCTTTTCAATTAAAGCAGGGATTTGTTCAATATTTGTAGCTTTCTCGGTTATACGCATAGCAAATTCCTCAAGGATAGCACGTTCTGTAAGGTAATTTATAACAGCTCTTTTTTCAGGTGGCAGATAAATACTATAACCAGCATTTTTCATATTCAATATCGTCTCTTTAAGGCTTCCAATCTCGTTTTTCAAATATGAAAGTGTACTATCAATCATAGGGGAATTATCATTAGAAGATTTTGAATTATTTATAGGTTTGCTGTTGGTATTCTGGCTAAGAACATTTTCTTGTTGATTAACCTGACAGCTTTCATAATCCACTGCTGCGGTTACCTCAACATAAGGTCTTAACCCTTTTTTCTCTTCCGATGAGAGAATTATAGCATCTTCACTCAGTTCTTTTTTAACCAGTGTCAAAGCCTCTGAAAAGCTTTTTGCACGAAATTTTTTAATCTTCATACCTCAAAACTCCTGTTGTATAAAGTTTCACCGATTGAGAAAGTTCAGCATTCGAAATAACAACTATTGATGGGAAATATCTTTCGGTAATCTTTCTTAAAAATCTCCGAACATGTGCCGAACACAATATTATCGGCTGAATGCCCTTAAATTTATCTTCTTTGAGAGCATTTTCAATACTGCGTGCAAGTTTGTTTACAACTTCAGGACTTATTGCACCGCCGGATTCCATTGCACTTGAAAGTTCTTTCTCAAATCGCGGGTCAAGCATCATTACATAAACACTGTTATCTATTGTGTATTGCTTTGTTATATATCTTGACAATGCCTGTCTCACAAATTCAGTAAGAAGCTCGATATCCTTTACAGAAGGCGAATAATCAAGCAGAGTCTCGAGTATTGTGACAAGGTCATTTATAGGAACTTTCTCCCTTAGCAGATTCTGGAGCACTCTCTGAACTCCTCCCAGACTAAGATGTGAAGGAATAAGTTCATCAACAATTTTTGGATAATTCTTTGAAACATTATCGAGCAAATTCTGAACCTCGGTTCTATTAAGAAGTTCCCACGCATGATTCTTTATTAATTCTGTTATATGGGTTGCGATTACAGTTGATGGATCAACTACTGTATAACCTTTTGCCTGTGCTTTTTCCACGTCTTTTCCATTTATCCAGTACGCAGGTAATCCAAAAGCTTGCTCTTTTGTTGGAATCCCATCTATTGGTTCTGCTGTTCCTGATGCAACAGCAAGATAATGATCTGCCATTATTTCACTTCTTGCAATCTCAATTCCCCTTATATAAAAACAATATTCATGTGGTCTAAATTGAAGATTATCCTTAATATGAATAGAAGGCACAATAAATCCAAGATCTGTAGCAAGCTGTCTTCTCATTGCTTTAATCTTATTCAACAAAGAAGGTTTTTCTCCTTCAACAAAAGGAATTAGTCCATATCCAATTTCAAGAGTTAAAGGTTCAATCTCAATAAACGTCTCTATCGCGGGTTCTTGAGATATAGGCTGAATTTCTTGTTCCTGAATTGTATCAACTTTTGATGCAGTGGATATTACATAAGCCAATACCCCGGATGCTGCCGAGAGCATTAAAAAAGGAATATGGGGAAGTCCAGGTATAATTCCAAGAACCACCATAATTCCAGAAGCTGTACCAAGAGCTTTTGGATTGAATATTATTTGTTTTGTTATATCTTTCCCGAGATTTGAATCTGTCCCTGCACGGCTAACGACTATACCTGCTGCTGTTGAAATGAGCAAAGCAGGTATCTGTGAGACAAGGCCATCACCGATTGTCAGGATTGTATATGTTTTTGCAGCTTCACCTACAGGTATGCCTTTTTGAATTACACCTATAAGCAAACCTCCTATAATATTTATGCCTGTTATAATAAGACCTGCTATAGCATCTCCTCGTACGAATTTACTCGCTCCATCCATTGCTCCATAAAAATCAGCTTCCTGCGCAATTATAGCTCTCCTTCTACGGGCTTCGGATTCATCAATAAGACCGGAATTAAGATCAGCATCTATAGCCATCTGCTTACCCGGCATTGCATCAAGTGTAAATCTTGCTGCTACCTCGGCTATTCTCCCTGAACCTTTAGTAATGACAACAAAATTAATTACAACAAGAATTAAAAACAATATAAAACCTACTGCATAATTACCTCCAACAACAAAATTTCCAAATGATTTTATTACCTGACCTGCTGCTTCGATTCCCTCATTACCATTCAACAATATAAGTCTTGTTGATGCAATATTCAAAGAAAGCCTGAATAATGTCGACAACAAAAGAATTGAAGGGAACACTGAAAAATCCAATGGTTTGCCAATAAATATTCCTGTTATTAATACTATTATTGATAACGAAATTGATAAAGACAAAAGAATATCAAGCATAAATGTCGGGATAGGAAGTATCATAATCCCGAGAACCGACACTACACTTAAAGCAATTACAATATCCTGATGCTGTTTTAAGATTGCTTTTATATTCATGCAGCGCCTCTTAATTTGTAAATATAGGCAAGTATTTTTGCGACTGCTCTATAAAGTTCCGGCGGGATAAAATTACCTATGTCAAGTTTATAAAGTGCCCTTGCGAGCGGTTTATCCTCTATGATCGGTATCCTATGATTTTTTGCTATTTCTCTGATTTTTTCTGCAATATATCCTGCACCTTTGGCTACGACTAAAGGAGCTGTCATTCCTTCTTTTTCATAACGTAAGGCTACTGCCAGATGCGTAGGGTTTGTTATAACTACTGTTGCTTTCGGTACCTCCTGCATCATCCTTCTTCTTGCAAGTTCCCTCTGAATGCTTCTTATTCTTGATTTAACAATAGGATCTCCTTCGGTTTCTTTATATTCCTGTTTGACTTCCTCACGTGTCATTCTGAGAGAACGTTCAAAACTCCATCTCTGGTAAATATAATCAAGAACAGCAAAAATAAAGAAAGTGGTAAAAATAATTAAGATTGTTTTAAAGAGAATTTTCCCAGTTACAGGAGTTATTTCCTGAATCTCAAGAGACGAGGCAAATGGAAGGAAATTCATAAGGTTTTTAAGTATAAGATACATAATAAAGCCGCCGATTATAAATTTAAAAAGGCTTTTCAAGAATTCAACCAAACCTGTATATGAAAATAGCCTTTTCATACCACCGAGAGGATTCAGCCTCTCAAGCTCTATATTAAGCGGTTTTAATACAAATCCACCTTGCAACGCACCGGTAAATAAAGCAAAGGTAAAGGCAATTCCTAAAAAAGGCATCAGTATCCAGATCATTTCGGATAATGCAAATTTCATTGCTATTTCAGGATTTCTTCCATATTGAAAACCGAGCAATTTTCTCATCATTTCTTCAATTCTGCTGATGAATGTATTTCCGGAAAAATAAAACATCAAAACCATTCCTGCTGTCGCTGCCATGGAAATAAGCTCACGGCTCCGGGCAATCTGTCCTTTTTCTCTTGCCTTCTGTTTTCTCCTTGGAGTAGCTTTCTCGGTTTTTTCCTGAAATTCAGCCATCTTTATCCTCTTAAAGCGCTTAACACTTTTGTAATTTCTTCTGTAATCGAGCCAAGATAGTTATTTGTTACCGTTAGAATCATTGGCATACCTATCAATAAAACTATCAGTCCGACAAAAATATATACAGGATATGCAACAAAAAAAATGTTTATCTGTGGAGCTGCTTTATAAACAAAGCCAAGCAATACATGTGATACAACCATTGTCATAACAACAGGTGCGCTAAGCTTCAGGGCGATTATAAACATGGCTTTCATGATTGATATAACAGAAGTTAGAAGTCCGCTTATTGATATCTGTCCGCCCGGAAGCAACTCATAACTTTTAACAAATGCATATATCAAATCGTGATGTGCATCTATGCTAAGAAACAATAACATTGCAATAAATCCAAAAAGCTGGGACATTTCAGTAGATTGGCCTATCTCGGGATTGAAAGATTGGGCAATTGAAATACCCATCGCATTGCTAATCATCTGTCCTGCCATCTCTATCGCGAAAAATACAAATCTTGCTGTAAAACCAAATGCAATACCAAGAATTATTTCGCGCATCACGATTAAAGGTATTAACCCATTATCAGTTATTTTTATTTCAATTAAAGGAGTTAAAATTATTGCAATCGCAACAGATAAGCCTATCTTCATTTGGGCCGGGAAATTTCTGCTTCCGAAAAAAGGAAGAAGCATTATTACTATTCCTGTCCTGAGCAGAACAAAAACAAAAGATGAGATATATGAAGAAATAAGATTATCTGTCATTTTATATACACCGGAATTTTTTCAATAAGATTTGTTGTGAAAGCTATCAAAACTTTTGAGAGCCACGGGAAGAATATAAAAAGGCAAACAAAAACAGCGATTACCTTCGGGACAAAAGTTAAAGTGAATTCCTGAATCTGGGTAACTGCCTGGAATAAACTTACAAGTAGCCCCACAAAAAGACTTACCATTAAAGGCGGTGCAGAAACGAGCAATATTGTTCTGAAAACATCCCCGGAGATTTCTCTTACTATATCAGGTGTCATTGAAAACTCCTTATTATTGTTCCAACCACAAGATTCCAGCCATCTACAAGAACAAAAAGCAGAAGTTTAAAAGGAAGTGAAATCATGACAGGAGGAAGCATCATCATACCCATTGAAAGAAGCACACTTGATACAATCATATCTATAATCAGAAAAGGCAAGAAAATCAGAACTCCCATCTCAAATGCTGTCTTTAATTCGCTTATTGCAAACGCAGGAACTACAACCCTTATTGGTAATTCCTCAGGTTTTTCCGGCACATCCTGTTTTGATACTTTAAGAAACAAAGCTATATCTTTTTCACGGGTCTGTTTAAGCATAAAACTTTTTATCGCAGGTTCCGCTCTTTTAAATGCTTCTTTCATATCAATTTTTTTCTCAATATAAGGATTAAGAGCTTCCTTATTAATAACATCAATAGTTGGAGACATTATGAAAAAAGTGAGGAATAAAGATAGTCCAATAATTACAGGATTAGGAGGCATTTGCTGGCCACCGAGAGCCTGCCTTAAAAGTGCGAGAACTACTACTATTCTTGTAAATGAAGTGAACATTATAAGTATAGCAGGCAGTAGCGAGAGAAAGCTTATAAGAAGAAAAACCTCAATTGCCGGATCATTAAGATTCATTTAAGCGTTCCTTCATATTTTTTAGCATTCTAATTTTTGTGTTTATCTCGGCTGTTGTTTTCTCCTCGAATTCATTTTCATTAAAAGTCTTCAAAAGTTTAATATCATTTTGAGTTATACCAAGAAGCAATACTTCTCTTCCCATCTTAAGTGCAGCAACTCCTTTTCTCGGTCCAAAAGGCTGGTATGAAACCACATTTATTAGAACACCCGATTTTGTCTGCCTTTTTTTCATCAAATATCCAAAAAGAATTATTAAGAGGATTACTCCTCCAAGCGCTGCTATCATTTGAATATACTGCTCTGTCATCTTAACTGATTTATCCTTTCTGCCGGACTTATAATATCTGTTAATCTGACGCCGAATTTTTCATTTACAACAACAACCTCTCCCCTGGCAACAAGTTTGTTATTAATCAAAATTTCCATAGGTTCTCCTGCAAGCTTATCGAGCTCGATTACCGAACCCTGTCCAAGCTGGAGCAAATCTCTAATTAACATTTTTGTCATCCCGAGCTGAACAGTAAGTTCCAATGGTATATCAAGAATAAAGTCAATATCTTTTTTTGAGTTGCTTTCCTTCTTCTCTTCTTTGAATTCTTCAAAGCCTGCTTCTTCGGTTTTTTGTTCAAGATTTTGAAGCATAATTTTCTCCTTTTACAACCTTTGTTAGTTTTATAGCCTGACTTCCCCTGCTATATCCCGGCACTCCATAAAATTTTGTAATACCTTCTACTTTTACCGGTATCTCGGAATTTGAAGCTTTGCCGAGATTTACAACACTTCCCACTTCCAAGCCGACCAATTCACCAAGAGTTAGATGAACTCTTCCTATTTCTGCTTTTACTTCTACATAAGAGTCTTTTAATAGTTCTTTGAGATAAGTGACCCAATTCTGATCCAAATCATATTTATCAGTCTGAATACCCGAATAAAGTATTTCTTTAACAGGTTCTACCATTGAATAAGGGATGCAGAAAAAAAGCTTCCCTGTAAAATTCTCAAGTTCTATATGTATCTCAACCTTAATAACAAGCTCGCTTGGCGTTACGATAGTAACAAACTGTGGATTCATCTCAGAGCTAACAAATTCAGGGGTTATCTGGGATATTCCACTCCATGCACTCGCCATATCTTTCAGGGCAATATTCACTATCTTTCTTATAACGTTCTGCTCAATATGGGTAAATGATCTTCCCTCGGATTTCACATAACGAGCATTCGAACTTCCGAAAAAAAATTCAACAAAAGCAAATACCAGAGGAGCTTCGACTACAAATAGAGCATAACCTTTCAAAGGTTCCATCTTGAAAATATTTATACTCGAAGGAAACGGGATTATCTTCATAAACTCACCAAATTTTGTGACCTCAACATTGCTAATGCCTGTATCAACAAATTTCATTAAGAGATTTGAAATAGAATTTCTAAAAAAACGTGAGAATTTTTCATTTGCAAGTTCAAGACCGGGCATTCTTCCACGTATGATTCTTTCCTGGTTCGTAAAATCATAATTTCTTATACCTGAAAGAATCCTGTCCCGTGCTACTTCTGTATCAATCTCTCCTGATTGAACCCCTTTTAACAGGGCATCAACTTCATCCTGTGAAAGTATATCGTTCATTGTGTTACAAACTCTGTAAAATAAAGGTTCTTAAAAACATCTTTACCCATTGCCTGATTCGCTCTCAGCAAAATTTCATCTTTAAGCTGAAATTTACCCTCTGGTGTTGTCACCGACGTATATGATTTACTGCTTACAAGAATAATAATTGCATCCCTTAATAAAGGAATTTTTTCCATAGCCATTTGTTGATATGCTTTATCCGCAAGTTCGAATTGTACCGATAATTTAAGAAAACGATTTTGCTCTGCTAAATTCATAACAAAAGGGTCAAGCGCGAGTAATTCAATCTTTTTTGTCTCTGCTACAGTTTTTTCATGAGAAGTCTCGGCTGTTTTTCCTTTTTTACTTAAAAACATTGTATAAGCAGCAAAACCGCTGCCAAGTCCGATAATGAGTACAATTGCAGCAATAATAATTAATTTCAATTTCCCTTTTTTGGGTCTGTCATCATGAACATCGTTAATGCCAGCAGCTTGACCATCAAGCACATTCTCTGCCATAAAAACCTCCTTTTACAATTCTTTTTTTTAAATATAATCAAAGAATATGCCAGAAGCTAATATATTGTTTTTTAAAGATTATTTATTGATGGTATCAGGGAAAAGATTAAAATAGTCAATTAATTGACTTGATTGAACTTATAGATATATTATCCGGGTTAACCCGCTGAAATATCCTTAGAGGAAGTCCATTCTGAAATAAGAGAATACCCGAGTGCAAGAAGTGTAGGACCGAGAAAAATTCCTATAAATCCAAAAGCAAATATTCCCCCGAATACTCCAAGAAGAATGAGTATGAATGGAAGATCTATCCCCTGGCTTATAAGTATTGGTTTTACTATATTATCGATACCGCTAATTATAAAGGTTCCCCATAATAACATGAATATCCATGCTATTGTACTTTTATAATAAAATAACCATATTGTTACCGGTATCCATAACAAAGGTGGACCCATAGGTATAAGGGCAAGAAAAAAAGTGAATAGACCAAGTAATAGAGATGCCGGCACGCCTGCAATAAAAAAACCGACTCCGGCAAGTGTTCCCTGAACAGCAGCGGTTCCAAGAACTCCATAAACAACACCCTTCGTGGTGGAAGCGGCAACGTTTATAAGTCTATCAGCTCTTGTTCCTGCTATTCTCCTTAGAAAATTCGCAAAACTTTGAGCAGTTTTTTCACCGTCACGATAAAAGAAAAAGCAAACAATAATACTAAGTACAATTTGAAAAATAGCCTGGCCCATTAGTGCACCTTTTTCTATAATTACTCCTTTGAGAGTTTTAATATAGGGTAAAAGAATATCAGCAAGTCTTTCATGATCAATGGTCCATTCATTCCAGTAGTTTTGAATTTCAGGTCCTACAATGGGGATAGCACTAATCCATAAAGGAAGTTTTGGAGGGCCTTTTTCAAGCATTTCACGAATATTGCCTGTAAGAGTAGATGCCTGGCTTGCTAAACTTAGTCCAATTATTAAAATTGGTAATACAAAAGCTGCGGATAGTAAGAAAGTCATAATAGTTGCAGCAAGAGTTTTCTTTCCTTTTAGTAATTTTTCCCACCACTTATAAATTGGCCATGTAGAAAAAGAAAGAATTACAGCCCATAATAATGGAGATAAAAAAGGACGTAAAACAAAAAAACAACCTATTATTACTATTGAAAGTACGAGTGCGCTGACAAGATGTTCTATATATTTATCTTTTTGTTCGATCAATTTAACCTAAACTCTTATTATTTCCCCTTCTTTTAAAATATGAACATTTTTCAGGCCGGTCTTTTTCAATTCTGATTGAATAACTTTAAAATATTGTGGTTTAGGATGGGTAATACAGATTTTTTCCGGCAAATTATACATTGTAGCTATTTCTTCTTTCAGTAATTGAGGAGTAAGATGTCCGGTACTTATTGCCAATTCTCTCATTCTATCAGGGAATGAAACATCTATTATGAGACAGTTCAATTTTTTTGATTTGATTTTTTCCCATGTTTTAGGTGTCGGACCTGTATCGCCTGTATAGAATAATTTCCTGCTTTTCTTATCCTCCACAAGATACCCGACCGCTGGTACAGGGTGATTTACTCTATACGGAGTTACTGTATAGTCATTTATTTTAACAGGTTTATTAGTTCTCAATTTCGACAGATTAAGAATAGCATTTTCAGGATCTGGTATCAATGTAAAATCAGGCCACATTGAACTATTGAAAAGATGTTTTTTTATGGTAGATATAACAGGATTTATACTATATAAATTAATGGTGTGTCTGTTTTTTCCAAGAATAATATTATCGGTAAGGAATGGAATACTTCTTATATGATCAAGATGAGCGTGTGTTATAAAAATATGTTTTATTCTTAATTGCGATTTGATATTTAGTGCACTCGTAATACTTCCTGCGTCAAAAACAATCTCATTATTAAGTAAAAAACTTGGAGCATTATGCCCCGGTATTTCGGCTCCTGAACATCCTATTACATTTATTTTCATAATATCTAATACCTGATTATTATACTTCTTTCAGACTTCAAAGACAATTTCGCTCTCGGATTTACCTCATACCTCCATTAAACAACCCTCTTTTTTTATAAGGTAGTTAGAGGGCTATTTTACATAGCTTTTTCTCTATTACATGAAGGTGAATCTTCTCATCTGTATTAATTTTATTAAACAGATCAAAAACAGTTCTTTCAATACTTCCAACATTGTCAACAGATAGAACAAGTCTGAATCTATTGTATCTATTATTATCTCTTTCCTCTTTGCCTGACTCTAAGAGTAAAGGAAGTATTTCTGTAAGGATAGCATTCTTACTTAAATCAAAAATATATACAAGGAGTCTGTTGCCAATATTAATTTTTCTTCTTACAATTAAATCGCCGCATTGAATATTATCTTGACACTCAATAATTTTAAACACTTCCTCAGGACAACCGCAACCAAGTGTTTTCTGAACAAATTCTTTAATTGCTTTTTTCTCTTCCATAAATCATCAATCAGTGTCGGCAAATTTCATGAGTGTACCCTTTTTTGCAGTGCCGTATCTAAATATTGTTATGCCTTTACAACCTTTTTCATAAGCAAGCATAAAAGCACGGGCAACATCTTCTTTTTTTGCTTTGTGTGGCATATTTATAGTTTTTGAAACAGCATTGTCTGTAAATTCTTGAAAACGAGCCTGCATTTCAATATGTTTTTCAGGAGATATTTCATGAGCAGTCTTGAAAAGCTTTTTAATTTTAAGAGGTATCTCTTTTATTCCTTTCAAAGAACCTGTTCTTTTAACCTTTTCCATTAAAGTCTCATTATACAATCCTTCTTTATTTATGATTTCAAGGAAATATTTGTTTATCTCGGTAAGTTCCATTTCAAGAGCATATCTTTTATATGCAATAGCAAACAAGGGCTCAATTCCGCTTGAACAATCGGCAATAATAGACAAAGTACCTGTAGGCGCAATTGTTGTAGTAGTTGCATTTCTTATGCCGGGCAATCCTTGCTGGTCATAAATTGAACCCTTAAAATTAGGAAAAGAACCTCTTTGGGATGCGAGCTCAATTGAAGCTTCTCTTGCTTTATCACGTATAAACTTCATTACAGTTCCGGCAAAATCTAAGGCTGATTTATGGTCATAAGGAATTCCAAGAAGTATTAAAGCATCTGCCCATCCCATCACACCTATGCCTATTTTTCTGTTCCCCTTATGCATTTCCTCTATTTCGGGAACCGGATATTTATTAACATCAATTGAATTATCAAGAAACCTTACGGCTGTTTTAATATCATCCTGCAGCACATCCCAGTTAAAATTATTTACATCAATTGCATATGATTTATTTTGATGGAACTTTCTTTCTTTTACATATTTTGAGATATTTAAAGAGCCCAATACACATGCTTCATAAGGAAGTAAAGGTTGTTCTCCACATGGATTTGTAGATTCTATCGTACCTATATGAGGTGTAGGGTTTGCAGCATTAATTCTGTCTATGAATATTATCCCTGGATCGCCTGTTCTCCATGCGCTTTCTATAAGTTCATTGAAAATTTCTTTTGCCTTTATTCTACCCGAAACTTTCCTGGTGCGGGGATTAACAAGTTCATACTCTCCGTTGTTCTTGAGAGCTTGCATGAAAGCATCTGTTACCGCGACAGAAATATTGAAATTAGCGAGTTCTTTCTCTTCTCTTTTAATTTTTATAAATTCCAATATGTCAGGATGGTCAATTCGTAAAATACCCATATTAGCTCCCCTTCTTGCCCCACCCTGCTTTATTACTTCGGTTGCTGAATTATATACTTTCATAAACGAGACAGGTCCGCTTGCAACACCACCTGTTGAACGAACTTTATCTGCTCTTGGCCTTAGTTTTGAAAACGAAAAACCTGTGCCTCCGCCGCTTTGTAGAATTAAAGCAGCATATTTAAGTGTATTAAAGATACCTTCCATTGAATCATCTACAGGGAGCACAAAACAGGCAGCAAGTTGACCAATTTCTTTGCCGGCGTTCATTAATGCAGGAGAATTCGGGAGAAATCTCAAATCTGTCATGATGCGGAAAAATTTTTCTTCCCAGAAGGATAAATTCCCGGAATAATTTTCTTCTGCTGATGAAATTGTCCTTGCAACCCTTCCAAACATTTGCTCTGGTGTTTCAATAATATTTCCGGCCTCATCTTTGAGAAGATAACGGGCTTTAAGAACTGTTAATGCATTCTCCGACAAATTCATGGTATTTAATCTTACTATTTTTTTCTTGCTGCCAGTTTATTAAGCGCATTAATGTAAGCTTTTGCTGCTGCAACTATAATATCTGTATCGGCTCCATGACCTCTTACAGTTCTATTATCTTCCTCAAGAGAAACTATAACTTCACCAAGAGCATCGGTGCCACCTGTAATTCCTTTTACTTCAAATTTCAAGAGTTTGCTCTTTGTGCCTGTTATAGCAGAAATTGCTTTATATGTAGCATCAACTGGTCCGTCGCCATGCTCTAATTTATCAATTATCTCCTCGCCGGCTTTAAGTTTTATAGCTGCGGTTGGTTTTTGGTTCACTCCACTTGCTATATAAAGATCAACAAGACTATAAAATTCAGGCACTTCAACAGAACCCTCTGATACCAGTGCTTCAATATCCTCATCAAAAATGTCTTTCTTTTGGTCAGCGAGTTTCTTGAACTTTTCGAATACCTTGTTTAATTCCTCGTCTGAAAGTACATACCCAAGTTCTTTAAGCCGGGTCTTGAAAGCATGTCTTCCTGAATGCTTTCCAAGAACAAGTTTTGTTGAATAAAGACCTATGCTTTCCGGTCTAATTATTTCATAGGTTGATTTTTCTTTTAAAAGCCCATCCTGATGTATGCCTGATTCATGAGCAAAAGCATTTGCTCCAACAATTGCTTTATTTGGCTGGACTGCTATACCTGTTATCTTTGTAATTAATCTGCTTGTACGAATAATTTCCTCTGTCTTTATTTTGGTGTCTGCTTTGAAGAGATCTTTTCTTGTTCTCAAAGCCATAACAACTTCCTCAAGAGAACAATTTCCTGCTCTTTCACCAATGCCATTTATTGTGCATTCTATCTGACCTGCTCCATTTAGAACTGCTGACAGAGAATTTGAAGTAGAAAGACCAAGATCATTATGACAGTGAACAGAAATAATCGCTTTATTTATATTTTTAACTCTCTCGAAAAGAGTTTTGATTATATTCCCAAATTCCACAGGTATAATATATCCGACTGTATCCGGTATATTTACAGTTGATGCTCCTGCTTCTATTACAGCTTCAACTACTTCACATAAATAATTTATATCTGTCCTTGTAGCATCCATTGGCGAAAATTCAACATCATCAACAAAACTCCTTGCTAATTTAACCATCTCCACAGAACGCTTCAGGGCTTCTTCCCTGCTTACTCTAAACTGATATTTTAAATGAATATCAGATGTTGAATGAAAAGTATGAATACGTTTTTTGGGAGCATCTTTCAATGCTTCATATGCACTTTTTATATCCTCTTCACGAGCTCTCGCAAGACTGCATATGACCGGTCCTTCCACTTCATTTCCTATTGTTTTTATAGCCTCAAAATCACCAGGTGAGCTATAAGCAAACCCTGCCTCTATAACATCAACTCCGAGCTTGGCGAGTTGTTTTGCCACCAGAAGTTTTTCAGCAGTATTCATTGATGCTCCTGGAGATTGTTCGCCATCTCGAAGTGTTGTATCAAATATTTTTATTATTCTCATTGTAAAATCTGTTCCTCCTTCTTTTTCTTCATTTTCTTATAATAAAGAATTATATTTTCAATTATACCGCCAAACAAATAAACCATTGCAAATATGAAAAGAGATATTGGTGGATGAATAATAATTAACATCAAAACAATCACAAAAGCAACAAGTATCCAAAAAGGTTTTCTTTCCCTGAAATTTATTTCCTTTGCTCCATGATAGCGCAATGTGCTTACCATCAGAAAGGCCAATAATATTGTAATTAATAGTAAATAAACATTTTTCCCTGGAATTCCACCCCAGATTTCATTATAAAAAAGCAAAACAGAGGCTAAAATAGAGGCTGCTGCCGGTATTGGCATTCCGGTAAACGCTTTTGATTCTGTAGAACCCATCTGAACATTATAGCGGGCAAGACGTAAAGCTCCACATGCCATAAACCAAAAACAGACAGCCCAGCCAATTCTTCCAAACGGTTGCAAGGCCCATTTGTACATCATCACAGCGGGTGCAACACCAAAAGCAACAAGATCGGACAAAGAATCAAGTTCTATCCCAAATCTTGTAGTGCTACTTGTTAATCTTGCGACCCAGCCGTCAAGACCATCAAATATAGTTGCAAAAAATATTGCCCATGCAGCATGAATATAATTGCCTTTGATTGAGGCAAGTATAGAATAAAAACCCATGAGCATACCGCACAAGGTCAAGGTATTGGGTAATAAATATATTCCTTTCCTCATTAAATAATTATAATTGAAATCAGGATAATTTGCTTGAAAACTGTTTAAGAAAAACCGGAAAACAAAGAAGGAGTTAATACATAAAAGCTATTTATTCTTAAGTATCTCTTTAAATATCTCTAAAAAATTACCACTTTCATTTGATTCGTCGAATATTTTAAGCCACTTTTCAATATATTTTTTATCAATATCAGGATTTTTTAACAGAATAATTCTTACATCCTCAATATCTCTTGGTCTTCCAGCAAAAACTTTATGTATAATTACATCCTCGGGACTTGCAAAACAAACATCTGTTCCTAAAATTTGTATTCTCCTTGAACGACTAATTGCCTGTCTTACATAAGGAGTAAATGAAAATATAAAATCGACTCTAATTCCTGTATCTTCATGAATAGCTGGAAGAACCATAGTTCTATTAACAAAGTCCTTAATATTTTTATGCAACAATTTTAAAGGCAAATCTTTTATTAATTGTAAAATATCATTGAGTCTTTCAGTATTAACCCCCAGTGTAATATCAATATCTTTTGTTAGTCTTGGTTCGCCATAAACCAATACTGCTTGGCCACCTATAATCATATAAGGAATTTTCTTATTAGTTAAAGCCTGGCTTATTCTTGATAGTAATTGCTCGAACATGAATTTAAAATTTTGGCAATTCTTATATCTGTCTCTATTCCTTCAAGAGGTTCTTTTAAAGGGAAGATACCGAGATTGTATGCTTCTGTCCAGAGAGAGGCAAATATTTGCATTGCCTTTTCGAATGGAATAATTCCATCTTTGATTGCTAAATTATCTTCAAATTTTTTTAAAGTTACAGAATGTTTAATCATTTAACTCATCTTTTCTATAGGTTCTTATAGTCATTAAAATAATATATATGTTGCTAATATTTTTAAGACCATGTTCTTAAAATTATAACATTTTCTGCTATTCACGGTGAAAAGAGTCAAGATTTTTCAGTCGTTTATACCCATCTCTAAATGATAGTACGAACCTTTTTCCCTATCATTCCGAATCCATCATTCTCTGTCATTCCGAGCAAAACGAGGAATTCTAAAGTTTTACAAATTTACAATGAATTGCAATAAAATTTTAATATTTATTGATTATAGTATGTATGGAATATTAAAATAAAAATAAAGCATATTTTTAAATTGTAATAAAAATACAAAATGAAAGGGGGTGAGATTAAATGAAACGTTTAACATTAATTCTGGTTGTTATTGCATCCCTTGTTCTTATAACTTCAGCATTTGCAGGGATGAAGACCTATGTTTATAAGGATGGCGACTTAGGACCTGTTACTTTTGATGGCAAATTACATAATACCAAACTTGGGCCCGGTAAATGCATGGAATGCCACAAAGGCAATATTCCTTTTGGGATGAAGATGCCCGGTGCCGAAGGTTCTGCAAAGATAACAAAAGCAGACCATGTTGATGGCAAATTCTGCGGTGTCTGTCATAATGGCACTAAAGGTTTTGACTGGAAAGAAGGTTCGGATTGCACAAAATGCCATAAAAAAGAAGCTGCTACGGCCCCTGTAGCAGAACCGGAAAAGAAATAATTAATAAAAAAGGGTATGGTTTAATTTTCCCATACCCTTTTTCTATCATTTTTTACTTTACTTCAGTAAGCCAGGATTTATATTTTTTATTCTTGCCTTTTACAATATCAAAAAATATTGTTTGAATTTTTTTCGTAATTTTGCCCGGTTTCCCCTCGCCTATTATTCTCCCATCAGCTTCTCTAATTGGAGTAACCTCTGCCGCTGTCCCTGTAAAAAAAGCTTCCTCTGATATATAAAGCTCATCTCTTGTAAATCTTTCTTCCTTAACTGTAATACCATTGTCTTCGGCTATCTTGATTATACTGTTTCTTGTAATTCCTTCAAGTATCGAAGTTAATGGCGTAGTTTTAAGTACATTATTTCTTACTATAAAAATATTTTCACCGCTTCCTTCAGAGACATAACCTTCGGTATCAAGAAGCAATGCTTCGTCGTATCCACATGAGATGGCTTCCTTTTTTGCAAGCTGGGAGTTGACATAATATCCACATACTTTTCCTCTTGTCATGTTTGCGTTAACATGATTCCTTATAAAAGATGAAGTTTTTACTCTAATGCCTTTTTCAATACCTTCTTCTCCGAGATATGTTCCCCATGACCAGACAGCTATTGACACATTAATAGGATTTCCTTTTGGATAAAGCCCCATAGCTCCGTAACCGATGTAAACAAGCGGTCTGATATAACAGGACTTTATTTTGTTAATTTTTACAGTTTCTATTATTGCTTTCTTAATTTCTTCTTTACTAAAAGGAATATCAATAAGAAATATATGTGCGGAGTTGAATAATCTTTCAACATGCTCATCAAGTCTGAATATAGCCGGACCCTTTGGGGTTTCATAACATCTTATACCTTCAAAGACTCCAAGTCCGTAATGAAGTGAATGGGTCATTACATGTATATTGGCATTGTCCCAATCA
Organism: Nitrospira japonica; assembly: GCA_020725385.1. Classification (GTDB taxonomy): domain Bacteria; phylum Nitrospirota; class Thermodesulfovibrionia; order Thermodesulfovibrionales; family SM23-35; genus DYFC01. Next base: position 12,970 of record DYFC01000060.1, on the reverse strand, counting down.
ACAAATTTTCCATCCATCCATATCTTATCTGTTTTTGGTATCATGACTTTCTTTTATAACAAGACAAAGGCATAATTGTCAATTACATCTTTTCAGGAGTGCTTATACCAAGTATCTTCAAGCCTTCTTCTAAAACAATTCTTACAGCTTTACATAATAAAAGTCTTGCAATTGTTAAATCAGGATTATCTGCAAGAACTCTATATTTATTGTAATAAGGATGAAACAATCCCGCAAGTTCCTGCAGATAGAAAGTAATTCTGTGTGGCTCATGAGTTATTACAGCTCCCTCAAAAACCATCGGGTACATTAATAATTTTTTTATGATTCTTAACTCTTCAGGTGCATCAAGAAATTCCAGATTAGAATTTAAATTCTCTACATCAATGCCTTTCTCTAAAGCATTTCTAAAAATGCTATTTATCCTGGCATAAGCATATTGTACGTAAAATACCGGGTTTTCAGATGATTGTAGTTTAGCTACTTCAAGATCAAATTCAAGATGGCTATCAGGTCTTCTCGTTAAAAAAATAAACTTTGTTGTATCAGCTCCTACTTCATCAATAACTTCCCTGAGTGTAATAAATTCACCTGCTCTTTTTGACATCTGAACAGGTTTCCCTCCTCTAAGAAGTGAAACCATCTGAACGAGCAATACCTTTAATTTCTCTTTAGGGTAACCAAATGCCTCTATAATAGCTTTTACTCTTGGAATATAACCATGATGATCGGCGCCCCATATATCAATTAATTCGTCGTATTCTTTTTCTATCTTTTTCTTATGATATGCTATGTCAGAAGTAAAATAAGTATATTCGCCGTCCTGTTTTCTAACTACTCTATCTTTTTCATCTCCAAAAGTAGAAGATCTAAACCAAGTAGCTCCATCCTTTTCATAAATATACCCTTTAGCCTCTAAGTATCCGAGTGCGCTATCAACCTCTCCGGAGTTGAAAAGTTCTCTTTCACTTTGCCATACATCGAACAATATACCAAATGCTCTAAGGTCTTCTCTTATATCATCAAGAATTTTTTTATAAGAATAATCAATAAAAAATTCAGCTACTTCATCAAAACCTGATTGGAGATATTTTCCACCTTCTTTTTTAATTATTTCATTTGCTATATCCTCTATATATAGACCTTTATACCCATCTTCAGGGAATGGATACTCAATCCCCTGTATTTGTTGATATTTTGCAAAAACCGAATGTCCAAGAAGTCTAACCTGCCTTCCTGCATCATTAATATAATATTCGCGAACAACACTAAAGCCCGCTGCTTCGAGTAAATTAGACAGAGCAGCGCCTGTTGCTGCACCTCTTCCATGACCGAGATGCAATGGGCCTGTTGGGTTTGCACTTACAAATTCTATTTGTATTTTTTTGCCTTTCCCGATATTTTTTCTCAGAAACACCGAAGGACTTTGTAAAAGTTCATTCACTCTACTGATTAAATAATTTTTAGAAAAAATAAAATTGATGAATCCGGGACCTGCTATTTCTATCCTCTCGAAAATATCATTACTCTCTATATGAGAAATCAGTTCCTCTGCAATTTTTCTCGGATTCTTCTTTAGAGATTTTGCAAGGCTCATGGCCACCGGAGTCGCTAAATCACCCATTATTTCCTGAGGCGGAATTTCAAGTTCAATTGCTGGCATCCGGGAAACGCTGAGCTTATTAATTGCATCAATAATAATATTAATAATCTCGTTTTTCATAAACTCTAAGTTTAATTTTGGCAAGCGTATAAAGTCAACAGAAACTCTAATTCTTATAAATTTTAATCTTGTTTATCCCTGAAATCCATGAAAGCAATATGCTTACAATACTTATAACAATGGCGCCTTTAAAGGCTGGCAGAAATCCGTTTATGCTCAATCCAAGTTTAAATGGCTCGGATAGCTCGACAGTTATAATCAACATCAGAGTATTTACAAACAATGTAAATAAACCAAGTGTAAATATAATCAAAGGCAATGCAAAAAAAGTCACCACAGGTTTTATAAAAGAATTTACTATTCCGAAAACAGCTCCAATTATAATCATTTTCCACCACTCACCTGTAAATGTTATTCCATCAATAACCTTTACCGCGATACCAATAGATAAAGCATTAATCATAATTCTAAGAATAATATTAGCCATTTTTTTATTTTACTCTATTTCCTCCTCATCTTTATATTCTCTTTTTTTCTTAATCAATCTATAAAAACCATATATCGTTAAAAAAGAGAGAAATAGAAAAATAATTGTATAAATATTATTGCTCAAAAATAAAAACCATGTATGCTTTTTCTTTAAAGAAGATTGCCAGTTTTTCTCGAGTTCATATAGATTTATTGAGATACCATTCTGAAAAGATTCATTTATATTCTTCCCGGAAGAAAGATTTTGAATAATTTTTTTTAAATTATTATCACCATATTTATCTGAAATATATTCAATAAAACTTTTGCTTTCCTGATATGCAAGCAAAATTGAATCTCGCTCTTCAGGAAATTTATAGAGTTCCTGAAAGCTGAACAATCTGTCTGATAATATAGCTTTCTCAAGAACATTACTATCCTGACCAGAGATAATTTCAGATATACCGCCGCTTACCCATTGGCACACTCCCTCATCGAACCATCTTGGAAGGTTAGTGCTCTCAATATTTTGATGAAGCACTATATGACATAACTCGTGTTTGAGTGTTGCCTCAAGACTAAATGGCTTTGAAAATACTCTTGATATATCAATAAAAACAGAATTTCTATGAGGAACAGCATAAGCAACTATTAAATCGCTGCCTGTAATTTGTTGGAAATTTTTACTGCCTTTTATTAAAAATATCATGGGTCTGGAATGTATTTTCAGTCCGAGACTTATCTCTAATTCCCTGATTATTAAAGGTAACTTTCCTGCTGTTTCTTGAGCAACTGAATTTAATGAATTATCATAAACAATAATTGCTTCTTCTGTTGAAAGCTCAGGAGTTTTGGCATTAACAGAATTAATTAAAGATAGGATAATAATGTTAAATAAAATAATAACCCTTATTTTCATTATTTAGTATAACAATAATCTTTGTTGATTTTTTATTCTAATGATATAATATGCAGAAATATATGAATATTTAACAGGTATGTTTCGGAGTATATTATGCGAATACTAAGAATTGCACTTGCGCAGATTAATACTACAGTTGGAGATTTTGATGGAAATGTTGCAAAAATTCTTAATTATATAAAGAAAGCAAAAAATTTCAGTGCTGATATTGTAGCTTTCCCGGAATTAGCAATAACAGGCTATCCTCCTGAAGACTTGCTTCTTAAGACACAATTCATTGATGACAATCTTGATGCTCTTCAAAAAATAACTAAAAAAATAGATGGAATTACTGTAATCATAGGTTTTGTTGACAGAAAAGATGATATATATAATGCTGCTGCAATAATTCATGATAGAAAAATAATTGATATTTACCATAAAAAATATCTTCCCAATTACGGAGTATTTGATGAATACCGTTATTTTCAGGCAGGCTCGAGATGTCCGGTTTATCTAAAAGGTGAGACATTATTTGGAGTAAATATTTGTGAAGATATATGGTATCCGGAAGGTCCTGCAAGAACACAGTCTCTTGCAGGTGCAGAAGTAATTATAAATATAAACGCTTCGCCATATCATATAGGAAAAGCACATTTCAGAGAACAGATGCTTCATACACGTGCAGTTGATAATATTGTATTTATTGCTTATCTTAATGCTGTTGGAGGACAGGATGAACTTGTCTTTGATGGGCATAGCATGATCTTTAATCAGGACGGGATTATTATTGCCAGAGGAAAACAGTTTGAAGAGGATCTTATTATTGCGGATCTCGAACTCGAAAATACAATGATAAAAAGGCTTCATGCGCCCCTGAGAAGACAGGAAATAATAAAACTTGATAAAACATCTATTGAAAAAATTGAAGTACCTCAATTAAAAATTACAAAACGTAAATTTCTTGTTCAAGCATATCAAAAAACTTCGCTCGAACCATTGGAAGAAATTTATAGTGCTCTCGTACTGGGCACATCAGATTATATAAAGAAAAATGATTTTAAAGGTGCAGTAATAGGAGTGAGTGGTGGAATCGATTCAGCACTTGTTGCTGCAATCGCGACCGATGCACTCGGCAAAGAAAATGTCCATGCTCTTTTTATGCCTTCGATATACACATCAAAAGAAAGTATCGAAGATGCCTATGAACTTGCAAAAAGACTCGGTATTAAAATTATGGAAATACCGATTAACGATATTTTTAACAGTTATATTGCATCACTCAAAAAATTCTTCAAAGGACTTAAAAGCAATGTTACCGAAGAAAATCTTCAGGCAAGAATCAGGGGTAATCTCCTGATGGCTTTTTCAAATAAATTTGGATGGATTGTTCTGACCACGGGAAATAAATCCGAAATGAGTGTTGGATATGCAACCCTTTACGGCGATATGGCTGGAGGTTTCGCAGTTATTAAAGATGTTCCGAAAACAATGGTTTACAAACTCTGCAAATGGCGAAACAAAAAATCAGGCGAACTTATCATTCCCGAAAGGATGTTTACAAAAGAACCTTCTGCTGAATTAAAAAAAGGACAAAAAGATTCAGATATATTGCCACCCTACCATGAACTTGACCCTATTTTAAAAGCATACATTGAAGAAGATAAAAGTTTTCAGGAAATTTTACTTATGGGTTGTGAAATTGAATGTGTTCAGAAAGTTATAAGAATGGTAGATAGAAGCGAATATAAAAGAAGACAGTCTCCTCCGGGCATAAAAATAACAGCCCGTGCCTTTGGGAGGGACAGGAGATTCCCTATAACAAATAAATACAGGGGGTTTTAATTATGAATTTCGAAGAAATAAGAATTTGTATTGAATGCGGATACGAAAAAGGCTTTCATGTTTTTTTTAAGAAAAATAAAGGCAAAACATATATAGGTCTTATATGCCCTAAATGCGGTCAATCATATTCAATCGGGTGGACGACTTCCACTATTAAGACTTTCAAATTAGAAAAGGGGATAAAATACTGATGCGTAAGATTTTATCAATCATAGGAATTTGTTTCACCATTATATTTTTCACAACAAATTTTAGCTTATCAGCCGAAAATAAGAATATTCAGATCAAGAAACAACCTGAAATTCAGCAGATTAAACCAAAAAAACCTGTAAAGATTAAGCTTAAAAGAACTACAGAAGGCAAATACACATGGGATCTAACCGGTGACGATGTCGATGAAATAGTAAAAGCTGACAAGCGTCTCAGAAAATTGCTCGATATTCAATAATGAGCGGTACACTATACATTGTTTCAACACCTATCGGTAATCTTGAAGATATTACCTTACGCGCTTTAAGAATTTTAAAAGCAGTAGATATTATAGCAGTAGAAGACACCCGTCACTCTTTAAAATTACTAAATCATTACGGTATAAAAAAGCCTTTAATCAGCTACTGGAAAGAGAAAGAAAAATCAAGAGCAGCAGAAATCATTAATAAACTCAAAGAAGGAAATTCAATAGCACTTATCTCCGATGCAGGAACACCGGGCATATCAGATCCTGGCTCTTTTCTGATAAATAAGGCAATTGAAGAAAACATTCAGATTGTATCAGTTCCCGGAGTTACAGCTGCCATTGCTGCATTATCAATTTCAGGACTACCAACGGATGAATTTACTTTCATCGGATTTCTACCTTCAAAGAAAAGCCAAAAAATGAAAAAATTAAATGAATTATCCCGGGAACAAAGAACTGTTGTAATATATGAAGCTCCTCATAGAATTATAGAAACACTAAAAGAAATATCGGAAATTTTTCATGGCAGAAAGGCCGCAATTGTTAAAGAAATTACAAAATTACATGAAGAGGTAATAAGAGGAAATTTTCCGGATATATTAGATAATATTATGGGAACAAAAATAGCAGGAGAATATGTTCTTGTTATAGAAGGGCTTAGTCCTGTACAAAACAAAAATATAGATGAAGCTCTCATAGAATTACATAGCTTGATGAAGAAGGGTTTTGGTAGAAAAGAGGCTGCTAAAAAAATTGCCGAGATGTTTGGTATAAGCAAAAAAGAACTATATGACATAAGTATCAAATCAATTTAATACCTTGCGAGAAATTTTCTTGACTTTTTTGATACTTAGCAATAAAATTCTTGAATAAGATAACAAGAGGTGAATAGTGTCACACAAACTTCTTTTGGCAGATGATAGTATTACAATTCAGAAAGTTGTAGAGCTTATACTCGCCGAGGAGGACTTTGAGATAAAATCTGTTTCTAATGGCGAAGAAGCTCTTAATGCTATTGCATCCTTTAAACCTGATGTCATACTTGCCGATATAGAAATGCCCAAGATGAATGGCTATCAATTGTGTGAAAAGATTAAACAGGACCCAGCAATGGCCGATATACCTGTTATATTACTTACAGGTGCTTTTGAACCAATTGACGAAGAGCTTGCAAAACAGGTCAGGGCAGATGACTTTATAATAAAACCTTTTGAATCACAGGAACTTATCAGCAAGATTAATTCTTTGCTTACAGCTTCTACAGCTTTTGCCGAAGCTGAAGCAATAGAAGAGCCTATTATCGAGGCTGAAGCTATAACTCCAGAAATACCAACTTCTGAAGTTGCTATTGAAGAAGACTTATGGGCTTTTGAAGAGACACCTGAAGAAGTCAAAACTGAAGCTTTGCCTGTTGAAGAAGAGGGAGAAGAAATATTTGCTGGCACAGAAGAAATCTTTGCTGCAGAAGCAGAAGTAATCGCTGGGATAGAAGAAGCAGTTGAGGAAAAACCGGTTATAACACCCGAAAAACCTGAAGTTAAGGAACTAAAAGTTGCGCCTGCGGAAATTAGTCTTCCTTCCAGAGAAGAATTCGAGGAACAATTTAAATCAGTTGTAAACGAAAGAATTAGTAGCTTTTTAAGTTCTCTGGATATTAAAGAATCTATAATATCAACTCTTACACCCTTATTTAAGGATTCTATCGAAAAGGTGCTATGGGAAGTAGCTCCGGACCTCGTAGAAAGAATGCTTAAAGATATGCTTAAGGGCTCACTTGAATCCCTCGCAAAAGAAGTTGAAAAGGTAATCTGGGAAACAGTTCCTGACCTTGCTGAGACTATGATTTCTAAAGAAATAGAGAGGATAAGGTCAGAATTTTAGAAAAAGGTTTTAATCCACACGGCTTAGAAGAAAGCTGGTATAATTTTTGGGTTTTAAAGGGATTTTTTACTCCAGACCCTAAAAATACCGGCATTCCATATTCTTTGGTTATCCCCCCTCCAAATGTTACTGGCTCTCTGCACATGGGGCATGCGCTAAATACTGTTTTACAGGATATTCTTTCAAGATGGAAAAGAATGAAAGGATATAAAGTACTATGGCTCCCCGGAACAGACCATGCTGGTATAGCGACACAAAATGTTGTTGAAAAACAGCTGGCAGCCGAAGGACTTGATAGACATTCTCTCGGTAGGGAAGCTTTTATAAAAAGAGTATGGAAATGGAAAGCTGAGTCAGGCGGGACAATAATTCACCAATTAAAAAGACTTGGGGCATCATGTGACTGGACAAGAGAAAGATTCACACTTGATGAAGGTCTTTCCATTGCTGTAAGAGAAGTTTTTGTAAGATTATACGAGGAAGGGCTTATATATCGTGATAATCGTTTGATAAACTGGTGTCCTCGCTGCCATACAGCTCTTTCAGACCTTGAAGTTGAACATGAAGAAATTGATGGAAGATTAACTTATATAAAATACCCCATAGCAGGGAAGTCTGATAAGTATATAATTGTTGCAACCACAAGACCTGAAACAATGCTTGGAGATACTGCTGTTGCTGTAAATCCCGAAGATGAAAGGTATAAAGATTATATTGGTTTGGTTCTTGAGCTACCATTAACAGGAAGAAAAATTCCAGTTATATCAGATTCAGCAGTCGATCCTTCCTTTGGAACAGGTGCTGTTAAAGTCACACCAGCGCATGATTTTAATGATGAAGCCATGGCAAAAAGACAGAGTCCACAACTTGAATTCATCACTGTAATAGGTGATGATGGGAAAATGACAGCTTTGGCTGGTAAGAAATATGCAGGTCTTGACAGATATGAATGCAGAAAAGCAGTTCTGAATGATTTGAAAGAACTCGGACTCATAGAAAAACAGGTAGAACATAAACACGCCATCGGTCATTGTTATAGGTGCAAGACAATCACCGAACCTCTGTCAACACCACAATGGTATGTGAGCGTTAAATCACTTGCTGATGAAGCTATTAAGGCTGTAAGAGAAGGCAGAATAAAAATTATTCCATCCTCATGGGAAAATACATATTTTGCATGGATGGAAGACATAAAAGATTGGTGTATATCACGTCAGATATGGTGGGGCCATAGAATTCCTGTCTGGTATTGCCTTAAGATGCAAAATGATGAGTGCCAGAAGAAAAAAGGGATAATTGTATCAAGAGTTACGCCTGAAAAATGCCCTTATTGCAATTCATCAGAAATAAAACAGGATGACGATGTTCTTGACACCTGGTTTTCATCAGCTTTGTGGCCTTTTTCAACTTTTGGATGGCCTGAAAACACAGAAGACCTTAAAACCTATTATCCAACAAGTGTTCTTGTAACAGGTTTTGATATTATCTTCTTCTGGGTAGCAAGAATGATAATGATGGGATTAAAATTTATGAAAGATGTACCTTTCAGGGATGTTTATATACATGCGCTGGTAAGGGATATAAAAGGCCAGAAAATGTCTAAATCAAAAGGTAATGTAATTGATCCTCTGATAATGATGGACAAATATGGCACCGATGCTTTCAGATTTACGTTGGCAGCTTTTGCTGCTCAAGGAAGAGATATTAAATTTTCTGAAGAAAGAGTCGAGGGCTACAGGCATTTTGTTAATAAGATATGGAATGCAGCGAGATTTATTTTAATGAATTTAAAGCAAGATAAGAAACTATCATGCCCTGAAAATTTAAGTCTTGCCGGCAGATGGATTTTGAGCAGACTTGCATTAACAATAGATGAAGTAAATGCATCTCTTGAAGATTATCGTTTTAATGATGCTGCCAATAGTATTTATCAATTCATCTGGCATGAATTCTGTGACTGGTATATCGAGATGTCAAAATTGCAGTTGCAGGATGATATTTACTACAAGGAAGCTTCATGGTGTCTTATTTATTCTCTTGAAGCATCTTTAAAAATGCTTCATCCTTTCATGCCCTTTATTACAGAAGAAATATGGCAGAAAATACCTCATTTAATGGAAAGCGAACCGGTTGAAAGCATCATGATTTCTTCATTTCCTGAAAATCTAAAAAGAGATTTAAATGCTGAAGAAAAAATGTCTTTTGTTATAGATGCTATTACGGGTATAAGAACGGTCAGGGGAGAGCTTAATATATCTCCTTCAGCAAAATTGAATGTCTTTATTAAGACTCATTCAGATGATGTAGAAAAAATAATTATTGAAAATTTAAATTATATAAAGAGCCTCGCAAAATGTGATAAAATTACTATTGGCAGGGACATAAAAAAACCTGAGGGTTCAGCTACTTCTGTAAAGAGTAAAATGGAAATTTATGTCCCGCTTAAAGGCATTCTTGATATTTCTTCTGAAATAGAAAGACTTACTAAAGAGATTAAAAAAGTAGAGGCTTCCATCTCCTCTCTCAATAAAAAACTTTTTAATGACGATTTTATTAAAAAAGCGCCACGTGATATAGTTGAAAAAGAAAAGGCAAGGTACAACGAGTTTGTCCATATAAGGGACAGAATTTTTGAGAGCATTAAACTTTTAAAAGAAGCGGAGGGGAAATAATGAAAGTTAAAAAAGGAAAAGAAATAGAAAAAAGTGATATAGAATTTCTTGAAGGCGAATTTGTTAAAGTTAATCAAAGTACAATACGCTCTGTTGAGGGTAGTCATATTGAACTTCAGCAAGTTGGCGCACTTAGTATTGATGGAGAAAAGGTTGAGGTAATTCAGGGAGCTACAGCTTTACTTAAAGGAAATGAGGTTAATCTTAACCAAAGTATAAGTACAGTTACTGCTGCTGATAAAGTTTCCATAAATTATTCCCTAAGCCCTGTTACTATTTCAAGAGAAAATGCTGTATCGAACAGGTCAGCTGTTGGAATAATTGCTGCAAAAGAAATAAAATCGGAAAATACCTCTGCTTTTATGGTAATAGGTAATAAAGTTGAGGGAAATATAACTACCTTGCTTGATTGGAAATCAGCGCTTGCTCTTGGATCTGTCTTAGGAGGTTTATGGGGCTTTTTCTCACTCTTAACGAGAAAAAAGTAAATGGAACCATCTGATTTAATAAAATACGCACTTCAGGAAGACATAGGGTTTGGAGATATTACAACATCTCTAACAATTCCGGAAAATAGTGTTTCAACCGCACATATAATCGCAAAATCCAGATTCGTACTTGCAGGAATACCTTTCGCAATAAAAGTTTTCAGTGTTATTGACCCTGAATTGGCTTTTAAAGCTTTTATAGATGATGGCGCTGATGTAAAAAAAGGTGATATAATTGCTGAACTTCAAGGTAGAACACGTTCAATTCTATATGGTGAACGAACATGTCTCAATATTCTCCAAAGGCTATCGGGCGTAGCAACCTTAACTTCTCTTTTTGTAAAGAAAATTCAGGGTACTAATGCAAAAGTAGTTGATACAAGAAAAACTTCTCCTTGCTTGAGAATCATGGAAAAATACGCTGTTAAAATAGGCGGGGGCTTTAACCATAGATTCGGTCTGTTTGATGGAATTTTGATTAAGGACAATCACATAAAAGCAGCAGGTGGAATAAAAAAGACTATAAAGCTTGCAAAAAAATCCTGCAATCATCTTCAGAAAATAGAAGTTGAAGTTGGGTCAGTTCAGGAGCTTATTGAAGCAATAGATGCAGGAGCAGATGTTGTTATGCTTGATAATATGAAATTGGAAGATATTAAAAAAGCAGTAAGAATAGCTAATAAAAAAGTTGTACTCGAAGTTTCAGGTAATGTAACATTAAAAAATATCAGGTCCATTGCTGAAACAGGAGTTAATCTCATTTCTATTGGAGCAATTACACATTCTGCGCCATCTTCTGATATTTCCTTGAAAATTGTAGGGTAATCTGCTATATTCTTTTTACAAAAAGGAGGCTATACAATGAACCTTAAACAGGTAAAGGAAATTGCCAGGTCAAAAGGTGTTAAGGTCGGGAAAATGAATAAAGAAAATATAATTCGTGCTATACAAAAAGCTGAAGGGAATTTCGAATGTTTTGGCACCGCCCAAAATAATTATTGCGATCAGACCGAATGCTTGTGGCGTGAAGATTGTCTGAAAATATAAAGTTAACTAAAAATACAAACATTGCTCATATAACGTGAAGCGTAAACTGTAAACTGTTCGACCAGTTAGAGAATCACGTTTTTCTCAACATAGCTGATCCTATTGCTCCTGTTATTGCCACAAGCGATGCAAGCAACAGCGCAGGTGAAAATGAATGAAATGTATCAGCAAGCATCCCTGCAATGCCAGGACCCGTTGCCTGACCTATTCCAAAAAATAATGTAACAAAACCAAGTCCGGCAGGAGCTAATTTTGGCCCGAGTATATCCCCACAGGTTGCAGCCATAATTGCAGGAATACTCCATGCTGATATTCCAAATAAAAAAGCAGAAATTATTGCGCCTGTACATGTTTGAAAAAGTGCGAATATTAAAAATGAAGCTGACTGAATTAAATAAACAATTATAAGTGCTGTCTTACGTCCAAATTTATCTGAAAAAGCACCCCATATGAGTCCACAGAAAAGACTGAACCATCCCATAAGCATAAACAATCTTCCAGCTGCTTCCTGTGTAAAATTAATTTCAGAGATAAGATATTTAGAAAAGAAAGTAATGTAGATAATGTATGAAAAACCAAAAGCAATATATATTATTCCAAGATGCCATACTTTGCCTGACTGGTAAACTTTTGACCATTTTAGTTTATCTCTGCCTGTGATTTCAGTAATGGTTTTCTCAGTCACACCAACAGGAAGAATACCCATTTCTGCAGGATTATTCCTTAGAACAGTAATTGAGAGTGCTGAGAGCAATATGGTAAACCCTCCAAAAATAAACCAGCAAATACGCCAACCTTCATTTCCTGTAATTTTAAGTATATAAGGAACTGAAATACCCAATACAATCAAAGCTAAGGATGAACCTGTTACACCGATTCCGGAAGCAAGTCCACGACGATGTTGTGCAAACCATGCAGCAAGTAACCCTATTGCAGGAACATTGCTTGCTCCGCTTCCAATACCAGTAATAGCTCTCCAAAAGGAGACAGTCACAAAATTATTTGAGAATCCTGTCATAATCATTGAAATTCCTGCGATAGCAAGACCTGTGCTGATAACAATACGCGGGCCGTATCTTGCTGCAAGTGCTCCACCTGAAACCGATAATATTAAATAACCAATCAGATTTGCGGTTGCAATTCCACCTGTTTCTGTGTTACTTAACCCGAGTTCTGATTGCATGGCAGGCAGAACCATCGTATAACCAAACCGGGCCAAACCTAAAGAGCCGAATACAACGAGTGTTCCAACAGCAAGAATAATCCATGCATAATGAAAAGTTTTCCCCCTGTATTGGTTATTTAATATTTCTTTCTCCAGATCCGATCCTTTTTAATTAATTTCTAAAACAATAAAATAGAATTTTATATTTTAGATTGCTCAAAATGCAATTAAAATGATATATTTTTCCCTGTTGCCTCACATAAAAATCTAAACGAAAAGTTTCTCTGTTGCCTCATTAAAATTATAAACGAAATTACCTTTCTTTTTTATATTGTTTTTTGATGTAACCAATCCCATAAGTTTATTTTGTAGCTTAGTAATAT
>DYFC01000059.1 GCA_020725385.1 Nitrospira japonica | reverse complement strand
CTCCCCATTTTGCCTTTTCTAATTAACCAAAACTTGCTTATAGCGACCTGTATTTTTCTTCTCTTTTCTGAGAAGATTTTGCGTCCTTTCCCAAAACTTCAGCCCGTCTCTTTATCCGGATACTCCTTTGAGTCTTTGGGCACTTCAGCCCTTCAGTGCTTTAGCACTACTTTTGCCTTCAGCACTGTCCTTTCTGTGGTCTGTGGACTGTCGACTGTGGACTATCTCAATCCCTCTCATATTCAATTGTCAAAGAGCGATTTGTACCTGACACCTTTAAGTAATACAAAAAAATGTTAGTTGTGTCAAATAGAAATTTCTTGCGAATTTTATGTTGAATTTAATAAATTAGTGTGATTTAAAAAATTTATGAAAAGTGTACATTTATTATCAACATTTAAATCAGCTATAGAGTATTGGGTATCAACTGTATTGTTTATAACTTTATGCATTACTATTGCCTATTTTGACTTGCATGCGTTGTTAGATATAAGAGACTTTTACGGTGGAACAAACGTTATTTCTAATATTGGATTTGGCGGGATTTTAATTTTAGCAGTCTTAATTATTGTAAAAGTATTTAATGACCTTTTAGCATTATGGAATCTTTTTTTGGCATTCAAGTGGTTGGAGTATTTTCTTGTTTTTTTGTATATTATGGTCTCTTTGGTTGTACTTGGGATGTCTCACGCCTTTATGTCTCATATTGAGGAGAGTTCAAACACAACTGCCAGAAAAACAAATGAATATTATCTAAATTTTGTAAAATTCTCGGACGAGCTTTTAAAGGAGGCTGTGCGATATAAGGGAGATTATGAAAATTATCTGAAAAAACTTATGTCTTTTGAGTGCAGTCCTTATGCTGGGGGAGAGGGGTATTACTGTAAACAGTACAAGGGTATCTTTGAACGGGGAGATATAGATAAAGAGTGGTCTGTATTCAAGTCCAAAACAGAGACGGTCCTCTCAATTGTTAAAAAGAAAAAAGAGAATCTGGATAATATAAAGATTAGTATATCTCTTAAAGAAGCTTCTGCAACGGTGGATAATATCAATAAGGCTTCAAAAGAGCTCATAGATTCTATTGATGAATCAGTAGGTAGTCTAGTTTTTATTGCGGGTGAGGTTGAGAAGAAATTTTCGGCAAAGGATGTAGATATCAGAAAGGGTATCGATAAACTGACAGAACTCCCTGCTCAGGCAAAACCGGTCTGGCCCTCGTTTGAGTTTATGAGTGAATTAAAGAAGAAGGACTTACATATAGAGAGAATGTCCAGCGTATCTGGCATTTTGTGGAAATCTTTTATTAGCGTTATAAAGCAGCCATTGATAATTGTTTTGTTGGTCATCTATTTTCTTTTTTGGGTAGCAGTTTTTAGGTCTAATTACAGATATTATTCCTTCTTTATAGCAAATAATGTGAATCAGATAATTGATGGTATGAAAGGCTCTATCATTAGAGCTATGAGAGATATCAATTCTGATGACTGGGAGAAATATTTATACTCAGGAAAGAATAGTAGATGTATATTGAAAAGAATATTGAAGCCCGTAGTATTTTATTATTCTAAAGATAACGACGGTATTAAATTTTTTGAAAGTTTATATTATCTGTGTGAGCATTTAAAAACTATTGATATTAAAGACAAAAAGATTAAAAACATCCTTACAAATTTCAATGTTGTTTCAGTGGATAATATCGAAATACTTGAAGGACTAAGGGCTGTTTTTACCTCAACCCGTTTTTTTGATATTGCTTATCCGTCTCTAAAGAAATATTCAATAATCGACCTTGAGAAGATTATAAAAAAGAGTTTCAAAAACAAGAAGAGTGAGAAGATAGAGCTGGACATAACCGAGAGTGAGTTCAGAAATATACTTAAAGGCTTTGCAGAGAGTGATGACGACTTTGTTGAAATAAATCTCAGAGCATCTGTCAGGGAAAGAGTTATGGACGGACTGAACTTAATCAGAGATATTCTTTGTCTCGAAATAAAGGAGATTAAAAATATCCCGCTTTTAAGTTTGGAAGATAATGTACTTAAGATTAATTATAAATTTCTGAGACTACTAAAATACAACTCACTTTTTAAATATATCTTTACCTTTGCTGAAAGCAGGGATGAACCTTTAGATTTAATCAGGTCTATAGAAGATTCATTAACAGAGATGCAGAATTTGGGATATGATTTGGATAAACTCCTTGAACTTGAATCAAAACTTGATAGTGTAAAAAATGTTGATAATTTAAGGCACGATTTGAAAGTTTGGATTTATAAGGAGATAGCAAGACAATATACTCACAGGGCAAATTCTGTTAAAGCTTTAGAATATCTTCAAAAGATAGAGGATTATACAAAGGAAATCGACCCAAAAATATTGAGCTCTGAGAATATTGAGGAATATCTCGTTGAGGCGAAACTGGTATATGCCCATATGCTTGCTGATAGTCTCAATTACAGTGAGGCACTACAAATTATTGATGACTTAATAGAAAAAATCAGGTACAAAGAGAATAGTTCATTGTATATTTCTTGTTCTGCAAAGGGACATATACTTGCTGTAAGCGGAAGGGCAGAAGAGGCGGTTTTACTGCTCAAAAAGGCATATAACAACCTGAGATTGTCAGAAAGAATGCAGTCAGGTATAACTCTGATTAGGGCTTTGATAAATACTAAAGAGAGTGAAAATCGTCAGCTGATAGAACGATATATTAATGAAATTGAGGGTTATCTTGCTAATTATTATAAAGATATTACAGAATCAAATTCAAACAGAAGATTTCTGCTCTTCGAAAAGACAAGATATTATTATCTCCTTTATATGTCGTACAAGAGATACAAAAGGAATAGTGGTGATAAGATTGCGAATCTGATAAACTTATGGAGTGGGATTGATGATGCAAAGCCGATAATGTTTACAAATAAGGGAAATGATAAAAATCTTGAGAAATATTATCCCGAGATACTTTCTATGCATATGAAGATCATTGTGGACTTTTTAAATGGCCGTTCTTCTGATTATTCGGCTGTGTTTTATAAAAATCTTCTGACTTATATAAAGAATAACATTAGTAAAATCCATATTGTTTGTATTCTTTATCTGTTATGTGTTGCGGAGTGGATATATATAAGCAAGCTGACAAAAACGGATTTTAATGAGGCAAAGGAATTGGGCAAAAAAATAAAAACGATAAATTTTGATAAATCTGAAAGCAAAGATGAGAAATATCTTTTAAGAAAGTATGCAGGTGATATATCCACATTTGTCTCGGATATTATCTCAAATCCGTTGGCTGATTCTCACAGAGATACTCTTATAAAACTTAAAAGTGATGCCGAGTATATACCGGCAGTTTTACCAAAAGTATAGGGAGGCATTTATGAGGAATATTTTAATTTCATTTCTGGGAACTGGTGATTATAAGGAAGCAAGATATAAACTTGATGATTCTCTGGTAAGTGACAGAAATAAATATTTTCAGGTGGCTCTATGTCAGTTATTAAAACAAAAGGGGTATAATATTGATAAAATTGTCGTTTTTCTTACCGAGGGGGCAAAAAGTAAACATTGGGATAATAAGTTAGAAGTTGAGTTGAGAGGTATTTACGGAGGGCAGATTGAAGCTGTTGACATACCTAGTGGTCAGTCAGAAAATCAGATGTGGGAGATTTTTAACCAAATAGGGACAAAGCTCAAAACTGAAACACAAGGGGAGGAGGATGTAAGACTGATAATAGATATTACTCACGGTTTCAGGGCGCTTCCTGTTACACTGATACTTGCACTGCTTTTTTATAAAAACATTTATGGTTTCAATATTGAGTCTGTATATTACGGTGCTTTTGATGCAAAAGAAAAGATAAATGATGAAGAGGTATCACTAATCTTTGACCTGACTCCAATGATTGGGCTTGCTGAATGGTCAGAGTCACTGATGGAGTGGAGGGAGACAGGAAGAGGAGATATATTTACAAAAAAGATGGTTAACCTGACCAGATATCTTAAAAGCCAAAAAAGGGGGAAACTTCCTTTTGAGGAGATTATTATCTCATTAAATCTCTTAAATGCGGCAAATGATATATTAAAGGTTGAGGATATTTTTTATCAGTCAGTTGCTGCTGGATGTAAAATGGACGGATTTAGAGAAGAGGCAGAAAAGATACTGTCCGATTTTCCTATGATGTCCCCTGTAAATGAGATTATAGAATATATCCGGAGTGATATTCTGTCTGTTAAGGGTATTTCTGGGGAGAAAAATACTAAAATGATCGGGGAAGGAAGAGAAATTAATATCAACTTCATTTCTAAAGACACGTTGTTCAATATGATAAGTCTTGCAGAGTGGTATTTAAAAAGAAGAAGAATAATCGAGACATTCTCGGTTTTGAGGGAGACACTTGCTATATGTGCTGCCTATATAATAACTAAAAAGATTGGAGTAAGTGATATTGATTTTGATGTAAATAAGAAAAATTTCTGGGACGAATGTCTATATACTGTAAGAAGCGTGTGTAATAATGATATGTATCCTGACCCGGGGGATGTATTTCCTAACTGCGGGGATAGAGCCAAAGAAAAGATTTTAAGTCATTTAAATAGCTGGTTTAATGAAAGACCGGAATTGGCAGAGATGTTTAAAACGCTTGAAGACCAGATAGGTAAGAAACGAAACAGTATTGACCACTGTTTTCTGGGAACCTCTGAAAAACTGAACTGGAAGGAGCCACTTAAAGATTATATTGACAATGCAGGTGAGTATATAGAGAAAACCCGTCAGCTTGTTGATTTAGTCGATAAATAAAATCAGATGAATTTTATCTCTACCATCCCCATCCCCATTGACCTTTTGTAGCCGATTCCGGAGTAATTTGCAAAGTCTGCAAGAATATTGAAGATTCTGTGGCTCTCGGTCCCTTTCAGCTTTGAGAGGTCGTAAACTATAAATCCCCTGGAGCCAAAAATTTCGTAATTATCAAAATTTATTATCTCAGATCGGAGATTGTACTTTGATACCATAATCTTCTGAGCATCTTCCAGTAAACTTTCGTCGAATTTTATTTTTGAATAATTGTTCCAGATTTTTAGAAGTGAATAAAAAACGTTAAATGGCTGAGGGAAACTTATTTGCATACCATTATGCCTGAAACTCACAGGTGTAATAGTCCTTAGTAGTATTCTGGTTTTTCTGGCTGGTTTCTTTATAATCTCCTCATAGGTTGTAAATTCTGTTTTGCCTTTCCCTGTCAGATTTGTCTGTATAATTGTGGCAGGGATATTCCCGATCCTTACAATTCTGCTATCCCTAATTATCTCAAGAAAAACTTTGATTAATACAGAGAGGAGCCCTTCGTCCACACATCCTGCGATGAATCGGAGTGTGTCGCCTTTGTTGATTATGAGATTTCCGTTTTCCAGATATGGTTTTTGACCGGGAGCGTCTGGCAGAAGGTATGATATTGCGAAGGCAGAAGGTTTTTCCGAATCGTGGTAATGAGTTGATATTTCCTTTGATATCTTTTTGAGTTCTCTGAATATAATTCCGTGAATCTGCTCTCCGCCCCTTCCGTGTATAACTCCTTTCTTCTCAAATCTCAGTGAAACATAAAATCTTCCAATAACAGTATGTTTTACTTCCATATACTCTCTTCCGAATCGATTTCATTGAGAATTTTTGTGAGCTCTTTTTCCGAATATACACTGTCTTCATTGCGTATATTCTCCCGAATTTTATTCTTTTCAAGGTATTGGGCATTTAGTCTGTAATGTGAAGAGGAGGCTTTGAATCTGCTATACAGAGCAATAACCCTGTTGCTGCTGACTCTGAATTTACCGTTTATCTGCATTGCTACAGTGAGATTATTAGTAAATATATTTACATCTGTCAATTTTTTAATCTTCTTCTCGGCAAATATTTTCTCAAATATATAAATTAACCCTATGTATTCGGCTTCAATCGGTGAACCTTCTTTACTGATATTTATTGTCTTTATAATTTCTTCCTTGCCTAATTGAACCGAAAATGAGATTTTCATGTTTTTTGCTACCGGTGATGATGAAGAAAGGAGATAAATGTCTGTATTCATCATTTTATACCTCCATAGATGAAATATCATCTGTTATAACAGGTTTTAATGTCTTTGTCTGAAATCTCTCAATCTTCTTTCTGCATTCTTCACATAGAGTATATACAGAGACTCTGTCACTTGGTTCAATATAGCGGTTTATTATACTTTCAATCTGGGCCTTTTGTTCGGGAGTCACATTAAATTCAAAGGCACTGAACTGGACGGGGGAGCCTATATCCTTAAGCCTTTTATACAACTTCCTGCGATTCTTTCTCTTCTCTTTGGGGTTACCTTCTGATTCACATACGTCATAAACTACTACTATATACATTCTTCTTGTCCTCATCTTAAACATCCTCGAAGATAAATGGTTTATAATCTTCTCCACTTAAGATTGATTTTTTTATGTTTTCTGACTGAATATCAATTAGCCTGTAAACGTTTGTTTTGAATGAATTGTTATAATTTATTTCGTTATCAAGGTTCTCTGCCCAATTCTTGAGAAATAATTTTAATTTATCATCTTTGAAAAATACCCCTTTCTCAGTTCTTGTAAATGAGTTAGCATCAAACATGTTTTGGTTAAAACACTTTAATACAAATTTATCACAGACATAGGCTCTGAATTCTTCAAGTAAGTCTGATGCAAGGGCTGCGTGTCCGTATTTTGTCTCGTGCAAAAAACCTATATATGGATTCAGTCCGTGTATATGTAGCATAGAAAAGATAATGGAATAGAGTAAGGTATATGACAGGGAGAGAGCTGCATTTACGGGATCTTCAGGAGGGTGCTTTGTCCTCCCTTTAAATCCAAAATCCTTTATCAGGAGTCTTTTTAACCCGCTAAAGTATATTTTTGCACAAATACCTTCAATTCCCATTAATTCATCAAATTTTGTACATTGACTTAGTCTGGATTGGTTTTTCTTGAGTTCAGCTATAAGTTCATCTGCTTCTGATTTTATTCTTCTTCTCTGTAAAAGATGAGATATTGAATTGTTTATTTTTGCATCGATGATGTCCCGGCTAATTCTAAATCTGAATGCATTGTCATCTGCCCGTTTGACCTGAAGCTTAATAATATTGCAATCCGAATGCTCTGCCGGTAGTATTTGCCCAAGAAATTTTCCATTTGTTGTAAGGTAAGTAATAAATACTCCATCGTTGAGCAGTCTTGTGATTGCTCTTGGTGTAACTGTAATATTGCCAAACAATACTATTTGTCTTATGTTGAGGATAGGTATATCTAGTAGATTATTCTTTTCCTTTCTAATGTATATTCTGTTTCCTTCAACGCCTAAGATGCTCTCTTGCTCTGTAACAAATAGATTTATCCTCTTTTGCATAAGCTACCTCCTATTCATTTAGTAATTTACTATAGAGACTGTCTCTCAAGCTTCTGAAGCATCTGTAACACAGATTGTGGCTTTTTTCATACTTGATGTTGCCATTTGATACAAATAATGCCTTCTTGTCGTGACAGATACTACAAAGTTTTGCTGATTTTGGTTCTTTCATATTAATACCTCCTGATGTTTTCCGGATATGTCAACTCCTGTGCCAGTATGTTTAAGAGAGATAAAGAACAGTTTTTTATCTGATTTTTTGTTTGCCATATTTGATTTTTTGAATTCTTTAATTATTTGAATTTCTAAGGGGTTTGTTGTAGGATATTAATATTAAAAGGAGATTGATATGAGATATATACTTAATTCGGCTGTTATAACCGAAGAGGGTGTTTATAAATACAACAAAATATCACTTGATAAAGCCAGGGAATGGCTATTGGAGGGAAATTTTAAGTCTGCAATAGGTTATCAGGAGACAGCTGATGCGATGGAATTACTGACAGGGATAAAAATTGATGTCAACAGGATTCAGGTAAGACTGAATAAGGGGGATGAGGCTCTCATTTTCAGGATTACGAAGAGGGTAACAGACCCTAATATGAAAGGGGAACTCTCGAAAGAATACATATTAGATAATTATGAATTTGGTATCCTTTTGAGAACGGAGTAAGCAGATGCAGAAGAAAAATGGAATACTTGTAAGTGTTGTCGGGACGACTCCGCAGGTTGTAACAGAGACATTATATGGCCTTGCTGTATGCAATAAAGAACCGGTTGACGAAATATATATAATTACTACATCAGAAGGTCTGAAAGTTCTTAAGAGTGTAAACTTTGACGAAAAGATCCGAAGGTTCAACGAACTCTATAAAACAAATGTCAGATTTACTTATGCCGAAAATGTCTATGTTATTAACAGCAGTAATAAAGAAGAAATTCTGGACATAAGGGATTCAAAAGACAGTGAAGATACAGCAAATTTTATATTCAATGCCGTAAAAGAGATACAGCGGATAAATGTAGAGAAAAGACTTTTTACATCAATTGCGGGCGGAAGAAAAACTATGACTGCATATATGGCACTGATAATGACGCTGCTTGGCGGGAAGGAAGATAAGCTGTATCATGTTATGGTTCCGCCTTACATAGAAACAGAGAGAAATTTTTTCTTCCCTGAGCCTGGTGGCAGGTTATTGTTAAAAGATGGCAGAGAAGTACCTCATGATAATATTAAGATAGACCTCGTTGAAATCTCTTATGTCCGTTTGAAAAACAAGTTTGGTGACAGGATTAATCTTGGGACTACATATAAAAATATTGTTAGTAAATTTCAGGAAGAGGTCGATACGAGTAAGCAGACCTATCAGATTTATAAACCCGATGATAAGGTAATTCTGATAAAGGATACAGATGAGATAGAGAAGTTGTCGTTTGATGCTACGAGTAAAACGGCGTTTCTGGCAGGAGTAAGTAGATCCTTTCAAAAAACAACAGCAGACCTTGAGGCTTTTGCAAGGAACGATTGTGAAATAGTCTTGTTGTATGGAGAGACCGGGACAGGTAAGGAACTCTTTGCAAGATATTATGCAAATCTGCTGGGTAAAGGGATGATGGTTATAAATATTGGGGGAAGTTCCAAAGACTTGATAGCCTCTGAGTTATTCGGACATAAAAAAGGTTCGTTTACTGGTGCCGATACTGACAGAGTCGGAATGATAAAGACCGCAGTGGATCAAGGGTCTATTCTCTTCTTTGATGAAGTTGAAAAGATGCCTTATGAGGTCTCTTCGCAATTAAACAGGTTTGTTCAATTTAAACAAGTAAGGAGAGTTGGAGATGACTACCCAGAGAATATTGAAGGTAAAATTTATATGATATTTGCCCTAAATGAGGACCCTGAAAAGCTGATACAGGAAGAGAAGCTCCCCGAAGACTTTTTCAATAGGATATCAAGGTATAGAGTGAATATAGATAATCTGAATAGCAGGATTGAGGATATAGAGTTGATTGTAAGACTTATATTAAAAAAGAAGAGTATTGAGAGAGGAACAGAATATAGAACAGATGATGAGGCTTTAAAAATATTAAATATGTGTAATTGGAAAAATAAGAATGTTAGAGTTCTTGAAAATGTTATTCTTAATTCAGCAATCAGGAGTAAAGATGGGGTTATAAAAAAGGATATCTTATTGAGCGTTTTAGAAGAAAATAAGATTAGAAAGAGGGAAGATATCGTAGAAGATTATACAGCAAATAAGGACGAAGATGCAGAAATAAAGGTCATAGAGAATCTGGGATATGATAAATATCTGGAGGAATATGAAAAAAAGATACTCTCAAAGCTGACTAGCAAGTATAAAAAGCAGAAGGTTCTCGCAGAAAAGATAAAGATACCCGAATCAACGCTAAGTATCAAACTCAAAAAACTCGGTTTAAAAAAATAATATCTTATGAAACGGATTTATATCTGCCTTGTCTCTGACCAACCGGTTCCTAATATGATACCTGCCTTTATGAAGAAGTTTTATCCTGATAAAGTTATATTATTGCAGACCCCTGAAAAGAAAAACCAGGCTCAACGGCTAAAGGAGATTTTCGAAAGACATAATATGGATGTGTTAATAAAGTCCTTGGAAAACTCAATAGCATTTGATTGTATAAAGAATGTGATTGAGAAAATTATTTATTATTACAATGGTTATGAACTTGTTTTGAATATATCAGGCGGGACAAAGATAATGGCACTTGCCGCATATACAGCATTTTTAAAGAGTCAGAGGATAAAATATAGGATTTTATATGTAAATACTGCAGAAAAGATGATTTTGCAGATAAAGCCAAAGATAGAAATGTATGATTTCGAAGATTCAATAAACGTTGAAGATTATTTGTATAGTTATGGGTATATTGCAAAAAGTAATGCCTCCACTAACTATGTAAAACTACTCGGTAAACTAATTTATGATAATAGAAATTATCTATTTAATAACAATAGTGAAATTAATAGTAAAATAATTACATTTTTTGAGAATAATAATATTGTCTATGAGGGTGGAGGATTTTGGCTTGAGTATTATGCTTACTATTGTGTAAGCAAATATATTAAGGATGAGGCAAGGTTAAAATGTAATATTAACATCATAAGTCCTAATTTACTTGAGAATGAACTCGATGTCGTATTTACATACAACAATAAGTTATTTGTTATTGAATGTAAATCAGGTTGTGGTATGATATCTGGTTCAAAAAAACTTAATGTGCTTGGCAAGCAAATAGGAGGTGACTTTGTTAGACTTATGTTGATAAGTGCAAGAAATAAAAGTGAAATCGATTATTCATCTCTCTACGGATTAGACGTTAAGATTATATATTTTGATGACTTAAAAAGACTTGATGAAATAATTTTACAATGGATTTCAGAGTAAGTTATGATTACTAATAGTAAAAGAGTCTATATCTGTTTTGCATCAGATAATATTATACCCGATCTTATACCTTTTTATTTTCCTGAATTTAAGCCTGATATAGTAGTGCTTTTTAATACTGCTGAAAAATCCGATAAAGGTAAGAGATTTCTGGATATAATAAAAAAATATGGCGTAGATATTAGAGAAGAATTAGTAAGTTATATTGGTTATGAGGAGACAATCGGAAAGATAAGGCAAATTATTAAACAGTATAAGAAAAATGAGATAATCCTAAATCTTACCGGCGGGACAAAGATAATGTCGCTTGCCGCATATGAAGGGTTTGTAAGTGAAAAGAGTAATGGCTGCATAATTTATATCAATGCAGATTCGGGGAATGTTATTGAGATTTATCCTTTATTTAAAGAATATATTTTTGATAAAAATGTGGATGTAGGGGATTTTGTAAATTCTTTTGGATATAAACTTAAAGGTAGCAGCTTCTCAGATAATCTAAAATCAAATAGAGGATTGGTTTTAAGTATAAAGAAGACTGCTTATTTATTATCAGAGATCATTGGAGAGTCAGAGAATATAATATTAAACGGGCTTTTGACTAATGAAGACAGAAAACAATCTTTACTTTTTAGCTATATTTTTACTTTTAGGAATCATCTTTTTTTGGTAAAAGAGTTAAGAAAAATAAATGATAGAGATATTTATGATTATGGACACTTTATTAGAATGTTGGGAAAAGATTATGTAACCCTTATTCTTAATACCAATAAGAACTGCCATAAAAAAGATAAATATTTTAAGAGGGGTTTGGAGTATAATATTATAATGCTCAACTCAGGAAACTTTCACAAGATTGGAGAGATAGTAAAGAATATAAAATTAGTGTATAGTTCTTACAGGGAAAACTAAGGATAAATTTCTTGAAAACTGGGTTTCAATTATAGGCTGTGGGGGAATAAGGCTTAAAGGATTTGCTTAGTAAAAGTTTCTCTTTTTAGGATAATTTAAAAATATTCCAAAGTCATATCAAATTAACATTATCGCCTTCAGCCTTCAGCACTAAAAACTGTGGTCTGTGGACTGTCGACTGTGGACTGTGGACCCGTAGTCCAATCTTCTTCCGGGAATGAGACGAATATGATTTGCTTCGCAAAAGTTTTTCAATACAAATTAAATTTTTCTTTTTTGAATAAGAGATAGGAAAAAGATTTTCAGTAATTAAACTATCGCCTT
>DYFC01000058.1 GCA_020725385.1 Nitrospira japonica | reverse complement strand
GAGGAAATCATCAGCAATTCATAGTGAATTTTAGGTAAGTTATATCTATTTGCCCGCGCAATCAGGTGTGGATTTTCTTATATGAACACAACCTTTAGCCGGATCGCATAAATCATCGGTACAAGGGTCCCCATCATCACAATTTATTACTGTTCCCGAACAAATACCATTATGACATCTTTCAGTTGCAGGAGTTTTTGAACACTCACAATTATCAACGGCAGAGAGATATGCAAAACATAATTCTGAGAGCATGAGAAATGTTGTCCGGCTACTTGAAAAGAAGACAAATTTTCACAATTTTTTCACGTTGGATAAAGAAAGGGAAAAGCGGGTTACTGTAAGTCCTTGATTTTATGGTGAGCCGTGCAGGATTCGAACCTGCGACCCGCTGATTAAGAGTCAGCTGCTCTACCAGCTGAGCTAACGGCCCACAGAAAAAACAATAATGAATGAAAAAGTAAATAGAAAAAATAATATAAATTCTCTTTTACTTATTCACTACTTATAGCAAATTTCTACCTGCAAAATATACATGGTGCGCCTGAGAGGATTCGAACCTCCGACACTCGGCTCCGGAGGCCGATGCTCTAATCCACTGAGCTACAGGCGCATTTAGTTCAGAGTTGTGAGTTAAAAATTAAAAGATAATAAGGCTTTCACTACCAACTATGAACTCTTAAATTTGCAGAACAAATTTAAGTTGGGGTGAGTGAGGGGACTCGAACCCCCAACACCTGGAGCCACAGTCCAGTGCTCTGACCATTGAGCTACACTCACCACTGAAAAACAGTGCTTAATCAAATAATTGATAATCAACTACCAACTATTTAACAAAAATTCACTGACAGAATTTGCAAATGGCGCGCCTGAAGGGATTCGAACCCCTGGCCCACTGCTTAGAAGGCAGTTGCTCTATCCTACTGAGCTACAGGCGCAATAATTAAAGTTTAAATTAAAATTATAATTATTTTATGAAATTTGTGTCAAGGAATGCAATTGTCTTTGCGGGTTCTGATTTTCTATCCAGCACTTCACGAACCTTGCGCAAAAGTTCGTTAGGAGATATAGGCTTAAGTAATAATTCTATGCCTTCTTCAATTATACCCTTTTTATGGATTATATCGGCTGTATATCCACTCATGAATATAACTTTTATATCAGGGTTTATTTTTTTCATTTCATCATAGCATTCCCTGCCATTTTTCTTTGGCATTATAACATCAAGTAAAAGTAGTTGTATATCTTTGTTTTTTTCTTTGAATACCTTAAGGGCATCTGCTCCATCCAGAGCTTCAATTACATGGTATCCTGCTTTCTCGAGTATCCTCCTGCTGAGATCTCTCACAAGAGTGTCATCTTCTGCTATCAGAATTGTTTCAGAACCTCCTGCGCTATGATACTTTTCAGTCTCTTTAATATCTTCAACAATTGTCTTAATTAAGGGCAAATAAATTTTAAATGTAGTCCCTTTATCCTTAACACTATAAACATTAATATACCCTTCGTGTTGCTTAATTATACCGTACACCATAGCAAGTCCAAGACCTGTGCCTTTCCCAACTTCTTTTGTAGTAAAAAATGGCTCGAAAATCCTCTCTTTTATTTTTTCATCTATGCCGGAACCGGTGTCTTCAACTGAAATTAATGCAAAGTTGCCGGGTTTTCCGTAGCCATGAATTTTTATATATTCATCATCAAAGACTACAAGGTCAGTTTTGATTATAAGGGTACCGCCACCCGGCATTGCATCCCGCGCATTAGTAGCAAGATTCATTAGCACCTGTTCAATTTGGGTTGAATCAGCCATAATTGTAAGGTCTTTATCAGAAAGATGGGTTATCAATTCAATATCCTCACCAATGAGCCTGTTTAAAAGTCTTGTGATTCCGTTTATCAAATCATTTATATTTACAGGTTTAGGACTTATTATTTGTTTTCTGCTGAAAGTCAGAAGCGCACGGGTAAGATTGGCTGCACGTTCGGCAGAATTAAGTATCTGGGTATTGTAATTTTGCAATGGATTATCGGGTTCCATCTCTTCTTTTAAGAGCTTACCATAACCTATTATTGCAGTAAGAATATTATTAAAATCGTGTGCAACACCACCTGCAAGCCTTCCAACAGCTTCCATTTTCTGCGCCTGAAGAAGCTGTTGTTCGAGTTTTTTCCTATCAGTTATATCGTGTATAATTCCATAATATCCTAATATACTGCCTTCATCATCTATCCGGGTTGATGCAGTTATAAGGCAATCCATTTCCTGACCGCTTTTCTTAACTAATTTTGCTTCAAAATCTTTTATGGAAGAATATCTTTTTATCATCTGCTCAAAACTCAGAAAGTCATTGACATTAATAAAAAGTTCTTTAAAATGCAGACGGAATATTTCATTTGCATCATACTCAAAAAGTTCGAGCGCAGATTGATTTATGTCTGTGAATTTCCATGCAGCTGATGTCATAAAAACAGAATCTCTTGATTCGTTGAAAAACGATCTATATCTTTTTTCAGTCTCCTTTTGTGCTTCTTCGGCTTTTTTTAATGAAGTCCAGAGATACTCAAGATGGGCTAATTTTTCTTCGATTTCATCTAATTCTTTTCTCCGTTCGGTTAGATCTTTGAAAGTTACAACCGCGCCTACAATCTCTTCATTTTCAATCATCGGAGTACTCATATATTCAACCGGAAAACTCGAACCATCTTTCTTCCAGAAAACCTCATCCTGTCCTTTGTTAGTAACGCCATATTTACATGTTTTGAAAATAGGGCAATTTTCCTCTTCATACTTCAGGCCGCTTTGATTTAGATAATGTATTTTTTCATGGTGATTTTCACCGATAAGTTCCTGCGGAGAATAACCGAGCATTTTTGATGCAGAAGGATTAACAAAAATTATTATGCCTTCACAATTTATGCCAATAATCCCTTCTCCAGCAGCTTCGAGTATAAGCTCATTCTGCCTCATTAATCTCTCAAGAGATATTTCTGTTTGTTTGTATTTATCAAGTGTAGCCTTAAGGGGTTTACACACAAGCAAATATGTTGCTGGAAAAATCAGAAGAAAAGTCGCTAAAATGCTCAGCAAAACTGTTGGTAATGTAAATGTGAGAGAAAAATATGAGATAAAAAGAAATATTAGTATGTTGGTCAGAGTCGTTGAAGAGATTATTATTAAGGCCAACTTCGAATTAAGATTGTTGTAAAGTTTATTCATAAATTAAAATCAATAAAAAATCGATTATAATGAAACGAATTCCTGTTCAACCTTTAATACCTATAACTATCATAACTTTATTTAATTGTTTTTTAAATAGGTTGCTTAATATTTTGGTTAACCCGAATAATGCAAATATTACGGAAAAATTTATTTATCAATAAATCTACATTATTCTGATTAGGCATATATTCTCATTCTCATTCTCATTTTGAGAATGAGAATGAGAATATGAAAATCATTTTCTTTAATTAAAATGAAATAAATCCTTATCAAATCTATAAATGAAAAAAATCGCAATCATGGCATTGTACTTGCTTTAATTATAGTTGGTTATTATTTTAAAACTATTATTTTTAAAACCGGCAGCTAAAAAAACTGCCCCAAAAGGAGGAAAAAATGAAGGCAAATGAAGTCGCATTAGTATTAACCGGGTATCAGAATGAGTTTTGTTCACCCGATGGTAAATTACATGCACTTATTAAAGACATGCTCGCATCAAACAAAATAATTCCAAATACCGTTGACCTTTTAACCCGTGCTCAGAAAAAAGGAATTCCTGCTTATATTGCATCAATTGTATTTACTCCGGGTTATCCGGAACTTCAAAACCCTGTTGGAATTCTAAAAAACATCAAAGAAATAGGAGCCTTCATGAAAGGCACAAAAGGTGCTGATGTTATAGATGAATTAAAGCCTTTTTCAGGTTATCTTCAAGTAGTTGAAGGAAAAACAGGCTTAAGTTGTTTTGGTCATACAAATCTTGATGGATTTCTGAAAGAAAAAGGAGTTAAGACAATCGGGGTAGCAGGGCTACTTACAAATGTTTGTGTTGAATCAACAGCCCGTGCAGGATACGATGCCGGTTATGAAGTTATTATTATTAAAGATTGTACGGGTTGTAGATCACAATCGTGGCAGGAATATGCCGAGCAGAATATTTTCCCTATGCTCGGTAAAGTAATGGACCATAACGAGTTTCTAAACTCGGTTCAATAGCAACACCTCCCTCTCTCTCAATATTTTTTGGCATGTGCCATCCCACCTTCATGGCACATGCCTTTTCTATTACGAAAGCTTTTTATTTAAAATTTCATTTACGAGTTGAGGATTCGCTTTGCCTTTTGTAATCTTCATAATCTGACCGACAAAAAAACCAAGAAGTTTTTTATCTCCACTTCTATATCTTTCAACTTCTCCGGGATTTTTTAATAGTACTTCATCAACTGCTTTTTCAATCTCATCGGTACTGGTAATCTGAACCAATCCTTTTTCCTTTACAATTACATCGGCATTTTTGCCTGTTTTATATATTTCTTCAAAAACTGTTTTTGCTATCTTTCCGCTTATAGTTCCATTTTCGATAAGTTTTAGCATATCTGCAAGTTGAGAAGGCTTAACCGGACATTGTTCGATTGTTTTATTCTCTTCATTTAAAATCCTGAGCAAATCGCCTTTTACCCAGTTTGCAACTAATTTTGGATTTCCGCCTGAAGTAATAGCATCTTCAAACCAGTCAGCAAGAGACATTTCAGAAGTCAGTAGTTCAGCATCTGTATCAGAAATTCCATGCTCTTTAATAAAACGTTCTCTTTTAGTATCAGGCAATTCAGGAAGTGACTGTTTGATTTTGTTAAGCCACTCCTCATTAATTGTAATCGGAACCAGGTCGGGCTCGGGGAAATACCTGTAATCATGAGCTTCTTCCTTTCCCCTCATTGATTCTGTAATGCCTTTGTTAGAATCCCACAATCTTGTTTCCTGAATTATTCTTCCACCATCTTCAATAACCTTAATCTGTCTTTTTATTTCATACTCAAGAGCTTTCTCAACAAATTTAAATGAATTAATATTCTTAATTTCAACCTTAGTTCCAAGTTCTTTTTCACCCTTGAGTCTAATCGATACATTGGCATCACATCTTAAAGAGCCCTGTTCCATATTTCCGTCACAGACATTCAAGTATCTAAGAATTGCCCTTAGTTTTTTCATATATTCAACAGCCTCGGATGGAGTACTTATATCAGGTTCTGAAACTATTTCCATTAGAGGAACCCCGGCTCTATTTAAATCAACAAAACTAAAAGAACCGCCACCTGAAGAGGACTCATGGATATTTTTACCCGCGTCTTCTTCCATATGTATTCTTGTAATTCCAATTTTTTTTGTATTTCCATCTGAAACGATTTCAATATATCCATGCTCGCATATGGGAAGTTCATACTGGCTTATTTGATAGCCTTTTGGAAGGTCTGGATAAAAATAATTTTTCCGGGCAAATCTGCTTAATTTCGAAATCTGACAATTTGTTGCAAGTCCTGTTTTAACAGCAAATTCAAGAGCTTTTTTATTTAAAACAGGTAAAACACCGGGCATGCCAATACAAACAGGACATGTTTGAGAATTAGGCTCTGCACCAAATTTTGTTGAACAACCACAGAAAATTTTTGTATCGGTAAGCATCTGTGCATGTACTTCAAGACCTATAACCGCTTCATATTTCATAGCGCTGGTTTCCTCCTGTGCCAGTCTGTTGATTGTTCATAAGCATATGCAATTTTAAGAATTGATTCTTCGTCAAAATGTTTTCCAATAAATTGTATTCCAACAGGTAGATTGTTTGAAGTAAAACCACAAGGAATAGAAATTGCAGGTACTCCCGCAAGGTTCATGGATATTGTATATATATCGGTTAAATACATCTGAAGCGGGTCCTGTGTTTTCTCACCTGCTTTAAACGGTGGCGTAGGTGAAGTTGGAGTAACGATGATATCGACTTTGTTAAAAGCATCTTCAAAATCTTTCTTAATTAAAGTCCTCACCTGTTGGGCTTTTCTATAATAAGCTTCGTAATAACCCGAGGATAGAGCATAAGTGCCAAGCATAATCCTTCTTTTAACCTCTGCCCCGAATCCCTGTGCTCTTGTTGTTAAATACATATCCATAAGGTCTTTGCCTACTGCTCTTAGTCCGTATTTAACGCCGTCGTATCTCGCGAGATTTGATGAAGCCTCGGATGTCGCAAGAATATAATATGTAGCGACTGCATATTCAGTATGCGGCAAAGAAATTTCAACAGGAATCGCTCCTAAAGATTCAAGAAGTTTTATAGCTTGAAATATTGTATTTTCAATTTCTTTATCCATTCCTTCTATGAAATATTCTTTTGGTATTCCAATTTTTAACCCTTTTATATCCTTTTCAAGACATTCTGTAAAATCAGGGACATTAATAGGAGCAGAAGTGGAATCATATGGATCATGACCTGATATTATCTTTAAAAGTATCGCTGAATCTCTCACATTTTTTGTAATCGGACCAATTTGGTCAAGAGAAGAAGCATAAGCAACAAGTCCAAAACGTGAGACCCTGCCATAAGTTGGTTTCAATCCTACAACGCCACAAAAACTTGCAGGTTGTCTGATAGAGCCTCCTGTATCCGAACCGAGAGCAGCGATACATTCATCAGCAGCTACCGCAGCAGCAGAGCCGCCACTTGAACCTCCCGGAACCCTTTCTAAATCCCATGGATTCAGCGTCGTTTGAAAACCTGAATTCTCTGTAGATGAACCCATTGCAAATTCATCCAAATTTGTTTTACCAACTAAAATATAGCCCTTGTTTTTTAACCGCATCGTCACCGTTGATTCATACGGCGGAATAAAATTGTATAGTATCTTAGAAGCACAGGTTGTAAGAATACCTTTCGTACAGATATTGTCTTTAACAGCAATTGGTATCCCGAGCAAAGAAATATTGTCATTTGACCCGATGGAATCAATCTTTTTCTGGGCATCTTTTGCTACCGTTAGTGAATTTTCTTTGTTTATAGTAATAAAAGCTTTTACTTTCTCTTCAACAGAATCTATTCTCCAGAAAACTGCTTCTAAAATATCTATAACAGATATTTCCTTCTTACGAAGCAAATTCTGCGCCTCTGAAATAGTAAGCATATTCAATGATGACATAGCACCGTCCTTGAAAGGTTAATTTAGATACTGTTATTATAGTGCATAAAACATAATAAAGTGTATGTCTGTTTATATATTCTTAATAATTTAATAAGGTGTTTTAATGAATAACAATCCATTAGTCTCAATAATAGTAAGAACTAAAGATAGACCCAAGCTTCTGAAAAAAGCATTACAGAGTATCGCCAACCAAACATATAGACCATTAGAAGTCGTGCTTGTCAATGACGGAGGGTGTGATTTAGAAGTTAATGAATTAATTTCAATACTCGGGGATGTTTCTTTGAATTATATCAGGCTTGAAGAAAATACCGGAAGATCTCACGCAGGAAATGTCGGGCTGGAAAATATTAAAGGAGATTATGTCGGTTTTCTTGACGATGATGACGAATTACATCCCGAACATCTATCAATATTAACTGATGCAATAATGAAATACAATTTTAAAGTTGTTTATTCTGATGCAAATATTGTTTATCATGGCAATTCAATTAAAGGTGGAGATGGTGAAAGGATTTACAAAAAAGTTTTTTCATCCAAAGATTTTTCGTATAGTGACCTTTTGCTCGATAATTACATACCTTTGATGTGTCTCATGTTTTCTAAGGAAGTTTTTAATTACAGCAGCGGGTTTGATGAAAGTTTCGACATTTATGAAGATTGGGACCTTCTTATACGTATTGCTGAAAAATTTCCCTTTTATCATGTTAAGGAAATTACTGCTGATTATATACAATGGAGCGGGACACAACAAGTAGCTCATTCTCCGGAATTTGCAGTAAGAGCTCGAATAGCCCATCGCCAGATAATAAACAAGCACAAAGATAAATTCACAGTAGATGTCATAATGGACTTTATACAGCTTGCAAGGAAAATGAGGCTTGTATATGAAAATGGTGCTGATGCATATATTTCAACACTTGAAAAAATAATCAAAGAAAAAGAAATTGAGATTTCTAATATCAAAAATTCACTAAACCGAAGTATAAATACTCTCGATCAGATTACCGGGTCAAGAGGCTGGAAGATATTGAGTTCTTACTACAAATTCAGGGACAAAATTTTCCCGGATAATACTAAAAGAAGGCTTTTCTATGACTTGCTAATGATTGCTGGAAGCAATCCCGGACAGTTTGTAACAGGGCTAAACAAACATAATATCAGCAGATTCTTAAAACAATACAAAATACTTGAACCTGATACAATTAAAAGTAAAGTTATACGCAAAACATCTCTTAATATTCCGTCTAATTCAGGATATAAAACACATCCAGGCGATTTCAATTATTACAATCAAAATATATTTCATCGTACTGAATATCATGGTCTAATTAATGAAGACAATAAGGTGCTCGTTATTGACAGGTTTGTTCCTACATATGACAAAGATTCCGGCTCATTACGGATGTTTTCTTTTTTAAGTATTCTTAGCGATTTGGGATATAAAATCACTTTTTTGCCTGATGATCTTCAAAGAAGTGAACCTTATTCAAGCGAGCTTGAAAGTATGGGCATTCAGGTTCTTTCTGGAGAACTGGATATCCAGAAATATTTTGAAGAAAACGGATATATTTTCAGTTTTGTTATAATCTCAAGGCCCGAACAAACATTCAAGTACCTTCCTCTTGTCAGGGCTTATGCTATAAATAGCATAATCGCTTATGATACAGTTGATCTCCACTGGCTTAGATTTGAAAGGGCTGCATCAGTTAACAATGACAGAGAACTCTTTGAAAAGGCAAAGTATTATAAATCTATGGAACTCTTTAATTCTTCCTGCTCGGATGTTGTTTTCACTGTAACAAAAGATGAAAAAGAGTTCCTTCTTAACGAGGAGCCTTCCTTACATGTAGAGGTCTTACCAAATATACACGAAATTCATAGAAGGAAGAATGATTTCAAAGCCAGGAAGGATATAATGTTTATCGGGAGTTTCTTGCATCAGCCAAATGAGGATGCTGTCTTATTTTTTGTTAAAGAAGTTTTCCCCTTTATTAAGAAGGAAATCCCTGACATTAAATTCTATGTCGTTGGAAGCGACCCGCTCGAGTCTATTCTCA
The DNA here is from genome assembly GCA_020725385.1 of Nitrospira japonica. Classification (GTDB taxonomy): domain Bacteria; phylum Nitrospirota; class Thermodesulfovibrionia; order Thermodesulfovibrionales; family SM23-35; genus DYFC01. Next base: position 30,358 of record DYFC01000058.1, on the reverse strand, counting down.
GACTTGAATCAGAATCAATAAAAGTAACGGGATATGTTAAAGATGTATCTCCATATTTTGAAAATTGCCGCGTGTTCGTTGCTCCACTTCGTTACGGAGCAGGCATGAAAGGGAAGATAGGACAAAGCATGGCATACGGGCTTCCTGTTGTTACAACAACAATCGGAGCAGAAGGAATAGGTCTCAAAAATAAATTAAATTCATTGATAGCAGATAATCCCGTTGATTTTGCAGAAGCTGTTATAAAGCTATACTCTGACGAGAATCTCTGGAATATTATTTCAAATAATTCTATTGAGCATATTGAAAAGAATTATTCAAAAGAAACTCTAAGCAGAAAAATTGCAGAGATATTTGCTTCTTTAAAACTTTCATTGAATACAAAAACCGATTTTTCTGCATTTCAATATAACCGGTAATTTTAAATATGGAAAAACAAAAACCTCTTGTTTCCGTAATAGTAAGAACAAAAGATAGACCTATCCTTTTAAAAAAGGCAATACAAAGTATCGCTGACCAGAATTATCGCCCTCTTGAAGTTGTTTTAATAAATGATGGAGGATTGGATATTGATATAAATGCACTTAGCAATATTTTAGGGGATGTTACTCTTAATTACCAAAAACTAGAGAGGAATACAGGAAGAGCACATGCAGGAAATATGGGTATTAAAGTTTCCAGAGGAGAATATATCTGTTTTCTTGACGATGATGACATATTTTATAGAAATCATATAAGTGTTTTATTAACCGTACTTGAGGAATTTGATTATAAAGCTGCATATACAGATGCCAATATTGTATATAAGGACTATAATTATGAAGAAGAAAAAATTTCCGAGCTTGAAAAAAGATTATTTACTTCAAAAGACTTCTCTTATGAAGAACTTCTCATTGATAATTATATCCCGTTAATTTGCATTATGTTCCGCAGTGAAATATTAAGACTATTTCAGGGATTCGACGAAAACTTTGAATTATATGAAGATTGGGACTTACTACTTAGAATAGGTGAAAAATATCCCTTCTATCATATCCCGAAAATAACGGCTGATTATATCCAATGGAGTAGAAGTCTTCAAATATCTCAATCACCTTTATTATTTAACAAAGTAGAAGCCTATCACAATCAGATTATTCTAAAGCACAAAAATAAATATTCTTCAAAAATAATTATGAGGCTGGTTCAAAACAGAAGGATGCTTTCCGAAAAAGAAAATCACATAAAATTGCTCGATTTCAGGATTAAAGAATCCCGTGATAAAACAATGAAACTCGAACAAGAATTAATCGCAGGACAGGATAAAATAAAAAATCTTGAAGAATCCTTATCTTTAAGTAATTCAAAAATTAAAGAAATACAAAGAATTATTGAAGATAAAAATAACTTAATGAACGAATTGAATAAAAAGCTTGAAGATACCCAAAAATATGCTATTACTCTTGAAAATATAAATAAAGAAAAAGAGACTGAATTAAATAATCTCCGCCACGAATTGGAAGAAAGAAATACTTCTCTTTTAAACGCTGAGGGAAAAATTAGAGGACTTGAAACAGAGGTTAAGGAAGCTAAAGATTTTATCAAAGAATTATCAGAAAAAGTAAATCTTCTTGAAAATACAGTACATCAAAATGTTGAAACAATAAAAAAGAAAGAGCAGGAAAATATAGAGCTTGAGATACAAATTAATGGACTCAAACATGCAATCGATGAAATGGATATGAAAAGAATAGACCTCAAAAGAGCTATTCTCGAAAAGGATGCTTTTATTTCAAGACTCGAAGAACAAATTCAAAGTAAAAATACATACATAGGACAAATCGAATCAACCAAGAACGAATTACAGAATATACTAAAGAAAAAAGATGAAGAATTATCCCGTATATTTAATTCAAACGGCTGGAAAGGTCTGATGTTTTATTACAAAATCAGAGATAAAATTCTGCCACCTTATACTAGAAGGCGTTCAATTGTTAAAAGAGTAGGGCATAAAATAATTAATATTTTCTTGAAAAATACCCTGAATAAAGAAGCTATTGAAAATACACCTATTACCCCTGAAATCAATAAAAATACTAATATTTACCAACCTTCTAATCCAGGCACACAAACAGAAGTATCCGAAATTTCAGTTTCAGTTAAGGATTCTCATGAATTCAATGAAAAGAAAAAAGTTCTTGTCACAGGAGTATATCTTGCCAATCAAAAAAATACCATTGAGCATATTGTCGAGGTGTTAAATAGGTCAGAAAATTATAATGTTGAGCAAAAATGGATTGCTCTATTCGGCGAACCACCTTCAAAAAAAGTAGAATCAGTTACTTTCATGAAACAGGATAAATCAGAACCCAAATTTGTTCTCCTTAATAAAATTCTTTCACAGGTAAAACTTCATCAATATGATTATATTTTATTTTGCGATGATGATATAAAACTTGTCGATAATTTTTTGGACAGATACCTTGAATTGAACGAAAAATATGATTTTGCACTTGCACAACCTGCCCGTACACATAACAGCTTTATAGACCATCCTTTTGTAGAACAATTAGATGGTATTACTGCGCGGAGAACAAGATTTGTTGAAATAGGGCCTGTTTTTTCAGTAAGAAAAGATGCATTCCCCGTTCTTCTACCATTTGATGAAAGTTCATTTATGGGATGGGGATACGACTTTGTATGGCCATGTTTTATAGAAAAAATGGGGTTACGAATGGGAATTATTGATGCTGTTCCTGTTGAACATAGTTTAAGAAAACCGGTGATGAATTACAATTATGATGAAGCAAATAAAGCAATGATGAACTATTTATCAAAATCCCCCCACCTTTCAAAAGAAGAAGCTTTTAGAATTCTTGAATCATATGTTTAGAAATGCTCATCGAATTGAATAGAACTGCCAGATATTTATACAGTCGTTACAGGGATTTAAACTTTTTATCAAAAAAAGGGGGAAAGACTTTAGCTCAAAATAGCATTATATGTCTTCAACCATTTTATTTTGCTGAAATAACAACAAATGGAGATGTTTATACATGCTGTCCGGGCTGGATAAAATTTCCCATTGGAAATATCAAGAATAAAACAATTAAAGAGATATGGAACAGTCAAAGAGCCCGCTTTATCAGAAAAAAAATATACAATGGAGAATGGCGATATATCTGTAACAAAATATGCCCTATAATTTCACGGCACATTTATGATAACCATGCTATTTCTTATGATTATCTCTGGGCTTTGGAATTCCTTACTCATAAGTTGATTGAAGAAATACTCCAAAAGAAAGTTGTTCTTGAATCACTTCCAACAGTTTTTAATCTTTCAAACTCAACCCGGTGCAACCTTTCCTGTATTATGTGTGACAGAAAAAATCAGAAAAACCATCCTGATTTAATCGAAAAAGCTGAAAAAGAAATTCTTTCATGCATAACATCTGCCAGACAGCTTATTTTAACAGGAATGGGCGAACCTTTTTTCAGACAGGATGTGAAAAGAATTTTATTTAATAATAAAAATACTGAAATTTGTTTTGATATTATTACAAATGGCTTACTTTTACCCGAATGCTGGGATAAGATAAAACATCAAAAATTCGGTAACCTTCTTATATCTGTAGATGCAACCGAAAAAAATACTTATGAAAAGATTCGCAAAGGTGGAAATTGGGAGACAATAATAAAAAGTCTTAATCTTATCGGAGATAATAAAGATAAATTTAAATCAATAACACTAAATATGACAGTTATGCGTTCTAACTATACACAGATACCTGATTTTATTAAGATGTCGGAATCCTATGGTTTCAATGCTTCATTTCAGCGCATCAGAGGTTTACACAAAAATGAGAACTTTTTCATGTTAAAAGACAATAATACTATAAACAACATACAGAAACTCATAACTAATGAAAATAAAATCAATAAAGATATTCAAATTTTCTGGGGAGATTTGCTCGAATATATTTAACTGCTTATTTTTAATTGCTGATACATTTTTTTCTTGACATTAAATATATTTTTTCTGTATTTTAAAACTTTAATTATTTAAATTTTGAAGGTTAGAAGGGGGGTAGAGAATTGTATGCCTTAGGAACCCACTTACTGGTGGAATTACGGGAATGTAATCCTAAAATTCTAAAGAGCCTTGACAGTGTCAGAAACGCTCTTGTTTCTGCTGCAAAAGAGGCAAAAGCTACTATTATAGACGTTTCCTTCCATGAGTTTAATCCATTTGGTATCAGCGGAGTAGTTGTTATTGCGGAATCCCATCTCACGATTCATACTTGGCCTGAATATGATTATGCTGCAGTTGATATCTTCACGTGTGGAGATATCATTAAACCAGAAGTAGCAGCAGCGTATCTTATTGAGAAGTTTGAGTGTAAGAATCCATCTATTGTAGAGATGAAAAGGGGTATTCTTTCCCACAGGAATGAAAAGTTACCCCATAAAGTATGTTCATCTACTACTTATAATTCTGAGTTGTTACAACCAATAAGTAAGTAAACTTTAGCAGCTTCTTCTAATCTTCACGGTTTGTAAGAGCTGCAATACCGGGGAGTTCTTTCCCTTCAAGTAACTGAAGAGACGCTCCTCCACCGGTTGATATGAAAGTGATAAAATTGGAGACACCGGCTCTATGAACAGCGAGATCGGTGTCTCCACCACCTACAATTGTCAAGGCATATGCATCAGCTACAGCCCGTGCTATGTCAAATGTTCCTCTTGTGAAAGCATCTACTTCAAACATTCCCATCGGGCCATTCCATAATATTGTTTTAGCATCTTGTAGGGCTTCAGAAAAAAGTTTGACTGAAGCAGGACCTATATCATACGCTTTCCAGCCTTTAGGAATTTCCTGTGTTGGAACAATTTTAATAACATTATCCGGACCTGTATGTTCAGCTATGACACAGTCAACCGGGAGATAAAATCTTATTTTATTATCCTTTAGCTTTATTCTTATTCTTTCTGCTGTCTCAAGCATTGAATCTTCTACAAGTGAATCACCAATCTCGTAACCCATTGCTTTAATAAAAGTAAACGCCATGCCACCGCCAACTATAACCTTATCAACCTTTCCTACAAGATTTTCAAGAACTCCAATCTTACCGGATACTTTTGCTCCACCAAGGATTGCTACAAATGGTTTTATAGGATTATCTATAGCGCCTCTCAGATATTCAATTTCTTTTTTAAGAAGAAAACCGGCAGCTGAAGGTAAAAATTTTGTAATGCCTGTTATTGAGGCATGAGCTCTATGAGCTGCACCAAAAGCGTCATTTACATAAATATCCGCCAGTTTGGCAAGATTTTTTGCGAATTCCTCATCGTTCTTTTCCTCTTCCGGGTGAAATCTAAGATTTTCAAGAAGTAATACGTCACCTTCTTTCATCCTTTCTACGAGATTTTCAACCTGGCCACCGATACAATCAGGAGCAAAAATTACTTCTTTGTTTAAGAGACGTTGCAATCTTTTAGCAACAGGCGCAAGACTAAATCTCGGATCAACTTTACCTTTTGGTCTTCCGAGATGTGATGAAAGAATAACTTTTGCTCCTTCATCGATAGCATAGTTGATAGTCGGTAAAGTCGAACGAATTCTACGGTCATCTGTTATAATCAGATTATCATCCAAAGGCACATTAAAATCAGCCCTAATAAAAACTCTTTTACCTTTTATATCAAGATCCTCAATTGTCAATTTATTAAAAATATCTTTTACCGGCATCGGGTCTAACATGTTTTTTTTCATTCTTAAATCCTCTTAATTATATAAAGAATCAGGTCTTTAAGACGGGTACTGTATCCCCATTCATTGTCATACCATGCAAGCACTTTTGCCATTCTGTTTTCAAGTACCATTGTTAATGTTGAATCAACTATAGAAGAATGCGGATTTCCGTTTAAATCACTCGAAACAAGTGGTTCTTCCGAGTATTGTAGGATTCCTTTCATCTGACCTTCAGAAGCTCTTTTCAAAGCAGAATTAACTTCCTCTGTAGTAGTATCCTTACCAAGTTCTGCTACAAGATCAACTATCGAAACATTTGGAGTGGGAACTCTTATAGCCATTCCATTAAGTTTTCCTTTTAATTCAGGAAGCACTATTCCAACAGCCTTTGCAGCACCTGTAGTTGTAGGTATCATATTCAAAGCAGCAGCACGGGCCCTTCTTAAATCTTTATGGGGCAAATCAAGAATTCTCTGGTCATTGGTGTATGAATGAATTGTGGTCATAAGGCCGCGCATTATCCCAAATTCTGTATGAAGCACCTTTGCAACCGGTGCAAGACAGTTTGTTGTACAGGATGCATTTGAGATGACTTTATGTTTTGTCGGGTCAAGTGCTTCCTCATTCACGCCCATACATATAGTTACATCGGGCTCTTTTGCCGGAGCTGAAATAATAACCCATTTTGCACCTGCATCAAGATGACGTGCAGCATTTGGCCTGTCAACAAATCTCCCTGTGGATTCGATAACAAAATCGATGCCAAGATCATTCCATGGAAGTTTTTCCGGCTCTGTGACAGCAAAGACCTTAATTTCCTTATCATCAACAAATATGCTGCCATTGCCGGCTTTTACTTCTGCATTAAAAATGCCGTGAACAGAATCATATTTAAGAATATGAGCAAGAGTTTTTGAATCAGTAAGGTCATTTAAAGCAACAATCTCAAATTCTTTGCACCCCCAGCTTGTTCTAAGAAAATTCCTTCCAATCCTTCCAAATCCATTTATGGCAACACGCATAGTTTTAAAACCTCCTTTCTTTTTTAAATTATACAGAATTTTTAAAAAATCTTAAATTAAAGTTAATCAATAAATGCAATTGAAGTTAATACATGAGGTTTGAAGAAAATTCAATTTTCTCGAGCCTTAGTGATTATGGCTCGATTAATGCTAAAACCTGTCTTTTGTAAAGAAAATCAAAAACAGTTTTAACACTCTGTTCAACAGTTAGTTTATCCGTCTCCAGAATTATTTCTGGTTTTTCAGGTGGTTCATATGGATCTGATACTCCTGTGAAATTTTTTATAATTCCATTACGCGCCTTTTTATAAAGACCCTTTGGATCCCTTTTTTCACAGACAGAAATATCACATTTTAAATAAACTTCAATAAATTCTTCGTTTTCAAACATTTCTCTGATCATTTTTCTGTCAGAAACATAAGGGGAAGCAAATGAAGCTATAGTCAAAATCCCGGCATCTACAAAAAGCTTTGCAACTTCCCCGACCCTCCTTAAATTCTCCCGCCTATCTTCAGCAGAAAAGCCGAGGTCCTTACATAGACCCTTTCTCACATTGTCTCCATCAAGCACATAAGTCCTAATTTTGTTTTTATATAAAAGATACTCAAGTTCATGCGAAATCGTTGATTTTCCCGAACCAGGCAATCCTGTAAACCATACAAGTACAGATTTATGATTATTTAACTGCCACCTTTCTCTTTTATCAATCTTTCCTTTATAAGGTTTTATATTCTCCTCTATCATATTATCAATTTAATCCTTTCACGTTATGATAATGTTTTATTGTTTCCCAGCCAATAAAATCCATTCCCCTTTTCTTTTTTTACGGCGCATTTTATTAACTATTTTCCCTCTCCATAATTCGTATAAAGAAAATAAAACCTTTTCAAATAAATTCATCCGTTTTGCTTTCTTACCAAAAAATAAAGTATAGTTTAACTTTTCAAGAAATTCTCCCGCAATACTTTCAAATATCTCTATCTGTCTCTTAGTAAGTTTTTTCTCCCATGCATCTATTCTCGACCTATCAGGTGATTTGCCAAGCAATAAATGTTGTTTTAAAGTATATCCGGGCACCTTAAATCCACCTCCCTGCAACATTTCGGGCAAATAATTTATTTCAAGAAAATCGCATATTTTTTTAAGAATCATCTCTGTATCAGTAACCAAATCTTCATATTTTACCTTAATGATTTTGTCTTTTAATATTTCCTCTGTATAAAGTCCATTTTTTATAACTTCCACCCATGAATATGCGGATTCACTAATAGTATTTGGCCCCCAATCAAGAGGAATCTGTGAAGCAGCAACAGCCCTTCCATCTCTTACAATATGAATAAATTTTGCTTCGGGGAATAAATAATTCAAAAATTCTGCAAACTGGATATTTGAAGGTGTATGATCAATCCAAAGACTTGCATTTAATTTATTATTTTTAACAGCATAACTTCTTACTAAAAATAAAATGAGGTCTTTATATGAGCTGATTTTTTCATTAAAATCAATAAATTCATTAAGAGCCCATATTTTGTATCTCCAGTGTTTCTTTATTTTTTCAAAAACCAATTTCAAGTCAAAATATTCTTTGTCTTTAATTTCAAGTCGCTGATAGACACTTACCTTAAATTGTGATTCAGGAGTACATATACAAAGAGGATGCGAGCCAAGAAGGTCCCCGAGCAGAGTCGTGCCACTACGTGGATGCCCTCCTATAAAAACAGGTAACATTTTATATTTCCTCATTTTTTATTAACCAAAAATGTGATTGGGATAATGCAGATGTTGCAAAAAATTTATTTTTCGATACCTTAATCCTACCCTTCATTCCCCCAACTCACCTGCACGCCGTTTTTGTAGCGGGATCGGGGAATCCAGTTTCAAGCCCTCTGGATTCTCTGGTCAAACCAGAGAATGACGAATTAAAAGTTCACGGTTTAATCTTTATATTTCACGTTATAAGGCAATGCCTGCATTATCCAGATTTAGTATTTTTAACTGTATTTATAGTATAATGTAAAAACTCAAATCATACTATACAAAATATATTCTCGTAACTATTAATGAATAATTTTCAAAAAAATCTGCCTTCTATAATCTATCCACATAATCAGCGTCTCATGTCAGGAAAGGTTAATGATATTGTTATCATGCGAACCTGCCATGCCCTTGCCCGTCTGGGCCACGGGGTAGGAATAATTACAGGGAAACCCGCTTTGAATCTTGGTATTGAAGAATATTATGGATTAAACCCTTTATCAAACTTTCAAGTTGTCAAAGTTCCTATGCTGAGAGGGAAGTACTTTTCATGGCATGGTATATTCAATTTGTTCTGTCTTTTAAAAATTCTGCAAATGAAAAGGAAAGGGTTAGCCGATATAATATATTTAAGGGAAATAAAACTTGCTAAATTTTTGCTCAAATTTAAAAAATTTATACGTTTGCCTTTTATACTTGAAGTTCATGACTTGCGAATCAGGAAATTTTATGATAATCTTCAGGAAAAAAATCCCGATGAAGAATGGGTTTTCAAAAGAGTTGATGCTATTATAGTACTTTTAAATTGCTTCGGGGATATCTTAAAAGAAACTTATACAATTAAAGCTCCTGTTTTTAAAGTCCCTCTGGCCGCAGAGAGGACATCTTTAAAGATAAAGGAAAGAAATAACAAAATAATTGGTTATATAGGACAATTATACCCGTTACAAGGTGTAGAAATTTTGATTGAGGCAATTTCTTATCTTCCTGATGTGAAATTGCATATTATTGGTGGTGCAGAGAAAGATATTATAAGACTTAAAAATCTTGCAACTTCACTAAATGTTATTGAAAGAATAAATTTTCTCGGTTTTATTAATCCCCAGAGAGTAGCGGAGATTTCTGATAATATAGATATAATGGTAATATGCGCGCTTAACAAAGGTAAAAGACGCTATTCTGCACATACAAAACTATATGAATATATGGCTATGGGTAAACCTATTGTTGCTTTTGATCTTCCATCAATTAAAGAAGATGTATTCGATGGTATAGATGTACTGCTCGCCAAACCCGAAGATCCCCGCGATCTGGCTGATAAGATTGCTTATTTGTTAAATAATCAGGATAGAGCAAAGAGTCTTGCAATTAATGCTTATAAATCATCTGAAAAATTTACATGGGAAAAAAGAGCCGAAAGATTGTCAGAAATATTCGAGAAAATCAAACATGACCGAACTGCTTCATAAAATAAATTTCACTTCCGGGTCATGCAGGGTAATCCTTTATTCTTATAATCTCGATGAAATGTTAAAAATTAAAGATGATCTAATAGATTTATTCGAAAAGAAAAAAGGTAGCCCGATAAAAAGTTCAGTTTTTACTTCGGTAATTAAGTTTGAAAGCAAAGAAACAAGAAGGATTTATTACTACAAGGAATTCCTTGATAGAGGGTTAAAGGATATTTTAAAGAATCTATTTGGTTTTTATAGAGCAAAAAAAGCCTTTAAAGCAGGACATATGCTTCTTCAAGAAAATTTTCATACTCCCGAACCTGTTCTGTTTGGAATTAAGAAAAAGTATTTTTTTATATTAAAAAATTTTCTAATCACAGAATCAGTAGATGGTGAGAGGACATATGAATACATAAAGAAACATTACATAATGCCAATGACTTTCAGGTTAATTAAAGAGAAACGCTCTATGATTTGCGCTGCAGGGAAAGAAATAGGCCGTCTCCACAAATCAGAAATTTTTCATGGTGATCTAAGGGTTGGCAACATTCTTATAAGCGGCACAGGTGAAAATGCAAGATTTTACTTTATAGATAACGAAAGAACAGTTAAAAGAAGAGGCCTATCCGAAAAATTTAGACTTAAGAACCTTGTTCAGTTAAATATGCTTGGTCTACCCCATATTACAAGAACCGATAGATTACGTTTCATTTCATCTTATATCGAAGCAAATCCGGGATTATCAAAAACAAAAAAGGATTTGCTCAGAAAAATTATTTTTTTAACAAACAAAAGAAAAAAACATAAGTTTTTCTGATATGATAATACCGATTAAACCTGAAGGCTTGCTCACACAAATAAAAAAATCTTAAAATATTACGTTGTCCTTCACATCTTATAAATAAGGAAACACTTTGCAAACAAACAATCAGCAAACTGAAATTAATAGAAAGGATTATGCAATAATCTTCGGGCTGTTTTTAATTTCATTTTTATTAAGATTTTATGCTTTTCTAAACACCCCTTTGATTAATCATGACGGAGTATGGTACATAAATCAGGCAAAAGCACTCGCACTAAACAATTGGGAGCTGGCAAGAGATTGTGGATATGACTTCATTTCTCTTTACCATTTGCTGATTCCTGTTTTTTACAAGATAACAGGAGACTGGATTATTGCGGGCATGTCAATATCCTTGATTTTTGGCTCTTTGACCGTTATACCGATGTATTTAATGTTGAGACATTTCTTTGACATGAAAATTTCCTTTATGGCAGGACTCGCCTTAAGTGTGAATCCCTTTTTTGTATCGTACAGTGTTGAATTAATTAAAGATCCTCTATTCTGGTTTTTTGGACTTTGTGGTATTTGCTTGTTTATAACTGCTATTAAAAATGAAAAAAAATCATTTCTTTTAATATTTAGTAACATTTCATTTTTAATAGCGGGATTTGCACGCTTTGAAATAATAATATATATGATTGGTTCTATTGTATATATCTTATTTTTTGAAAATAAAAAATTCAAAAAAATCTTTTTTTTCATATTTCCAGCGATTGTTTTAACCATTCTTGTAAATTTTTTAAATACCTTACTAATGAAGGAAGCTCTTTATCTCTGGAATTTTTACTTTGTGCCAAGAAACCAGCGTTTTTTTGAGGACTTATGGACGAATGTTTTTACTTCAGGGATATTTGAAAAATCCATAATCTCTCTCGATCTTCTACAAAGAAAGCTGGTCAGGGTAATATATTTGCCTTATGTTATTTTTTTCATAACCGGTATTTTCAATATATACAAAGAAATAAAAAGAGACAAGGATTTAATTTATCTTATTTTATTATCCCTCTGCTCATTATTCGCTCTCTATCTTTTTTATTTAAAAATTAACGTATTATCTCCGAGATATACGGTATTTTTTATTTTACCTGCTTTTGTTTTCTTCTGTTCGGGATCCACAGCATTAATTAATATCCTAAAAAAAATTAAAATCAGAGACAAAATCGTTATTTCTTTCTTAGTGCTTTATATTGTAATAACCGCATTTATTTATCCATCAAATTTTATTCCGAGAACATCCGATAAAATAATTTATAGAACTATCGGTGAATTTATTGCCGGGACAGAAAAAAATCAAAATACAGTTGTAATTGCATCTGATTCAAGGGTTATGTTTTATGCTAACCTCAAATCTCAAGAGATACTATGCGGCAATAAATTGATAAAATACGATCATGTTACGGAATTAAACTACAATGAATTGGTAAAAGCACTTAAAAACAGCGGGGCTAAATATTTTCTATGGGAAGCAAAGTTCTGGAAGAATAATCGTTATAACTTCCAGGATGTTATGAAAAACAAGGATTTTGTTGAAGTAAAAAAATGGGACAACAATCGGGCAATACTATACCGGATACTCTAAATGAAGATTCATCCTAAAATTAATCTATATGAATCTATAAATTTTGAACCCCTGAAATCTGAATTTATCCAGGATGTTATCGAAAACAGCAAGTTTTTTATTCTTAAAAAAAATGATTTTTCAACAACTGTTGGCATTCTGCAGGGCAAAGCTATAAATAAAAATTACGACCTTTTGATAAAAAGATTCAATTATAGAGAAGTATTTGATTTCCTTATCCACAAACTATTTAATAAAGACAGGGCAGAACGTTTATGGGAAAAAAATCTCATGCTTTATAATAAAGGGATTCCTGTACCTATTCCATTGCAATATATCAAAGCAACCTTCAAAGAGAAGAATGCTTTCTTTATTTCCACAGCCTTAAACGATACAGAAAAATTATCTGATTTATATCGAAAAGGTTTTTTAAACAAAGAAGAAAATTTAAACAAACAATTGGCTTTTTCAATTGCTGATTTTCATAATTCAGGAGCTATTCATGGAGATCTTAAATGGCCAAATATTCTCGTTCAAGCAAATAATAGTTACAAAATATTTTTCATAGATTTAGATCAATCTTCTTGTTCATCCAATTTTAATTTAAAAGGTATATATAAAGATCTAATAAGATTTTATCGTTTCGGACTTCAACTTGGGGCAGAAAAATGGGTAGAAGAAAAGTTTTTCCCTGAATATTTTTACAATATAGATAATGAGATAAGAAAAAAAATTAATGTTGACAGGATTATTAATAAAGCTGAAATTGAATGGATAAAAAAGGGACGGGAGAGATTTTCATGAAATTAGCATTCTGTCTTTTTAAATATTTTCCTTTTGGTGGTCTCCAGAGAGATTTCAAACATATTGCAGAAGTTTGCTTGAAGAGAGGGCATGAAGTTTTTGTAAATACAATGTTTTGGCAGGGAGATAGACCCGAGGGGTTTAATATTACTGTTTTAAAACCTAAGGGTTTGTCAAATCATCAAAGATGCTGGAACTTTTCACAGATGGTGAATGAAGATTTATTGAAAGCAAACTTCGATCTCATAATAGGATTTAATAAAATGTTTGGACTTGATATTTATTATGCTGCTGATCCTTGTTTTAAGGCAAAGATATATGAATCCAGAGGAAAATTAAAATCTTTTTTACCAAGATACAGGACTTATATTGCTCTTGAGGATGCTGTTTTTAATGAAAAAAATAATACACAAATAATGCTTATTTCTGAAATAGAAAAACCAAAATATATTAAATATTATGGCACACAACCAAATCGTTTTCATATTCTGCCACCTTATATATCAAAAGACAGGATTATAAAAGATAATAATTTATCTATAAGAAAAAATATCTGCAACAAACTCAAAATTAATTTTAACAATTTTCTACTTCTTACAGTCGGTTCTTCCTTTAAAACAAAAGGGCTTGACCGTTCATTGAAAGCAATTGCAGGTCTTCCTGAAAACTTAAAAAATAAAACTGTGCTTTTAATAATAGGAGAGGACGAGCCATCACCTTTTATTAACCTTGCAAAAAAATTAAACATTAAATCAAGGATAATCTTTCTTGGTGGAAGAGAAGATGTTCATGAATTTATGGCTGCATCGGATTTGCTTTTACATCCTGCATATACAGAAAATACAGGTACAGTATTAATTGAAGCAATGGCAGCAGGACTACCCATCATCACCACCGAAATATGTGGATATGCGTTTCACATCAAAAAAGCAGATGCAGGCTTATTGATACCATCACCTTACAAACAGCAGGATTTTAATAATAAACTTGCTTATATGATAACATCAGACTACAAACAGAAGTGGAAAGAAAATGGGTTGAGATATATATCTGAAAATGATTTTTTTAGCATGCCTGATAAAGCAGCTAATATTATAGAAACGTATGCAAAACAAAAAAGAAATATTAGAACTTAGTCCTATCCTTCAAAGATATTTTACCAAAGAAAAAGCTTTTGATGAGATTTTAAATCTTAAAGGAGAAATATTCAGAGAGCATAAAAATAGAAGAACATTAAGATTTGAGATAAACGGGAAAGGCTATTTTATAAAAATTCACCGACGGATAGGATTAATAGAAATTTTGAAAAACATTTCAAGCTTGAAATTACCTGTATTTAGTGCAGAAAACGAGTTAAAAGCCATAAATAAGCTTACAGAATTGGGCTTAGATACAATGAAGATAGCAGGATTCGGTCAGAGAGGCACATCACCGCTATGTATGGAATCCTTTCTTATTACCGAAGAAATAACAGATACTATAAGCCTTGAAAAATTAACAAAAGATTGGAAGATAAATCCTCCTTCTTTTAAATTAAAACTGAATTTAATAAAAAAGCTTGCTGAAATTACAAGAATTATGCATATGAATGGAATAAACCATAGGGATTTATATATCTGTCATTTCCTTCTCGATAAAACTAAACCCGGGTGGAAAGAAGGAAGAGATATAAAACTTTATATTATTGACCTACATAGAGTACAAATACGAAAAAAAACACCCGAAAGATGGATTATTAAAGATCTTTCAGGCCTTTTATTTTCTTCTATGGATGCAGGAATTACAAAAAAAGATGTTCTCAGGTTTATGACCGGATATACACAGAAACCCTTACGTACAATCCTTAAAGAAGATATACATCTCTGGAATAAAATTTATATAAAAGCAATGTTTTTATATAAAAAAGAATTTAAGAAATTGCCCACAATTTCGTTAACTCATTTTTAAACTGAATTTTTTACCTTGCATTCATAGCTTCTCTCAAAGCTTTTCCAACTTTGAAATGAAGAACTTTCTTTTCAGGAACCTCAACCTTATCACCAGTTCTTGGATTTCTTGCTTTTCTCGGTTTTCTCTGTTTGGGCTTAAAATTACCGAAGCCCCTTATCTCGATCTTTTCGCCTTTTGCAAGTGCTTCTTTTATGCTTTCAAAAACTGTTTCTACAACTATCTCTGTTTGCTTTCTTGTGAGTGTCCCGATTCTTTCGGTAACCTTTTCTATCAGATTTGATTTTGTCATACGTCCTCCCGAAAATTATTATTTATGGAGTAAAGATATATTTTACTTTCACAGACGTAAAAAGATTATTCACTTCTTCAGGGATATTATCCCTGATAATGTTTTTCAAGGAAAAACCCTCTTTCTTGCTTATCACCTGTGGTTCTCCCTTTATACCTGCAAGCTTAGCAGCATCTTTTATTGCATCCTCAATATTTCCGAGTTCATCTACAAGACCAGCTTTTAATGCCTGTTGTCCGGTAAAAACCCGGCCATCAGCGATATTTCTCACATCTTCCACGCGCATTTTTCTTCCCTCAGAAACAGCCTTAATAAACTGCTCATGCACATCATCCAGCACACCCTGAAGAATTGTTCTCTCTTCTTTACCAATTCCCCTAAAAACCGATGCAATATCTTTATGTTTCCCGCTCTTTATAACTTCACTTTTAACTCCGATCTTATTCATTAATCCCTGTATATTCGGAATTTCCATTATTACACCTATAGAGCCTGTTAATGTCCCTGGATTGGCAAATATTTTTGTTGCAGGAGCAGAAATATAATAACCACCAGATGCGGCTACAGAACCCATCGATACTACAACCTTTTTCTTTGCAGCAGCTTTTCTGACTTCCTCATAGATTTCCTGAGAAGGTGCAACAGCACCACCCGGGCTATCTACCCGTAATACTATTGCTTTCACAGAAGGGTCTTTTAAATGTCCTTTAATCTCATCAATAGATTTTGTTGATTCAAATATCGGTCCTTCAATTTTTATAAGAGCAACTTTTTCTCCAATCGGAACCTCTCTCTGTAAAAAAACAAAAAAAAGACTTATTACCGCAAGAATGAAAATTATGAAAAGAATCAATAAAAATTTCTTCATGCCTCAAGCCTTTTAAGATTTCTCATGCTCAATCCAATTTTTCTTTCTTCACAATCAACTTTTATGATCCTTACATTAATTTCGTCTCCAGGTTTTAGAGCATTTTCGCTTTCACCTGATGGCTTAACTATTTCGGATGAATATACAAGACCTTCAACACCGTCTTCAAGTTCAACAAAGATGCCAAAATCAGTAATATTAAGAATTTTACCTTTCATTTCTGATCCAAGCTTAAATTTTTCGGGTATTTCTTTAAGCCACGGGTCTGGTTTAAGATGTTTAAGGCTCAAAGCCATTTTCTCGGATTCAGGTTCCATATTTAAAATAATTGCCTCAATTTTCTGTCCTTTGCGTAATATTTCGGATGGATGTTTAACATGTTTTGTCCATGAGAGGTCTGAAATATGAATAAGCGCATCAATTCCTTCAGGAAGTCCAACAAACACCCCAAAGTCTGTAATTGTCTTAACTTTTCCGGTTACTTTTTGACCCGGTGAATAACGCTGGGCCACAAGCTGCCACGGGCTTGGTTTTATCTGTTTTATGCTCAAAGAAAGTCTTCTTTCTTCTTTGTCAACTTTAAGTACAACTGCTTCTACTGTTTCACCAACTGAAAGATATTTTGAAGGATGTTTTGGTCTTGGTAACCAGTCAATTTCTGATATATGTACAAGTCCTTCAAGACCTTCTTCTAACTCAATAAAAGCTCCATAATCAGTGATGCTTACAACCTTTCCCGATACACGTTTGTTCACAGGATACTTTTCATCCACCAATAACCACGGGTCTGGTTTCTTTTGTTTATATCCAAGTGTTACTTTCTCATTTTCTTTTTCGTATTTTAAGATAAGCACTTCAATTTCATCACCTACAGAGAAAAATTCAGAAGGATGGTTTATTCTTCCCCATGAAATATCGGAAATATGCAAGAGCCCGTCAATGCCGCCGAGATCAACAAAAATACCATAATCAGTAACATTTTTGACGACACCCTTCATAATCTTTCCTTCTTCAAGTTTTTTAAGAGTCTCTGCTTTCTTTTTCTGCAACTCATCCTCAAGAATTGCTCTTCTTGAAACTATAACATTAGAAAGTTTGTTATTTAATTTTATGACTTTAAATTGTAGTTTTTTACCTATAAGGTTATCAATGTCTTTAACAGGTTTTATATCGACCTGCGAGCCGGGAAGAAAAGCATTTACCCTTGATATATCAACCGAAAAACCACCTTTTGTTTTCCCTGTTATTTTACCTTCAACAGGTTTACCTTCTTTATATGCTTTTTCAAGAATATCCCACACTTTTATCCTTGTTGCTCTCTCCTTTGAAAGTGCTACTATTCCTTCAGCGTCTTCGATATTTTCGACATAAACTTCTATATCACTACCGGGTTTAAGTGTAACCATCTCATCTTCACTAAATTCATCAATAGGGATAAAACCTTCTGATTTATAACCTATATCAACTATAACTCCATCCTGCCTTATAGCAATGACTTTACCTTTCATAATATTTCCTTCTTCTATGCTGTGAAAGGTTTCAGCATAAAGTTTTTCCATTTCGTTATTTTGAATTTCCACCAACCTGTAACCCTCCTATATTTCTAATTCTTTTTTCTACATCTTTTATAATCCAATCAGGGGTCGATGCCCCTGCTGTTATGCCTATATATTCAGCTCCTTTGACCCATTCTGTTACAATTTCAGAAGCTATCTCAATATGATATGTTGGAACTCCCAGTGACTTGCAAAGCAGGGCAAGCTGGGTTGTATTCGCACTATTTTTTCCACCTACAACAAACATAACATTAACTTTTTTTGCAATGCGACCTGTTTCTTTTAATCTCTGTGCAGTGGAACTGCATATAGTATTATATACTTTTATTTCCTTTCCATGTGATACGATATCAGATATAACTCTTTTCAAAACTTCAATTGGTTGTGTTGTCTGAACTACGACACCTATTTTTTTCTTAAGCCTTGGAAGAACTGTATTAGCATTAATTACTACTGCATTATCTCCTGCATAACTAAGAAGACTTTGCACTTCAGGATGATTTTTTTCTCCAAGAATAATTACCTGATAACCTTCTTCCTTTAGAAGTTTAGCATAATATTGAGCTTTTTTTACAAATGGACATGTAGCGTCTATTATTTCACAACCTGATGCTTCGATTTTTTCTGAAAGTCTAAGAGGTATCCCATGCGTCCTAACAATCAAGGATTTTATTCCCTTTATATTTTGAAAATCCTCTATAGGAATAATCCCCCGCCTTTTTAATTCATCAACAACTTGTGGATTATGTATAATCGGTCCTAATGTATATATACCTTCACGTTTTTCATTTGCTAATTTGAAGGCAATATCTATTGCTCTTTTTACACCAAAGCAAAAACCTGCTGTCTTAGCAACAATAATCTCCATACAATTCCTTAATTTTTAACATAATCAAGAATTATTTTTATAACATCTTCAACAGAAAGATTAGAAGAATCTATTAACAAAGCATCAGGAGCTACTATAAGAGGAGCAACATCGCGACTTGCATCTCTTTTATCTCTTTCAATTATACTGTCTCTGGCATCTTCTAGCGAAATATCTATCCCTTTTTCTTTAAACTGAAGAAATCTCCTTCTTGCTCTTTCGTCTATTGAAGCATCAAGAAATATCTTTTTATCTGCTTCCGGAAATACAACAGTTGTTGTATCTCTTCCTTCAACAACAAGATTATCAAATAATGCAGCATTTCTCTGTGTATTAAGCAGGAAATCCCTAACAATTTTTCTTGCAGAAAAAACTGAAGAATAATGGTCAATTTCTTTGGTACGAATCATATCCGAGACATCTCTTTTATTCAAAAAAACTTTTCCATTAATATACCGAATTTCAATATTTTGAAGGGCTCGCCTTAATTCTTCTTCACTATTTTCAGCGTTAATGCCTTTTTCACGTAAAGAAAGCGCAATTGCTCTATAAAGAGCACCTGTATCAAGGTAATTGAAACCAAGTCTATCTGCGACAAGTTTTGCAACAGTTGTCTTGCCTGCTCCGGATGGCCCGTCTATAGCAATCACTTTTTTCAGTGAGTAAGTCTCCTTATAATATCAAAAAATCCTGGGAAAGAAATATTAACTGATGAAATACCATTTACAGTAGTAACTCCTTCTGCAATAAGTCCTGCTATAGACATAGCCATGGCAATTCTATGATCATTATAACTCTCTATAACAGCACCCTTGAGAGAAGAGCTACCTTTAATGCTTAATCCATCAGGATATTCCTCTATTTCTACTCCCATTTTTCTCAATTCAGATGCCATACTTTTTATTCTATCTGATTCCTTTACTCTTAATTCTTCAGCACCTCTTATAGTAGTAACCCCTTCAGCCTGAGTTGCAGCAATACAAAATATCGGGAACTCATCTATCATAGAAGGAATCTGCTCTTTTGTTATGTTTAATGCCTTAATTTTCTTTCTCCCAGTACAATACAAATCTGCAACCGGTTCTCCGGAAACAAACCTTATATTTTCAATCTTAATGTCCGCACCCATTTCTTGAAGGATATGTAAAAGTCCTGTACGTGTTGGATTTATGCCAACATTCTTTATAGTTAAATCAGAATTCTCAATTAATAAAGCTCCAACAAGAAAAAAAGCTGCAGAAGAGAAATCTCCCGGAACTTCTACAATATTTCCTTTTAATTCGGGACTGCTTTTTATACTTATAACATTATTTTTTATATCTATCTCAGCCCCGAAGGAAGGTAGCATTCTTTCGGTGTGATCTCTTGATTTAACAGGTTCGATGACTTCTGTTATGCCATCTGCATAAAGTCCTGCTAATAAAATAGAAGATTTTACCTGTGCACTTGCTACAGGCATTTCGTATCTTATTGCTTTTAAATGCCCTCCTTTTATTGCAAGTGGCGGATATTTGTTATCACTCCGTGCCCTTATTTCTGCTCCCATCTGGCTTAATGGTGTTATAATCCTTCCCATGGGTCTTGTTCGAAGAGATGAATCACCCGTCAACACCGAGAAAAATGGATTTCCTGCAAGAATACCTGATATGAGTCTTATAGTTGTACCTGAATTGCCACAATTTATCACATCTTCAGGTTCTTTCAAACCATTTAGACCCCTCCCGTCTATGATTATTTCTCCATTCTTCTCTTCAATTTGGATCCCTAATGCTCTGAAGGCATTAATAGTACTAAAAGGATCTTCTGCTTTCAGAAAATTTTTTATTACGCTTCTGCCATTTGCGAGTGAAGAAAAAATTACAGCCCTATGGGAAATAGATTTATCAGGCGCTGGTATAACTTCACCCCTAAAATGTTTTGCTGAATAAATTTCTATTCTATCCAAGACCTTCTCTTAAATTTCTGGCATTAATAAAATCTCTCTCAATAGCCTTTGCATCCGATGCCTTGAGATGTTTCTTGAACTCGTCAAGATTTTTAATGAAAACTTCTATATATTTAAGGAGATTTTTTCTGTTAAGAATACATATGTCTCTCCATAGTTCATGATGGCTTGAAGCTATTCTTGTTGTATCCTTGAAGCCTTGTCCTGAAAATAAAAGATATGAACTGTCTATTTCAGCAACTGTATTAACAAGATTATATGCTATCACATGAGGGAGATGGCTTATCGCTCCGTATATTCTGTCATGCTCGTAAGGGTCAATTATTGTTACAATAGAGCCTAATGTTTTCCAGATTGAAATTATAGATTTCATCGCATTCTTATTTGTCTTACCTGTAGGAGTAATAATACACTTTGCATTCTTAAAAATTTCTGCTGAAGCAGCATCAATGCCTGATTGGTCACTGCCTGCAATTGGATGACCACCAACAAAATAAATTTTATCGGGTAGTATTTTTTCTATATCATATACAAGTTTTCCCTTAACACTTCCGACATCTGTAACTATAGCTCCAGGTTTAAGGGAATTTTTTATTTTCTTTGCAATCTCAAGAAAAAAGCCTACCGGTGTTGAAAACAATATTAAGTCAGAGTCCTTACATGCAGTGACAGGGTCAAGTTCGTATGAATCAATAATTTTTTTATTTTTTGCTCTTTTTAAATTTTTTTCACTTCTTCCGAATCCAACTATATGTCCACATAGTTTTTTCTTTTTAAGAGCAAGAGCAAAAGAACCTCCTATTAGACCAACACCAATTATTGTTATTTTTTGAAATTTGAAACTATTAGCATTTTCCATTTGATATTATATGCTTCTTCCAATCGCAGAGGCTATAGGTTTTAGGTCCTTCATTAACTTTTTAAAATCATTAGGTTTAAGGGATTGTTCACCGTCTGATAGAGCTTCTTCTGGATTTGTATGAACTTCAATTATAAGTCCATCTGCTCCTGCTGCAACCGCAGCTTTTGCCATAGGCGCTACAAGATCCCACTTGCCAACACCGTGACTCGGATCAACAAAAACTGGCAAATGTGTAAGTTTTTTCAGAACAGGCACAGCACTTAAATCAAGGGTATTCCTTGTCGCAGTT
The DNA here is from genome assembly GCA_020725385.1 of Nitrospira japonica. Taxonomy (GTDB): domain Bacteria; phylum Nitrospirota; class Thermodesulfovibrionia; order Thermodesulfovibrionales; family SM23-35; genus DYFC01. The sequence goes on along the minus strand of DYFC01000058.1, from coordinate 8,560 downwards.
TCAAATGTGCGAATACCTCTTTCGCATAATATGACGTGATGGTTTCCTCTTGACATAATATATTCAGCAGCCATTAGCCATTCTTTTATTGTCGCGGATAAGCCTCTTTTTAATAAAACCGGCTTTGATGAATTACCGACTTCGAGTAAGAGTCTAAAATTCTGCATATTCCTTGCGCCAATCTGGATAATATCAGCATATTTCTGTATAACTTCCATATCTCTCGGGTCCATGAGTTCTGTAACAACAGGCAACCCTGTTTTTTCTCGTGCTTCTGCAAGATATTTTAATCCTTCCTCACCGAGTCCTTGAAAGGAATACGGAGAAGTTCTTGGCTTAAAAGCACCGCCTCTTACAAAAGTTGCTCCTGCTTCTTTAACTTTTTTTGCTATATTCATTAAGATCGTTCTATTTTCAACAGCACATGGTCCTGCAATGACATGAATTTTTTTACCGCCTATAACATTTCCTTTAATATTTATAGTAGTTCCATCGGGTCTGAACTCACGGCTGGCGAGTTTATAAGGCTTGAGGATTCTCATCACATCCTCAACCCCCGGCATAATGCTTATAACACTTTCTTCCTCTTCAGTTATCTTTGAGGTATCTCCAATAACACCTATAATTGTTCTTTCAGTCCCCTTTGAGACATTTGCTTGCAATCCCTTACTTTCAAGCTTTTTTATAATATGACGCAATTGTTCTTCTGTTGTGCCTGGTTTTAAAACAATAATATCCATTTTTTACTCCTTACGATTAAAATATTATTTATTAATTATGAACTTACTCAATGATTCAATAAAACGTCTATTCTGCTCTGGCAATCCGATCGTAACCCTTATCTCTTTCTGTCCAACAGGTCTTATAATTACTCCTTCGCTTAACAGATTTTCATAAATTTCTGATGAATTTTGCTCGAGAATTATGTAAATAAAATTAGCCTGTGAAGGGATATATTTTAAACCCATTTTATCAAGCTCTTCGTATAAATACTGTTTCCCGTTTTCATTTACAGCACGTGAAGCATGTACATGTTCATCATCCTGAATTGCTGCGAGAGCTGCTTTCTGGGCTAAAGTGCTTGTATTAAAAGGAGGTCTTAATTTATTCATTTCAATAACTATATATTCGGGAGCAATACCGTATCCAATTCTTAAACCTGCAAGACCATATATTTTAGAGAAAGTTCTCAGAATAAGAACATTCCTTCCATCTTTAAAATATTTCATGCTTTCTGCATATTCAGGGTCTGTAACATATTCTATGTATGCCTCATCAGCTACGATAAGTATATCATCAGAAATACTCTCCATTAACCTATGCAACTCATCTTTTTTATTGATAGTTCCAGTTGGGTTATTAGGGTTTGCAATAAATATCATTTTTGTTCTTGGTGTGATTGCATCTGCCATTGCATCAAGATCATGTGTATAGTTTTTCAAAGGAATCTGTACTGCCTTTGCGCCCTGAGCATGAACAGATGAAAAATACACAACAAAAGAGGGATTACCCATAACAACTTCATCCCCTGGTTGAATAAAAGTTCTTACTGCTATATCAATTAATTCGTTAGAGCCATTGCCAAGAATTATTTCATCTTCACGGACTGAAAGTTTTTCTGAAATAGCCTTCTTTAAATAATAACCATTTCCATCCGGATAGCGATTAATTCCTGATGATGTATCCGGTGTCATAATTCCTTCAAGTAATGCCTTCATTGCTTTTACTGATGGCCCTATAGGATTTTCATTTGAAGCAAGTTTTACAGAATTTGTAATACCAAGTTCCCGTTCGAGTTCTTCTATAGGTTTTCCAGGCACATATGGTTTGATTTCAGATACATATGAAGGCGGTTTAATCATGACAATCCTCCGTGTGGATATGATCCAAGTATTTTTAAATAAAGACAATTTTCTTTCACTGCTTCTATCGCTTTACTGAGTCTTTTATCTTCAATATGGCCTTCCATATCAGCAAAAAATATATATTCCCATGCTTTTCTCTTGGATGGCCTTGATTCAATCTTTGTAAGGTTTATATTGGCTTTCTTTAAAGGTTCAAGAATGTTATAAAGAGCGCCCGGTTTGTTTTTTACAGAAAACATTATTGATGTTTTGTCCCTGCCCGATTTTTTAGGATATTCCTCAGAAATTACTAAAAAACGTGTATGGTTATCCTTGTTGTCCTCGATACTTCTTTCAACAAATTGTAAATTATAAATCTCAGCAGCAAGTTCACTTGCTATCGCTGCAGCCTCATTATCCCTTGCTGCAAGTTCTGCTGCATTTGCAGTGCTTGTAGCCTCAATTATCGGAATTCCGGGCATATTATTGGCAAGCCATCTTCTGCATTGAGATGTTGCAGGAGTGAATGAATAAATTTTTTTAATTCGCTCTTTTTTACCGCTTTTTGAGAGAAGATTATGCACTATCCTGAGCATTATTTCTGCAGAGACTTTCAAATCATAATCAGTAAAAAGATCGAGAGTATAACTTATTACACCTTCATTTGAATTTTCAATAGGAACAACTCCAAAATCGGCTTTTTTAGATAAAACCGTATCAAATACATCTTTAATGGTTGTAACTGGCACAAATACAGCGGATGAACCGAAATGTCTAATTGCTGCCACATGGGTAAATGTTGCCAGAGGTCCAAGACATGCAACTTTCAAAGGCTCTTCAAGTGAAAGAGAAGCAGAAAGAATTTCACGATAAATTACTTTAAGAGGTTCATTAGGAAAAGGTCCTTTGTTAATTGCTGTTAGTCGCTCAAGAATCTGGCGTTCACGTTCTGGAGAGTAAAACTTTGTTTTTTTGTTGGATTTAACCCGGCCTATTTCAAGGACTATATCAGCTCTTTCATTAAGAAGCTTTAATATTTTATCATCAATCTCGTCAATCTTTTTTCGCAGTCTTTCAATTTCGTTCATAAGTTTAAACCCAGTCTTGGCAAATTCTGTTGGAACTTGCTTAACCCCTTCTATGTATGGACATTAATAATAATCATTTTTTAATTATTTTTTCAATATTTTGATTGAGCCTGAAAATTTTAAGGAATTTTATAAAAAGATTATTGATATTAAAGTGGTTTTTATTGCTGGTTAAAATTTACCTTTTTTTGATTTCCAACTATGATAAGAATGTAATTTTCAGGGGTGAGATATTTTTGTGCAACTCTTAAAACATTTTCTTCTGTAACAGAGTTTATATAATCTATATATTTTTTATCATAATCAAGTCCTAAGTTAAAAAATTCAACTGTTGCAAGAAAATCGGATATTTTCCTCGTTGTGTCAAGTCTTCTTGGAAAACTTCCTGTTAGGCATGATTTTGCTTCCGAGAGTTCTTTTTCACTTACTTTTTCTGTCCTCATCTTTGTAATTTGCCTGATAATTTCATCTATCGCAACGTTAGCTGTCTCATTCTTGGTTTGCAATTCTGATTGAAAATATCCTGCTTCCTTATAGGCAGCAAAATAACTACGCACATCATAAGCAAGTCCTTTTTCATCTCTTATTGAATTCATGAGTCTTGAGGCAAATCCTCCTCCGCCGAGAATATAATTCATTACAGATACCGCATAGTAGTCAGGATTATCTCTGCTGATACCAATGTTCCCGAGAATTATATTTGCTTGTTTAATATCTTTATCAATTTTTACGATTTTCTTATTTTTGTTTATTTCTAATTTTAAGTGCTTTCTCTCGGGCAATTCTATTTTTTTCCATTCTCCTATATATTTTTCCAGAAGAATTATTAATTCTTCCTGAGTGATGTCACCTGCTATTGACAATATAGAATTGTTCGGAATAAAGTTTTCTGAATGAAATCTTAAAATATCATCTCTACTTATTTTATCAATTGTCTCTTCGGATCCTTCGACAAGTCTCGAATATGGATGCTCACCAAACACTTCTTTTATGAAAGCTTTTTCAGCAAGAAAAGAAGGGTCTTCTTCCCGTTGTTTTAGAGAACCTTTTATAAGCTGTTTTTTCCTATCAATTTCATGCTGTGGAAAGGTTGGATTTAAAACAATATCTGTAAAAATTTCAAAACCTTTATCCAGGTCCTTCTTTAATACTGAAAGGCTTAAGGTAATGTAATCATTGCCTGCTGTGGCATTTAAGGAAGCTCCTATAAAATCAATTGCTTCGCTTATCTCTTTCGATGTTCTTGTTTTTGTACCTTCATCAAGAAGTTCGGCTGTCAAATTTGCAAGTCCTGCCTTATCAGATGGTTCATGAGTTTGTCCTGATTTTACTATCATTGTAATCATTACAATTGGAAGATTATGGTTTTCTGAATGTAAAACTGTCAGACCATTTAGAAGGACTGTTCTGTTTACATTAACGGCAAACGAATCAGAAAGTAATAGTAAATGAACAGTTAAAAATATTAATGAAATAAAAATGCTATTTTTTTTGAAATAATTTATTATTTTCCCCAATTTCACTTTTCACTATCCACTTTCTTTGCTGGTATAAGGATTCCTGTTGTTCTATTTTCCTCAATAAAATACTTTTTCGCAACACGCGTAATATCTTCAGCGGATACCCTGCGTATTCCCTCAAGATATTTGTCAACCAATCTCCAATCACCAAGAATTTCAAACAATCCATATTTCATAGCCTGCATATAGATTGAATCCTGCTCCATAATAAATGAAGCTTCTATTTGATTTTTAGCCTTTTGAACCTCATTTTCTGTAGGACCGGCCTTTTTTATTTTTTCTATTTCTTCATATAACGCCTCTTCAATTTCAGAAGGAGTTTTATTAGGAACTGCAACAGCAAAAAAATAAAAAAGATGCGGGAATCTACTAAATCCTACATAGTCAGCATTTGCATCTATAGCTATCTTTTTCTCATAAATCATTGACTGATATAGTCTTGAACTTTTTCCTCCTGATAAAATTACACTTAAGACATCAAGAGCATAGCTGTCTTCATGGGGGAAATTTGGAACATGATAAGCCAGCATAACAGCAGGAACTTCTGCTTCCCTTCTTAATATTATTCTCCTTTCACCTTGTTGTTCGGGTTCAATAGATTTAATTCTTTCAGGTATTTTTGTCCGCGGTATATTTTCAAACTCTGATTTTATTTGTTTTAAAATTTCATTTGGGTTTATGTCACCGACAATTATGATTACAGAGTTATCTGGAGAGTAATAAGTTTTATAATGATTAATAAGATCTTCAGAATTGATAGATTCTATGTCGGACATCCAGCCTATAACCGGCTTTTGATAAGGATGAACTTTAAATGCAGTGGCAACAACATCTTCAAAAAGTGAATTTTGCGGGTCATCCTCATATCTTAGTCTTCTTTCTTCCATAACTACATTTCTTTCAGATACAACTTCTTTAGGATCAAATAAAAGATTTTTCATTCTATCTGCTTCAAGCCCTATTGCTATATTTATCCTGTCAGAAGGAAGGATTTCAAAATAAGCAGTATAATCTTTTGTTGTATGTGCATTATCTGTTCCACCGTTTTTCTGAATAATTCTTGATAATTCTGAAGGTCCATAATTTTTTGTTCCTTTAAACATCATGTGTTCGAGCAAATGACTTAAGCCAGATTTTCCCATAGGTTCATCTACAGCACCAACTTTATACCATATTTGAAATGTTGCTACAGGAGCTTTATGTTCTTCAATAATTATTACTTTTAGACCATTTGAAAGAATATATTCCTGTACATTTGCTGCAAAGAGGTTAAGAGGTAATAAAAGAATTAAAATAAAAAATATTATGAATCTTATTCTATTATTTTTTCTCATTATTAAATCTTATCAGAAATCATCTAAGTTGGGAAAGCTTTTTATTTTTGAAATATATTACTTGACAGTTTTCTTTAACTTAGTTATTTTTAATTAAAGTAAAACTTTTATGAAGGAGCATAAATAATGTATAAAAAGAGACAAATAATATCGGTTATTGGCATATTTTTTCTTATATTTCTAACGTGCTCTTATCTTTCAGCTCAGGAAATGGAATATAAAGATTATACCGTTCTTAAAGGCGACACGCTCTGGGATATTTCAGGCAAAGAATTAAGTGATTTTTTTCTCTGGCCGAAGGTATGGAAAGAGAATCCTGAAATTAAAAATCCAGACAGAATATATCCCGGTCAGAAAATCAAGATACCTTTATACTTGCTCCAAAAAGAAATTCAACCATCCATTCAACCTGTTGTTACAAAAAAACCCGAGCCTATACCTTTAGTAACTAAACCTGAAATAAAAAAAGAAGAGGAAGTGAAAATCACCCCGAAGAAGAAAAATTATATTGTTAACAAACATATCTTTCTTGCAAGCGGATATATATCAGAGACAATTCCGAATATTGGATATATTAAAGATACACCGACAGGAAGGACTATTATCGGAAAAGATGACTATGCTTTTATTAAAGTAAAAAAACCTGTTAAAAAAGGTGATAAATTCTATATTTTTCATGTAATGGAAAAAGTTAAACACCCAAAGACAGGGAAAAAACTTGGTTATCTAATTGATGTTGTGGGGACAGCTGAAGTTGTGGGCCAGGAAGAAAATGATGATCCAAAAATCGTAGTAACACAAGCATATACTGATATTTCAACAGGTTATTATTTAGATGATTTTTATGAAGTAGAGCCGCCTATTGAACCTGAAAATCCAAGAACCCCGGATATAAAAGGATATATTATTGCATCTAAACACCTACATTTAATTAATGTGCCTTATGACATTGCTTATATTGATAAAGGCACAAAAGATGGTTTGCAGACAGGAGATTTACTTGCAACACTTGAGCAAGGCAAACATATAATTTACAACGGTATTCTCCAGGTAATTAACCCTCGAGAAAAAACATCAACAGTAATAATAAAGAAAAGTACAGATGCTCTTACAAAAGGAGACCCTGTAACAAAAGTTAAGCAGGAGTAGTAAGCAATCTCTTTAAAGCTTTTAATCTGCTCGGGTGTTTTAATTTTCTGAGAGCTTTTGCTTCGATCTGTCTTACTCTTTCTCTTGTTATTGATAGATGTCTGCCTACTTCTTCAAGAGTATGATCTCTATCAGCACCTATTCCGAATCTCATACGAATAACCATTTCTTCTTTTGGAGTAAGAGTTTTAAGTACTTGTTGAATCTGCTCGGATGTCTCTATTTTTTCAGCATCGGAATAAGGAGAAGGGCTATTCTTATCACCAATAAAATCCTCGAGTTCGGTGTCTTCATCGCCAACTGGTGTTTGAAGAGCAATAGGGTCCTGTATAGCTCTGAAAACTTCTTCAACTTTTCTTATAGGCACTGAAAGTTTGTGAGCTATCTCTTCATTGGTAGGCTCTCTGCCAAGCTGCTGTGTAAGCTCACGGGATGCTTTTGTAACCCTGTTGTAGAATTCCATCATATGGACAGGCACTCTTATAGTTTTTGTTTGATCAATTAGTGCTCTTGTAATTGCCTGCCTTATCCACCATGTTGCATATGTACTAAATTTAAAACCCTTCTCATACTTGAATTTATCTACAGCCTTCATTAACCCTATATTGCCTTCTTGAATAAGATCAAGCAACGGAAGACCTCTTCCAACATAATTCTTTGCTATATTAACAACAAGGCGTAAATTTCTTGTAATTAATTCATCTTTTGCTGTAGATATTAATATCTTTGCTTTCTGAATACGCGACCACATCCCTCTAATATGGTCAACTTTTGCGCCTATTTCGGATTCTACTTTTTTATATACCTTTTCTACTTCTTTTGCTAATAACTCATATTTTTTTGTATCTATATTTTTTTTCTTTTTTTCTTTTATAAGATTCTTAAGGCCTTTAAGAGAGCCATATTTTGAAATCTTTTTGTCAGCAGCCTCGACTTCCCTCATTCTTGCTTCTATAATTTCAACACTCTTCAATAAAGCTTCGTCTGTTCTTTCTTCCTCAGCTTCTAATTCTTCTACCTCTTCCTCTTCGTTATTACCATCTAAACTTGCTTCGAGTTTTTTGTAAATTGGAAGTTCTATCACCAATTCTCTTATAATAGATTTACCTTCTTCAAGTCTTTTTGCAAGCTCTGTTTCTTCATCTTTCGTAAGAATCGAAATATCACCCATTGAATAAAAATATGCCTGAACAAGGTCTTCGGTTTTTTCGTATTCTTCTAATTCTTCTTCTAATTCTTCTTCGGGAGGCAGAATTTCTTCATGGTCAACAACTTTAACTCCCATATCCTGAAGCACATCCATCAAATCTTCTATTTCATCTGGTGAAAAAAATTCAGAAGGAAGTGCATCATTTATTTCATCATATGTAAGAACTCCTCGTCTTTTACCGATATCTATAATTTCTTCAAAAATATCTCTCTCTCTCATTTCAACTCCTTAAAACATATAAAAAGGGCCTTTTTACTCAAAGGCCCTTAATTCCTTTGACAACAGGAGGGAAATAAAATAAGGGTCAAGTCACACGGTCTATTAGTACTGGTCAGCTGAATACATTACTGTACTTACACCTCCAGCCTATCAACGTGGTAGTCTACCACAGACCTTCAGAGGGATTGCTCCCTGG
>DYFC01000057.1 GCA_020725385.1 Nitrospira japonica | reverse complement strand
AATCATCTTTAAACGTACACTAAGGTATCGAAAAATAAATTTTTTCGCAACATCTGCATTACTTCAAATGCATTTTTCAGGTTAAATTTTAGTTTTATTGTTATATCATTTGAAGTAATATATATGTAAGTTTTAAAATAATTAAGAAGAGGTAAACTCCGGATGAAATATGTAGTAATAATTGGCGATGGAATGGCTGACAGACCATTAGAAGAACTTGAGGGTAGAACCCCTTTGCAGGTAGCAAATACTCCCAATCTTGATTTTCTTGTACAAAAAGGAATTACGGGTAAAATCAAGACTGTGCCCGAAGGATTCCATCCGGGCTCTGATATAGCAAATCTAAATATTCTTGGTTATAATCCACGTAAATTTTACTCAGGAAGAGCTCCTCTGGAAGCTTTGAGTATTGGCATAGACCTTAAACCAGATGATGTGGCATATAGATGTAATCTTGTTACTTTGAAATATAACAAAGATAAAACAAAGGCTGTTATGGAAGATTACAGTAGCGATCACATAACAACCGATGAAGCCAAAAAGCTTATTAATGATATTCAAAAAGAATTTAGCTCTGAAACAATTAATTTTTATCCGGGGGTAAGTTACAGACATATTATGGTCTGGTCATCGGGCCCGGTTAATGTTGAGTGTACACCACCGCATGATATTACCGGTAAAGAAATAGCTGACTATCTGCCTGTTGGTGAAGGAGAAGATACATTAAGGGAACTTATGTTGAAATCAACAACTGTCCTTGAACGGCATCCTGTGAATTGCGAAAGAGTTAAAAACGGTAAAAGACCGGCTAATAGCATATGGTTTTGGGGGCAGGGGAAAAAGCTTAATATCCCAACTTTCAAGGAAAAATATAATCTTGAAGGTGCTCTGGTTTCTGCGGTTGATTTAATGAGGGGTCTGGGAATTAATGCAGGATTTGAGATTCTTCAGGTTCCCGGTATCACAGGATATATTGATACAAATTATATTGGTAAAGCAAAAGCTGCTCTCGATGCTTTGAATAGGGTAGATATTGTTTATATACATGTTGAAGCTCCCGATGAAGCAGGACATTCCGGAAATTACAGACACAAAATAAAGGCAATAGAGGATATTGATTCACTTGTAGTCGGGACTGTATTGAGTGGCATGTCTTCTTTTAAAGATTATAGAATTTTAGTTCTCCCCGATCATGCTACTCCTGTTGCTGTTAAGACTCACACAGACGAACCTGTACCTTTTGTAATTTACGACAGTAACAACGAAAAAAATAACGTAGATAATACTTTTGATGAGTCAATAACTTTACGTGAGGACGTTTTGTTTATTGAAGAAGGCTGGAAGCTTATGGATTATTTTATAAAAGGGACATTATGAATAATAAGGAAAAAATTAATGAAATTCTGGAACGTCTCAAGAAAGAATATCCCGATGCCAGGACGGCATTGAAATTTTCAACTCCATTTGAGCTTCTTGTTTCGACTATTCTTTCAGCTCAGGCTACAGATACCCTTGTAAATAAAGTTACCGAGAAGCTTTTTAAAAAATATAAGACTATAAAAGATTATGCAAAGGTTTCTATTGAAGAATTACAAAAAGATGTTAATTCGGTAAATTACTATAAGACAAAGGCTAAAAATATTCAGGAAGCTGCTAAGTTGATAATCAAGAACTTCAAAGGAAATGTACCTAATACAATGGAAGAACTAATAACTTTACCGGGTGTAGCAAGGAAAACAGCAAATATTGTTCTTTCAGAAGCTTATGGAATAAATCAGGGTATAGCGGTAGATACACATGTTAAAAGACTCTCAAAATTGCTCGGTCTTACTAAGAATGAAAATCCTGTCAAAATAGAGCAGGACCTTATGGCTATTACTCCGCAGAAGGATTGGAATAAACTTTCTAATCTTCTTATATTGCATGGTAGAAATGTATGCCAGGCAAAAAAACCTGCTCATGATAAATGTGTATTAAAAGATATTTGCCCTTCGAGTTCAATATAAAACCTCATTTACTCTCCTCTTAAAGCTTCAACAATATTCATTCTTGAAGCTCTTATCGCTGGAAGCATTCCGCCTGTTAAACCCATTATAAGAGAAAAAAGTATCGATTCCCAAATAATATCCGGAGAGAGTTCAAAACTAAATGCGAGTTCGGAAAACGTAGCCCAGTTCATAGTAGAAATCGTGTAAAGCTGAAGAAACGATGCAAATATAAGCCCTGTAAAGCCACCAATTAATCCGAGAAATAAAGATTCCATAACGAATGCTGCAAGAATATTTCTTCTCTGAAAACCAAGCGCTCTTAATGTTCCTATTTCAGCAATTCTATTTGCAACCGCTGCATACATAGTTATCATAGCACCAATTATAGCGCCCAAAGAGAAAATAATTGTTAAAGAAATCCCGAGTATGCGCAGGAATTTTGCCATCATTTCTGATTGGTCTCTGTAGTATTTTGTTTCTTTTCTGGCTTCAAGTGTGAGTCTCGGATCGCTTTCAATTTTCTGTTTTATGACTTCAAACTCTGAAGGATTCTGCAACCTAAAAATTACAGAAGAATATGCCTGACGCCTAAAAGTCTGCATAAGAATATCAGCATCTCCCCATACTTCTGAACTGAAGCCGGTATTGCCTGCATCAAAAATACCCACAATACGCCAATCTCTCATCCCGAAACGTAAAACTTCTCCAACCTTTCCTGACTTAAATCTCTTTGCTATGCTTTTACCTATTACAATTTCTGTTGAGCCAGAAACAGGCATACGGCCTTCTGAAATTTTAACCTGACGCCGTAGATCAAGAGATTTCTCTCCAATACCTCTTATAACAACATTTGAAGGTTTGTTTGTGCTCTTTTTAGGAAGAGCTATCAATACAACAATTTCTTTTGCGACCATTCTTTTGCCATCAGCATCAATTGCTATCCCGGGTTGGGTTTCAATTATTGATGCCTGAACTCTATCTATTCCACTCTGCACTTCAGAGCCGGCAGATTTTCTAATTACTACCACATTGTCATCTGAACCTGTTTCAACAAGTGTTTTTTGTAAACCTTCAGCAAGCATCAGGACTGCAGCAAAGACAAACACTACAAGAGCCATGCCTCCAATTGTTAAAGAAGTAGTCAGTCTTCTTGTCCATAAATTTCGCAAACTGTATGAAAGAGGTATTTTCAACCGATTCTCCTTAAACCATCTGCAATGCGAATATTAATTGCCCGCCACGCAGGGAAAAGGCCTGCCATTAAAGCTACAACTAACCCTGCTGCTACATCCATGTATAATGTTTCAGGTTCAATTATAAATATCGGGAAATAGGTGCTTAACTCAGATGCAAATATTTTTGCAGCAGGAAATGTTAATAAAATTCCTAAAACTGTTCCTGTCATTGTAATAAACATTGATTCTCCAAAAATTAGTCCGCTTACATGAAATCCTCCAAATCCAAGAGTCTTGAAAACAGCATATTCACCAATTCTTTCCCGTGCGGTCATTGCCATTGTGTTAGCTACAACAGCCATTATTATTAAAATAACAACAAATGATACCAGTTTAATCGCAATTACTATTGCCTCGGTCATTGAGATAAATCCAAGCTGAAATGCTTTTTCTGTCTCTGTTAATGTTTCAGCAAGAGAGTTCTTAAATGTTTGATCAATTCTCACAGCAACTTCAGCAGCTTGCTCTGGATTTTTTACTTCGACCATATACCATCCGACCTGGTCAGCTCTCTGTGGAGCTATCTTTTTCATCATCTCATTTAGATACGCCCAATGAAAGAAAAAAGCGGTCTCATCAACTGTATTGTCACGTCCTTTATATATAGCTTTCAAGACAAATTCCCAGTTTCCCGGATAAATAGTGCCTCTAAGAGTAATTATATCTCCTATTTTCCATCCATATTTGTCGGCTAATTTTTTTCCTGCTACTGCTGCCTTTCTATCATGTAAAAAGGCTGCTTTTTGTTCCGGTGGTATTATAAATTCGGGATAAATATCAAGATAATGTTCTGCCTCAAGAGCGTAATTTGCAAAAAAATTTTTTTCATCTATATAAATTCCGCCAAACCATGATCCATAAGAAACAGATTTTACACCTTCGATCTGACGAATTTTTTCCTTATAAGAAAGTGGAAGCGGGAATACAAGTGATACAGCATTTCTTGTAACAAGACGACTTGCAGATGATGCCTCAACTCCTGCATACCAGGCACTTATAACAGTTCTTAAAAGACCGAATGAAAGAATAGCGATTGTTACTCCCAAAACCGTAAGAATGGTTCTCAGTTTATGCCTGAGGGAATTTCTAAAGATCAATTTGAGGACGTGCATTTAAAATCCCCTTATCAAGAAATTTAATATGGTGTGCTTTTTTCGCTGCCCGGGGGTCATGTGTTACCATTATAATTGTTTTGTTGAGCTCGACCACCAATTGTTCCATAAGGTTGAGTATATCTTCTGCTGATGTCCTGTCAAGATCTCCTGTTGGTTCGTCCGCAACAAGTATAGCCGGGTCTGTCACTATAGCTCTTGCAATAGCAACACGCTGTTGCTGGCCACCTGAAAGTTGTCCGGGTCTGTGATCCATACGGTCAGAAAGATTTACTACTTTAAGAGCCATCTCAACATGCTCTCTGCGTTCTTTTTTACTCAACTTCGAAAGTAGTAATGGAAGTTCTACATTCTCAAAAGCAGTAAGAACAGGAATAAGGTTATAAAACTGAAAAATAAAACCTACATTTGATGCCCTCCATTCTGCTAATTCTGATTCAGATAGAGTCGTTATTTCCACACTTTTGACTTTTATTGATCCACTATCAGCTTTATCAATTCCTGCAATTAAATTTAGCAAAGTTGTCTTACCAGAACCCGAAGGACCCATAAGAGCAAGGAATTCTCCTTCTTTAATATCAAGGGAAATGTTATTTAAAACAGGAAGAATTAAACTTCCCCTATGGTATGATTTTGAAAGATTTCTTATCTCAACAATATTATTTTCACTGTTCATTATTTTTCAGGGATTTTTATTTTTGAACCATTTTTCAGTTTATTCAAAGGTCTTAAGACAACCCTGTCACCGGGTTTTACTCCGCTTAAGATTTCAATGAAATCACCGAGTTTATTACCTGTAACTACAGGAGTTTCAATCGCCCTATTATCCATAACAAGAAAAACAACCTGTTTGCCATTTCGTTTTGATATAGCTTCAGGGTTAAGTGCAATTCTCGGCTCTTTTTCATCTTTGCCTATTTCTCTTTCAAGGAACGCTGCCTTTGCGCTCATTTCGGGTAGTATGCGGGGGTCTGAATCAATAAAACGTATTTTGACAAGAACTGTAGCTTTTGAACGGTCTGCTGTTGGAACGATCATATGTACAACCCCGCGAAATCTTGAATCAGGTATAGCGTCAAGCTGTATTTCACACGGTTGCCCCTTTTTAACAATTCCAAGATTAGATTCCGAGACATCAACTTCAACCTGCAAAGAACTCATATCAGCAATAGTTACAACAGCTGCCTTTGCATTTGCTGCAGCTCCAATTGGTGTAATTATATCGCCTATATCAGCATTTTTTGTAAGAACAACTCCATCAAATGGAGCGCGTATAAAGCTATATTCAAGGGAAACATCAGCTGATTTCAAAGCTGCCATAGCAGCTTTAACATTTGCCTCTGCTGCTAAAACCGCTGCCTTTGCCCTTTTATACCTTGCTTCTGCTGCATCATAATCTGCTTTTGAGACATATTCAAAAGGCAATAGTTCACTATATCTTTTAAAAGTAATTTCTGATTCGGCAAGTTCAGCTTTTGCCTGTTCAAGAATATGTTTGGCTGCATTTAGATTTGCCCCTGCCTGTTCCTTTGATGCTGAAATATCCTCATTTTCTATACGGGCTACTATTTGTCCCTTTTTAACAAAATCACCTTCTTCTACAGAAATTGATACAAGCCTTCCTGTAATTTTTGATGCAAGTGCTGCTTTCCTTTGAGCAACCACATATCCGCTTGCATTTAATAGAGTAAAGGTTTGGGATGGATATAATTTACTGACATTTACAACTTCTACCTCAACTGCCGGCAATAAAATACCCTTAAAAAATAATATAGCTATTATTGGTAGGATTGCTAATATCACAGTAAGATAAATCATTTTATTTCTACTTTTTTGTTTAAAGAATGCTTCTGATTTATCTATTTTAAGTTTGGACAAATCTTCATTTGCCATAAAACATTCTCCTCTCAATGAAAAAATTTAACGCTTTTACATTAAGTTAATTGCCTTCTTACCGTGCAGGATTTTATTTTTGCCCGCTTGATAGCTTATTATTTTAAGGAACTATATCTATAGGTATGCCATCAGGAACAAGTTGCCAGATTTCTTCCATTTCCTTATTAGTCACAGCAATGCACCCGTCAGTCCAGTCAGTAATCCTATGGAATTCTTCCACATCTTCATATCCATCAGGAAGACCGTGAATCATAATATCCCCCCCTGGATTTAAGCCAAGTTTCCCGGAATTCTCTAAGTCAACATGATTTGGATAGGATATATGAAGAGCTAAATAGTATTTACTGTCAGCTTTTCTTGAATCTATAAAATAACTACCTTCAGGAGTTCTCTTATCTCCAGCGAATATTTTCTTCCCGACAGGCTGCTTACCCAATGCTACTTTATATTGCTTTAATATTCTCCCTTTTCTAAACAGAGTCATGATTCTTTTTGATTTCTGAACTATAATTTTATCTGCTTGCAATAGTTTTGCATCTGAGACAGCAAAAGACCCGATAATGAAAAGAATAATTAACCCAAAGATAGTCTTTCTGCTTTTCATTCTATGAAATACTATTTTTTTCAGAGAGTCTAAATTATTTTTTTACCCAGTTCCCGTCCGGGTTCTGTATCCACCAGCCTTTCTTAGCAGAATCCCTTCTTAATGAAGCAAAGTATTCCACAGCCTGGGGCATTACTTTTTTGATTGTTTCTTCGTTCTCCCTGTCTCTGTTTATACGAACCATCGCCCTTGCCATGCCTCTCATGACAGTTTTTCTATTTTCATTTTCTTCGGATACAAGCTTTTTATCTTGTTCGCTAATTTTTCCTTCCCTTATTACAAGAAGACCGTCTTTGCCTTCTCCGACTGCACCACTATCTCTTAAACGATCAATTTCATTAATCCTTCCTCCCATTTCTTTATAAGCATTAACAACATCGGGCATCTTCTTCATTGTCTCTGAAAGTTTATCCGAAAGACCTTCTTCAGCATAAGCAGTTCCTGCAAATTCAAATTTGAAAAGACTCTGTGGCTTGCTTTCCCCGGATTTTTTATCATCTTTTTTAGAATCTGTTCCCATTAGCTCTTTTTCGAGAGTTTTGTATGCTTCTTTAACATCCTTTTCCGGAAAGTAAATATTCACTGTTATAACAGCACATGAGACAAGTAGAAAAACAAAGCCTAACATAAACAATTTCATTTTGACTTTCATATAATCCTCCTCAAATTTTAAAAATTAATATTATCAATTCTACCTAACATTTTTTAGATACCAGCTTTTTATATTATAGAATAAATTTAATTTTAATAGACCCTTCTATTTATTTTTATCAGCCTCTGCGCTTTTGGCTCTATGAGCTGCTTCGGTAATTGTCCACATAAGATGGTCAATTGAAATTCTATTATTAAACGGAGCAACTTTGATTGAAAGATCTTTTATACCCAAAATGTTTCTGTTTGAAATCTCGAGTTCGCTGAAAATAATATACCCATTCTTAAGATACATGGTAACAATCCCTTTATCGAAATTCCTATCGCCAAGATATGCTTTTAGTGACGGACCGCCGGCTTTTTTAAGAAATTCCTTGCTTATTTTTGTCTTCTCCTTTTTACTGCTGTATGTCCACAGATCAACCTTTCCTATAAGATTTGTAAGACCAGACCCCGAACCTTTAATGAATGCCAGTCCATCAACAAGTCCTGAAATATAACCCTTTATAGGTTCGAACCCTTCGCAAAATTCTCTTAAACTTAATTTTTCAATAATAAACCCCGCTGTGTAATCGAGGCCATTCGACACATTTACAGATGCAGTTCCTTTCAGTCTTCCCCCTGAAATATCGGCATCAAATAAAGGGATATTATAAATCCCTTTATCCTGTTCTATAAAAACAGTTAAATTTTTTAAAAGAGGCATGCCGTAACTAATATTCCCGATAGTTATCTTATTACAAATTTTGCATGTTTCACGGTCTTTGTAGAAATTCTTCAGATTTTGAAAGTTATCTTTTTCGAATGCAGGAATTTCAGAAAAAAGATTCATCTTTAAGTTTTTATTCAGTAATGTTTTACTTTTGTTCTTCTGGAAATTAACCGGTATCTCTCCATTTACCGGCCCAACCGTGAATTCTCCATTTTCGCCATTGATTGTAAGTTCATGAGCTTTTAGTGTGCCCGAAATATTTAAAGAACCTTCAGAGTAATCAATTGAAAAAACAGAAGATATTAAACCTTCCATACCTGCATATAAGAGGTTGTCAGGAAATATATTCCACAATGCATCCCTTATATCTATTGCTTTCACATCAGGAACTTCTGTTTTTAAATTAACAAATCTTTTTGGAGTTGCTATATCTTTTGCTGTTCCTGAAACTTTTATTAAAAGCTTTTCTATAAAAGTGCTTACATTAAATCTCGCATTTTCACCATCAGAATTTAAATTAAATTCCATTGATGCTTTCTGTATCAAATTCTTTTTTTCTTTTGAGACCGATATGTTCTTGAGTCCGGCCTTTAAATTAAACTCCGGAATTCTTGTGAAAGAATTACCACTTATTTTAATAATCGCATTTTTCAAAATTCCGGTAATTTTATAATTATCCGGAAATTCCAGGGCAGAAAGATCAAGCTTATTTACCGTAATTTCTGTTTTATAATCAGGATGTTTGGTAATATCTCTGATAGCTCCTTTTGCCTGAACAGATAAGAAATCTCCTGAATCTATTCTTAAATCGTCAATTGAAAAAAAGTCTTTATTTGCAATATATCTGCACTTATTTTTTATTAATATCCCGTTTATCCTGCTGGAAATATAAGTAGAGGATGCATTATTTATTTGAACGCTATTTTTCAAATTAATAATTTCAGTTGAGCCCTCGATAAAAAATTCAGCATTTATTTTTGCTTTTTCAAGTTTCAGACCATGTTTGCCGGATATTTCATTAAAATCTGATAAAGGCAGGTTATCGAGAGAAGCAGATGCCATAAATTTTTTCGGGTCATCCTTCAAATAAGCCCAGCCATTTAATTTTAATTCGCCTCCTCTGTAATCGGCTTTTCCGTCAATAAGAGTTTTCACTCCTTTATTTGAAGAAAGATCTTTCAAAGAAATATTTACTTTTTCAACTTCGAGCAATTCTCTGTATAATTTTAAATTTTGATTTCCGGTACCCGGATAAAACTTAAAAGAGCCTGACTCAATCTTGAATTCATTAATTTTATACTTAAGTTTTGGTTCTCTCTTAAAAAAAGAAAGAAGTTTATCCGAAAGGTTCAGTTTGCCATTTTCATCTTTATATATGATGAGTTCAGGAGAGGTAACCGTAACATTTTCTGAAAAAAATCTTCCTGCAAGAAGATCATTTAGCGACAAATTCATATGGAGCTTTTTTATGGTGAGTAAATTCCCGGGCTTAAAACCGGGTGGATTTTTTATATTAATGTTGTAAAAGTTAACACCCTCTGAAGAGCTGAATGAAATATCTTTTATCTCAACATCGTGTCCCAGAAATTCAGAAGCCTTAATGGAGATTTTAGCTATGATATTTCTCTTTATTTCGTTGCGATACGAATGAAGGGCAACAAAAATGGAAATAATGAAAATAATTAGAAAAACAAGAAATATAACAGAAAATTTTTTAAATTTTGTTAACATTAGTAAATATCCCGAAAAATGCGGACATTTCTAAACTTCAAAAATCGATAATTCCCGTTAGAAAAGGGAAGCAAAAGGGTTGTAACCGGAAAAAGAAGTTTTCTTGTGATACCTGCATTATTTAAACCGTTATCGTTATAGAGTTTAATAAAATTCCTCTAATATTTTATCAAGATTTACCGGATTAAAATATTCTTTCAGCAGAGTCGAATTATTAATAGTAGGAATTCTTTCTTCAAATGTAGGACGGTTATTTTTATAAATAATACCTAAAGGTATTCTATCTCCAAACTCAAGTGCTTTTCTGAAAGCATTTATTCTGTCTTCAGGATTATAATCAGCCTCTATATGATATACACGCTGTTTGTACCACTCATAAGTGTTTATCTTATTAAAAGTAACACATGGCTGAAGAATATCAAGGAGCGTAAATCCTTTGTGTTGAATAGCTGATTTCATAAGAAATTTCAGGTGTTCCATATCACCTGCAAATCCTCTTGCAACAAAACTGCAATCAAGAGCAACTGCAAGTGCAATAGGATTTAATTGCTCTGACATCACACCAAAAGGCTGATTCTTCGTAATCATGCCTTCCATTGTTGTTGGAGAAGGCTGTCCTTTTGTAAGTCCATATATTTGATTGTCATGGACAAATAGTTTTACATTTATATTTCTTCTCATAGCATGTATTAAATGGTTGCCACCTTCACCATAGCAATCACCATCTCCTGCAACAGCAATGACCGGCATTTCGTGGTTAGTGAGTCTGATGCCTGTTGCAACAGGCAGGGTTCTACCGTGAAGTCCGTTGAAAGTGTTACATCTTAAATAATGTGGAAATTTTCCGGATTGTCCGATACCCGAAACGATAGTGAATTGATGTGGTTCGATCCCGAGTTCAATCATTACATCTTTAAATGTTTTGAGTATCGCAAAATTTCCGCAACCCGGACACCATGCAGGTGTCAAACCTTTATAATCTTCCAGTGTAGCCATCTATTTCTCCCTGACTTTTTTCTTTAAGACTTCAGAGATTACCCCTTCAAAATAAACTTTAATTTTCTTTATATCGCTTAAATTCCTTTTTAATACTCCATACATTATCTCATCATCAATTTTATCGTAACTATGCACAATAATATTCCTCATGCCTATCATTTTTTCTATAAGGTCTAAATATTCTACAGGGAAATAGCCCGCTTCAATCAGTACATTAAAAACGTCTTTATTATTAGCAGGTTCCCGAAGTTTTTTTTCTGCAATAAGAATTTTTCCAATATCAATAAGCGCTTCTACTATTTTCTGAATGTTTCTCTCGACTATATCCTTGTTTTTCCATGTTCCTCTATATATAAGAAATGTTTTGCTCTCATTTTTTATTTCAGCAAGTTTTCTTAATGAATCAGAAATAACCTCAAGTTTTCGAGTATATAAATCCATATTTTACCTGCCTCAATTTTTTGAGGAATGGAACAAAATCAAAATACTCTCTCTTAACTAAATTTTCAAATTCCAGCCTTTCATAATATGCTCTCTCATATATACAAACTCCTTTTGTAATGACTTCATAAAGAAGTTGCAACGAGGCATATTTGCTCCTCATGTCAAGAACACTTATTTGATTATTAATTCCTAATGATATAAATATATTAGTAAATAATTCTTCAATCTTTGAGATTAAACCAACCCGCTCCATGCTTCCTGTCTCGTGTGAGACGAGCATTGCAATATCAATATCACTATCGTTCCTTAGCCTTTTTCCACTTATTATTGAGCCGTATAAATAAAGAGCAACGATTCTCTTATCTATATTGTTTGATTCAAGCTTTCCCTTAAGTATTTTAATTAGATTTTGTTTTTTCATTAATCTGCTTTACCAATAAATCAACTGTGAAAGGTCTGCCATCATATTTGTTGATTTTTGAGTTAAACTCAAAACCTGTTTCGGTTCTTATTAATTTTGCAAACTGACCCGTTGCATTCTGCTCTATGCATATAGAAAGTTTTGCATTTTTTAAAACAGAAATATAATCAAAATTATCCGTGCCGGGCATAGGATATATCTCGCTGAAATGAAGCATTGCTAACTTATGCTCTTTTGATAGAGTATCAACAGCCTCTTTCATTATTCCATAGGTCGAGCCCCACCCTGAAAGAACTATATCCGGATTTTCATTACCATATAAAACAGGCGGGGAGATTTCTTGCTTTATGAAAGGCAATTTTTGATGCAATCTTTTTTGAACCATCTTTACTCTTGTTTCGGAATCCTCTATCAAATGACCTTCTTCATTGTGTTCATCGCTATCCGTTATTATTAAATGACGGGAATCTCCAGGAATGCCCAAGGGTGATACCCCGGTTGAAGTATATGCATGTCTTTTATAATCACCAAGATTTTTTAACGCCTCTCCGCGTATTCTGTAATCATGATATTTCAACTTGCTTAAGTCAAAGGTTTCATAAGTCCATTGAGCATCTGAAAGATACTGGTCAAACATTATGAAAACAGGTATCTGATATTTTTCTGCAAGATCAAATGCTTTATTGGTAAGATACAAAGCCTGTTCAGGATTACCGGGAGCAAATACTACTCTCGGAAACTCTCCATGAGCTGCATTTATTACAAATAGCAATGAGCCCTGTTCTGTTCTTGTTGGAAGCCCTGTTGCCGGAGCAGGTCTCTGACCTATGCAAATAACTATCGGCGTTTCAGTCATGGCAGCCAAAGATAGCCCTTCTATCATTAGTGCAAAACCGCCATCAGCACTTCCTGTCATAGCTCTTACCCCCGCAAAAGATGCACCAAGAGCCATATTTATTGCGGCTATTTCATCTTCTGCCTGTTCAACTATGATTCCATATTCTTTTTCTTTATCCGCAAGGTAGTTCATGATGCCGGTTGATGGAGTCATAGGGTACGCAGCATAAAATTTACAGCCCGATGCTATAGCTCCAAAGCCAATTGCCTCAACTGTATTTAAAAGCATCTTTGCTTTTGAAGTATCTGCAGGCACAAATCTACATGTAAGACAGTTTTTTATCGCAAAATCATATCCTGCTCTTGCAGCATTAATATTAGCTTTTATAATGTCTTGACCTTTCTTTTTAAAAGTGTCCTTTATTATATTTTCAAGAATATCAAGCTTCATTTTTAGCATTCCAAGAATAGCCCCGGTTGCAACAGTATTTGCCATTATTTTACTGCCACCATGTTCAATAGCAAGTTGTGTGAAAGGTATATCAAGAGTATTAACTTGGGAGATGTTTGCCTCTAATTTAAATTTCCCCAATGTTGAAGAATCATAAACTATTTGTCCTTGTTCTTTTATCTCTTTTGCATGTTCTGAAATACTTTCCATATCAAATGCAATTAAAATATCAATATCTTCTCTTGATGCCATAACTGGCATATCTGATACCCTTATCTGGAAAAAATTATGCCCTCCTCTAACACGTGATTCATAGTCCTGATGTGTGAATACGTGATAACCTGAACGTGAGAAAACCCGCGCAAGAGTATCACCAACTGTCTGTATTCCCTGTCCTGCCTCGCCGCCTATCTTAATAGTATAATCCATTACTCTTTAAGGCTTTTCTTTAAATTATTTAGCCATACAATATGGCTTTTTTCTTCTTTTATAATCTTATCAATCAAATCTTTCTCGCTTATTGTTTCTCTTAACGTGTAATAATAAAGCAAAGTCTCTCTCTCAAAACAAAGTGCAAAATCAATAGCCTCACCTGCTGTCTTAACATGTTCAAGGGAAGGAAGACATTTATCTTTACCAAGAAAGAACTCTGAATCCACAATTGCTTTAAGATAAAGAGTAACTTCATCCCAGCCTTCAGGTTCTTCATCTTTTACTTTTTGCATTAGTTCAGAGAAACTTTTGCCATGCTTTGTTTCATGTATCGCAAGTAGTTCAAAAAGTTTCTTGAGCTCGTTATTTTCTTGAAACTTCTGGGCCATTTTTAAATAAAACTCCTGACCAAGTTGTTCAGTTAATATTGCCTGTTCAACAACTTCGCGTATAGAAAAAGTATTCATAATGCCTCCATTGATTACTAACTATATTTTCTTTGAGTTTAGATTAATCTTTCAATATCGTCAATATTTATTTTATTATTTTCTAATAGAATTCCAAGAAAAATGAACCCACCACACTGGGGAGGCAAATTGGAAGCATTGATAGTCGAAAGATTTATTTCGTCTTTTAAAACATCAGCAAAATCACAATCATTTTTATAAAATGGACAATAAGGACAGAGTTTGACACTTAGAATTTTAAGAGTGTCTTTTGAAAGAAAATGTTTTTCAGGTTTAAATTCAAATTTATTTCCTTTATTTAAAAGGCGTTCTATAATTCTAAAACCAAGACAGGATAGTTCTTCTTTTTTATCGGGTTTATAGTATTTACAATAATTAATGCATAGTAGATTTATTGAATTAAAAATAAATATTCCTGCCTTTCAAAAGAAAATTTTAAATAAATCTTTTTTCAAAATTATTTTTAACCTTTGTTATTTTTATACCATGCTTTTTTTCGATAATATCAAAGAGCGGTTCCGATTTTCTCTGAATTATATCAAGCAACCGACGGTATAATTTCTGGTGGTTTCCTCTATCAATAACTATCATAAAATAAAACCTTATAATATAATTTTCTTACTATTTAATGATAATATTATTACAATAAGCCTTTTTCTTTTACAAGAAAATTCATAGAGCAGGCAATAGTAAATAAAAAACCTGCCAAATAATTAAAAATGGTAGGGTTATTTTACTTCAAGGAATGATTTATAGGCAGCTTTTACTGTTTTGTCAATATCTTTAACTGAATGGGCAAGGCTTAAGAAGCCTGCCTCGAATTGTGAAGGAGCTAAATAAATTCCCCTCTTAAGCATAGCGGAGAAAAATTTTGAGAATCTGGCGGTATCAGAAAGTTTGGCTGTTGGATAATCTATAACTTCTTTTTCAGTAAAATAAGTGCAGAACATACTGCCGGCTCTATAAAATTTTGTCTTTACACCTGCTGTTTTAGCTGCATCGGTAAGTCCTTCTTCAAGCAAAGATGCCATTCTCTCGAGCTTTTCATAAACTCCTTTTCTGGAGAGAATTTTAAGTGTCATTATGCCTGCTGTCATTGCAAGTGGATTGCCTGATAGAGTACCTGCCTGATAAACAGGCCCTTCGGGAGATACCATAGACATTATTTCTTTTTTCCCGCCATAAGCGCCAACAGGAAGGCCGCCGCCTATTATTTTTCCAAGACATGTCATATCAGGTTTGATATTATAAAAGGCCTGAGCACCACCATAAGACACTCTAAACCCGGTCATAACTTCATCGAAAATTAAAACAATACCATAGGATAAAGTTAGCTTACGTAATGTTTCGAGAAAGCCTGGTTTTGGAAGAACACATCCAATATTTCCAACTACAGGCTCAATAATAACACATGCAATGTTTTTCCATTCATTCTGAATTACATTCTTAAAAGCATTAATATTATTGAAAGGTAATGTTATAGTATTCTTCGCATATGATTTTGGAACTCCGGGACTATCAGGTATTCCAAAAGTCGTTGCTCCAGAACCTGCTTTTACAAGAAGACCATCAGCATGACCATGATAACAGCCTTCAAATTTAATAATTTTATCTCTGCCTGTAAAACCACGAGCAACTCTAATAGCGCTCATAGTAGCTTCGGTGCCGGAATTTACCATTCTGACTTTGTCCATTGAAGGATAGGCGTTTAGAACCATTTCAGCAAGCTCTATTTCAAGCGGTGTTGGCGCTCCATAACTTGTTCCTTTCAAAGCAGCCAATTGAATAGCCTTTATTACTTGAGGGTGAGCATGTCCGAGTATTAAAGGGCCCCATGAAAGGACATAATCGATATATGAATTCCCATCAACATCATAAATTCTCGATCCTTTACCACTTTCAATAAATACGGGATTTCCACCAACTGCTCTGAAAGCGCGTACAGGACTGTTTACTCCGCCGGGGATTAAATTGAAAGCTTTTTTGAATAAAATTTTCGATTTTCTCATAAATTTTTAACCATGATACTTTATCATAAAAATTTTTATGTGTCAAAAAAACCTTTGTTTATGTTATAACAATAGCATTTGAAAACTAACTTCAGGAGGAATAGATGAAAAAACTATTGGCTGTAATTATTAGCGTATCTTTATTAGTCTTATTTTCAGGATGCGCACAGAAAGGTGAACAAAAAGGGCCGTATTTAGCAAAAGTAGGAAACTCGATTATAACTCAAGCAGATTTTGAAAGAGAGATGAAAAACCTGCCTCCTTTTGCTCAAAAATTGTTTGAAGGACCCGAAGGCAAGGAAAAGTTCCTTCAGGAACTTGTTAAAAAGGAATTGCTTTATCAAGAAGCTTTAAAAAAAGGACTTGATAAAGATCCTGAGTACACAAAGAAACTTGAGGACTATAAAAAAATAACTTTAATAACACAGTTACTGGAAAAAGAATTAGAAGCAAAAGCAAAAGTAACAGAACAGGATGCAAAGGATTATTATGAAAAACATAAGAATGAACTTGCTTCTGTCAGCCAGATAAAAGCAAGCCATATACTTGTAAAGACAGAAGATGAAGCAAAAAAGATTATTGAGAAATTGAAAAAAGGCGGTGATTTCGCTACTATTGCAAAGCAAAGTTCTATTGACCCCGGTTCTGCAAAAAATGGCGGCGATCTTGGCTATTTCTCATCAGGACAGATGGTTCCTGAATTCGAAGCAGCAGCTTTGAAGCTTAATCCCGGAGAAATAAGCGAACCTGTTAAAACAAAATTCGGTTATCACATTATTAAAGTAACTGACAAGAAGATGGGAAAACCATTGGAGTATGAGAAAATAAAGAATGCGCTTATGCAGCGTATTACTGCTGAAAAACAGAGAGATGTTTTTGATTCATATATTGAATCTTTGAAAAAGAATTATAAAGTTGAAATAAATAAGGACGCACTTGCAAAACTTGAGACAAGCCCTGAAAAGAAAGAGGATTCAGCCGAGAAACTTCTTAAGCAGCAAGAACAGAAACAGGACAAAAAAGATTCCCGTAAAAAAGACTAAATCAAGCTTCTAAGCTTTCCAGCTTGCAAGCTTGATAGCTTTCTAAATGAATTTTGTGATATTCTTTAAACATCAGGGTGATTTTTATGAAATACCGCGCATGGTTTCAATGTATAAATAATGAGTGTAAAACTACCTATCCACTCAATGCAATAATATACAAATGCGACAACTGTGGTTCTCTTCTTGAAGTTAAACATGATATGGATGCTCTTTCACGTCGTGATGCAAAAGCATGGATGAAACTTTTTGAAGAAAGATATAAGTCCACCGAGTGGCCATATGGTTCCGGAGTATGGGGTAAAAAAGAATGGGTGCTTCCCGAAATAGATAATAACAATATAGTTTCATTATATGAAGGAGGAACAAATCTATTTTGGGCAGAACGTTTCGGAAAAAAACTCGGGCTCAGTGACTTATGGATTAAGTTATGCGGGAATTCCCATAGCGGTTCTTTTAAAGATCTTGGCATGACTGTTCTTGTGTCCCAGGTTAAACAGATGATAAGTGAAGGTGCGCCAATTCAGGCTGTAGCCTGTGCATCAACAGGCGATACATCTGCTGCTTTATCGGTCTATTGCGCTGCAGCAGGAATACAATCAATTGTTCTATTGCCAAAAGGCAAAATATCAATAGCTCAGCTTGTTCAACCTATAGCAAACGATGCGCTTGTTTTGTCTCTTGATACAGATTTCGACGGTTGTATGAAAGTAGTCCAGGAAATAACAAAGGACGAAACAATTTATCTTGCAAATTCCATGAACTCATTGCGTGTAGAAGGCCAGAAGACAGTTGGTATAGAAATAGTGCAACAGTTTGATTGGGAGATTCCTGATGTGATAATAATTCCGGGTGGAAATCTCGGCAATGTATCTGCGCTGGGAAATGGATTGCTAATGATGAAAGAGCTCGGCTTGATTTCAAGGTTGCCGAGAATCGTCCTTGCCCAGGCAGAGAAAGCCAATCCTCTTTACCGCTCCTACTTGAAAAATTTCGAGACGTTTGAACCAATTCAGGCTGAAAAAACTCTTGCAAGTGCAATTCAAATCGGGAACCCTGTAAGTGTACAAAAAGCCATAAGAGTATTAAAACAATTCAGCGGAATAGTTGAACAGGCAACAGAACAGGAACTGGCAGATGCAGCAGCACTTGGAGATGCAAATGGCATGTTTAATTGTCCTCATACAGGTGTAGCGCTTGCAGTATTAATAAAACTTCTAAAGTCAGGGAAAATTGATAAAACAGAAAGAGTTGTGGTCATATCAACAGCGCATGGATTAAAATTTACTGATTTTAAGGTGCGTTATCATGAAGGCACTCTTGATTTTCCATGTAAATATGCCAATAAGCCTATTGAATTACCGCCACGTGTAGATGCGGTTAAAGAAGCTCTAAAATATGCTCTTGAACAAAGGAGAAATGTTGATGTCTAAGAAAACTTCTAATTGGAAATCGTCCACTCTTTCAATACACGGATATGGTCGGGTACCAAAACCGTATTACTCTGTCTCAACACCAATTGTTCAAACTTCTAATTATTATTTCAATAATACTTCAGAAGTTTATGAATTTATGAAATTGAAGAGTAAAGGACGCATTGTTCGCGAACATGAATATGGTAGATACGGGAATCCAACCCAGCAGGAATGTGAAAGAAAACTTGCAGCAATAGAAGGAGCAGAAAGAGCGGTTCTTTTTTCAACCGGAATGAGTGCGGTTATCCTTACTCTCATGGCTTATATGCGCAGAAACTGCCATATTATTTTTACAAATGACTGTTATAGACAGACCCGTGATTTTGCTACCAAAACACTCGCAGAATTCGGCATAGAAGTCTCATTGGTTGACCCGACTGCAAAAGATATTGAAGCTGCGATTAAACCAAATACCAATATAATCTTTACCGAAGCTCCAACAAATCCTTATTTGAGGATACTTGATATACCTTCTGTAGTTGAGATTGCAAAGAAGAGGAAAATTCTAACCATTATAGATGCTACACTTGCAACACCTTACAATATTAAACCATTGGAAATGGGAGTTGATATTGTAATACATTCTGCTACCAAATATCTTGGCGGGCATAATGATTTATTAGCAGGAGTAACTCTTGGCAGTCACAAATTGCTTAACGATGTATATCGTATGCAAAGAATGATCGGTGCTACACCCGGTCCATTTACATGTTTTTTGCTCGAAAGAGGACTTAAAACTTTTTCTTTAAGAATGGAACATCACAATAAAGCAGGACTTGCAATCGCTCAAATGCTCGAGGCTCATCCAAAGATAGAAAAAGTATGGTATCCTGGACTGAAATCACATCCTGATTACAGGATTGCAAAAAAATTATTAAAAGGGTTTGGAAGTGTTATAACCTTTCTTGTTAAAGGTGGCAATAAGGAAACCTGTAAATTCATTGATTCTCTGAATTTATTCCTCATTACACCGAGTCTTGGCGGAAGCGAAAGCCTTGTGACCCAGATGGCAACAATGTCTTTCTTTGACTATCCGGAAGAATACAGGCAATCTATAGGAATGGTTGATAATCTTGTTCGGATAGCACTTGGTTTGGAAGATATAGATGACCTGATCGAAGATCTTAAACAGGCTCTGGATAAAATATAAATCGTTTTATATTTATAAAGAATTATATTTTTTTACATCGAGTTTGATTTTTTCTATCTCTTTTGTATCATACCCTGAAAAAAGATAAGAAAATACTGTATTATTCGTCAGTAAAGGATCTATATTTTGATTAATAATCCCTTTTTCAATAAGTTCATTCCAGCATTGTGTGCCGGGAATTGGAGAGAATTCTGTAAGATTGATTTTCACACCAAGACTTTTAATGAAATCTATTCCATCTTTTACTTCACTTAGTTCCTGTCCCGGCAATCCATACATTAAATAAACTCCAATTTGTTTTTTTGTGAAACCATATTTTTTTAAGTATGCAACCGCATTTTTGAAATCATCTGTACTAACTTTTCCACCTGTATTTTTTTGTCTTTCGCTATTTACTGTTTCGAGACTAAGGCGAAGAGTTATAAATCCAGCATTTTTCATTAAATATGCCATTTCATCATCAATAAATCTTGCATGAAGTCCATTTGGACAATGAAGGCGTATATTCAATTTTCTATTAATTATTTCTCGTAGCAAAGGTTTTATGTGGGTATCGCTATTAAATAGCAGTGCATCATCATAAAAAGCAAAATCTTGTATCCCTTTTGAAGAGAAATTAATTATGTCGTCCATAATTTTATTTAGAGGAAATTGAGCAAATTCTTTGTTTAAAATTCTTGAAGCGCAATAGGAACAATTAAAAGGACACCCTTTGCTTGTTAGAATTGGTGCAAAGGGGTAATTAAAAAAATCGCTATATATAATCTGTTCATTGAATACTTTTAGATTTTCAAGATGCAAACCAAGGCTTTCAAAAACCAAACAAATATCATTATTAATATGCCCTTTATAAACAATATCAGCACCGGAGTTTTTAAGTGCATGATCGTACCATAATGTTGCATAAATGCCACCAAGGATTACAGGCGTATTTATGTATACTTTCCTTATTATTTCAATTGCCTTCTGAATACCGGGATACCAGTAAGACATTATTGATGTTATAAAAATGACATCGGGACAATTAGTTTTGGAGAATCTTCTTTGAAATTCATCAATAGATATTCCATATCTTCCGAATCTGCGGGGCATTAACTTAAGACATTCCGGCTTTTGTACGAATTCTTTTTTATAATGTCCTACCCCGAATTCTCTTTTTTGGTAACTATCCAAACAATCAATAACTTGCAGTCTTGTATCATATCCGCTTAAAAATTTTGCGACCTCAAACAATCCAAGCGGCATTGACCATAAATTAACAGCCGCAAAATCATATATCCATGGATTAATAAGTAGAATTTTAATGCTCATTTTACTATTTTATCATTGTAAATAAAAATGTATTGTTTAGTAATGTGAATTATAAAATGTTTTATGTTTTCTGAAGCAAAATAATTTTCAACTTTAAAGTCAATAATTTTGGCTAACTCAATTATGTATTTCCAGTTTTCAAACAATTTGCCCCAGATTTTATTATTGATAACAACATATCTTGTTCCTTTTTTTAAAGCCTTATACACTTTCATCAAATTCAATCTAATATCATCTAAATATTTATAAGCAATATATGAGCTTCGAGGGTCTTTTTTGAAAATTCTTAAAAGTGTTATATCAACTTCTTCAACTCCGTAGTTTTTTATATTCTTTTGATGAAACGCTCTCAGTCCCAAGATGCTTTTTCTTTAAAGAGGTTAAGTGAGCCGCTGCACAGCTGCCGAAGTTGAGTTAACTTTTGTCATAAAATTACTACATAAAAAGTTTAATTTTGGCCGACAGACAAATAAAAAACATTTTGTTATTATCGAAACGATATTTTTAGAAATAATTCGACTGATGTATATTGCTCATATTACATAGGGCATCAAACGTAAAATAATTTTAACGATAGTGATAAAAAGGGGTAATTGAAAATAACATATACAATTTAATAACCCAATATAAAATAGAAAACATAAGGAGGAGGAAAAAAAATGAAAAGCAGATTCCAAACTTCTTTAATTTTAATTACAAGTATTTGTGCCATTGTTCTTTTTTTCTTATCATCAATTTCAATATATGCATATGACCAGATTTATGATTCGCCGGGAATCGATCCTCACAGAGAGACACTTTCATCCATGCCTGAGGAGCATATAGACCCTTTTACAGGGGGGCTGATTCTCAGCCATGTAGATTTCAAGCTTCCTGGCAACGGCGGGCTTGACCTTGTCATCCAGAGGACATTTAACTCGAAGAATGTTTGTAATGGCTGGACATGTGTTGGAAGTTCTTGCACATGTGAAAAAGGTGAAAATACATGGCTGGGTTATGGCTGGACACTGCATTTTGGAAGACTCTTTAAATCATCAAGTGTAAATGTTCAGCATGTTATAGAGATGCCAGATGGTTCGAGACATGTAGCGTATATTAAACCTGGTTCATCACAGTTTATAACTAAAGATTATTGGTTGTTAGATTTAGGCACAAGTTATATTCTAACTTTAACCAATGGAACAAAGATATATTATGGTCAACCCGGCCCTTCACTTCCAAACTGGCCCAAGCACTCGATTTATTATGCAACTAAAATAGAGGATGTTAATGGTAATACAATCAATATTTATTACAAATCATCAGGAAGCAATATTATTTCTTATGTTATAGATTCAGCCGGAAGAAGGATAGATTTCACAATAAGTACCATTAACGGGGCAACAAGACTTACTTCTGTTTCAGGACCTGGTGTAAGCATTATTTATACCCACCAGGCTCTTACAACTTTATACGATACATTACTTGTTAAAGCTAATCTTCCCGCAGGTAATCCATGGGAATATACTTATAATGGTCTTGAGCTTAAAAGTGTTAAAAGTCCATATGGAGGAATAGTTTCATATACCTATAATTTTTCACAAATTCTTATGGGTGGTTCTTATCTTTACTATAGGACTGTGGTGCAAAAGAGTACCAGTGGCAGAGGTATACCTTCAGGAACATGGACATTTGCATATTCTCAAGGAACATATAATGAGTTTACACAGATAGGTGATCCATGTGGAAGAACTGTTAAATACAGTTATTATGGTTATGGAAGCACATATTTACCAGATGGTAATATGTGGAAAATTGGATTGCCTAAATCAAAAGAGATTGTTGGAGAAGAAACGATTAATTATGATTGGACAAATTCATCGTATATCTCTACAGATGATTATATTCTGCCAATTAACCATAGAGACAGCTACATATATGTTCCATATTTAACCAAGAGAGCAATAACAAGAGATGGGAAAACTTATTCAACTGACTACAGCAATTATGATAGCTATGGTAACCCGAAAACCATTTCTGAATCCGGTGATAAAACACGAACAACCACAAAAACCTACTGGTATAATACATCAAAAAATATTGTCCATGATAAACCTTTGTCAGAGGCTGTTTCGGGAGGTTTTCCTGGCACTTTTGCGATAAATTATTCTTATGACGGTAACGGTAATCTTACACAGGAGAATAGATATGGTGTTGTAATAAATTATTCCTATTACAACAACGGAAACCTCTATTCCACTACTGATGCCAACGGGAAAACAACTTCCTACCAGTGGAGCAATGGTAGAATCTCAAAGATAACAAACCCGATATATTCCATTACGCGCTCCATAAATAGCAATGGAACCATTGCGAGCGAGACTAATGGAAGAGGATATACAACAAATTTCACTTATGATGGCAACCTGAGATTGACAAAGATAACCCCGCCTGTTGGAAATCCAACTAATTTCACATATCCTTCAGACAATTCATACAAAATGGAGAACAGAGGTGGGTATTTCATTTATTATTACTATGACGGGTTTGGAAGGCCATCAGGAACTTATGACAGCAAAGGTGTTGACACGGATGTTATATACAAAAGTTGTGGATTAAAAAGTTACACTACATCAAATATAGGCGACACTGTTTATTATGACAACTTTGGAAGGACAAAGGAATCAGTACATAAGGATAGCACAAAGATCACATACTCTTATTCAGGAAGCAATGTAACAGTGACTGACGAGGCAGGTAAAACAACCCTGCTAACTTACAACGCCTTTGGAGACCCCGATGAAAAATTTCTTGTTTCGGTTAAAGATGCGCTCAGTAACACTACGAATTATAGCAGAAACATTCTTGGGAGTCTCACAGGTATTACACAAGGTACTTTGACAAGGACATATTCTTATGATACGAGGAATTTTCTAATCTCAGAGACACATCCTGAAAATGGTACAATCAGCTATACAAGAGACAATGTTGGTAATATGACAGCAAAAACCGATTCGCTCGGCACGAAATATTATACATACGATAGCATCAACCGCCTTACAAAAATCACATATGAAGGAGAGACAATCTATTTCGACTATGACAATGCAGATAATAGAACAGGCATGACTTCGTTATCAGCAGATATTGATTACACATATGATGCAGCAAACCGTCTTACTCAAAAGGTGGAGAGCATAGCAGGAAGAGTATACTCAACGAGATATGATTATGATGCTAACGATAATATAATTAATCATTATTATCCTACAGGTATATGGGTTACATATAAATATAACTCTAATAATCAGATAACCGAAATAACCGGGTTTGGGGGAAACGTTCTAAATATCACTTACAATACAGCAGGGCTTCCAACAGCTTATACATTTTCAAACGGAATAACCACAAATATCACATATAATAGTAGGAATCTCACAACAAGGATAACCGCGGGAACAGCATTTGATAATGGCTATGCTTATGACAGCAGGGGAAATACAACATCTATTACAAATTATATTGAGAGCTCTAAGAACCAGTCATTTTCATATGACAGTCTTAACAGGCTAACAGGATTCAACGGTGCATGGGGTATCGGCTCTTATACGTATGATTCAATAGGGAACAGATTGAGTAAAATTGTTGCAGGAAACACTACTTCATATTCTTACTCAAGCAATAGATTGAGTTCCACATCTGGAGGAGAACCGCAGACTTTCAGTTATAATGGATATGGTAGCCTCACAGCAACAACGTGGAAAGGAGTAAGTTATAGTTTGACTTACGATTATTTAAATAATCTCAGGACTTACAAATTAGGTACTTCTACAATTGCGAGTTTTGGATATGATGGAGATGGGATGAGGGTAACAAAGACAGCAAATGGTAAGACAATTGTTTATCATTATGATCTGGATGGAAGGGTACTCTCCGAGACAGACAGTAGTGGCAACCGCCTAGCTGATTACATTTATGGAAATGAAAAGCTCATGGCAAAGGTAGTGCCCTCTGGTTTATACTTTTATCACACAGACCCTGCAGGAACACCTATGGCTATGACAAATACATCAAAGACAGTTGTCTGGAAAGCAGATTATAAACCATTTGGAGAAGAACAAACTATTACTGGAACAATTGAAAACAATGAAAAGTTTGTAGGCAAGGAAAAAGATAAAGAAACAGGGTTGTACTATTTCGGTGCGAGATATATGGAATCGAGGATTGGAAGGTTTATAGTGGTTGATCCAGTTGGCCCGATTGATTCAAGGACAAGTAAGACGAATGAGAAGATGTTATTGAATCCACAACTTTTGAATAGATATAGCTATTCAATGAACAATCCGTATAAATACAAGGATCTTGATGGCAGATGGGGAGAGGATGTGCATTCAGGGATTGGTAATTATAATTATGGCACATACATCTGGGCAAGGCAGGTAGGGTTCAGTAATAAAGACGCAAAGATAATAGCAAGAGGGAATAATGCGACAGATGCTGGCCCTTGGTCTAATTGGTTGCCACTATTTGGAGAGCAATCGCGTCATTTCAATCAACCTGAGTTATTTAAAAAGGGTGTCGGCGATACAAGGGATTATTGGGCAAATGTGGAGCTTCAAAAGGCGCTGAAATACTGGAAGAAGGGAAATTATAAAGCAGCATTAGCTAATCTGGGGAAAGGATTGCATAGTTTGCAGGACAAATATGCGCACAGGGATTGGGATACAGGGATATCAGGGGTAAAAGCGCATCCCTCCTGGTATGATGATTGGAATGATCCAAGGAATAAAGAAGCCGCAGAAGCTACATTTAAAGCAACTATAGAGTATCTCAAAAAGTTTAAAGAACAAACAGAATAACGATGTTAGGAAATATTAAAATTAGATTTGTACTTCTTATTTTAGGTTTACTATTGGGGTGGATATTAGGCTTTACCTTTGCTTTTATATGGGTAGTGATTAAAGGCTACGTACTTGGATATGGTGACAGTGGCCCTGAGTGGGTTAATACAGTAACCACATGGATACAGATAATCTCAGTATTATCATGCCTAATAGCCTCACAATGGGTCTATCATTATGCTCATAAAAAGGGAAAGTTTTAAAACATGGTTTGGAAGACTGATAGAATTTATGCTGCTATTAGTGGAGCAATCTTTGGCGGAGCGTTTGCTTTCTTTATAATAAAGTCACTATTTATATTATCAATGGTTGCCTCAATAATTGCTGGGATTTATATTAGCGAGAAATGGTGTTCAAATTATTTAAGTAAGAAGGAGATCACTAAGCAACATTAGGACAATTAAGAAAAGGATTACATAGCTCAAAGGACAAATACGCTCATAGAGATGCAGTGCCGTCTGTAAATCTGAGGGCATCTCTTATCTCTGATTTTACAAGTTTATGAAGAAATGATTTTTGAATAGGAGTGAGTATTTTATTGTTATCAATTTTACTTTGAGGTTTTTTCATTCAATACCTCATAATAAAGTTCAATTAGCCTGCATTTTCCATAATCAAGCTTAAGTCCGTCCTTGTATTTAAAAAGCATTCTGATATTTTCTGCATCATTTCCGTAGGCGGGAAAAAACTCTGCTATCCTTTGAAGTTTCCATAAAAGATTGTCTGGCTGCTCTTTATAATCCCAAAGCAATTCTTTAGGGATTCTTATATTCTTATTGGTTCGCATACACAATTATATCACATATCTTACATCACGACTTTGTAATCGAAAATAATATTTTTGGAGACGAACCTAATATTTTTTCATTGTGAATAAAATGCACTGTTTAGTAATGTGAATTATAATATTTATATGGCAATATTTGTTGTTCAGGAGCATCATTCAACCCATTTGCATTTTGATTTCAGACTTGAAATCAATGGAGTTCTTAAATCATGGGCAATTCCCAAAGGACCTTCAATGAACCCAAAAGATAAGAGACTCGCAATAATGGTTGACGACCACTCGCTTGAATATAGTACTTATGAGGGTATTATACCTGAAGGAAATTATGGAGCAGGTGCTGTTGTGATATGGGATAGGGGGGATTACGAACTTCTTAAAGGAAAGATAGATGAAGGAAGAATAGAATTTTATCTTAATGGAAAAAAATTAAAAGGTAGATTTGTCCTTATGAGGATGACAGGTAAACAAAAAGAATGGCTGTTGATAAAAATGAAGGATGAATTCGCACAGCCAGATTTTGTTATGAAAACAATACTTACCCAGGAATTGAGAAAAAAATTAAAAGTAAAAATCCCTCCATGCGCTGCTTCATGAATGTTTCAGTTTATAATTTAAGATATTGCATAATTCTTCAATAAAACCAGCTTGCCCTTTTAATATCTTCTGAATTGCAATTTCCGGTGTAAACCATTCAGCGCGATCGATTTCTGGAAATTCTACAAGTTTTCCGGAATGAGGAGGCCATTCGATTGTAAAAGTATTGCTTTTGATATTATTAACATCAAAGTCGCTTTCAACTGCCCATGCTGAGATAATCTTTCCACTAGGTTGCTTAAGCGGGATTAATTTTTTAAAGTCACCATTGATTTTGTACCCTGTTTCTTCAAAAAACTCGCGGTTTGCTGCAAGCAAAGGGTCTTCTCCTTCAATATATTCACCTTTTGGAATAGACCAGGAACCTTCATCCTTCTTTGCCCAAAATGGTCCTCCGGGATGAACAAGAAGAACTTCGAGTTTTTTATTTTTAAAACGGTAAACAAGTAACCCTGCACTGAATTTTTTCATAACTCAATTACTTTTCCAGCACCTGTCTTAATGTAATTACTGCCATATTCTTTTTCAAACAATATAGTTGCAAGGTTACCCGTACAGTGGCAGGGAGCTATATATCGAATTCCTGACTTCTTTATATTAGCAATAATCTTTTTGATATTACTCTGATTTTCTAAATGAAATCCCCCGGATAAAAGAAAAATCTCATCTCTGAATATTGTTTTTACCTGCTTTATTATTTTTAAAACTCCTGGATGGGCACAGCCTGTTATTATCAATAGACCTTTCTCAGTCTTTATAATTAATGATTGTTCTTTTATAGATGTCCCTAATTCCCCTGTTGAAAAAACATTTTTACAGATTTCAAGAGAGTCTTTTATTTCAATTATTTTTATGCCGAATTTCTTAATATTTTCTTTGAATTTTTTAGAGAAAGATTCTAAAAGAAAAACACAAACATCGGGATTATTTTCAATAATTGCATATAAACCACCTATGTGATCCCAGTGCATGTGAGAAAGGAAAACTATATCTATTTTTTTCAAATTTACTTTGAGGTTTTTAATGTTTCTTAAAAGTAAAAAAGGATTGCTACCTGTATCGAAAAGTATGTTTTTATCTTTTCCCTCTATTAAACATGAGAATCCCCACGAAGTCTCGAGCCCCTCTATGAAGGAGTTATTGTCAAATAATATTTTTATATTCAAAGTATATAGCTTATTTTTTTTGAGCAGAAATTATAACGAAAAGACCCTCGCCGTGTCCATTTTTTGTTTGCTCTATCGCAATTATTTCTTCCGGCTTATGAAAAATTGTCTGCATAATATGAATATCATTGTATCCAGTTTTCTCAAGCCATTCCAAAACCTGTTTGACTGAATAAAAATTAGCATTTTTAAAGAACTTGCTATCTTTTTTCTTTGCTTCATACAACTTACCTATAGGGCTGTCCTTATCCAGCATTCCGATAATTATCTTTCCCGAAGGCCGAAGAATTCTTCTGATATTTTTTAGCGCTTGCAACGGATCTTCAAGAAAGCAGATTGTTGTGACCATTAATGCAAAATCAAATTCATTGTCATTGAAGGGCAGGTTCTCCGCTGTTGCATCGTATATGGTCATCCCTCTTCTTCTTGCTATTTCAGCCATTGCTATTGAAGGTTCAACACCTACTTTAATACCAAAAGGAATTGAAAACCTACCCGTGCCAGCTCCTATTTCAACACCAAGGCCATTTTGAGGTAGTAATATTCTCACTGCCTCAAGTTCTGACTTATACACCCATGGATGGACTTCAAACCATTTATCATATTCGTCAGAATATTTATTAAATGTATCAATTTTAGCTGTCATCGCTATAATTTCCCCATATAGGATCATCTCCAAATTGCTTTGCCCAGAGTTCTTCGGGCAATCTTCTTGAAGGGACAGGTCCATAAACATATTTCATGCTTATTTGATCCTTTCCCATAAAGCGGCATACTGAAATACACTCACTGCATTCCTGACATATATCTTTATCTATTCTGGCAGTTAGTCCGCTTCTGAATTCTTGTTTCTCCTTTATCTCGGGTTTTAATAAAAGATGAAGATCAGCTGCATCAACATCACAGTCAACCATAACTTTATTCTTTGTAAGAGCTGCAAAAGATGCTGTAAGCATTGTTTTACCTGTGCCGCCTTTTCCGCTTGCAACTGATAAGATCATTCATAAAATTCCTTAAAATTTCCCATGCAACAACGGAGGTTCTGTTACACCTTTTCTCGGCAATTAAATTATACAAATCCTTTCTAAATGAAAATAGTTATCATTTTCATGATAAATGAATTTATTTTTCTCTGGCAAGATTAATTACTTATTATTAAGGTTAACTTATTAAAACTACTGCAAAAAGCACTCTCAACTTATATACTTATAAAACAGTCCTATAAGACAACAGAGATATACTTTTAAATATTTTTATTGGCTCCTCGATGTTACCATATTGATTTTACATGCTTGTATGAAAGTATTCTGTCATCTTTTGTAATTAAAAAAGCCTTTAATGACATTGCTGTTGAAATAATTATTCTATCGGCAGGATCAGGGTACACAAAATCAGGCAGAATTACGGATTTAACAGCTATTCGGTTGTTTACGGGAACAAAATGCAAATACGTTAGAGATTCTGCGATTGCAAGCCAGTCTTTTACATCCATTGTCAATTCAAGCCTGCCTCTTTGAACAAGCATCGCCATTTCCCAAGCACTGATAGA
Organism: Nitrospira japonica; assembly: GCA_020725385.1. Lineage (GTDB taxonomy): Bacteria > Nitrospirota > Thermodesulfovibrionia > Thermodesulfovibrionales > SM23-35 > DYFC01. The sequence continues at coordinate 13,510 of DYFC01000057.1, read as the reverse complement.
TGAGGCATACACTTCATTATTATTGACAGCCCGTTCTATTGCTTGAGTTGCCTTAACGGACAACTTTTCTGGATTGCTTAAATGCCATATCAATACATGGGTGTCAAGTAAAATCAATTTACAGACTCCCAGTCCTCAATTCCAACCGGTTCGGTGGGATTTTTATATTTCTTTATAGTATTGCGTAACAATTTTATTGCTTCAATTGGTTTAACAGAATAGGGAATTACTTTTATTACAGGACGGCCACGGTCTGTAATGATAAGCTCTTCTCCGCTTTCTTCTATTTGGCGGAAATATTCAAGAGATTTTGGTTTAAATTTTGATTTAGAAATAATTTTACCCATAGTCCGCTCCGATTTATTTATGACTATAGTCATAGTACCATAGTTACAATAAAGTGTCAAATCTCATTTCTTAAAGATTAATTGGAAATCTTTATGTGCTTTATACTCTAATCTTTTCTTTAATAATATTTTTTTACAGGGACAAAATATCTTACGGATCTTAGGAAATGATAATCTTAAAAAAATTTTACAAGCCAACATTTTAAGTATATAATAAACTATATGTTTTTATTAAATTTTGCTGAAAAGCTCGGGGATAACTTTCTTTATTATGTAAACCAGGCAGGAAGGATGGGTATATTTTTACTGCTTGTAATTTACAATATTCTAAAACCGCCGTATTATAAAATTACAAATATAACCAGGCAAATCTATTCAATTGGCTCTCTTTCAATTTTTGTTATTATTTTCACAGGTGCTTTTACAGGTATGGTTCTCGGATTACAGGGTTACAACACATTAAGCAAGTTCAGCTCCGAAGGAATGCTTGGCTCTGCAGTTGCATTAAGCCTCATAAGAGAATTAGGGCCTGTCCTTACAGCATTGATGGTAACAGGAAGGGCAGGTTCTGCAATCTGCGCAGAAATAGGAATTATGAGGAACTCAGAACAGATTGATGCCCTTGAATGCATGGCAATAGATCCCCATAAATATGTAGTTGCTCCTAAATTTATTGCAACGATTCTCTCCATGCCGCTTTTAACCTCAATTTTTAATGTGGTAGGAATTCTCGGAGGTTATGTTGTTGGCGTTGGAATGATGGGACTTAATGAAGGTACGTATTTTTACTCTATGTACAAAGATGTTGAATTTGCCGATGTTCATATGGGATTCATAAAATCTCTTTGCTTTGGATTGCTTGTTGTATGGATATGTTCGGCAAAAGGTTATTTTGTTCATATGGAAAGACGTGGAGGGTTTGGTGCAGAAGGAGTCAGCAGGGCAACAACAAGCGCTGTTGTACTTTCATCTGTAGCTGTTCTTGTTTTTGATTATATTATCACTTCGTTAATGCTATAAATGGAACCTATTATTCAGATGATAGATGTGTTTAAGACCTTTGGAAAGCAACAGGTTCTTAAAGGTGTGAATCTTTCTTTGTACGAAGGCAGGACAACTGTCATCGTGGGAGAAAGCGGTCAGGGGAAAAGTTCTATACTAAAACATATTCTTGGTCTTGTGAAACCCGATAAAGGAAAGATTCTTGTTTATGGCAAAGACATAAACAAAATAAGCAGGAAAGAACTAAAGGATATAAGAGCAAATTTTGGTGTGCTATTTCAAAATTCAGCTTTATTTGATTCAATGACAGTTTTTGATAATGTTGCCCTTCCTCTACGGGAAAGAACAAACAAAACTGAAGAAGAGATCAAAAAAATTGTCAATGAGAAACTTGAAATGATGGATATTCATGACAGCAATGAAAAGTATCCTGCCCAATTAAGTGGTGGAATGCGCAAAAGAGTGGGGCTTGCAAGAGCGCTTGTTTTGAATCCAAAAATTGTTTTCTTTGATGAACCAACAACAGGACTGGATGTTGCCTTGAGTAATGAAATGTACAGGGTCTTTTTCAGAACACAGACAGCTTTAAAATATACTGCGCTCATTGTAAGCCATGATGTCCCGAAGATTTTTAAGCTTGCTGATTATGTTGCTCTAATGCATAACGGTATTATACAGGATTCATTACCGCCGGAAGATTTTCAGACATCGGAGAACCCTGTAATAAGGGAGTTTGTAGAAAAAACAATGGGACGAATATATGAAAGTGAAAAAGTGGAGGGTTAGAATATGAATAGAATAAATATTGAAACAGGTGTCGGGATATTTCTTATCATAGGTTTCTTATGTCTTGCATATCTTTCAGTTAAGTTAGGACACATAGGTATATTCGAGACCAAGCAATATCCGGTTAAAGCCTATTTTACAAGTATAACAGGGCTTAAAGAAGGAGCTGAAGTTGAAATAGCCGGTGTTAAAGTCGGGAAAGTTTCAAAAATATCTCTTGAAAACGATCGTGCTCTGGTTGAGATGCTCTTAAATCCGGGAGTTAAGCTTCAAGAAGATTCCATCGCAAGCATAAGAACAAAAGGTATTATAGGTGATAAGTATATCAAAATTTCACCGGGGGGTGCTGATGAGGTTATTAAACCGAATGGCCTGCTTACGGAAACAGAATCGTCGATTGAAATAGAAGAACTTGTAAGTAAGTATATTTTTGAAAAAAAGGAAAATGGAAAACAGACAAATGAGTAAGGAAATTGTAGAACAGTTAAAAAATCTCAAAAATGAAATGATATTTGAATTTATTGATGAGCAGGATTTTGTTACAATCGCACCTTTTTTTGAAATAAAAAATTATCCTTCAGGAAATATTGTTTTTAGAGAAGGAGACCCCGGAGATTTTATCGGATTTGTGCTTTCAGGAAAATTGGAAGTTAAAAAGCAAACAGAATTCAAGGGCAATCAACTTATAATAGCAATACTTGGTAAAGGCTCTATGGTTGGAGAACTTTCTATATTCGATAAACATAATCGCTCTGCAACTGTTGAAGCTGTTGAGGACACAAATCTTTTAATATTGAAGAATGATTCAATTAATTCTTTAGTCGAACAATTTCCGGATATAGGTTCAAAATTACTAAAGGGGCTTATTAGAATTCTCTCTCTACGCCTGCGCAAAGCAACCGAACGTCTTACAAATATTTTCTAATCCTATTCTGCTTCCCACAGTCTTGGGTCAAGAGCATCTCTGATACCTTCACCCAGTAAATTATAACCAAGAACTGTTAAAAGGATAGCAAACCCGGGAAAAACAGAGAGCCACCACGCTATTTCAATATTGTCTTTACCAAGTGTAAGAATATTTCCCCATGTTGGAGTTGGAGGTTGAACTCCAAGTCCAAGAAAACTGAGACCCGATTCAAGAAGCACAGCGCCTGCAATTCCAAGAACAGCAGAGACAAAAACCGGTGCAAGACTGTTTATCAAAATATGCTTAAAGATGATTCTCCTATCACTTGCTCCCATGGCTTTTGCAGCAAGCACAAACTCCCGCTCTTTTAAAGAGAGGAATTCAGCCCTTACAAGTCTTGCAACACCCATCCATGAAGTAAGTCCAATAACAATCATTATATTCCATATGCTCGGGCCGATAAAAGCAATTACAGCAAGAATCAGGAAAAAAGTTGGTATTGTTAGCATTATATCAATAAATCTCATGATGATTCTATCTGTCCATCCACCATAATAGCCTGCAATCGAACCAAAGAAAATTCCAATAATTGTTGCTATTCCAACTGCAACAAAACCAACAAGTAAGGAAGTGCGCGCCCCATAAATCATTCTACTGAAAACATCTCTTCCGAGATCATCTGTGCCAAAAGGATGTTTGAAAGAAGGAGGCTCAAGGATATGATTCCTGTCAATATCATTTTGGTTGTAAGGTGAAAGCAAAGGAGCGAAGAGAGCAATAATAAAGAGCAAGAACACAATAATTGCACCTATTACAGCAATTTTATTTTTTTTGAATCTTTTCCAGAAAATATCTTTTAATAAAGATGTTTTCATAATTTAATGCCTGATTCTCGGGTCAGCGAGCATATATCCTATATCTGCAAGTAGGTTCCCGAGTAGTGTTAGGAACCCAACAATGATTACTATTCCCATAATAACCGGATAATCACGCGTCATAACACTCATAAAAAGTAACTGCCCCATGCCCGGAATTCCAAATATGCTTTCCATTATTACACTACCACCTATAAGTCCGGGCACTGAAAGTCCGATAAGTGTAATTAAAGGCAGAAGCGCATTTCTCAAAGCATGTCTGTAAATCACAACTCTCTCGGGAAGTCCTTTTGCTCTCGCAACTTTTATATAATCCTGTCTTATTACTTCAAGCATACTGCTTCTCATATATCTGGAATCTCCGGCAAGACCACCAAAAGCATATACGAATACAGGAAGTATTAGATGATTTATTCTGTCAATTATCTTGCCCGTAAGGGATAAAGAATCATAATTCATTGACTTTAAGCCCGAGATTGGAAGCCATCCAAGATATACTCCAAAAAACATCATGAGAAGCAAAGCCAGCCAGAAAGATGGTGTTGCAAATCCGATAAATACTGAAGTGGTTGTTATCCTGTCGTAAAGAGTATTCTGGTGAGTAGCAGATGTAATACCTAAGGGAATCGCTATTATTAAAATTACAAACATTGTTATAACATTCAACATGAATGTTATAAACAATCTTCTTTCAAATAAAGGTTGTTTGCTATCCCATATTTTATCAATAACAGGCCTTCTGTCAGATGAAAAAGATTCTCCAAAATCAAGCTTCACTATTTTTTTAAGCCATAAAACATACTGAACAGTTATAGGTTTATCAAGATTATACATTTTCTCGAGTCTTTCTCTGGCCTCGGGTGTAATCTTTGGATTAAAATCAGCAAGAACATCGGTTGGTTTTCCCGGAGCAAGATGCAATATCATAAATGAGATCAGGGTAATCCCGAACAATGTTGGAATCATCTCAAAAATTCTTTTAAGAATATAGTTAATCATTTAAGGCTCCATTGCATGTTTCTGCAAAGGTTTTGGAACATACCATTTTGGTAGATTATAACTTATGCCTATTGGAGAAGGTTTTATTCCTTTAAACCTTGAATGAACTATAGGGGTTGCATCAGGCACATAAAGGAAAATATAAGGAACTTCTTCAGCAAGAATTTCCTGTATTCTGAAATATGCTTTTTTCCTTTCTTCAATATTGAAAGTTCTCCTGCCTTTCTCAAGAAGTTCATCCACTTCAGGATTATTATAACCTATGAAATTGAACTCTTTTTCTCTTGTTTTACTTGAGTGCCATATATCGTATTGATCGGGATCAGGGCTAATGCTCCATCCGAGTATTACTGCTTCAAATCTTCTTTTATCAATGAATTCATTGACAAATGTTGACCATTCAAGCACTCTTATATTTACTTTTATTCCAATCTTTGCGAGTCTCCACTGGATTATTGTAGCTGTATTTTTTCTCAGGTTATTTCCCATATTTGTTAGTATGGTAAATTCAAACTTTTTACCATCCTTATCGAGAATCCCATCACCATTAGTATCTTTCCATCCTGCTTCTGCCAGGAGTTGTTTTGCTTTTTCTGGATTATATTCGTATTTCTTCACATTTGGATTATACGGCCAGGTATTTGGGACATATGGACCTGTAGCAGGACTACCAAGCCCGAATAAAACAACATCTATAATCTCTTTTTTGTCAATCGCATAGGCAATCGCCTGTCTTATATGTTTATCTTTAAACCAAGGATGTTTTAAGTTAAAAGCCATGTGTGTGTAGGAAAATACAGGGTAGCGAAATTTTTGGAAATTTTCCCTGAAAATTTCGGTATCAGTCTGTTTTGTATATTGCAAAGGAGTCAATCCCATCATATCAAGCCCTCCAGCCTGAAGTTCAAGAAACATTGTTGCAGGATCAGGAATAATTCTATAAATATATCTATCTATATACGGTCTTCCTTCAAAATAATCCCTGTAAGATTCGAGAATAAGTTCCTGCCCCGGAATCCACTTCTTCAATTTATAAGGCCCCAGCCCTATAGGCTCTCTTATCATAGTAGTTTTTGTAATATCTTTTCCTTTAAGTAAATGTTCTGGCAATACCACAAGATTTCCCCATGAACTCAAAGCAGGAGCAAAAGGTTTTTTATATGTAACCCTGAAAGTATATTTATCAAGCACCTCTGCCTTGTTTACCTGTAAAAAGTCCTCTTTATAGGCAGTAGGAGTCTTATCATCAATTATTGTGTTAAAACCAAATAAAACATCATTCGCTGTGAATTCGACTCCATCAGACCACTTTACACCTTTCCTTAAATGGAAAGTAATTACAAGCCCGTCCTTTGATATTTCCCACGATTCTGCAAGATCTCCGATTATGCTTAAATCAGTATCATATTTAACAAGACCGTTGAATATAAGACCTGCAATATCATGGGATGCGCTGTCACCTGCAAGCATTGGGATTAATACTGAAGGCTCACCTATGGAGCCTGTAATAAGTGTATCGCCATATGCAGGCTCATAAACCTGTTCTTTGCTATTTGATTGAACATAAGAGCCGGTTTTTTCTTTGCAACCTGGTAGTAATATAAGGATTATAAAAATGTATAACAAATATTTTCTGGCAAACATCATCGTTTAAGTATAACCGAATAATACAGACATTGCTTCAAAAAAATTGTTACCCTATTTGTTAGCTGGGTCCGAATTTTTATATTTCGTAGAACGGATTATGGATAATAGACAACAGATATACGGCGTTCTTTGCTCTACGCTCCATGCTTTATGTTATTCTAATGAAATGAAGTATTATTTTATAAGTCTTGGATGTGCGAAGAATCTTGTTGATAGCGAGAAAATATCAAAAATCCTTTCAAGATATGGTTACGGAATTACCGGTATAATCCAAGAAGCAAACCTTGTTTTAATAAATACTTGCGGATTTATAAAGAAAGCAAAACAGGAATCCATTGATACCGTACTTTCAGTTCTTCAGGAAAAACCAAAAAACGCTAAAGTTATAGTATTTGGATGTCTTGTGCAAAGATATAAAAAAGAACTCGAAACTTTAATTCCCGAGGTTGACCTTTTTCTTCCTGCGCTTCCATATAAAGAAATTGCTAAAAATATACAGAAAAAATTTTCTCCCTTAAAATTGCCTTGCACCAATGCTTCACTTAAGAAAATCTGCTTTACACCACCTTCATATACTTATATCAAGATAGCTGACGGATGTAATAACCGTTGCTCATATTGCACCATTCCATTAATTAGAGGACCATTAAAAAGCATTCCAATTGATCAAATTCTTAAAGACATTAAAAAAGCCTTAAATAATAATGTTTATGAAATAAATTTAATAGCTCAGGATTTAACTTCTTATGGTAGGGATTTGTACGGAAAGCCTTCTCTTGATATGTTGCTTGAATCAATTCTTTCAATTAAAAAAGAGTTCTGGCTACGTTTGCTCTATCTTTATCCATCAGGTATAACACCCCGGATTGTTAATTTAATTAAGTCTGACCAGAGAATAACAAAATATCTCGATATTCCTGTTCAGCATGTAAATGACAGGATTTTAAAGTTAATGAACAGAAGATATTCAAAAAAATTATTACTCGAAAAATTTGCTATGCTGAGAGAAGAGATTCCGGATATTGTTATACGTTCAACTTTCATAGTCGGGTTCCCTACAGAAAGCGAAGAAGAGTTCGAGGAACTTGCTGATTTTGTAAGACAGATAAAGTTCGACCATCTCGGTGTATTTGAATATTCAGAAGAAGAAGATACAGTGGCATTTAATATAAAAGGACGTATTCCATATAGTATGAAGCGAAAAAGGAAAAAGGCATTAATGCAAATGCAACAAGAAATTGTGAAAAATAAGAATGAAGCCATAATAGGTAAAGAATTCCCATGTCTTATTGAGATGCCTGTTGATGAATACGGTGCTGTTTGGAGTGGCAGAATATACTCACAGGCTCCAGAAGTAGATGGTTCTGTATTTGTAACCGATTATCAGAAAAAAATAGGTAATGTAGTAGATGTTTTGATAAAAAATTTTAAATACTATGACTTGATTGCTGAGTGTAAAGATGCTCCCTGAGATATTTTCCTGTATATGACTCATGGCAATTTATTATCTCATCAGGCGTGCCTTCAAATACAATATTACCTCCCTTGTCTCCTCCTTCAGGACCGAGATCAATTATCCAGTCAGAATAATTAATAACATCAAGATTATGTTCAATGATTATTACTGTATTGCCTGAGTCAACAAGCCTCTGAAGAATTCCAAGCAAAGCCTTTATATCCCTGAAATGTAATCCTACAGTTGGTTCATCGAGAATATAGAGTATATCTCCTGTGTGTCTTGAATTTTCTGTAAATTCCGCACATATTTTCAATCTCTGTGCTTCCCCACCTGAAAGGGTTGTAGCAGGTTGACCGAGTCTGAGATAACCCAGCCCTATATCCTGCATTAAAGACAGTTTATTGATAATTTTTCTTTCATCATGAAACAATTCTATAGCTTCATCAACAGTCATTCTTAAAATATCGTCAATATTTTTACCTCTATAATAAACTTTCAAAGCCTCTGGTTTATATCTTTTCCCATTACATGTCTCACACTTAATATATAAATCCTCAAAGAAGTACATCTCCATTTTTTGATAACCTGCTCCTTTACAGGTCTCACACCTTCCTCCTGAAACATTAAAAGAAAAATATCCGGGACCGTATCTTTGAGTTCTTGCTTCAGGTTGGGAAGCAAAAAGATTTCTTATTAAATCAAATACCTTTAAATAAGTAACCGGATTTGAGCGGGGGCTTTTACCTATTGGAGATTGAGAAATAAGTTTCACGGTTTTTAATGTTTTAGGGACAATGAGTCTATCAAAAGCAAGCGGCATCTCAACACTTTGCTTAAATTCACGCGCCAAAGCTCTAAATAAAGTCTCTACAATAAGAGAACTTTTGCCTGAGCCAGAAACTCCTGTTATAGTTGTAAATGTCTGCAAAGGAATACTCAGATTAATATCTTTAAGATTGTTCCCCTTTGCTCCTGTAAGCACTATCTTATTTTGAAAAGGAGGCTTATTAGTAAAAATTTTTTTCTTTAAAGGAGGAAGAATATGGTCAATTCCTCTTATATATCTCGAAGTAGGGGTATCTGCTATAAGAAACTCCTCCATATTTCCCGAAAAGATAACTTCTCCGCCTTTATAGCCACCACCGGGGCCGAGTTCAACAACTATATCCGAGGAACTTATAATATTTTTATCATGCTCGACAACAATAATTGTATTTCCAAGTTTTGAAAGTTCTGACATAATGCCTGCTATTATTTTTGTGTCACGCGCATGCAGGCCAACGGTTGGTTCATCGAGAACATAAAGTGTTCCTGTTAAAAATGAAGCTATCTGGTTTGAGAGATTTATCCTCTGGTATTCTCCACCGGATAATGTGCGGGCATCACGATTGAGGCTTAAATAATCGAGTCCCACACGTTTAAGAAAATCGAGCTTTAATTGTATCTGTCTGAGTATTTCCTTAGCAGTATCTCTCTGAAACGGCGATATATCAAGATTTTCGAAAAAATGTGCTATCTCAATTACTGGCATTGAACACAAATCACCTATATCCAGTCCTGAAATTTTATATGAAAGAGCGTCTTTTTTAAGTCTTTTTCCTTTACATAAAGGGCATATTGCAGGACTTCTGTATCTACTTAGAAACACCCGGATGTGAAGTTTGTATTTTTTCGATTCGAGTTCTTGAAAAAAATCGTTTATTCCATAAAAATGAGGTGTGCCATTAAAAATAATCTCTTTTTCACTATCTAAAAATTCCGAATAGGGTTTTGAAGTATTCAACCCTGCCTTTTCAGCATTCTTGATGAGCTGTTGTTTCCACCATCTGTATGCAGGTTTATTCCAGGGGTCAATTGCCCCATCTGTCAGAGAAAGACTTTTATCCGGTATAACAAGAGTCTCATCATAATTCAGTAAATTTCCAAATCCATTACATTTTGGGCAGGCACCTAAAGGATGGTTAAAAGAAAACAATAAAGGATTTGGTAATGGTAATTCAATTCCACATTCATCACAGGCATTTTTTGAGGAAAAGGACAATACTTTTATTGCCTCATCAATAATAATTATCTCAATTTTACCTTTTCCCTGATTCCATGCGAGTTCTATCGAATCAGAGAGTCTGGGTTCATCCTTTATAATCAGGCGGTCAACAACAATATTCAATTTATCTTTAATATCATTTACAGGCATCTGATTTATTGAAGATTCAAAATCTTCAATATCAATAACTTCATTATTTATCCAGATTCTGTGAAAACCCTTTTTTAATAACTCGTTAAAATCAGTAGGAGCTTCAAAAACAATAATTGCTTTTTTATCTCTATATTTTTCTATTAACTCCAGGAATATTTGTGATGTATCCCATCTAATAATTTCTTTAAAACAATTGGGGCAGAATGGATGGGCTATTTTTGAATATAAAAGTCTAAAAAGATCATAAAGCTCTGTTAGAGTTCCAACAGTCGAGCGGGAACCTTTGACAGGGTTTTTCTGTTCGAGCGCTATAGCAGGACGAATATTGTGTATTGTGTCAACATCAGGCCTGTCAAGTTTTTCAAGAAAAAGTCTTGCATATGTAGAAAGCGACTCAATAAATCTCCATTGTCCTTCTGCAAAAATTGTGTCAAAAGCCAGTGAAGATTTTCCCGACCCTGAAACTCCGGTAATAGCAATAACTTTATTGTGAGGCAGGGTAAGGTTAATATTCTTTAAATTGTTCTGCCTTGCGCCTTCAATAATAAGTTCTTTTACAGACATTAAAAACTGAATTTATATAGGATCATAACCCCATTTTCTTCAAGGCTTCGTCAGCAGAATCTCTCGATGCAGGAGCATCTTCAGGCAGATAAAGCATGACTCCGCCTTTGACTGGTCTTATAACTATCTTGCCTTCTGCTGCGAGCTTATTTGTTACTTCAACAGGATTCTCGCCCTCAAAATATTTTTTAAAAGCATTATTAAATCCCGAATAAACCGAATGAATACCTTTAAATCCTTCCTTTCTCAAACTAACAATAGCTTTTCTAATAAATTCCTCATGGCTCAATCTCTCCGACATCTTCAACCCCTCCTTTAAAATGTTCTTTATTATGAAACTTTATTTTGTTCGTCTTCAAGTATAAACAATTTTTTCGGGCTACGGTCTATCTCACCAAGAACAGATATATCAGAACCTGTTGATACGCCGAGTTCTTTAAATCTTCTTACTGTTGGCAATATCCTTGTCTCAAATGAACCAACTGCCTTGTTATAAGCCGAGATAGATTTCTCAAGATTTGTTCCGATATTCTCAAAATGCTGAACAATAACACTAATTCTTTCGTATAACTGTTTCCCCAGTTCACTTATTTCCTGTGCATTCTTTGTCAATTGTTCCTGTCTCCAGCCATAAGCTATTGCTCTTAATAATGCAATAAAAGTGGTTGGAGTTGCAACAATAATCCCTTTTTGTATTCCATCCTCGATCAGAGTTGAGTCAATATCAATAGCAGAACTAAGAAAAGATTCGCCGGGAATAAAAAGAACAACAAATTCTGGAGAATGACTGAACTGGCTCCAGTATTCTTTAGAAGCAAGCTTATTCATATGAGAACGAACCTGTTGAGCATGTTTCTCCATTTTTATTTTTCGCTCTTCCTCACTCGATGCTGAAATTGCCTCAAGATATGCATCGAGAGGCACTTTGGCATCAACTACAATTTCTCTTTCCATTGGCAGGTGAACGATCATATCAGGTCTTATTCTGCCCTTTTCAGTATCAACCGAAACTTGCTCGGTAAAATCACAATGCTTTGTCATTCCAGAAAGTTCGGCAACTCTTCTTAATTGCATCTCGCCCCATCTTCCCCTTACCTGTGGCTTTCTCAGGGCTGAAACAAGATTGCTTGTTTCTCTTTGAAGATTCTCATTAGTTGAAGCGAGGGATCTTATTTGCTCGGTAAGAGTTCCATATGCTTTATGTCTGTTTTCTTCAATTGATCTCAAATTTTCTTCATAGCGTTGCAATGCCTGATGTAGTGGTTTGATAACATTATCCATAGCAGCCTGATGCTCACCGAGTTTACCTTTTGTCTCTGCCAGTACCTTGCCAAGATGTTCGGATGCAAGTCTCAAAAAATCCTCGCTGCTACTTTTCAAAGCTGCAGAAGAAAGAGCATTGAATGTGTCGGTCATTTCTGTCTTCAACATATCAATCATTGCTTTTTGCTCTTCAAAATTTTGCTGGGCTAAATCGAGCTTTGTTAAGGCTTCAATTTTACTCTGCTTTTCATAACCTAATTCTTCACGTATCTTCATTATCTCAGCATCTTTTTGATTGAGCTGCTGCCTTAATTCTTCAAGTCGTGCTTCAGAACTGCCAAGGGCTTTTTCGATTTCAGAGAGCTTTTTTAAATGTTCACCCTGAATTTCTGAAATCTTTGTCCCGTAAACCTTCTGCTGCCTTGCATATACTATTAACCATGCAATAACAGCTCCAGTTATAAATCCAAAAATGAAAAAAATAATTGATCCTGATGTCATTATTTGAGAGATAAACTACCAAACCTTTCTTATATTCTTAAGCCCGTTCATATAATCTTCAAATTCAATGTTTGCCTCAACGCTGTATTCCTTAATCAAGGATGGGTTCTCTGTTTTTTAAATCCTTTAAATCTGTTCCTCTATTAATTTTTCAAGTTGCTCAGAATGAATCCTTAAATGGGTAATTGACGCGGAGAGTTCTCCAAGCATATCCTCGGTTTGTTCTTCAGTTAATGTCTGCAATTTTAATCCTTCAATGAGTCTGATAGCATTCAGGCACTCCTCTTCATACTCGGTAAGAAGCTCTGGTAATATCTTTGGCCTTCTTTCTTTATAAGCTGCTGTTTTCATTTTTCTAACCTCCTTAATACCCTTGCAAGACTATTTTTAAATGCTGTGATTTCTGCTTCCCAGTGGTGAATCTTGCCTTCATCTGGAATTTGCTTTGCCTTTTCATTTTTAATTTTATTTTGATGAGTTAGTATTTGTAATCTCAAACCTTCAGCCCTTTTCTTTAAACCCCTCTTGCTCATTTTTATAATACTATCATAAAGGTATAAGTTATAGCTAACAGACTACAGATAATCTGCTGACTGCCCTTATGATTTTCTTATCAAAACAAATAAATTACCTAGAAGCAAGGCGGGCAACATTGATGACTGTTATTTTGGATGGGTTGTCTTTGATTTTTCTGAAGTATCTGCTGGTTGTAATCTTTGGCTTTGTCATAGCAATTCACTATAACAACCTCTTGATTTTGTTTACTACACCATAAAATTTGTATCCGTTGTAATTTTAAAAGCACGTGGCATTATTGATGACGACAACTCCCTCTACTTGTTTTGTACATAGTGAACAAGTTCTACTTACCTGTTGCCTCACATAAAAATCTAAACGAAAAGTTTCTCTGTTGCCTCATTAAAATTATAAACGAAATTACCTTTCTTTTTTATATTGTTTTTT
>DYFC01000056.1 GCA_020725385.1 Nitrospira japonica | reverse complement strand
ACAGATAGAAGGTCCTTATGAAAAAAAGTATGAGGGCACAGGTCTTGGTCTTGCTTTGACAAAAAAATTTGTTGAGTTGCATGGCGGAAAGATATGGGTTGAAAGTGAACATGGGAAAGGAAGTAAGTTTAGTTTTGCAATACCAGTGAAACAGACTACAGACAACAGACCAGAGACAAAAGACTGAAAAGAAGAATATGAGGAATTACAGGAAAATAAAGGCATTTCAGTTGGCAGATAATTTAGTAGTAGAAGTTTATAAAACAACAAGAGATTTTCCAAAAGAAGAATTATATGGCTTGACGTCTCAACTTAAAAGAGCTTCTTTATCTGTTCCGATAAATATCGTTGAAGGTTCAAGCCGTCAGCACGTCAGCATAAAAAGGATTATTTAAATTTTCTCTACATTGCGAGGAGGTTCACTATAGACTGAAGACAGAAAACTTAAAGAAGGTCTATGGTCTTTAGTCTGAAAGGAGTTTGTGATGGCTAAAAAAATCCTTATTGTTGAAGATAATGAAGCAAATCGGAAGCTTATGAAAGATATTTTAAAATTCTACGGTTACAGTATTGTTGAAGCTACAGATGGGAAAGAAGGAATAGATGCAGCTAAAGCTCATACGCCTGATGTAATATTAATGGATATTCAAATGCCTGTTATGAACGGTTATGAGGCAATAAAAATACTGAAAAACGATCCCAATACAAGACAAATAAAGATTGTTGCTATAACTTCTTTTGCTATGGTTGGTGACAAAGAAAAGATATTACAAGCAGGAGCAGATGATTACATAACAAAACCAATTAATACACGTGAGTTGCCGAAAATTATTAAGAGGATACTTGATGTTAAAGATGAATACTAAAAAAGTACGAGTGACAAATAAGATGAAATTGTTTAATAGAAAACAGCTGGGACTGATAAATTATTGGAGAAGTTTCAATAATGCTGCAATAACGGCTGCCTATGCAATAAGCATGCCAGCAGCCCATTTTATGATGTTTGTAGTGATTTCGGACTTTAATTCTGCTAACCGCAGATCAAGATACTCTTTTGTAATAAGTTTTTCTTCGATCGTTTCTTTAATGACCGCTGCAATTTCTTTAGCAGCTTTATCAGATATATCTGCTGCTCTGAGTCTTTCATATACATTAAGTGTATCTATTGCTGATGGCATGGTTTATTTTATCAATGCCATACTTTGTTTTCAAAGATTTGATAGTTGTGTACTTTACACTTTGAGAAGTTAGAAATTGAAAAGATAAGAAATAGAAAAAAACTGATTAATTGAGAAATAAGGTAATGTCAAAAGTTTCATGAAAGAAGAGAGGCAAATATGAAACCACAGAGTGCACAGAGTGGTACCCTGTATCTTCAGAAAGAATTTCCTTTTCTCACGTCATTGTCCGACTTGATCGGACAATCCAGGAAAAAGGAACTGGATTCCCCGATTAAATCGGGGAATGACGGGAAATAGAATGTACAGGGGGGAGGAGCTAAAATTTTTCATAACATGTTGATATGTAATATTTTCTCACTGTTCTCTGTGGTTAACTTTTGACAATACGAGAAATAAACGGAGGGATTTTATGACAATTGGTAAACCAAAGATTTTATGTGTTGACGATGAAGCTTTAAATTTAAAATTACTCGAAGCTTTGCTTACAGCCAATGGTTATGAAGTAATCAAAGCCATGAATGGAAAAGAAGCTCTCGGAAAAATCTCAGATGATATTGACCTGATTTTACTTGATGTTATGATGCCCGGAATGAATGGCTTTGAAGTTTGCAAAATATTAAAAGAAGACGAAGTTTATAGACATATTCCTGTAATTATGCTCACTGCATTACATTCTAAAGAAGATCGCATTAAGGGAATTGAGGCAGGAGCAGATGATTTCATATCAAAACCATTCGAACAATTAGAAGTTCTCGCGAGAATAAAAATGCTACTTAAGATGAAAGAACTTAATGACAAGCTGCGTTATGCTTATAACAGCATTAATTATTTGACTTCAATTGGAGAGCAATTAGTAACTTCATTTAATCCTTTAAACTATGATTTTTTTTCTTTTATAGATAAAATAGTCGAAAATAGTATTAGAAAAGGAGACGCAAACGATACAAAACCAAAAACAATAATAGTAGGAATCCTCGTAGAAAGAAACACATGGGAATGGTACCAATATGAATATGGAGTTAAAGGAATTATCAGGTTACCATTAAATCTTGACTTACATAATGATTTAATCTCCAGCAATGATATTATCCCGACTTTAAAATATTATAATAAAGAAGAGATTAATAAAAGTGAATTACTTCCATTTGTTGAAAGAATTCAACAACTTAATATTGAAGCTTCCAATATTGTATGTTATATAAGTAATACATTATGTATATTTGCAATAGATTACAATCGTAATGTAAGCTATCATGACACTGCTGTGCTTAACAGCATTGTTTTACAGGGATTGTTTTTAAAATCTCTTTCAAATCAGGTAAAAGAAATTGAAGAGGCTTTTTCATATACTGTTCATGCACTTGCAAGAGCATCTGAAGCAAATGATGAGGATACCGGCAATCACATTATAAGAGTTGGTGAGTATTCATCAATTATATCAAATCAACTCGGGATGCCAGAAAATTTTAACAATTTAATTCGCATTCAGGCTCAGATGCATGATGTTGGCAAAATTCATATTAACCCTTTGATTCTAAAAAAACCCGGCAAATTAACAAACGAAGAATATAATGAAATGAAAAAACACACAGAATATGGTTCAATAATACTTGGTGATCATATAAGACTAACAATGGCAAAAGAAATAGCAATATCACATCATGAACGCTGGGATGGTGGTGGTTATCCTTATGGCTTAAAGGGAGAACAAATACCATTGCCTGGCAGAATTGTTAATATTGCAGATCAATACGACGCATTAAGAAATGCAAGGGTTTACAAACCTGCATTTGATCATCAAACCGCCTATAAAATTATTACAGAGGGAGATGGAAGAACAATGCCTGAACACTTTGATCCAAATATTTTACGGGCATTTAAAGAAAGGGCAACTCAATTTGAAGAAATTTATGAAAAATTGAAAGGATAAATAATTATTCTTTAATTTTTGCAATAACTGTTTCTCCTGCTTTTACAGTGTCACCTATTTTGACTTTTATTTCAGCATCTTCCGGCAGAAAAACATCGAGACGGGAACTGAATTTAATAATACCATAGCGTTCCCCTCTATTTAGTATATCCCCCGGTTTAACACGGCATACTGCTCTTCTTGCAATAAATCCAGCTACCTGCCTTACCAGAATTCTTCCATAATTTCCTTCAAGAAGCATAGCTATATTTTCATTTTTTAAAGATGCTTCATCTTTATAAGCAGCCATATATTTGCCGGGAGAGTATTTAACCTCAATTACCTTTCCATCACATGGAGTGCGGTTTACATGTACATTAAGAGGTGACATGAATATGCTTATTTCTTTAACATTTGATCTCAGAAATTCCTTTTCATATACATCTTTGATTAATATTATTTTCCCATCAGCAGGAGAAACAAATAGCCCTTCACCAACTGGAATATTACGGTCAGGGTCTCTGAAAAAATAGAACATAAAAAGACTTGTTATAAAACTAATTATAGTTATAACAATCAAAAAATAACCGAGATAAGTTTTATCTGTTATTTTATGAAAATAGAAAAGAGCTATCGCTGACAGTATTGCAGCTGTCAGCGATACAAATATAAAAGGATAACCTTCAGGTGCGATCTTCAAGTTTTTTATGCTTTTGTTTTATCTACCAGTTTTCCTTTTTTAAGCCATGGCATCATTGCCCTAAGTCTTGCCCCAACTTCTTCTATAGGATGTTCTTCTCCTCTTTTTGTAAGAGCATTAAATGAAGGCTTGTTAGCTTTGCATTCAAGTATCCACTCTTTTGCAAATTGTCCTGACTGTATTTCATCAAGAATTTTTTTCATTTCTTTCTTTGTTTCTTCATTTATAATTCTCGGACCTCTTGTTAAATCTCCATATTGAGCTGTATTGCTGATTGAGTAACGCATATTCGCTATTCCGCCTTCATATATAAGGTCAACAATAAGCTTTACTTCATGAAGACATTCAAAATAAGCCATCTCAGGTGAATAGCCTGCATTTACGAGTGTCTCATATCCGGCCATAATAAGAGATGTTAACCCTCCACACAATACAACCTGTTCTCCAAATAAATCTGTTTCTGTTTCCTCTCTAAATGTTGTCTCAATTACACCGGCTCTTCCTCCGCCGATTGCAGATGCATAAGCAAGAGCAAGCTTTTTTGTGTCTTTTGAAGGATCCTGATTAACAGCAATAAGACATGGGACTCCACTTCCTTTTGTATATTCTGAACGCACAAGATGTCCCGGACCTTTTGGAGCAACCATATATATATTGACATCAGCAGGAGGAACTATTTGACCGAAATGTATATTAAATCCATGAGCAAAGCCGAGATAAACTCCTTTTTTCATATTAGGAGCTATCTCCTCTTTATAAATATCTGCCATATATTCATCAGGAACGAGCATCATAATAACATCTGCTTTTTTTGCAGCCTCGGAAGGAGTATAAACTTTAAAACCTGCATTTTCAGCTTTAGTCCAGCCCGAACCATTTTTTCTTACACCTATTATTACATCCATACCGCTTTCTTTGAGATTATTCGCATGAGCATGACCCTGGCTTCCATATCCCATTACAGCTATTTTTTTCCCTTTCAATACTTTCATATCTGCATCTTTATCATAGTATATATGTACCATTAAACCCTCCTTAAAATTTTATAAACATTATTAAACAACTTAAATTTAATTTTATTTTTTCGAGCGCAAAATAATATAATACACCTGTTTACCTTCTTACTACAAGAACCGGTATTTTTGTTTCTTTATTTATCACTCCAAAAGCAACACTTCCAAGAATAACAGCTTTTACAGCACTTCTTCCGTGTGAACCTATAACAATCATATCAACTGAAGATTTTTCTGCTTCTTTTATAATCTCATCCACCGGCCGGCCTGTTCTTATTACAGTCTTAACAGGGATTCCGCTTTTTTTGCAAAGTTTTTCACCCTCATCTAAATAAACTTTAGCAGCGTCCTTTAGAAAATCTTCAATCGGTTCGATTATATTCGGGGAAGTCGAGATAGTCTGTGGTATTAATGAAGACTTATCAATAACACTTAGTAGAATTATTTCTGCTTTTAATTGTTCCGCAAGTTCGATTGCATACTTTAAAGACCTGAGAGCTTGTTTTGAACCATCTGTTGGTACAAGAATTTTTGATACCATTTTTTCTCCTTTACTTGATTATTACATTAATGTCATTAAATAAAATTGAAGGACAATTTCCTCCATGAGAAAGATATGTTTTATTTTCGATAGCAATTATATTATTAAGAGTTTCATATATATTGCCTGCTGCCATCGCATCTTTAACATTGCCAATAATTATACCATCTTTTATATAAATTGCAGGTGATATTCCTATTGAGAAATCACCATTTGGTATATTTCCACTATGAGCTCCTAATGCTCCACCAACTATAATACCTTCATCAATTGAAGCTATAATTTCAGAGAAAGTTTTATCTCCAGGCTTAACATATATATGCTTTAACGAAGGAGCGGGTTTTGATGAAATACCTCCCCTGAATCCATTGCCTGTAGAATCGGTTTTTAATTTTTCAGCGAAATACAAATCATAATAAAAATTCTTAAAAATGCCTTCTTCAACAATCGGAAACTGCCTGCATTGGACTCCTTCATCATCAAAAGCCCTTGCACCGGGAAGAGAATCATTTAAGGGATCATTGAAAACCGAGAATTTTTCATCAAATACTTTTTCACCTATCTTGCCTGCTAACGGGCTTATGTTTTGATATAAACTGCTACTGCTTGCAGCGGTCTGCAGTCTCCATAAAAGAACATATAATGTCTCAGGAAGAAAAAGAACCTTCATTTTTCCGCTTCTGGCTTTTACTTCATTTAAAGATAATTTATAATTATTCGAGAGAAAATCTATGTATTCATCATCTGCTTTTTTAAAAGATTTTCCTGTTATAACACGATATAATGAAGCTGATGTATAGGGATAAAGCATTTCTGTGCTTAAAGCATAGGAAGAAGATTGCAAAAAAAGATCTGTCCCATGAGTATTTATAAGCCTTAGCGAACTTATGGTTTTCTGAGCTGTGATATTTATCTGACAGGTTACCTTCTGTAAAATAATATCGCATATTCGTTTGCATTCTTCAACTAACAGATTATTTGATATTTGTTCTATTTCAGGAGAATAAGTATCAAGAACTTTCAAATTACAGGTTAAAGGAAAATCAAAAAGACCATCCACTCCTCCTTTTAAAGATTCAAGAGCATTATTGACAAGTTCTTCTTTATCGAGAAGATTCCTCGTATAAGCAAAACCTTGTTTGTTATCTTTTATTATTCTAAGACCGACGCCGGATAGAATTTTACTGTCTATATTTTTAAGCTTAGAATCTTCAAATGAAACAATATCCGAATGTCCTTCTGAAAAAAAGACTTCTGCTTTACAACCTTTTCTTTGAGCAATTTGAAGTAATTCTTCCATTATATTCCTCCGACGACTAAGTCTTTAATAAGGACATGAGGACCGCCATGACATGAACGGATATTTAATTGACCTTTTCCACAACCACCGGTTTCACAAAAAACAAGATCATTTCCTATGGCTGAAATATTTTTTAGAGTATTATATAAATTTCCAGAAATATTTATATCTCTTATCATCTTTGTCTTTTTGCCGTCTTTAATTATATACCCGTATTGGGCTCCAAATGTGAAATTCTCTCCGCTTGTCTGGCCACCTTTTGCATCAAGCAGATATAAACCATTACCAAGAGAATCAAACATCTCATCTAATGTTTTATCTCCGAGTTCAACGAAAATATTGCCCATTCTAATGATAGGTGAAAAACGGTAATCTTCAGCCACACAATGTCCTGTTATATCTTCATGGAAAGCTGCAGCTGTTCTCCTTGAATGAAGTCTTCCAGAAAGTACACCATTCTTCATTAGATTCACAGGACGGACCGGAACACCTTCATCATCATATTTGTAAAATCCCAGTTGTCCCGGAATTGTCGGGTCATCTTTTATATTAAGAATTTCTGTGCCAAGCATTGCTCCAATCTGCATCTTCTCTCTCATAGAAGGAGAATCTTCAATCAGGTCTGCTTCGGAGAAATGGCCAAAAGCTTCATGAGTAAAAACACCTGCAAGGTCTTGATTTATCAATACGTTATAAATCCCTCCTTTAGCCTGTTCTGCTTTGAGAAGTTCCAGTAAAATTTTTGTTCTATTCTCAAATTCAGATTCTCTATTTCTTAGAATTGAGAAGCCCGTGCTTCCACCTGCTGATACTCTTATATTCTGTATCAAAGAGCCTTCTTTCGCTGTTATTAAACCACCTATAGAAGTTGTTATTAAGTCTTCTTTTATTTCTGCTCCTTCTGTGCTTAAAAAGAATTTTTCACGTATAACTTCATTGTAATAAATATTTGTTGTAACTACTTTTTCATAACTTAAAGGAATATTATTATATTTTCTTAGCAAATCAAGTTTCTCATCAATTGTAATATTTCTCGGGTCTTCATTCAGAAAAGGAGAAAAATTATCCTTATATATTTCTGTTTTT
Source organism: Nitrospira japonica (assembly GCA_020725385.1). Taxonomy (GTDB): domain Bacteria; phylum Nitrospirota; class Thermodesulfovibrionia; order Thermodesulfovibrionales; family SM23-35; genus DYFC01. Next base: position 17,288 of record DYFC01000056.1, on the reverse strand, counting down.
GCAAATTCAACCGGTTTTTTTGAATTAATACTAAGAAGACATGCATTTTGTTCTGCGGTCTTTAGTGCTTTATTTGCGTCATCAAATTTTGTAAAAGCAATTGATGATAGACCTCCATTTTTCAATACCCTAATAACAAATCCATCGGATGAATTTGTGCCAACATGAATTAATTCTTTTCCATTAAAAATAATTCTGGTTTCTTTTAATTTTTCATACCGAATATCCGCATACCGAGCAGTGGTTCGAGACAATATTTGTTTTAGACGATAAAACATAATCCTCCTTTAACCCGACCTTAAGGCATATTGATAAAATTTCAATGCATATTCTTTAGCCATTCTGCGTGCGCTGAATTTAGCAGCGGTACTCTTAATCGCTTCTTTCATTACTTTAACCCACTCAACAGGTACACCATCTTTGTCCAGTTTATAATATAATGGTATTACCTCATTTTCAAGGATATTATAAATAGCTTCTGCATCTTCTTCATCTCCCTTTCCTTCAAATGCCCAGCCATTTTTACCATTGTAACCCTCAATCCACCATCCATCAAGAATACTTAAATTAGGAACTCCGTTAAGTGAAGCCTTCATACCACTTGTACCGCAGGCTTCAAGTGGTGGCAATGGATTGTTAAGCCACAAATCAACACCATGAACCATATATTGAGCAAGTTGTTCATCATAATTTTCAACAAAAGCTATTCTTCCGCCTATCTCAGGGTCATGTGCAAAGTTAAATATCTTTTGTAAAATTCTCTTGCCATCTTCATCAGCAGGATGAGCTTTGCCTGCAAAAATAATCTGGATAGGCTTCCAGCGATTATTGAACATTTTTTTGAGTCTTTCTATATTTGTCAATATCAAATCCGCTCTTTTATATGAAGTGAATCTCCTCGCAAATCCTATAGTTAAAGTCATGGGATCGAGCAAAACACCATTACATATAATATTAACAGGATTAACTCTATTTTCTTTCCATCTTTTCCTTGTCTGTTCTCTAATAAAATTCAGCAATTTTATTTTAAGCCAGTAATGAATTTGCCATAATTCATTGTCCGGTATATCATCAATCAAACCCCATATTACAGGATTATCATGTTCTTCAACCCAGTTAGAGCCAAGATATTTATTAAATAACAGTTTAATCTTTGGTTCAATCCATGTAGGCACATGAATCCCGTTTGTAATTACATCAATCGGTATGTCTTCTTCTTTTATATCCTTCCATAAGACTTTCCATCTATTTTTAGCAACTTCTCCATGCTTTTTACTAACAGCATTGTTGTACTTTGACATCTTTAACGCAAAAGCAGTCATATTGAATCCTGCTGAAGGGTCTTCAGGATTTACTCCCATCTGAAAAAATTCATCGCGACTTATTCCAAGATATGAATAACAATGGCTGAAATATTTATCCATCATGTGATAAGGGAATATATCATGGCCTGCAGGCACCGGAGTATGGGTTGTAAAAATAGTCGTGTTTCGAACTTTTTCAACAGCATCTGAAAAACTTTCCCCGGATTCTACTTTATCTCTCAACCGCTCAAGAATTGCAAAAGCAGGATGTCCCTCGTTTAGATGTATAACCGAATGTTTTATTTTAAGTGCATTAAGTACTGCAATCCCGCCAATCCCGAGAATTATCTCCTGACGCAATCTTTGTTCTTTGTCAGAAATATACAAATGAGCACTTATTTTTCTATTCCAGGGATCATTTATATCAATATCTGTATCTAAAAGATATAACGGGATACGACCCACTTCAACTTTCCATACTGCTACATAAATAGGAGGGTCAGTAAAAGGTACTTTAACTGTAAGTTGCTGGCCATTTTCATCGAACACTCTTTGAATAGGTGATTCATCCCTATCAAGTGGCTCATCAATATTTTCCTGCCAGCCATCAACACGTATCTTTTGTCTTAAATATCCTTCTGGATACATAAATCCTACTGCAATCATAGGCACACCAAGATCACTGCATTCTTTAATATAATCACCTGCAAGAAAACCGAGACCGCCGGCATAGAAAGGCAAAGAATGATGAAGTCCGTATTCCGCTGAAAAATAAGCTATTGGAAGACAACGAGGCACTTCAATATTTGCTGCAAACCAGCAAACTTTGGTCTGAATATCATTAAGATATTTTGAATATACTACATCATAATGACGTAAATAATCATAATTAGAAGCAAATGATATTAAATTATCAAACGGGATCTCTTTTAACATCTTGACCGGATTGTGTCTGCTTTCTTTCCATGCTGCCCTGTTTAACATCTTAAAAAGCATTCTTGCAGATGGATGCCAGCTCCACCAGAGATTAAAAGCTATTTCTCCTACTCCATTAATCCTTTCGGGCAAATTGAGCACCTTATCACTCATACAACCCTCCCCTGTTATTTACTATATTTTCAAAACATGCTTACTTTTCTGTCATTCCCCAACTTGCCCGCCCGCTGTTTTTGAGGACGGATTGGGGAACCCAGTTTTAAAGGTTTCTTCTGAATACCACATTCAATTTGATACCACCTACTTACAATTTACATACTTATGCAACTGAATATTAAGACGTGCCGGGCTTTTATCTTCAATCATCCATTTTGCAAGCTCCGCAGGCTTCATAATTCCATAAGCAGGTGAAAATAAAACATTGCATCTTTTAAAAAGATTATAATCTTCGATAATCTTTTTTGACCAATCATAATCAAATCTATCTGTTATTACAAACTTTACTTCATGTCTTTCTTTTATAATTTCCAGATTGGAAAAAAACATTTTCTTATCCATGTTGCTACCGGGTGTTTTGATGTCAAGAATTATGATCGCCCTATCATCAATATATTTAATACTTAATGAACCATTTGTTTCTACTAAAACATTAAAACCTGAATCCAAAAGACGTTTAATTAAAGGAACTATACTTTCTTGTAATAATGGTTCTCCACCTGTTATCTCAATAAGAGATATTCCGGATGACTTTATTTTCTCAAGAACATATTCTTCCGATAGTTCCATTCCATTCTGCCAAGAATATGCTGTGTCACAGTAAGAACATCTAAGATTACATCCCGAAAGTCTGACAAATGTGCAGAGCAGACCCGAGTAAGATGACTCACCCTGAATACTCGTAAATATTTCTGATATTTTCAACATTTAAGTTAAAGATTCCTCTTACCGATATATTTTATTATAGTATAATGTTACAGGAGGAGTTTATATGACTGAAAATATTATGGTTTTAAAATCCTCAGAATTTGAAATTCTTAGGGATGTAGTAAAAGATTATCCCGGTATTGTTAGTACTGTTGAATCTTTAATAAATGACCTAAATAATCCTGAATTTAAACTTACTGATGTTCTAAAAAGTATGCGCAATTATGCTTTGAAAAACTTCTACCTATATGACCAGCATGAAAAAGCTCCTGAAGTTTCCAAAACTATAATGAGTTTCTTTTTTAATGCTCTATCAAGCACCGATATTTCAATTCATTATTCAGCAATCGAAAATATTCTTGTTTATCTTGAAAAAATATTGATGGATACAGCTAATGATTTAGATAGATATTCAACTGTATTGTCTGAATGTTTTTTAAAACTGCTTGAGCTTCCGGATAATCTTTTCTTGATTATTATAGAAAACCAGCATCAATTAAAAAAACATGGGCAGATTCTTCTTGAAAAAATACCTAACCAGATTGATTTAACAACTTTCAATAAATTACTTAAAAGATTTTTTAGAGAAACATATTCTTACTGGCTAAGACAAAAAGATCCTTTGCTCTGGCTTAAAGAAAACAATTATTTTCAGACTCAAGAGGATAAGCACAAAAAATTCGAAGAAATTTTTTATCCAATTTCCCATTCTAATCTTCAGGAACTTTTAAATGAACTCAATTCCATTGATAGCATTGAAAATGAAATTGTACGTTTAAAAGAACTCATAAAATTTCCTGGATTCATTCAAATCGCAAGATTTTATGAAGAGATAGCAGGAAAACTATCATTAACCGGTGATGTAATTCGGGATTTGAATATTAAAATAATCTATCTTTTGATGATAATGGACACTCCGGGGTTAAGCAGTATTCATGAAAACACACTGAGGGAAATTAACCGCACCATCTCAAATATTGTAAGACTTGGTGAACCTAACCAGATTAAAGAAGCATTATCAGAAATTTTTGAAGTTTTCCAGCAAAGCTTTAAGAAATATCCTGAGACAGCATTATATTGCATACAGATTACAGGGAATGCATTATACAGCAAAGGCATAAGCAGTCTTGTAGAATGGTATTTGCAGAAAATTGTATCCTTAGGGTTTCAGTATCCTGATATTAAAGGTGTCTCGGATGAATGGCAGGTCAAAGCTAACAGAGCCCATTTGAAAAATATAAGGGTATGGCTTGAACTTATCGAAAACAATCCAAAATGGTCAAAACAACTCATCTCAGGACTTATTATAAATTTAAGTCTTGGCGGAGTGCATATAAGTGACACTGATATCTTTCAAAAAGATATAACAAAACTCCTTAACAGTGATATTAAGCCTGTTTATCATTTAATAAAACAATTAGCAAAACTTTTTCCTGTTTATTTCAGTGAAATCGGAGCTGAAGGTCCGTTACGCGAAGTTTCAACAGAAATAGATGAACTTACACATAGAAATGATAAACTCATACATTTTTTAAGAAAGCAAAGTCATGTTGACAGCAGTGCTCGTGTCGTTGATTTTATAGAAGCAGTATTATATTTCTGGCTTACAAAAGATAAAACAAATCTGAAAGATTTTCTTTACGAAGAACTTTATAACAGACTTGAACCATCGGGACAATATTATGATGAATTGCATATTATCTTCAAACAAATATTCATGGGCAAAGGCATAAAGTATATTTCTGACTTGCTTTACTTAACAGAAGAAGAAATAATTCTACTGGTTGAAAATATTAAGGAGGTTTCGGATAGAGAAAAAAGACGTGCATACCTCGCGATAAAATTCTATCAGTTACTCCATAAAAAATATAGATTTGATATTAAAGATATTAAAGAACAACTCGTATATGCACATAGTCTCGGGCTTCCTGCAACAGATTCATTGATAAACATCCTTGATGAAGGAAATATCGCACAGAGACTCGAAGCAGTTTTGAATTATCTTGAGAAACTGAAGGAAATAATACTATCTCCTGAAAAATATGAACCTGTTGAGAATATTTTCCGTAAAAGACATATCGCAGCAGGAATGCCTTCTATGTATGGTAAATATCATGAAAGAAAATTTGATGCTCTTTCGATAAGTTACAGGCTTGAAAATCTTGCAAATATTCTTTTTGAAGACTTACTTCACTCAATAAATCTTAAATTTATTACAAGAGCTACATTATTTAAAATACAGAAATATGCCAGTTTGTTTTTTAAAGCCCTTCAAATCGATGGAATATCATCAAACAGATTCGAGAATAATCTTGAACTTCTCACTGTTGCGCTTGAAGTAAGGCGCTTTTCTTTTTCACAGTATATTGATATATTCAGAGGTTTTTCAGAAGCTGTACAGGATATTTTAAATACATATTACAGTAGCATTTATAAGAACAATCTTAAACAGATAATAATGAATATCGGGACCGAACATATTCTCTCAAAATATCTGCACACAGAAAAATCAGTAACTGACTCAGAATTCATCAATAAAATCTCGGAACAATTCCTTAGAGAAATAGTAGCAAGTTCATTCGGGCTACAGCAACTTGACAATTTCATAAGCAGAATCCTTAAAACACTTTTTGAGCAGGCAGAAGGACTCGATGTCCAGACACTCGATTTATTAATGAGTTATGACCCCAAGAAAGCATTGTCAGGAATTCATGTTCCGAATCAGGTTACTTTTGACAGGATACATCTCGGGAATAAAGGTCATAATTTAGTTAAACTCGCTTCTTTGAAAATACCTGTTCCCCCTGGTTTCATAATAACCACAGAAGTCTTCAGGTGTGAAAAAGCTATTAATAGATTCAGATATGTAAGGGAACATCTCGAAGAAGGCATAAAAAAACATCTTTCAGTCCTTGAAAGACAAACCGGAAAATTTTTTGGAGATCCAGAAAATCCTTTGCTCGTTTCGGTTAGAAGCGGAAGCGCTATTTCAATGCCGGGCATGATGATTTCTTTCTTGAATGTTGGTCTGAATGAAGAAATTGTGGAAGGTCTAATAAGAAAAACCGGCAAACCATGGTTTGCATGGGATTGTTACAGAAGATTTATGCAATGCTGGGGAATGTCTTATGGAATGGAAAGAGATAAATTCGACGCATTAATGAATTTTCATAAAAACAAATATCATGTATTGAAAAAAATACAATTCTCACCCGAACAGATGAAAGAATTGGCTTTATCTTACAGAAGAACTGTTGAGGAAAATGGAATACATATATATGACGAACCAATCAAGCAGCTTTTTGTTGCGATCGAACAGGTTTTCAAATCCTGGTCATCCAAAAAAGCACAGGCTTTTCGTGAAATTATGGGAATCTCAGAAAATTGGGGCACCGCTGTAATAGTTCAGGCAATGGTATATGGTAATCTTGATACAAACTCGGGAACAGGAGTTCTTTTTACACGCAATCCTCTTGAGACAGGCGATAGAGTAGTTCTTTGGGGAGACTACGCAACAGGTGCTCAGGGTGAAGATATAGTTTCAGGACTTGTGACGACACTTCCTATTTCCAATGAACAAAAACCTTCCGAGGAAAGACTCACGGAAGTTTCATTCGAAGAAAAATTTCCTGAAAATTATAATGCACTACTAAAGATTGCCAAAGACCTCATTTATAATGAAAGATGGAGTGCACAGGAAATTGAATTCACTTTTGAAGGAGTATCCCCTGAAAAGCTTTTTATACTCCAGACAAGAGATATGGCTATTACAAGACGTGAAACATTCATGGCTTTTGAACCATCCGAAGAACTTTCATCCAGTTATTTATCGAGAGGGATCGGAGTTGGTGGAGGAGCTTTAAGCGGAAGGGTAGTCTTTGACCTCGACGAAATACAGGAATTCAGGAAAAAGGAGCCTGATATGCCTTTAATACTTATCAGGTCCGATACTGTTCCAGATGATATAAGACATATTTCTGCTGCAGATGGTATTTTGACTGCACGGGGAGGTTCAACTTCTCACGCTTCTATTATAGCCAATCGTCTTGGAAAGACATGCGTAGTTGGCTGCAATAATCTCATAGTTTTGGAACAGGAGAAAAAATGTATTCTAAATAAAAAGACAATCAACGCAGGTGACTTTCTAAGTATTGATGGACGGAATGGAGCAGTTTACGAAGGGCTTCATAATACAAAAGAAATCAGGGCAGAAGTCTCCGGGAAAATATAAAGAGCATTATTATATTAAACCCGGAAAATGCAATTAAAATAATTTGGACAGATATGTTTTTTAGAGTTATAATTGTATCATTATTAAAATAATTTAAAAGGGGTGAAAATATGTCAGAAAGGAGCAAAGCATCTATGTTATCCAACAGTAAGAAGATTCTCGGTATTAATGGTTTTGGAAGAATAGGCAAATTAAGTCTCTGGAATCATATTGGAAGAAAATATTTTTCCGAAATAGTTGTTAACATAGGCAGAAAAGCTGGAACAAGTCTGAAAGATATAGCCCTTTATATAGAAAAAGATTCTACATACGGTTCATTGCAATCCTATCTGTATGGTTACAAAGCAAACAGAATTATTGATAATATTGACGAAGATAAAGGAACTATGACAATAGACGGGATTCCTGTGACAATTTTAAGAGAAGCCCGCAATCCAAAAGACATAAAATGGAAAGAACACGGGGTTAAAGTCGTTGTTGAAGCTACGGGTAAATTCAAAGACCCGGCTGCGATGCCTGATTCTAAAGAAGGTGCTGCAAGAGGTCATATAGAAGCAGGCGCTGAAAAGGTTATAGTATCAGCACCTTTCAAGATTAAAGAGAAGGGTATAAAAATGCCCGAAGATGCAATTACTCTTGTTATTGGAATAAATGATGATAAATATGATCATTCAAAGCACAATATAATTTCAGCAGCTTCATGTACAACAACCTGTTTATCTTACATGATAAAGCCTTTACTCGACTATTTTGGACCTCAGAAAATACTCAGCGCTTCAATGGCAACAGTACATGCTGCCACAGGCACACAACAGGTTCTTGACAGATTGCCAGGCGCAGGTGCAACCGACTTAAGAAAAAATCGAAGCATCATGAATAACATCATTCTCACAACAACAGGTGCTGCTAAAACACTTGCACTCGTTATCCCTGAAATGCAGCAAATAGGATTTATAGCAGAATCAGTAAGAGTGCCAATCTCAACAGGCTCTTTGATTATTCTTGTTCTCGCTTTATGTGAAGAACCAGGCAAACCTCCTGTAATCACAAGAAAGCTATTGAATGATATTTACAAAAATGCAGAGGAAAAGGAAAAAAGAGGTTACATAAAATATACCGAAGAACAAAATGTATCTTCGGATATAATAGGACATTATGGACCGGCTACTATTATTGAAGGCAGCGAAACCCATACCAGAACAGCAAACATGACTCTTGATTTAGCTAAATTATATAATATTCCATCTGATCAGTTTACAGGAAAAATACCGGCCACTATTGAAATTCCTGTAACACAGGCTGTAATTTATGGCTGGTATGACAACGAATTAGGTAGCTACACTAACATGCTTGGAGATCTGACAGTTAAAATTGCTTCTAAGGTTTATGATTAATACGTAAAGTAAGTCATCAAGCAGCAGTCTCTCAAGCTAACAATTAACAAAAAGTAGAGAGTAAAAAGTAAAAAAACATCCCTTTTTTATAATATACCCTCTCGATGAGGGGAACAGACAATACCGGAAAACGGAAACCAAAACCAATTTTTCTGGATTCTCTGTTCAAACAAAGGTAATGAAACCAACATATAAATAAACTTTATCCTCTGATTCAACCAGGGAACAGAAAGATGATAAAGAAGATTTATACATAAAATTCGGGAGGTTTTAATGCTAAAAGCTAAAGTCACACTGGTTAAAGAAATGCAATTTGTTGGTGACTCCGGTTCAGGACATGCTATTGTAATGGACTCAGACCCTTCTGTTGGTGGTAAAAATACAGGACCAAGACCTGTGGAATTGCTTCTTATCGCATCCGGTGGTTGCACAGGAATGGATGTAATTTCTATATTGAGAAAGAAGAAACAGGATGTCACAGGTCTTGAAATAAATGTAAAAGGAAATAAAGCAGAAGAATTCCCTAAAAAACTTACTGAAATTACCATTGAATATATTGTAAAAGGTAGAAACATATCTGAAGAAGCAGTAAAAAGAGCCGTTGAGCTTTCAATGAACAAATATTGCTCTGTCAAAGCTACTCTCGAAGGTTCGGCAAAAATCCATTATTCTTACAAAATTATTAATGAATAAAATCCCTAAAATATCGGAAATCATTTTTAAAAATATTGCTACTCTTGGTTTTATAGGTTATTTACCTGTTGCGCCCGGAACATGGGCAAGTGCTATCGGAGTATTACTTTTAATGATATTTAATATTTCCTTATATGTACAGGGTTTGCTGATATGTTTTATTACAATTATAGGAATAGCATCTTCAACAATTGCTGAAAGGGTAATCGGACAAAAAGATAGCGGTCACATAGTAATAGATGAACTTCTTGGATATTTAATTTCTGTTTTTAGTCTACCGGTTAATTATGCTATTCTTATATCAGCCTTTTTTTTATTCCGTTTTTTCGATATACTAAAACCATTCCCTATAAGATTTGTTGAAAAAAAACTGAATGGCGGACTTGGAATAATGATGGATGATATTCTCGCAGGAATTTATACTAATTTAATCTTGCAGGTTTATTTTATTTTTTATGGATATTAGGTGTTTTATTGCAGTTGATATACCGGATTCTATAAAAAAAGATATTAATGATTTGGTTGAATTTCTTAAAAAACATGATGCTGATATAAAATGGGTATCTGCTGATAATTTACATATAACATTGAAATTTCTGGGTAATACCCGTGAAAAGCTTATTACAGAAATTAGAGACAAAATATCAATGGTGGTAAAATCTTACAGGCCATTCAATATTAAAATAAAAAGTACAGGGGTATTTCCAAATAGTAAATATCCAAGGGTTTGCTGGATAGGAATTGAATATCCCGATACTTTTATAAAACTCCAGAAGGATATTGATAAATCAATGAAACAACTCGGATTTAAAGAAGATGACAGAGATTTTAAACCACATTTAACAATTGGCAGATTTCGTTCCAAAAAAGGGGCATTAAACATTATTAAAGAGCTTGATAATAATGCTACAAAAGAATTTGGAGATGTTCTTGTTGATTCAATAAAAATTATGAAAAGTGTTTTAAAACCAACATGCCCGGAATATAGTTGTTTATATGAAATAAAAATGAATGAAGTATAAAATATATATACAAAATTTAAGGAAAATTAAACGGAGGGAAAAATGAATAAAGACAAAGTAAAAGCACTTGAGATGGCTATTTCCCAGATAGAGAAGAGTTTTGGCAAAGGCTCAATAATGCGGCTCGGCTCACAAGAAGTAGCTGAAGGGTTACAGGTAATACCCACCGGCTCTCTAACTCTTGATATCGCAACAGGTATAGGTGGCTTTCCAAGAGGCAGGGTAATAGAAATTTATGGTCCGGAATCTTCAGGAAAAACTACTCTTGCACTAAGCGCTATAGCACAGGCTCAAAAAGCAGGAGGCAACGCTGCTTTTATTGACGCAGAACATGCTCTTGATATTAATTATGCACAGAAACTTGGAGTTAAAATCGAAGATCTATTAGTCTCACAGCCTGATACAGGAGAACAGGCTCTTGAGGTTGCAGAGGTTCTTGTAAGAAGCGGTGCAATTGATATAATTACAATTGACTCTGTAGCAGCACTTGTTCCAAAAGCAGAAATAGAAGGTGAAATGGGTGACTCTTTACCGGGACTCCAAGCAAGGCTTATGAGTCAGGCTCTAAGAAAACTAACAGCAGCAATATCAAAATCAAATACTACTGTTATTTTCATAAATCAGATAAGAATGAAAATAGGTGTAATGTTTGGTAATCCCGAAACAACAACAGGCGGTAATGCTCTTAAGTTCTATTCTTCGATGAGGCTTGATATTAGAAGAATAGAAAATCTCAAGGAGAATCAGGATACTATTGGCGGTCGTGTTAGGGTAAAGGTAGTAAAGAATAAAGTGGCTCCACCTTTTAAACAGGCTGAATTTGATATTTATTTTAATGAAGGAATATCACGTGAAGGTGAGATAGTAGATCTCGGAGTTGAAAAAGGTATAATAGAAAAATCAGGTGCATGGTATAGCTATGGAGGAAACAGAATCGGACAGGGTCGCGAAAATGTTAAGGAATACCTTAAAAATAATCCTGAAATAACAAAAGAAATAGAAGGCAAGGTTATTGAAGCCTTTCATCTCAGGAGGTAATAATGGAAATTAATGATCTATTAAGAAAAGCCCATGCTTTAGAAGCATCTGACCTCCATATAAAAGTAGGGTCTCCGCCGATTCTTAGAATACATGGAGAACTTGTGCCTTTAACATCGGAAAAAAAACTTACCCATGAAGATGCGACAAAAATTGCACTTTCTGTAATGACTCCTGGCCAAACAGATGTCTTTAAGAGAAAAAATGATATTGATCTTGCATATAGTGTTCCTGGGCTTGGAAGATTCCGCTGTAATATATTTATGCAAAGAGGTACAGTAGGTCTTGTATTTCGTGTTATTTCGATGAGGATACCAACTATTGATGAATTGTTATTGCCTGAAGTTATTAAAAAGATTTCTATGGAACAAAGGGGCTTAATTCTTGTTACAGGAACAACCGGTAGCGGAAAATCTACTACTCTTGCTTCTATGATAGACCTCATTAATTCCTCAAGAACAGAACATATAATAACAATCGAAGATCCAATTGAATATCTCCATAGAGATAAAAAAAGCATTGTTAACCAGAGAGAAATAGGCAGCGATACAGAATCTTTCAGCAAAGCCTTAAGGCAGGCTCTAAGGCAGGACCCTGATGTAATTCTTGTTGGTGAAATGAGAGACTTTGAAACCATACAGACATCCCTTGTTGCTGCTGAAACAGGACATCTTGTTTTGAGCACACTTCATACTATTGATGCTACAGAAACTGTTAATAGAATCATTGCTGTATTTCCTCCGTACCAGCATAAACAGGTTAGAATGCAATTATCATCTGTTCTCAAAGCTATTATTTCCATGAGACTTGTACCAAGAGCCGATGGTAAAGGTAGGGTTCCTGCTGTAGAAATTCTTATTGCAACTGCTACTATAAAAGATTGCATACTTGATCCTGATAAAACAAAAACCATTCCCGATGTTATTGAACAAGGAGCTATTCATTATGGCATGCAGACATTCGATCAATCACTTTTCAGTCTTTATAAATCAGGTTTAATAACTTACGAGGAAGCTCTAAGACGAGCAACAAATCCGGATGACTTTGTACTTAAAGTAAAAGGTATTCAATCCACAAGTGATCTGGCGCTTGAATCTTTCGAGAAAAAACCTGATGTCAAGGACGAAATGAAAATTGAAAGATTCTCAAAATAAAATAAGACAATATGCTCTAAAGCTTCTCGGTTATCGAGCAAGAAGTGAAAAAGAACTTAAAGAAAGACTTAAAAATAAAGGATTTACGGAGAATGAGATAATTTTGGAAATAGAATATTTAAAGGGACTTGGTTTTATAAATGATTCTTTATTGGCAGAATCATTAAAACGTGATGCTTCTGAAAGAAAATTATTGGGTTCTGAAGGAGTTAGAAGATACCTTTTACAAAAAGGAATTCCAAGAAATATAATTACATCTGTATGCATTGATAATGATAATGAAGATTTGGATAAAGCAAATCAATTTCTTTTGAAAAAAATCAAAAACCCCGGCTTTCATCTTAATGAAAAAACCAAAAGAAGATTATATAATCAGTTACTGAGAAGAGGTTATAGCTCTGATATAATATTTAAGGCTTTAAATCAAATTAAAAAGGAGGAGTAAGTAATGAAAAAAATTGTTTCAATTATCGTGGTTATCTCATTAATGATTTCAGCAATTATTTTAACCGGTTGTACAAGCCCTGTAAGATATTCTGAGACCGAGATTCAGGGATTTCCTTCAAATATTCAGGACAATATCCGTAAAGGCGAAGTAGCTCTTGGAATGACTCCCGAGCAGGTAAGATACGCATGGGGAAACCCTGATTATCAGAAAATTCTCGAACCTTATGAAGGGAAATCAAGAACAGAATGGATATATTCGAAACTCGGCATTATCGGGACAAAAATACTATTCTTTTATGATGGCAAGCTTATATATGTAAAATAAATATATTTTAGTTCTTATAGGAGATATATGAAAAGTTCCGAGATACGTACTGCATTTCTTGAGTATTTCCAGTCCAAAGGGCATAAAATTGTACCGAGTTCACCTTTAATACCATGGGATGACCCTACCCTAATCTTCGTTAATGCCGGAATGGTTCAATTCAAAAAAATATTTCTTGGTACCGAGAAAGTAGATTTTACCCGTGCAACTACATGTCAGAAATGCATGCGCGCAGGTGGAAAGCATAGTGACCTTGAAAATGTTGGACATACAGCAAGGCATCACACTTTTTTTGAGATGCTGGGAAATTTTTCTTTTGGTGATTACTTCAAAAAAGATGCGATAATTTTCGGATGGGATCTTTTAACAAATATATTCGGTCTTCCTAAGGATAAACTTTATGTCTCTGTATATGAAGAAGATGATGAAGCAGCAAAACTCTGGAATGAACTCACCGGAATCCCGGAAAACAGAATAGTTCGTCTTGGCGCAAAAGATAATTTCTGGCAGATGGGAGACACAGGACCATGTGGTCCGTGTTCTGAGATAATTATTGATCAGGGCTCACATATCGGGTGCGGCAAACCTGACTGCAATGTTGCATGTGACTGTGATAGATTCCTTGAACTCTGGAATCTTGTTTTCATGCAATATAACAGGGATGAGAATGGACAACTTAATCCTTTACCAAAACCAAGTATTGACACTGGAATGGGATTAGAACGTATTAGCGCAGTATTACAGGGTAAACCTACAAATTTTGATACAGATATATTCAAGCCTGTTATAGACGCAATATCATCTTTATCGGGTATTGAGTATGGTTCCACCACTGATAACACAGCTTCAATGAGAGTAATCGCAGATCACATAAGAGCAAGTGTTTTTATGCTCTCAGAAGGATGCATTCCTTCAAATGAAGGCAGGGGTTATGTTTTAAGAAGAATTATCAGAAGAGCTTCAAGACACGCAAAACTTTTAAATCTTCACGAGCCATGTCTCTATAAGCTTACGGCTCCGGTTATTGAAGCTATGGGAAATGTATATCCTGAAATTGTTAAGGAAAATAGTAGAAATATAAAACTTTTAAAAATCGAGGAAGAGAATTTCCATAGAACCATTGAAAATTCTATGAACTTATTCGATGAAATTATTAAAAAAGCAAAGTCCGAGAATCTTAGAGTAATTCCGGGTGAAGAAGTTGCAAGATTGCAGCAAACACACGGATTGCCTCTTGATTTTGCAAAAGATATAGCATTAGATGCAGGCCTTATAATTGACGAAGAAGGTTTTCATAAAGAAATGGAAGCCCATCGTCAGAAATCAAAAGTAATAACCGATGTATTTAAGGGTAGCATCCCTTCTGTTTCAACCGAAATACATGGAATTGGTGAAAATACAATTTTCGTTGGTTATGATAGCCTTTCATCTGAATCTTATGTATTAGCAATCTTGAGAGATAATGAATTAACAGAAGAATTAAATGAAGGTGAAGAAGGTATCCTGATACTTGATCGTACACCTTTTTATGGAGAATCAGGTGGCCAGGTCGGTGATATAGGTTCCATAGAAACGGAAAAATCATTTATAGAAATAAAAGACACTAAAAAACCCTCGCAACTTTTTTATCATTATGCAAAAGTTCTTAAAGGTAAAATTAAAAAAGGTGAGAAAGTTCTTTGCAAAGTTAATGCTTCCTTTAGAAAAGAAGTTATGAGGAACCATACAGCAACTCATCTTTTGCATAAAGCATTGCGCATAGTGCTTGGAAATCATGTTAAGCAATCGGGTTCTGTGGTAGATAATGAAAGATTAAGGTTTGATTTCACCCATATTAGCGGTATGCACAGAAACGAAATAGAAAAAGTTGAAGATATAGTTAATGAAAAAATCATAGAGAATCTACCCGTAAAAACAGATATTATGAATATTCAGGATGCTATGAATTCGGGTGCAATGGCCTTATTCGATGAGAAATACGGTGATACTGTTCGGGTAGTCTCGGCAGGTGATTTCAGCAAAGAACTTTGTGGTGGAACGCACTGTAAAGCAACAGGCGAAATAGGTCTGTTTGTTATAACATCCGAAGGAAGTGTAGCTTCTGGAGTAAGAAGAATAGAAGCATTGACTGGAAAATATGCTTTTGATTTTCTAAGACAACAGAAAACAGAACTTAACAATATAAAAGAAATACTAAAAGCTGACAAGCCTTTAGAGAAAATTCAGAAACTTTTAACAGATATAAAATCACTCGAAAAAGAAGTACAAAAACTCAAAACAGGTTCTTCCGGAGATGTTATTAAAGATGCAATAAATTCCGCTATAACTTTTGATAATGTAAAACTTGTAAGCTTAAGACAGGATGATATGAACTTGAATGAATTACGCCTTCTTTCTGACAATATTCGTGACCGTATTAAGTCGGGAATTATAATAACATCATCTGTTAGTGAAGGCCAGGCTTCAATGGTATGCATGGTAACAAAAGATTTAACAAAAAAATTTCATGCCGGCAATATTATGAAAAAACTTTCTGCAATTGCAGGAGGAAAAGGTGGTGGCAAACCAGACCTTGCGCAGGGTGGCACAAAAGATATAGAAAAACTTGATGAAGCTTTAAGAAATTTAAAGAATATTATTGAAGATACAACAAATAATTAGCCCGATAATGCATTTTTAGTTTAACGAAATAAATATGCTATTATTATCTTATGTTTGATCATTTTACTTTGGCCCGCTACGAATTTACCCTACATCCGGAAAACCTTATTAGAATGCCTGCATACAATAAAGGAAATATACTAAGAGGAGCATTTGGCTCTTCATTAAGAAAAATCGTGTGTATTAAACAAAAAACAGATTGTGAGGATTGCTCTTTAATAGAAAAATGCGCATATACTCTTATATTCAATCCAATTTGCATTAATCCTGCAAAAAGATTATTTAATACACCACGTGGCTTTGTCATAAAACCTCCTCTTGAAATAACAAAAGATTATTCATCAGAACAGGATATTAAATTTGAGATGATACTCATTGGTAAAAGCATAAATTTCCTTCCTTATGTAATAGTTCCCATAATAGAACTCGGGAAATGGGGGATAGGTATAAACAGAGGTCGTTTCAAACTTCATGACATCAGAGTATTAAAAGGCTTTAATTCAGAATCCATATTTGAGCCTGATAAAAATACAATAAAGAACATCCAACTTGTAATTTCAGGCAACGAAATAACAAAACAGGCTGAAAAAATAAGTGATAGCAGAAACTTAACATTATATTTTTTAACTCCAACAAGAATTAGATTTAATCCTACAGGAGAAAAAGGCAAAAGCATACCAATAAGAGTTCCCGAGTTTCATCATATAATCAGGAGATTAAGGGATAGAATTAATGCGCTTTCATTAACTTATTGCGGTAAAAACATTGATATTGATTTCAAAGGACTCGCAGAGAAAGCAAGAAAAATTAAGACAAAAAATGTTAATCTTAAATGGATCGATCTTGTAAGGACAAGCAAATCGCAACATATACAGCATGATATTAGCGGGTTTATAGGAGATATTACTTTTGAAGGTAATCTAAAAGAATTTCTCCCATGGCTTATACTTGGTGAATATGTCCACGTTGGCGAAGATGCTGTATTCGGTAATGGCTGGTACAGAATGGAAGTATCCTGAATTATATCTTAAAAACATACTTGAAAGCCTGCGAGCTGACAAGCCATAAAGACCGTAAACCTGAAAAATGCATTTAAAGTAATGCAGATGTTGCGAAAAAATTTATTTTTCGATACCTTAGTGTACGTTTAAAGATGATT
>DYFC01000055.1 GCA_020725385.1 Nitrospira japonica | reverse complement strand
TTTTATAATTTTAATGAGGCAACAGAGAAACTTTTTGTTTAGATTTTTATGTGAGGCAACAGGTACCTGATAAATTATAGTTACCATAGATTAAGATGAAAAAAATTTTTACACTTGGAACTGATTTAAGGAGTGAAGAAGATTTTATTGAGATTCTTGCGTCATACAATATTCAGGCGCTAATTGATGTAAGGAGTTATCCGAGAAGTAAAATAAATATTTATTGTAAAAAAGAACTTGAAGAACTTCTGAAGAAACAAAATATTGACTATTATTTTCTCGGCAAGGAACTCGGTGGATTTAGAAAAGGCGGTTATAAAGCTTATACCCTGACTGAGAAATTCAAAGAAGGTGTAGAAATTCTTGAGTCCATAGCTATTAGTAAAATTTCTGTTATTGTATGTGCAGAGAAATTTCCGTGGAAATGTCACAGAAAATGGATTGCATTGGAATTACAGAGGATAGGCTGGGAAGTTTTACATATAATAGACAAGGATAAAATCTGGTCTCCTGCTTATAGATTGAAATATTGATCACCCCGTATAATTCAGACATTTCTCAAAATTGCTTTTGCTTAAGTCAAAGGCGAGATATGCCATATGTTTTCTGCATATTCTTTTATTGCCCTGTCACTTGAGAAATTACCAGATCTTGCCACATTAAGTATTGCCATTTTTGTCCATTTATCTCTGTCCCGGAATGTTTCTGAAACTTTTTCCTGGCACTGAATATACGATTCATAATCTGCGAGAACAAAGAATCTGTCGTGCTCAAGCAAAGCTCTTACAACCGGTTGAAATAAATGTGGTTCTCCGGGAGAAAAATAACCGTCAGAAAGTTGTTTTATAATTCTCCGGAGTTCTTTATTATTCTCATAATATTTATGCGGGTTATAGTTCTTCTGGATTTCCATGATTTCCCGGGCATTCATTCCAAAAAGAAAGAAATTTTCTTTTCCAACTTCTTGCATGATTTCAACATTTGCACCATCAAGTGTACCGATAGTTAATGCGCCGTTCAATGTAAATTTCATATTACCTGTACCTGATGCTTCGTATCCAGCTGTTGATATCTGTTCGGAAAGTTCAGCGGCAGGAATAATACGTTGAGCAAGAGATACACTATAATTTGGGACAAAGATGACTTTTAGGTACTTTCTAACGTCGGGATTGGTATCAATAATTTGCGCAATGTTGTGGATCAGTTTTATGAAAAGTTTACAAATGTAATATCCCGGTGCTGCTTTTCCACTGAAAAGTACTGTTCTTGGCACGAAGGAATTATCAATCCTTTGATCAAGAATTCTATTATACAAAGTTAAAACATGGAGTATGTTTAATAATTGCCTTTTATATTCATGCATTCTTTTAACCTGACAATCAAGCATAAAAGAAACAGGGAAAGACAATTTGCAGGTCTTTTCAAGATATTCAGATAACGCATTTTTATTATGTTCTTTAATTTGATTGAATCTATTACAGAATTCAGAATCATCCACGAATTTTTCAAGTTCTCTTAATAATTCAAAATTTCTAATCCATTTATCACCAATAGCTTCTGTTATGAGTGTTGAAAGTTCAGGGTTTGCTTCAAGAAGCCAGCGTCTCGGTGTAATTCCATTTGTGACATTGCAAAATTTCTCTGGGTACAACCTATGGAAATTATTAAAAACATAATTTTTTAAGATGTTAGAATGCAATTGTGAAACACCGTTAACAGTATGACTACCAACAATTGCCAGTCTTGCCATATGAACTCTTCTATCACCATCGCCTGTTATGATTGCTGTTTGCCATTTCATTTCCGGTTCGTCAGGAAAGGTATTTTCAACCTGTATCATAAATCTTCTGTCTATTTCCTTAATTATCTGAAGATGTCTTGGAAGTAAATAATTCATAAGTCCTTCTGACCATGTCTCAAGAGCTTCGGGTAAAACAGTATGATTTGTATATGCAAAGGTTTTTCGGGTTATTTCCCATGCTTCAGCCCATCCTATCATCTCTTCGTCAACAAGTATTCTCATAAGTTCTGCTATTCCTATGGCAGGATGGGTATCATTTAATTGTATGGCTACCTTATCAGGAAATTCCTCGAAGTTTTCATGATCTTTCTTGAACCTTCTTAATATATCCCTGATTGTAGCGCTTACACAAAAATATTGTTGTTTTAGACGCAATTCCTTTCCTGCGAGAGTCTGGTCATCAGGATATAATACTTTTGATATGGTTTCACTATTGCTTTTATCTTCCACTGCTTTTATATAATCACCGCTATTGAAATATTCAAAATTGAATTCCCTTGATGATTTTGCCGACCATAGTCTTAGAGTATTAACAATATCATTGTGAAAACCGGGGACAGGATAATCATAGGCCATTGCCATGACTTCATCGGTATCAACCCATTCCATTCTAAATCTTCCACTTCCACCTGTTATTGTATTAACTCTACCGTAAAAGTGAACGGGATAGATTACTTCGGGTCTTGGAAATTCCCATTGGTTGCCATATCTCAGCCAGTTATCAGGAGATTCAACTTGATAGCCGTTGATGATTTTCTGGTTGAATATACCATATTCATATCTTATCCCGTACCCGTACGCAGGATAACCAAGCGTTGCGAGGGAATCAAGAAAGCATGCTGCGAGCCTGCCGAGTCCTCCGTTGCCAAGCCCTGCATCCCATTCATGTTCAATAATTTCTTCATAAGTCAAACCAAGAACATCTACAGCTTTACTATAGTCGTCCGGTAAGTTTAGGTTTAGAACATAATTTCTTAGAAGTCTTCCAAGAAGAAATTCGAGCGAAAGATAATAAACTCTCTTTAAATCTTTATAGTAATATTGCTGCTGGGTATTCATCCATGCCTCGATAAGATTCTCTCGAACTGACAAAACAGCAGCATTAAATTTATCTCTTGGTGTTGCAGAGAATTTATCTTTGGCAAAGGTATAAACTAAATGATCCAGTAATGATTCATGAAATATTTTTATTGCTCTTGTCATAATTTTAGATGTATTTACCCGTGTTTTTTATAAATTATTTATCGTTTTTTTTAATCTAATTATTAAGCTTCGAGATTATTAAATTTTATTATTAATAATTTTATAATCTTTATTATAAAATTGCAAATCATTCATTGACTTTGTCATCATTTTTGTATATTCTAACACTCGATAGGTAAAAGATATGAAAATTTTTCCGAAAGAAACAGATTTCTTTAGTATTTTTGAAAAGGCTGCTGCAAATGCAACTCATGCAGCCACATTAATTGTTGGGATCATGGAACATTTTACCAATCTTGAGGCATGGGCTCGCGAAGTACATGAACTTGAACAGGAAGGCGATGTAATGACCCATGATATTATTAGAAAATTGAATAAAACTTTTGTAACACCAATTGATAGAGAAGACATTCATGCGCTTGCATCAACACTTGATGATATAGTAGACCTAATCTGGGGTGCGGCTGACAGGCTGACAGTATTCAAACTAAAAGAGTCAACAAAATGGGCTATTACGATGGCAAAGGATTTATTGACAACCGTTGAGCTTGTAGAGAAAGCTATAAAAAAACTAAAGGATAAAAATTATAATCATATTCAGGAATATTGTATAGAAATAAATAGGCTTGAAAACAGAATTGACAGAGGATTTAGAGATGCACTCGGACATCTCTTTGAAGAAATCAAGGATCCCATTCTTGTTATAAAATGGAAAGAAATTTATGAACACCTTGAAGATGCTTCCGATAAATGTGAGGATGTCGCAAATATTCTTGAGTCAATAGTCCTTAAAAATGCCTGAGTCTTTTATTCTTCTTTTAATAGTTATAATACTTGCGCTTGTCTTTGATTTTATTAATGGTTTTCATGATACAGCAAATGCAATAGCAACCTCTGTATCTACCAGGGTTCTCTCGCCTAAAGTAGCTGTACTCATGGCTGCTTTTCTCAATATGATTGGCGCTCTTTCAGGAACTGCAGTTGCAAAAACTGTTGGTGCAGGATTGGTTGAAGCTATAAGCATCACACAAATAACCATAATTTCTGCTCTAAGCGCTGCAATTATATGGGATTTATTAACCTGGTATTTTGGCCTTCCTACATCATCAAGCCATGCGATTCTATCGGGAGTAGTTGGAGCAGCTATAGCCACATCTGGATTTAAAGTAGTAATAATGAAAGGTGTTTACAAGATACTCATCGGATTGGTTCTTTCACCATTGATAGGATTTGTTTTAAGTATTTTGTTAATGTCATTTCTTATGCGGATCTTCAGTAAATCTACTCCAATGCTTGTAAGTAATTTATTTGGTAGACTGCAAGTTTTGTCTGCAGCCTATATGGCTTTCAGCCACGGAAGCAATGATGCACAAAAAACAATGGGGATAATAACAATGGCTTTGGTGAGTTATTATCAGCTCAAAGATTTTCACGTGCCACTCTGGGTAATAATTATTTGTGCCACTGCAATGGCATTAGGTACAGCAGCAGGCGGCTGGAGAATTATTAAAACACTCGGGGTAAAACTTGTACAATTAAGACCTATTCATGGTTTTGCCGCAGAAACCGCAGCAGCAACAGTAATAGAAGTCGCATCCAGAATTGGCTTGCCTCTATCAACAACACATGTAATTTCTTCAACTATTATGGGAGTCGGAGCTTCTAAAAGATTTTCAGCAGTTAGATGGGGTATTGGTAAAAATATAGTGCTTGCTTGGGTTCTTACACTTCCTGCGTGTCTGATTATTTCATGGATAATATGTAAAATTCTTCACCTGTTTTTTTAAAAATATTTGGTTTAATTAAAATGATTTATAATTTTAAAGTTTTTTTTAGGATTTCTTCAGGGATGTTTTTTTCTATTCTCACT
Source organism: Nitrospira japonica (assembly GCA_020725385.1). Classification (GTDB taxonomy): domain Bacteria; phylum Nitrospirota; class Thermodesulfovibrionia; order Thermodesulfovibrionales; family SM23-35; genus DYFC01. The sequence continues at coordinate 38,932 of DYFC01000055.1, read as the reverse complement.
TTGCCGATTCTTTCAGGCAAAATAAATTTAAGTTTACCCGCAACTGCTTTTTTATCAAAGTACATAGATGAAATAATTTCTATTTTATCTATATCTCCGGGTAGATAGCAGGGTAGTCCGCAATGATTAATAAGATCTTTTATTTTTATGACTTCAGATGGCTCAATTATATTCAATAATTGAGCGAGTTCTGCTTCAAGACACATTCCTATTGAGATAGCCTCACCATGTAGATAACGGGTGTATTTTGTTACAGTTTCAATAGCGTGCCCAATTGTATGTCCGTAGTTAAGGATTGCTCTTACCCCTGATTCTCTTTCATCCTGTGATACTATTTCTGCTTTAATCTCACATGAACGTTTGATAATATAATTCAGCGAGTTAGAATCAAGTCCGATGATTTTTTCTTTATTCTCTTCAATAAATTGAAATAATTCCGGATCCCATATTATCCCATATTTTATTACTTCAGCAAGACCTGCAAGAAATTGTCTTTTTTCAAGAGTGCTAAGTGTATTTGTATCTATTAAAACAAGTTTTGGCTGCCAGAATGTTCCAATCATATTTTTACCAAGTTTGTGATCTATACCTGTTTTTCCACCAACAGAACTGTCAACCTGTGCAAGAAGAGTTGTGGGGATCTGTATATAAGAAATACCTCTCATATAGGTTGAAGCAGCAAACCCTGTAATATCGCCTACAACACCTCCACCAAGAGCTATAAGAGCAGATTTTCTGTCAAGCTTATATTTTAGAAGTTCGTTGTATATGTACTGGAGAGTTTCTATATTTTTATATTGCTCCCCATCTGGAATAATTACGGTTAAAAGATCAAATCCTGCTTTCCTGATAGATTCTGAAACAATTTCTCCATACAATGAGAAGACAAGTTCATTACTTACTAATGCAATTTTAGGACTGAAATTGAATGTTTTTAATTTTGTGCCGGTATTCTCGAGTATTGAATTCCCGATTAATATATCATAACTTCTATCTCCAAGCTCTACCCGAATATTTTCCATCAATATCCTTTCTTCATTTAAAAATCACTATGTCATCTTATTTATTTTTTTCATTATTTCCTCGGCTATTTGCAAAGGAGTTTTACCTTCTGTATCTATGATTATATCTGCTTTTTTATAAAAAGGCAGTCTGTATTCAAGGAGTTCCTTTATTTTCTTCAAAGGATCATCGACTTTAAGTAAAGGCCTATCCGAGTTATTTTTCGTCCTTTCAAATATTGTTTCAGGAGTTGCAAAAAGACAGACAATAATTCCGTTTTCTTTAAGCATTCTGAAGTTTTCTTCTCTTAAAACTGCTCCACCACCAGTTGATATGATAAGATTTTTTTCGGTTGAAATCTTTTTTATCATTTCTGTCTCTATATCTCTAAATTTTGATTCGCCATACCGTTCAAATATATCATTTATAGTAATACCTTTTGATTTTTCTATCTCATTGTCAATATCTATCATTTTTAAACCCAATAAACGTGAGAGTTCCTTACCAACTTCTGTTTTGCCTGTACCCATAAAACCTGTCAGAACAATATTTTTCATAGGCTTTTATTTTAGTAATTATAATATTTAAGGTCAATCTGTTATATTTAAAATATGAAAAAAGTAATAGTTGCAATGAGTGGAGGAGTGGATTCTTCTGTTGCAGCATATCTTCTAAAAGAACAGGGGTATGAAGTAGAAGGTGTTACTTATTATATGTATGAACAAGAATCCAGCAATGGTCAAACAACCTGCACATCATTAAAGTCTGTTAAAGAAGTTGCTAACGTGGCGGATTATCTTGGCATCAAACATGAAATTATAGATATAAGAAAAGAATTTTCTAAAATGGTTATCGAACCATTTGTCAATGCGTATCAGAAAGGTGAAACTCCTAATCCATGTATTATCTGCAATCGTTTTGTAAAATTCCCAATGCTTCTTAAAAAAGCAAAACAAAGAGATGCGTCATATATTTCAACAGGACATTATGCAATTGTTGACATGGGCTCGAACAAAAGCAGGGTAAGTCTTAGAAAAGGTATTGATCCGAAAAAGGATCAATCGTACTTTTTATATGCTTTAAATCAGGATATTCTTAAAAATTTAATCCTACCTCTTGGTACAATGACGAAAGAACAGATTAAAGAAATTGCGCTTAAGATAGGTTTGCCATTAGCAAAGAGGCAGGAGAGTCAGGAAATTTGTTTTATACAGGGTAGCAATTACAAAGAATTTGTTAAAGCTCATCAATCTTATATTTCAAAACCAGGACCCATTGTTCATATTAATGGAGAAAAGCTTGGTGAACATAAAGGGATTTATAATTATACAGTAGGACAAAGAAAGGGGTTGGGTATGGCTTTTCATGAGCCATTATATATTATAAAAATTGATCCAACTACAAACACTATTTTTGTTGGACAACGTGAATATGCAGAAAAAAAAGAATTTTTTGTTACTGAAATTAATTGGATTCAGGAGAGGTTTCAGACATCGGAAACATTTATAAAAGCTTTTGTAAAAATAAGATCAACAATGAAAGAAAGGCCAGCAAAAATTTATTTGTATAATGAAAATGATGATGGAAATCAAATATTCCGCATTGTTTTTGATGAGCCTCAATGGGCTCCTGCTCCGGGACAGAGCGCGGTTTTTTATGATAAAGATATAGTAATAGGAGGAGGAATTATTTTATAATTTTAATCAACGATGAATTATAATAACGGAAAAAATTTGCTTAATGAAATCAGGAATTTTTGTAAAAAAAATTACGATGCAAAAGATATTAATTTAATAGAATATATTTTTAATGATGTAATAGACCTTTTTGCCGGCAAAAAAAAAGGTTTTCAAAAGTGTGACACAAAATATCATGATCTCTCGCACACCTTTCAGGTTATACCTCCGTTTCTTTCAATAATTGATGGTTGGAATAATCTCGGAAGATCCCCGAAAATAACATTTGAATATTTTCAAAAAGGTATTATAGCTGTTTTATTGCATGACACCGGTTATATTAAGACAGATAATGACAGGGAAGGAACCGGCGCTAAATATACATTTGTACATATCCAAAGAAGCGCTGATTTTGCAAAAATATATCTTCCTGAAAAAGGCTTTGACGAAAAATACATTAACTCCGTTAATAATATTATTATGTGTACAGGCGTAAAATTAGATATTGATAAGATTTCATTCAATTCTGAAGAAGAGAGAATAACAGGATATATGCTTGGCACCGCTGATCTTCTCGGACAAATGTCTGCTTCTGATTATATTAATAAGCTTCATCAGCTTTTTGACGAGTTCAATGAAGCATATAATTTTGAAGGAAAAGATAAACTTAAAAAAGCCGGGGTTGTTATATTTAAAACAGCGGAAGAACTTATAAAAAACACTCCTTTTTTCTATGATAATGTTGTGAAACAAAGATTTAAATATATGGGCTCCGTTCATTTATGTCTTTCAACAAATAATAATTTTATCGAAAAAATTGAAAATAATATTGATTTAATCAGAAGACTTTATCCTCAAGGATAAATTAATCTAAGAGCATCTTTTTCAATTTCGATCTTTGCAGGAGTCTTTCCAAAATAATCACCATCAATTTGAATATGGGCACTTCCATCAATCGTAATATCTTTAGTTTTTATAAATTCAACATCTTTCATTTTTAATAGATTTCCTGTAATGATGCCTGTTATGTATCGAAACATATCTAATTTGCTGTTGCCTTTAAATAAAGCTATCTGAAAAAAAGGTTCTGTAAGTTTTACATCAGGTGTTACATGAAAATTTCCTGCATATTTTGATGCTTTGCCTATAATTGCAGAATAAGCAAGATAATTCTTGTCATTAATTAAAAACTTAAGCTCTTTTTGATTCCACTTAAACAACGTCTTAATACCACTAAATATATATGCACCTTTTCCTGTTATCTTCTTGATGTTTTGATTGATGTTGTAGACAGTTTCTCCATCATAACCTATCCCGGCCATAAGAATAAAATATCTTTTTATAAAAGGAGAATCTGTCAGTGTTATTTTGCCAAGTGAAATTTTTCTAAAAGATTTCTGCATTGCAATGTGAACAGAGTTTTTAACGTTCTCTGGTATGCCAATTTCTTTTGCAAGGACATTGGTAGTTCCAAGTGGAAGAATTGCAAGTGGTATTTCTGAACCAGCTATTCCATTTGCTATTTCATTAACCGTACCATCACCACCTGCTGCAACAATCATAGTAGGCTTTTCTTTAAGTGAATCACGTGCAAAATTTTCAGCATCACCTTTCTGTTTTGTTATAAGAACTTTTACAGAAAAACCTCCTGACATGAATATATCGCAAGCCTGCCTTATTTTATTTTGGGATGATTTTTTGGCAACAGGATTATTTATTAGAATTACGGATGATTTCATTTAATTCAATTTTTCCTCTGCAATAAGAAATCTTGTTTATAATGACAGGTGCTCTTTCAAGATAATCTGTTATTTTTTGAATATTTGTTCCTTCTTTTACAAAAAAAACTCTCCCCCCACTCTTGACATTTTTTCTTTTGATACGGGGAATCCTCAGATAACCATATGTTGATGACGAAACATAACCGGTTGTATAATCAGGGTCATCTGAAATACATAACTCGGCTATAATATCTTTAGAAGAAGCTACTTTGGATGCAAGAATAATCGCCTCTTTTACAGTTTCATTATTAATGCTAAATTTATTAAGCTTACGGGAAAGCTTTTTTTTAGCTTCTTTTGTTATCCCTATTCTTGAGACTCTTATTCCTCTAACTTTGTCATTATCAAACCTTCTTCCACTTGTAGAAGAAATTATGGCAGCTCCTCTCATATTTCCTTGATAGAGAACTTTGAAAGCAGAGTTTATTGCCTTAAGGGAGACACCAAAAGAAATAAGCAACTTAGAAACGATTGACCTGGCCTCACTAACTGTATCTATTTTTAAGGTTGCAACCGGCAATGATTTTATATATAAAGGTTTGATTTTGATTTTTTCAATAGTAATAACAATTTTATCAGGTTTGCCCTTTGAATGACTTAATGCTCTTTCTATGTAACCTTTAACTATTTTATGTATATCATCGGGTTTATATATGCCTTCAGCTCCTGAAATATGAAGATCAGATTGTTTTTCTTTGCCTTTAAGCTTTTTTGGACTTATTTCTCTTGAAGCCCTCATGCGTATGCTAACTAACTTGTCCATAACAAATGATTATAACTTAAGAAGATATATATTTAAATATAAAGATAACGCTTGTAAAAATCATGAATTTTGTTAAAATATAGCAATTAATTCTGGAGGTGATTGATGAAGAAAAAATCTCCTGTTAAAAAATCTACTAATAAAGAAAAGTCTGTAAGTAAAACAAAAGCACAAAGTAAAACATCTTCTAAAAAATCTCTTGTAGAAACAAAAAAGCAGACTTCTAAAAAGACTTCCAGAAAAATTGAGAAAAATGTTTCTGCTGTTGTTAAAGCAAAAAAAGAAAAGGGTAAGCCTGCAAAAATACAGAAAACTATTTCTACAAAAAAAATCAAGCGTATATCTAAACCAAAAACTGCTGTAAAAAAGGCTAAAACAGAGACTATAAAAAAATCTCCTAACCCAAAGGTTAAAAAACAGGAGAAATTGAAAAAAGAAAAAAAATCTCTACATAAAACTGGCCAAATCAAAAAATACATTACAGTTAAGAAAGAAGTAAAGAAAGAACCGGAAGTCAAAAAAACTGAAAAAAAAGTTTTGACTATCCCAAAAGCAAAAAAAGAAGTTATATCTTCTAAAAAACAAGCACCTTCAGTAAACCTGAAAAAAGCCGGAGTAGGAAAAATATCAATTCCTCAAAGGACAGAAGTTAAAAAAGAAAAGCTTCTGAAAGAAGAAAAGAAGACAGGAACAAAAAAACTTGTCAAAGAGCCAGGAAAAAAAGCAAAAAAAATAGAGAAAACAGGAGTAAAAAAGATAGAAGAAAAAGAAGTAAAAAGTAGTAAAATAGAAGTGCCCCAACCTCCAAAAATTATAAAAATAAAAGAAGAAAAAAAGGTCAAAGAAAAACAAAAAATAGGAAAAAAGAAAAAAATTAAAGAAATACCCCTTATCAAAAAAGGTAAAAAGACTACTCTAAAAGAACCGGTCAAGGAAATCAAAATAAGCGCAACACAAATTGAAGAAAAGATGCCCGAAAGAAAAGAACCGGAGAAAAAAGAAGAAATAATCAAACATCCTGTATCTCCTATTGAGACCTTGCCTTCAGAATATGGTGAAAACGGAATAACTTTAATTATTGTTGATCCTTATAAAATTTTTGCTTTTTGGGAAGTGAAAGAGGATACCCTCAAAATTTTCAAAGGAGAATTATCATTAAAAATATATGATATAACTGATAAAGACCCTGAATGTGACGAATTGCCATTGTTTATGGAAAAGAAAGTAACACAAAGAATTGATGATATATATATTGATGTCCTGCCAGGGAAGAAATATATTGCTGATATAGGGATTATTTTTAGTGAAGGCATCTTTATTTCAATAGCAAGGTCTAATAGTGTTATGACTCCTGACATTATTTTTCACGGGGAAAGACTTGATGAATATGCTGCATCTATTTCAAAGCCAGGCTATTAGTATGCAATAAATTATTTCTTAGTAACTTATTATTGCACCATATATTATCTCTAATTTTCTTAAATAAAATATGTAACCGCCTCATATTGTTTCACCTTAGAAGACAATTTCAAAGAAAACCATGTATTAATAAAGAGTTTTTAATTTGGTACAATTATTGCTTATAATTGTAAAGATTATAAAGATATGAAATAATAAGCACATAAAGTTTTAGATTATTGTATAATCTATAGTTTTGAAAAACAGTATATTGATTACTTGAAGTTTGGAAACTCTGCGGGTTGCAGATAAAAAATAATTCAAAAAAGGAGGTTAAGTTATGAAACGGGTATGGGGTTTTTTGTTTGCATTTCTTTTCTTGCTTTCTTTATCAGTCATGCCTGTATTAGCAGCTGACTCTTCAAAGGAAGTCGATCAACTCAAATCTGAGGTTCAGAAACTTCTTAAGAGAATAGAAGATCTTGAAAAGAAGCAGACAGAAACAGCTACAAAAGCTGTTGAGACTGAGAAAAAAGTTATCGAGGTTGAAAAAATAACTGACAAGGTAGAAAAAAAGTTACCTAAAGCTGAGCTATCTGCTCAGATTAGAGCTTTTTATCTGAATAGAGACGAGGATAAAGAACACGATTACAGAAATAATTATTTCGAGATTTATAAGTTAAGGCTTACCGCAAAAGGTGAGTATGGCAAATTTATTCAATTTTACGGCATGATCGATGCCAATGAAAGTGAAGATTATGCTGTTAAATTATGGGAAGGTGCTGTCCAGTTTAGTTTTCTACCTGAACTTGTAGTAAAGTTAGGCCAAACAAGAGTTCCATTCAGCAGACATCAATTTGTAGCCCGACATCAAAGTCCTGTTATGTCAAGTGATGGAAATTATTTTCTTCCTACTCAATTTAAAGATGCTTTAAGAGCTGTGGACCCGTATGCAGGAGGTTATAGATCTTCACAACCTTTTAAAAGAAATGATTATGAGGCTGTTGTTGCAGGGTCAATAAAAGATGGCATGTTTAAATATTATGTAGCTCTGGCTAATGAAGATAGGTCGAAATCTAATAAGGTCTGGAATTTAAGCGGAGGATTTGGCGATGCAAGTATAGTAACCGGAGAATCTGTTAAAGATAAAAGAGGATTAGAATATGACGCAAGAATAGAATTTACTCCTACAATGCTTGGTTTTAAATCTGAAGGAACTGTTTCTGATCCATCTTTAAGGGTAAGACAGACCTACCTTGGTAAGATGGATACCATGACATTTGGTATCGGATACCACCACGAAAAACATTTAAACGGAGCTGACCAATCTAAATATGGTGATTCTTCTCTGAGCAGGGATGCATGGGCTGCTGATTTTTCATTTGAGAAGACTTTTGGTAAGAAGTATATCACCGGATTAGAACTTGGTTACATGAATTTCGATAATACACACTTTTATCAAACTAATGATGGTTATGAAAAAGGTGGTGCCTGGACCGGTTATGCAGACGCCCATCTTATTTATGGTGAAAAGATATGGATGGGATTTCCCGGTATAGGTGTAAGATATGAATATGTAAATATTGATGGAGAATATAAAACTGCAGAAGGAGTAAACAAAAAAGACATTGTTTATCAGCGTTATGGAACTTGTTTATCTTACTGGTTTAATGATGCCACAAGGGTTGGAATAGGTGCTGATTATGTAAAAGCTGATGATGCGTTAAAGGCATACTTCAAAACTAAGAAATGGGAAGACTCAACTTTAGTTTGGTATTTAGGTGTTTATGCACAGTTTTAGGTAACAAATGAATTAAGCATGCTTCAATCCTGACTCCCCAATTTAGGATAAGGGAGAAAGCAAATAAAGCTTTCTCCCTCTTTTTTTGAAACTTGCAAGGTTATCTTTAAATAAATTAGAATCAAAATAATATTTATATTTTAAATGCCGGTGTAGCTCAGAGGCAGAGCAGCTGATTCGTAATCATCTGGCCGGGGGTTCGACTCCCCCCACCGGCTCCAGTAAAATCAACTAATTATATTGATATTATTTTCGGTCAATGTGAAAGAATTGTCCTTTGACAACACTTTTAATTGAACTATATTTAATATCATAAAAACCGTAGGAGAGTTCATCAGGGCAAGGCGTGAGGGAAAAACGACCCCTGGCCTTATATCAATTATGTTCTTTACACTCTCAAGACCACTTACCACGAGTTTGAAGAACGTGTCGGGTAATTAAGGTCACCGAAAGGCACAAAGACAGAGTTGATTACGTCAGCAATAAAAAAGACTATCTGGCCTTTCCGAATCGCCGACATTCAAAGAGAATGTCCGGGTGTAAGCGTGGACATGATACGGCAGGTTTTAAAGAAACTTCGTGAAGGCGGGCAGGTTGTGTGCCTTTGAAGGGGGCAGAATGCCCAATGGGAAAGGAAATAGGTAATATTTATTTAAATGGGTAATGAATTAGGTAAGATGGAATTTCTCTTAGTGGATGTGATTACTTGGACAGATATAGAACAAGCACCCTCATGATGATTAGGGAGTGCGTTGCACATGCTCTGCCGGAGCCTGATTTCATGCAGCGAGGCGGAGAATTTACAATCACAGTCTGGCGGGACTGGCTGACAGACAAGGTACTGGCCGCGTTCAAACTGAATGAGCGGCAGATAAAAGCCATTAGCTACTTAAAAATACATGGAAAGATAACAAACTCAGAGTATCAGGACGAATATTCTGTTGCAAAAAGGACTGCATCTCGCGATCTCGACGAGTTGATTACTAAAGGAATTATCAAGAAAGTTGGGACAACGGGCAAGGGCGTATATTATTGTTTGACTAAAGGGGCCATAAAGGGGCCAAAGGGGCCACGCGAATGAAAGGGGCCGCAAAGGGGCCAAAGGGGACATTTCTTAATCGTGCCATAATCGTGCCAAATGTGTCATCTCACGAGGTCGTCAGAGCAAAGCGTACGAAGAGGAAGTAGAGGAGTGGATCGAGAGCGATGCAAAAGGGAAGAACTTATTTGCATTGAGAGTGAGAGGTGATTCCATGGAACCCGAATTCAGGGACGGTGACATCATCATCGGAAATCCGCATATAAAGCCAGATCACGGTGATTACGTCGTCCTCAAAAACTCCGAGGACGAAGCAGTCTTCAAACAAATGAAAAAATACGGTAAGGCCAGAATCCTCCACCCCCTGAGCCCGAACTATCCGGATATTGAACTGACAAAAACACAACAATACCGTATAATATGTAAGGTTGTGGAGAAGAAAAAGAGGTATTAGGTGAAGGTAAAGATTTTTCTAAAAGAGCAAATGCGTTAAATCATATTTCTGCAACAGTTCACTAAGAGATGTTATCGAATCAGTTGGGTTTTCCGAAAGCTGAACAAATTCTGAAACTCGTTTAAGTTCTGCAGAAATAAGGGAACGCTCATATTGATTGTTATTAGCGATATTTTCAGGAAGCTTAACAAAAAAGTCATATATTTCAGCAGATTCCTTCCCAGGAGAGCGACGTAAGATCCTTCCACGGCGTTGTACAAATTGTTTCGGGTTTCTGCTGCTAGCCAATATATAAGCAGTACGACAGGCAGGAATATCGATCCCCTCATCTAGACATCTTATTGCAACTAACGCATCAATTGTGCCTATTCTAAAATGATTTAGTAATGTTTCGCGCTCCTCTCTTTTCTCATGAGAAGTGAAACGTGAACATTTCCAGCCCAAATCATATAACGTCTTAGTCACTAAATCAAGCTGGGTTGTTTCTGTGCCATCTTCATCTTCGGTGCTACCATCACCACAGTAGAACAGTGTTAATGGTGTTGGCTTCTTATTTCTGAGAAGATTTCTTAACGCATTAATTTTATTTGTAGCATGTCCCAGCAGTCTAGCACGCTGAAACAGTAAAAAATTTAGTTGGCTATTATCAGACATATATATAGAGTCTTCATTATTTTGAGCCATCAATTGGGAAATCTTTCCGCTTAGCTCGTAGTATTTTTCTGCCTCATATTCAGTTAAATCTACAGGTTCAATATAATAAAAATATGGTGATAAAATACCTTCTTTGATTGCATCTTGAAGACTGTAAGTATGTACTATTGAACCATAGAAGTCTTGCAAACGGTCATTCATGCTTTTATTAAGATAGTGCTCTGGTGTAGCGGAGAGACCGAGTCTTAGTTTTGCTTGGGACGGCAGAGCATTCGAAAACCCTAAAGAGCCATGATAATGACATTCATCTCCTATCCATAACATATGTTCACCTGGAACTTGTCTTATTAATCGCTGGAAATCTTTTGACTGCAATGTTCTATTAACGACAACTACACAAACAAACCTAAGGGCTCCTTGTGCATATAAACTTACAAACTCTGACAACTTTAACAACCATCTATCGGTATTTTCATAGCACTGGATGGGAAAAATGTTAAACTCCCTTAAAATACTGCACCATTGGTCAGCTAAAGTTTGGTAAGGTACCGCAATAATCAAAAAAAGTTTGTTTGTGGCTTCAAACACCTTGATTGCCCCGTATATTGATGTGATTGTTTTACCAGAACCTGTCGCATGAGCTAAAATGCCCCTGAAACCATTTGATTTCCAAGCATTTAGACCTGTAATTTGATGGGCTTTAATCTCAAACTCATATCCATTTAATAAAAATGGTATTTTCGGCAGAAGTTCGACATTCTTTCCATCATCTTTATTTGTAAGTTTATTCCACAACTCAAGCTCTACTTGACTTGTCAACGGAGTGTGCGCTTTTTTAGCAATCTTTACCAATTTTTCTTTTGCCGCTTCTGGGAAATCAAGTACAAGGGTATTTGGAGCACGATTTTGCCAAAGATTCTCAAACCCAACTATGTAAGGCATAAAGTGCTCAGTAAATTCTTGTCGCCAACATTGAAACACATTTATTGATTCAAAGTTGAAATCAGGAAGTAAAGCATTTACAGTTTCATTAGCTGCACCTTGGAATACTATTCTGTCACTATTTCTGTCTGTTAAAATACCAATTTTTTCGTGATACATTCCCTTTTTTCTTAATGCAATTTTAATATCTAAATGTCCGCTAGCAACAAGCCAAGATAATGCCTCAATACGCCTGTAAAATAAAGTGTCATCAATATGGTCTATAATTGAAATTATTTTCTGGCCTAACCGATTAACTACATCTCGTAAATTATATCCTTGACGTATAGCATACTCGTCTTCAGGCTCTATTTCTCCGCCAATTATCAAGCGCATATGACCATTATTTTGTAAAAAAGCAGATATGCCTTGAGCGGCGTATGACAGCATACTGGCAGAAAAAAAACCTACAGCCCTGTCATACTGGACTGAAACACTTAGGGCCGGAATATAGAAATCTTTGAGGATATTATCTTGGTCGGACCTATAGACAGCCTTCAAACTAAGTTCACGCAGCATGTTAAAAATTAATCTCTGGCGCAGCGGTCTCAATAGGTCTGGGGATGTCTAAAAAACCATTCTTGAATAGAGCTGTTAGTATAGCATTGTCCCCATTAGTGTCTTCTGGTTTTTCCAGTAGCCATGTCTCAAGAATTTCAAATCCTCCTTCTGCATACTCTTCAAATATTCGAATCATTTCTTCTTCATTTTCTTCTCTAAGAATATCCACACTTTTCTCTGTAGCAAGCCCTATAAGATATAAAAGGTCAAGAGCGACCTCACTATTTAAAAAGATTCTGCTATCAATTTCATTTGTATCAGAATCCAAAGGTTTTCGTTTATCAAATTCGAATCCAAGTACAGCCGCAAAACACATCAATTCTCTCATGGTGGGAAATATCGACCTGCCAGCTATTGAATGTGGTTTTTCGGCAAGCTGCCGCACCATATCTTCATATTTCTTACTTCTACGAAACCCTCTCATTCTATTTTATCCTTTCAATGCGTGTCATATTCCTAGACTGATTGAAAAGAGTTACTATGTAATCCTTTCCACGAATTGAGCGGTGAACTTCTGGCCTTTGTCCTCTAGGTCCTTTATTCTCAGAAAACAAAAGATATTCAGCACCTATGTAAGGTTCCAATGCCTCCAAGACTTCAGGGTCAGCTTGCCCACTTGATAACAATAATATTATCTGTTCCGCAAGCTTAGGAATATATTCTCCAAAACTTGCTCTATAGGTAGTATCAAGTTGACCTAAGGGGGCATCAATAACAAGAGGTGCAACAGTACCTGGTTTCAAGATAAGATTATCATCATTTATTCTTGATGCTGCAAACTTGATAAGAGACGCAATAAATACAAGGCTCAAAAGTTGATTTTCACCACCACTTTTTGGACTTCGTCGTCCTTTAGAAAGTACTAATTCTATTGAAAAGTTGGGATTTATTCGACACTCGTAATCTTTGTGGGCAACAACACCAAGAATTTTATTAATTTCTTCTTGAATATTCTTTCTGGCTTCATCCTCATAGCTTTCCAAAAGTCTTTTAAGTACTTCCCCTGATCTTACTAAAAGTTCTCGCCTTAGCAGAAGCCTCCTTGCTTGCTTGTTTTTTTGTCCTGCTTTTTGGAGCTCCTCTTCCTTGATTCTTTTATTTGTCTCCAATTGATTGATTTTTCCTTTCACTCCTCCGAGTTTTTGACTATTATCCAGAATCTTACTATCTAAATTTCGTCTGGCTCGTTCCCTTTCAGCGATCTCATCTATCTGAACATTCTCAAGTTTTTTGCTAAGCTCAGCAACTTCCTGTTCAAGTTTTTCATATTTTGCTGTGAGTGATCCGAGCTTTTTCTTTGAATCTGAAATAGTCTTTGAAGCATCACCAGACTCTTCACTGAATACTGATGCGCGTGCCCTGGCACGAACTACCCGCCCCATTATTTCTGCATTGGATGCATTCTTAAGAAGTTCAGCAACAGCAACCCATTCTTCAGACCCTGGCTTAAGAGGACGATGACAAATGCAAATTTCATCATCCAGTAAACCTTTAACAAATTCTTCATTATATGGGCTTGGTATTTTCCCTTTTAAGCTTGCTTCATTTATGAATTCGAATGTTTCTTGAGCCAATCTGCGACCGACCACTTGAATTGATCTGTTGCCGACCCATTTGACAATTTCTTGTATAGTTGCTTTAATATCTTGGCGAACATTACTTAATTGCTCCTCTTTAGCTGTACGTGCAGTATGAATTTCTTTTGCAGCTTCCATTTCGTGCAATTTTTTGTCAATAATTGAGCGTTCTTTAGTATAATTAGCAATTTCATCCTCAAGCTTTTCCTTTAGTCTTAAATGGTTTTCTAGTTCATCCTCTATTTTGCTAATTTCTTCTTCGATATCATGAATCTCATCTTCTCCGGGAATCTTTCTGAGCTCCTTATCTATACTTTTGCAAGTCTCCTTTAAATCTTCGATTGCTGTTTCTGCCAATTCGCATCCCAAAATACTGCGGATTGCTTTACCAATTGCCTCATAATTTGTTGCAGAAGAGTAAGCTTCAGCAGCTTCACCATCGAAGAAGAAATATTTTGCCATTTCAGAGGGAACAACAGAATTAATAAATGTTTCAGGTGCATTAAGGGGTTCATGTCGACCAGCAATAATTTTAAAAGCTTCTAATTTAGATTTGTTAAGTTTATCGACACGACGAACAACAAGATAGTTTAACGACTTGAATAGCATACCAACTTCGACTTTGGCTTCGCTGATTCCTTCTTCTAATGCTTCAAAATTTATTTTTACTTGAGGATCCTCAAATTTTGCTGTGAGTTGGTCAAAGAGTGCCCACAGGATTGAATTTAGTATTGTAGTCTTGCCAAAGCCATTTTCAGCATGAATTAATGTTACATTTTTTTGGGGGTCAGTAGAAAATTCGATTTTTTGACTTCCATAGAATTGTCTAAAGTTTGTTAGTTCAACAGTTTGAATCTTCACTGTCTAATTCCTCTGCAGAGAATTTCTCTAATATTTCTCTCACCTTATCCAAACGGCCACTCTTTACATTCTTCATTTCGTGATCAAATCTACGTTCAATATTCATTATTTCTCTAAGAAACTTCGAAATCTTTTTTTCGTCCAAAGCCATAAAAAAATCCTTAAAGTTAAAAAATCTAATAAAATTGTCTTAAAATAAATAATTTATTTTGATGATTTCAAGTATTATTTTAAAATTTTAAAAAAGCGTAAAATAATAAACTTCCATAATCGTTTATTGACACTTCCTATTTTAATTTGTTATACTTCCTTCAAAAAATAATCCTAAATATTATTATGTTGAGGAAATAATTTGCAGACTTATGAATATGTATTTACAGCACTAAAAGGACGCCAAGCTGGTCGAGAATACTATGTAGTTATGTGTCCCTTAAAGCTGGTGCCTAAAATATTTCTTTTTCAAGAAGGTGAGTTGCCGCCTGAATTGAGAGCACAGCGAGTCCTCAATAAAGCAAGAATTCCTGAAATTGCTAATTATATTTTAACAAACAGGACAGGTTATATATTTTCATCTATTACTGCTTCAATTGATGGCGATGTTTTTTTTGAAAAATTAAATCATAATGGAGAAATACTTGATGACATTGGCAGACTTAGAATACCAATGGATGCCCGATTTGTTGTTAATGACGGACAACACAGACGTGCAGCAATTGAAGAAGCATTGAAAGAACAACCTGACTTAGGAGACGAGACCATCTCTGTTGTTTTTTTTATAGACGTTGGATTAAAGAAATCACAACAAATGTTTGCTGATCTTAATAAGCATGCTGTTAGACCAAGTAAATCTCTCGGGATTTTATATGATCATCGAGACTCACTTTCTAATCTTGTAAAAGAGATAGTAGATAAAGTAGCAGTTTTTCGCAACTTGACAGAAATGGAAAAAACAACAATTTCGAATCGCTCAACTAAATTATTTACGCTCAGTGGTATATATCAAGGGACATTATGTCTTCTTACAAAGAATGAAAAATCAAATCATATATCTCCACAAGAAAAAGAAATTGCAATAGATTTCTGGCGTACTGTATGTGACAATATGAGAGATTGGAAACTTGCAGCAGAAAAAAAGATTAGCACCTTTGAGCTACGGCGTGATTATATACATGCTCATGCATTAGCTTTGCATGTTATAGGTAAATTAGGTGCTAATCTTCTATCAACAATTGGGAAGGATTATAAAAGAGAACTTAAAAAGCTTAATAACATCGACTGGGCCAGAAAAAATGCAGCTTTATGGGAAGGCAGAGCTATGATTGCAGGCAAGATAAGCAAGTCTTATAACTGTGTAATACTGACAACCAACCTTTTGAAAAAAAAGTTTGGTTTGGAATTGACTCCAGAAGAAAAAGAAGTAGAAGAAGCATTTTTTAGAAGTTCCTAAAATTGCATGGACAAATTTACTGCAATAATTCAACACATTAGGAAAGTCTATCTCACATATAATCGTCCTTTTATTATAGGATATTCAGGTGGAAAAGACTCAACTCTAACACTTCAGCTTGTCTGGGAGGCTATCGAAGGATTATCGCGAGATCATGTAAAGCAATCTATCTATGTGATATCTACGGATACCCTTGTAGAAACACCTATAATTAGAAAGTACATACTAAATAATATTGAAAAAATAAATATTGCTTCTCAAGCAAAAGGATTACCCATTCATGCATATTTATTGACTCCACGATATGAAGACAGCTTTTGGGTGAATCTTATAGGGAAGGGGTATCCTGCTCCCTCACGAATGTTCAGGTGGT
Organism: Nitrospira japonica; assembly: GCA_020725385.1. GTDB lineage: Bacteria > Nitrospirota > Thermodesulfovibrionia > Thermodesulfovibrionales > SM23-35 > DYFC01. The sequence continues at coordinate 22,564 of DYFC01000055.1, read as the reverse complement.
GTACTGAACGACTTAAAATCGCACCTGTTGATAGTTTTATTAAAGAACAAGTAAACAAATGGGGTGAAACAACTATTGTGATAGGTGCAAGAGGAAATGAAAGTGCATCCCGAAGTCAGGTGCTCAGTAAAAAGGTTAGAGATAATTTAGGATTATCAAAACATCCTTCTCTTCCTGCTGCCTATGTTTTTACTCCAATAGAACATCTAACAACAGATGATGTCTGGTCATATCTAATAGCAGAAGAAAACAAGTGGGGAATGGATAACAACATATTAAAAGCTCTTTATGCAAAGGCAAGTGGTGGTGAATGTCCAATGGTACTTGACAAAACAACTCCTTCATGCGGCAATAGCAGGTTTGGATGTTGGGTTTGTACAGTGGTCTCAAAAGACATTAGTATAACAAATCTAATTGAAGCCGGCGAGAAATGGATGACACCTCTTCTCGAGTTCAGAAACTTATTAGCCTCAACACAAGACCCTTCTGTTAAACATAAATATAGAAGTCATAAACGACGAAACGGGAAAATAACACTTGTTAGAGATGGTTCAAAGATTTCATATGGACCATATAAATTTGAATGGCGTCAAGAATTTTTAAAGAGATTGCTATTAACACAAAAAATAGTGAGAAATATCGGGCCTGATCCAGCCTATTCTCTTATTTCACTAAAAGAATTAGAGATAATAAGAGATATTTGGAGACAAGAAGAACACGACTGGGCTGATACAGTACCAATTATATATAGAGAAATTGTAGGTGAGGATATTTTTAATACAAAAGAAGACCGTTCAATCTTAAATTTAGAAGATTTTAATCTTCTTAGAAAAATCTGTATTACCGAAAATATGCCAGTAGAGTTGATTGCCAAGTTGATTGACCTGGAAAAAAAATTATCTGCAATGAATCAAAGGGCAAGTATTATGAACAAAATTGACAGGATAATAGGTGAAGACTGGAGAACGGAAAAAGAATTTATAGCATCACTTAATATCAATGCTGCTAAATAAACTTATAATTAATAACATCGGAGTATTTTTAGGAAGGTTCGAAATAGACCTTAAACCTAAATTTAATGAAGGAAAGAATAGACCAATTATTTTATTCGGTGGAATGAATGGCTCTGGAAAAACAACAATTTTTGAGGCAATCAAGCTTTGCTTATATGGTGCAGAATCTTTACGTCATAAGAGTGACGCCAAATATAAAGAATATCTAAGAGAAAAAATCAATAACTCAAATGGAACATTTCTCAAGCCGTACTTTTCGTCAATTGAATTAGAATTTGATTATTCATTTCATGGGGAAAAAAATCTTTATACCGTTCAACGCTATTGGGAGAAACACGGAAAGGGTATAACTGAAACTCTATTGGTAAAAAAAGACGGGAAACCTATTGATAAAATAGGTAAGGAATACTGGCAGGAGTTTATTAAGGAATTGATTCCGCTTGGTTTATCAGAACTTTTTTTCTTCGATGCTGAAAAAATCCAAAAAATAATTAGTGATAATGATAATTTTGAACTTAAAAGGTCTGTTATATCATTACTTGGTCTAAACCTAATAGAAAGATTACAATCTGATTTGAAAATATATAAGAGAAATCTTCTAAAACAAAATGCTGACCCCACCTTGAAATATGAAATAGAGACTCTTGATAAAGAAATAAATCAAAAGAAAATCAAAATACAAGAAATAACCTATCAGATAGATTCGACGCTCTCTTCAAAGATTGAGGACATTAAAGCATCGATTAATGACTTAAAAGTTAGAATAGGTGCTCAGGGAGGGGAGTATCTACAAAAAAAACAAGCCATTCTTGAAGATAAAATTAAAGCAGAAAAAGAACTCGAAATGATTGGAGAAAAAATTAAAGAGCTTGTTGCAGGTCTTTTCCCGATTTCACTTTCAAAAAATTTGGCTATCAGATTAAAAAAACAACTACGAGAAGAAGAATCTATACAATTAGTGAAGGCATTATCTGAAGTTATTGGTTCAAAACTTGAAATGTTTAATGAAAAGAAAGTGGCAGTTCAACTCTTTAATGGGCTGGAAGGTGTTGTTATTAGTGAAAAAAATAAATTTTTAAAATCACTAATAAAAAATATGAAAGAAGTTTTGATTATTAAACCAGAAAAACCTGATATATCTGAAGTGCATTCCATGTCATATAAGCAAGTGCATATTATATTTAGCGCTATTGATGAAGCTCTTAAAGAAGTACCATTAAAATTAACCGAACTCACAAAACTTTACGAAGCTAAGTATCGTGAAATACAAAAGATATACGAAGATATCGAAAGAATTCCAACAGAAGATATTTTAAAGCCATTAAATGACAAACTGAATCTTCTACATGAGGAACTTGGTAAACTGCTTGAAGAAAAGAAAAACTTAGAAGACAAGAAAAATATTTTGATAAATGAACAAACAGAACTTCTACGGAAGAAGACAATCATAGAAAGAAAACTTTATGCCTCCGAAGTAAATAGCAAAAAAATTGAGGTTGCAGATAAGGCAAATAAAGTCCTTACAAAATATTACAAGGAACTTAGCAAGCAAAAAATAGGAATGCTTCAAAAAGAATTTACAAATCTTTTCTCAAATTTACATCGTAAGGATGACTTAATCAGCAAAATAGAAATTGATACTAACACTCTTGATGTATTCATATATGACAAGTATGGCTTGCGACTTAACAAAAATAGCCTTTCTTCTGGTGAATTAGAGTTATACGCTATTGCAATGGTTTGGGCACTTGCAAAAATATCAGGGCGCATACTGCCTTTCGCAATAGATACACCCCTCGCCCGTCTTGATTCACAACACCGTGACCATCTAATCGAGAAGTTTTTCCCTCACGCCTCTCACCAAATACTTATTTTTTCAACTGATACAGAAGTAGACGAAAAATATTTTAAAATGCTTGAGCCATATATTAGTAAAACATACAAGCTTGAATATATAGATTCTGAACATCGTTCAGAAATAAAAGAAGGTTATTATTGGAACTGAAATGAATTTTAAACGTATAAAGCTATCTCAATCTTCTACTAAAAAACTTCAACAATTTAAAGGCCGTACAGGACTGACTCCAAATATAGCATGCCGTATAGCTTTGGGCTTATCCCTTGGCCAAGAGCGAATACCACCATTGGAACTTTATTCAGATGAATCTGGACAAGAAATCAATAGGTATACTTTATTAGGTGAGAATGATCAAATCCTTATAGCACTTTTCAAGCAATGGTGTTATGAAAACAAAATAAAAGAAGAAGACGAATATAAATATTTTATTGCACATATTAATCAGGGAGTCGAACTGCTAATAAATAGAGTAAAGGGACTTGATGATTTTATACAGCTACTGTAACACTTTCGAAGTCTTTTTTTTTCGGACGCAAGGGAAGACGTTTTTGAAAAGATCAGAATTCTATAACATCTTCTACTACAAACCCTGATTAAAAAACGTAGATGGTCTGAATAACATTAATAAAATATAAACTTCATCATATCAGTAATAAAATTATGGGTAATAAAAAATAACGGTATTAAATTTAAGACAAAATTTTTAATAAATAAAGAATCTTACAGCCTTTTAGTCTTATTTGTAGAGTAAAGGGCAGGTGGAGCGAAGGCACGGGCTTGCATCCATGCAGAAGCTGTAACAGGCATGGACTTGTTTGCAGTCAAATAGCAAGTTTAGTGACTGGCGCAGCTTTTGCGGGATAACGCAAGCATAGTGCCTGAGCGACGGGGGCTATGGAAAAACTCGTGCCTGCGGAGTGGCAAGCTAGCGTAACAGGCACACTGAAATATAAAGCTCTAAGCGATTTTTATTTCAAGCTTCTTACCAAGGGCAGAAGGCAACCTTCTCAAGAGTTGACAGCTTGATGTCTTCAGCGTGGTTCTATCCCTTACTGTGATAATCAGGAGAGCTTTCGTCTGTTCTTTATCTCTTTTACGATACTGTTAACTGTGAAATCTTTTAACCACTTGTGTCTTTCTTTTGTATAGTCACAATTCCACCCTCATATTGCTGAAGAAAACGGACCATTCCTAAGGGACCCAGGGCCTTTGCCAAGGCCTGTAATCCTAATTTCCTTATATCGGTAGGGTTCAGTGTTTGAGTGCTCATTCGCTCATAACCCTCGTCGTACCCTTCGGCAAAACTCCTGTCCCTCTTTTTTCTCTTGTGGATATATTTTTTCAGATCACTATTGTTTGGCATAATGACATGTTAGCTTTTGGATTTACTTTTGTAAAGGGACTCGTTGCCTCACGTAAAAATCTTTATGAAATGATATTCGTTGCCTCATTAAAATTATATACGAAATTTTTTTCATTATTCACCTTTATTTTTAATGCAGTAAGTCTTAAGAGTTTGTTCTGTAGTTTTGTAATTGTCCTTTTCAGTTCTGCAGGATTGAAGCTCTCATATTGTTTTTTAAGTTTTCTTTTGATCACTCTGTCTATATGTTCTGACTCAAGCAGTCTCCGGCACGGTGTCTTTGCTATGTCATAATGTTTTGTGATTCTGCTTCCGATCCTTGTCTTTTCTTTGAGCTTCATCACAGGCTGAAAAAAATTAGTATAAAGTCTCAGATGTCTATAAAGCTCATTGAGCATCTTAAGTTCTTCTTCAGTGTCATACCTAAAGTATCCCACATTTCTCCTTACAACAGAATAGTTCTTCTGCTCAACAAAACAGTTATCATTTTTCTTATATGGCCTTGACCTTGTGAAGGTTATATTCCTCTCATTACAATATCTTAAGAGATGGTCGTTTATGAATGCGCTGTCATTGTCTGAGTCAAGCCCAAGGAGTTTGAAGGGAAGTCTTTTCTCTATATTTATCAACGCTTCAAATACCCACTTCTGTGCTCTGTTTCTTACCGCCTCTGTCTCAGTCCACCCACTGTATACATCTGTAAGGTCAAGTGTATAGGCAAATTCACCGCTTGCATCTCCTCCATCATGCCCAACAAGGTCAATCTCAACAAATCCCGGTCTCTTATCATTCCATTCCGAAAATGTCCTTATGGGTATCTGATGCTTAAGAAGCGTCCCTGGCTTTGTCCTTACCCTGCTCTTTAAAATATATTTCTTCTTGTCTTGTTTTAACTCCCTGTCTATTGTTGCAGGACTTATCTTTAAAAGTTTCTTCCTTGTATCACTATCGAGTTTAAGTTCACCGAATTTCTCCAATGAAGGCAATGTCTCCTTAATAAACGAAACAAGCCTTTTGCCGCATAAATAGTCCGAAATTTCCCATATGCTTCTTAAAATCCTTAAGGTCTTTTCATCATAATATCTTGCCCTTTTCCTTTGTGTCTTTTTGATACCGCCAACAACCTTAATGTTTTCTTTACCATTGAGTCTTAGAAATACCTTCCGGCCAAAATTCCTTAAAAGCCAGCTCGCATAGGTGCGGTGATATTCCGTAAGTGCTATAAACTCCTTAAGAATTATCCCTTTTTGCTTCTTACTTGCCTTTTGATACCTCTTGGCTACTTCCCTTGCTACTGCCTTCTTTTCATTCATTGTTAATCCCATCTATACCCCCTGAAATAATCCTGTCTTTTTTGCTCAGAAGGTATATTGTTAATAAAATTATGTATATGGATGCAAAACTGTCTCCGTATAATTGCCTTAGAGCTGTTTTTCCAGACCAACCCATTCCTACTAAATCTATCCCCTTTTCATAAAGATTTTTAAATGAGGCAATGATTCGCTTTCGTAAAGATTTTTGATGAGGCAATTCGCGGGATTGATTTTATAGCATGCATGCTATATACTAAACAATGGATTGGTCAATCGAATACTATGTGACTTGCGAAGGAAAAAGTCCTGTAAAAGAGTTTATCGATTCCTTATCCGCTGAAGGTCAGGCAAAGTATATTTTTATCACCCGGTTGCTCCAGGAATATGGAATTCATGTAAAAAAACCCTATGTGAGACAGATTACAGGACACAAGAAGTTGTATGAAATCAGGATTAAGGATAAATCAGGTATCAGCAGAATATTATACTTTGCCCACACAGGCAAGAAATTTGTCCTATTGCACGGTTTCATAAAGAAGACGGACAAGACTCCTGCAAAGGAGATAGGTATCGCAGAACAGAGAATGAAAGAGTATCTTTCAAGAGAGGTGTAACATGAAAAAGATAACGTATGAAGAACATGTAAGGGAGTTGCTCAAGAATAAAAAGGTCAGGGAGGAATATGAAAAGCTTCTTCCCGAGTACGAGCTTGCACGGAGCATCATTGAGCAAAGGCTGAAGAAAAAAATGACACAGGAAGAAGTAGCCAGGAAGGCCGGCATGCCTCAGTCTACGATTTCCCGGATCGAGGGACTTACCCATGGACTCCCTAAAATTTCTACTTTGAAAAAGATAGCGAACGCCCTTGATGCAAAAGTTGTTGTTAGGCTGGAATCCAAAAAGGCTTAACCATGAAAAAACGAAAGTCTATCCAAATGGCCGGGGGTTCAACTCCTCCCACCAGCTCCAGATTTATGCACCTTACCAAAAGTATATAGTCAGAGATTATAAATGACCCTGAAATGAATCATACATTATATGGTTAACTCATCACTATTTGGATTAGAAATGTTATATTAATTAAATGAAAATACTTGTAACAGGTGGCGCAGGCTATATTGGAAGTCATATTGTAAAATCTCTTGGAGAAAAGGGTTATGACATTGTTGTATTTGATAACCTTTCCTTCGGGCACGAGTGGGCTGTTCTCTACGGGAAGTTAATCAAAGGGGACCTTGCCGATAAAGAATTGCTTGACAGAGTATTTTCCACTGAAAAGCTTGATGCTGTTATACATATGTCTGCCCTGATAGTAGTTGATGAGTCTGTAAGGGAACCTCTGAAATATTATCGAAATAATTTTGTAAATGCAATAAATTTACTTGACGTTTGTTTGAAATATAAAGTAAAAAATTTCATTTTTTCTTCAACAGCAGCAGTTTATGGAATTCCTGAAAAAGTTCCGGTTACCGAGGAATCTCCTTTAATGCCAATAAATCCATATGGAGCTTCGAAAATGATGGTTGAAAGAGTTCTAAAGGACTTATCTCTATCCGAAGATTTTAGATATGTTGCACTAAGGTATTTTAATGTAGCGGGTGCAGATTCACTCGCAAGAATCGGTCAGGCAAGAAAAGACGCTACACATTTGATAACTGTTTCTCTAAGAACTGCTCTTGGATTAAGAAATCATCTTGATATTTTTGGAACAGATTATCCAACATATGATGGCACATGTATTCGTGATTATATACATGTTGATGATCTTGCAGATGTCCATATTCTTGCGCTTGAATATCTGATGTCCGGTGGTGAAAGCAGAGTTTATAATTGTGGTTACGGGCATGGCTATTCTGTTAAGGAAATTGTTAGCAAAGTGAAAGACGTTACCGGGATTGATTTTCCGGTAAAATATACTGAAAGAAGAGCGGGAGACCCGCCTTCGCTAATAGCGGATTCATCAAGGATAAGAAAAGAAATAAACTGGATTCCACGGTTTGATGATATTGGCTATATAATCAAGACAGCATGGGAGTGGGAAAAAAAATTTCAAGGCAAGTAATCTATAGTGATATAATTAATCATGGCAAACACAAAACACATACTCGTTGTTGATGATGAAAGCGATATAAGAGAACTCATTACTTATAATTTGAAAAAAGAAGGTTTTATTACTGATACAGCTTCAGATGGAGAAACAGCTCTTGCGACTATCAGAAAACATACATTTGATTTAATTATTCTTGATTTAATGCTCCCGGGGATACAAGGAATTGAACTTTGCAAGATTTTAAGAAATGATCAAAAAACTTCTAAAATCCCTATAATTATGCTTACTGCAAAAGGTGAAGAGGTGGACAGGATATTAGGGCTTGAGATGGGTGCTGATGATTATATAACAAAACCATTCAGCCCGCGCGAATTAATAGCAAGAATCAAAGCTATTCTTAGAAGAACTGCTAAAGAAATTGAACCCGAAAAAATATTAAGAATAGAAAATCTGGTAATAGATAGGGAAAGATACATTGTTACTGTTAATGATAAGCCTGTCAAACTGAGTGCTACTGAGTTTAAATTGCTTCTATATCTTGCTGAAAGAAAAGGGAGGGTTTTCAGTAGAGATCAACTTCTCGATGCAGTATGGAGAGGTGAAGCATTTGTGGAACCGAGAACGGTTGATGTCCATATAAGACGACTTCGCTCAAGCATAGAAGAAAATCCGGCTAAACCTAAATATATAAAAACCCTTCGCGGAATCGGTTATTTTTTTGAAGCAAATCAGGAATGAAACATTCACTTTTTAGAAGAATTCTTTTTATATATTTGATTCTCACGCCTGTTTTATTGATTTCACTTGAATTGTATCTTTCAAAGCAAATCAAAGAAACCTATGTCAACAGTCTTAGAGAAAATCTTCTTGTGAATGCCAAAATTATACAGGAAAAAATTCCGTTGTCTTTTTCAGGGAATCTCGATGATTTTTGCAAGCATTACAAAAATATTACAGGTGCAAGAGTAACAATAATTGATCATGATGGCAGAGTAATAGGAGATTCTGATGAGCCATCCGAACATATGGAAAATCATTTGAACAGGCCTGAAATAAGAGATGCATTCATAAGTGGAGCCGGCAGTTCGATAAGATTCAGCAGTACCTTAAAGCACGATCAATTTTATCTTGCAATATCAATGAATGATGAACATAAAAAATTTCTCAGGCTTTCTATGCCATTAAATGAGATAACAAAATCTGTCAATAAGATAAGATTTAGAATAATTTCTGTGGCTATTCTATTTTCCTTTGTAGCGCTCATGATAGGTATAATTCAGACCAGAAAAGTTACAAGGACCATAGAAGAAATTGCGGATTTTTCAAAAGATGTGGCTGAAGGTAATTTTAAAAGAAGGCTTTTTTTAAACGAAAAAGATGAACTCGGACAACTCGGAATGAATATAAGTAAAATGGCTGAGGAACTTCAAAAGAGGCTGAAACAGAGCGAAGACGAAAAAAAGAAGGTTGAGGCAATTATCTATAATTTATCCGATGGACTTGTGCTTGCAGATTTGAGAGGGAAAATAATAATGCATAATAATTCAGTTAAAGAGATATTCGGAATTAATTCCGGTATTGAAGGTAAAACTCTTCTTGAAGCACTTCGTAAGCCTGAACTAATGGAAATGATTGATATGGTAGCGGAGAAAAATGACAGAATATCAAAAGAGCTTACAATTTCGAGCCCAAAAGAACTTTTTATAGTTGTTACAGCTTCTCCATTTCATTCATTTGAAAATTCCGGAAAACTGTCAGGAGTTGTTTTAACTTTTCACGATATTACAAGACTTAAAAAGCTCGAAGAAGTTAGAAAAGATTTTGTTGCTAATGTATCACATGAGATAAAAACACCTATTACAGCCATAAAAGGATTTGCCGAAACCTTGCTTGATGGAGCAATTGATGATAGAGAAAATGCAAGAAAATTTCTTCAGACAATCAAGGCAAATAGTGAAAGATTGAATTGTCTTGTTAATGATCTTTTGACTCTATCCGGCATCGAACTTGGAGATGTCACTATTAAAAAGACAGATGTTAATCTCGAAGAAGCAATAGATTTGGTGATTAAGACTCTTTCTGAAAAAGCCGGTTCCAAAAAGCTTTATTTAAATAAAGAACTGCCATCCGGTATTAAGTATATCAAAGCAGATAGAGACAGGCTCATACAGATACTTATGAATCTCGTTGACAACGGGATTAAATTTACAAACAACGGTGGGATTAAAATAAAGATTCAAAATTCAAGATTCAAAATTCAAGATGAAGAAAAAGATTGCATTGATATTGTTGTAGAAGATACAGGAACCGGAATACCCGGTAAGTATTTGCCACGTTTAGGGGAAAGATTTTACAGAGTCGATAAAGCTCGCTCGAGGGAACTTGGTGGAACAGGTCTTGGCCTCGCAATAGTAAAACATCTTGTTAGAGCGCATGGCTGGGAAATGTTTATTGAAAGCACAGAAGGTGTTGGAACAGCCGTGCATATAATTGCTCCGTCTGAGTAATATTTATATTGATTTATTGACCTCAATAACCTGTTAATATCTCAATTAGACAGGACATATAAATTTGAATGTAACACATTGAATAATTTTACGTTTTCACATCTCACGCTTTACCCCTTACATCCTCTGTTACCTGGAATTTTGGCAACTTAGTTCCTTTTCCACTCTTTATTTTGCTCTCTGTTCTTTGCTTTTTATTTGTTATCCCGTACAACTGTATTTTGCCATTTAAAATTAATTGAAAGTTAACGGAATTGTAATATCCATGTAACATTCAAATATTAAATTAACAAAATTAATATTTTCGGAAATTCAAAATTGGGGTATCAAGAAAATAAATATAGAAAGCTTTTTGTACAACAAAAAAATCTTAAAAAGGAGGAATTAGCATGAAGAAAGTAGTTATTTTGTTAGTGAGTCTATGTTTAATGCTCACAGTAACAGGTTCAGCATTAGCTGCTGAAGAGGAAATATCCCAAAAGGATATTGAGAAAGTTGTGAAATCTTTAAAGGACCTGAAATTTGGTTTGCTATGGTATCTTTCCTACATGAGTGGTGAGGGCTCGGATGTAGGCGGTTCGGCTGGTGATGGAATTGATAGGAACAAATTTGCAATCAAGAGAGGTTATGTAAGAATAACAAAAGAACTAATGCCGTGGTTCGATGCTCATATTACTTTTGATACAACACAAGCATCGATCAAAGATAGCAAGCTTTCGGATTCAATTCAGGTAAGAATTAAATATGCTTATGGTAAATTCAAACTTCCTGATTTCGCATTCTTAACAAAACCTTTTATAGAAGCAGGTGTTGTTCACATGCCATGGCTTGATTTTGAAGAGCATGTGAACTTCTATCGTGCACAGGATACGATGTTCATCGAAAGAAATAAAACATTTAATTCAGCTGATTTTGGTCTTACTTTTGTATCTCTGCTCGGCGGGGAAATGAATGATGATTATAAGAAAAGTGTAAATAGCTATTATCCCGGAAGATATGGTAGTGTGTCCTTCGGTATATATAACGGTGGTGGTTATCACGCAGCAGAGAAAAATGACAACAAGGCATTAGAAGGCAGAATTACAATAAGACCGCTTCCTGATATTGTGCCCGGTTTACAGGTTTCCTACTTCGGAATAACAGGAAAAGGTAACAAGGATACAGACCCTGATTGGAATGTCAATCTTGGTATGCTGAGCTATGAGCATCAGTACATAACTGCTACAGCTCAGTACTACAAAGGAAAAGGAAATCAGAATGGTGATGATGAATTTAAGAAAGATGGTTATTCATTATTTGCAGAAGTAAAACCCATGAAACAATTTTCGATATTTGGAAGATACGATAAGTTTGACCCGAATACCGATCTTGATGATAATGAAAATACAAGGTATATCATAGGAGCAGCATATCATCTTGACAAGCCTCACAAGAATATGATCATCCTTGATTACGACACTGTGAAATATGAAGATTCCAGCAAAAAGGATGACAAAAGAATACAGCTCACACTGCAGGTTGCTTTATAAACGCCTAATATAAAGCACTGCTAACCCCAGCCCTCCCTATTCGGGAGGGCTTTTCTTTCACTATTAGTTATTTTTCAATAAAATATTCTTTATATAATGAGGGTAAAATAATCTAACATGAAAAATAAATTTTTTTGGGGTGTGGCAACTTCTGCATTTCAACTTGAAGGATCTCCTTATGCAGACTGGGCAGAATGGGATTCGATACTAAATTTCAACCCTAATGTTACTGACCATTATAATCTTTACAAAAAGGATTTAAAATTATTAAAGGAGTTAGGAGTCAATGCCTACCGTTTTTCGATTGAATGGAGCAGGATTCAGCCTAAAGAAAAAATCTGGGATGAAAATGTCGTAAATCATTATCAAGAGATAATTGACATTCTAACGGATAGCAATATAGAGCCATTTTTAACTCTTCACCATTTTACACATCCGCTATGGTTTATAAAAAAGTTTCCATGGCATAAAGATGAATCAGTCGATAAATTCACTGAATTCGCCGGGAGAATTATAAAGAAAATAAAAGGAGTAAATTATTGGATAACTTTCAATGAACCGTATGTTCTCTTGCTCGGTGGCTATTTAGAGGGATGCATGCCTCCGGGTATAAAAGATGTTTCCCTTGCTGTTAGAGCTTTGCAGAACATATTAACCTGTCATGGAAGAGTATATGATATAATCCACGTCTATAACCCTCATGCAAAGGTCGGGGTTGCCCACAATATGGCGGCATTCGCTCCATGGAGAAGATGGAATCCTACCGACCGGTTGCTTTCAAAAATCGCTAAATATTTCTACAATCACTCACTGCTTGATGCTTTTCTAACAGGAACCCTGCATCTTAAATTTCCTTTCAGGAGAGTTATGAAAATTTCTTTGCCTATTAAAGATAAACTCGATTTTTTCGGGGTCAACTATTACACGAGGGTTCATTTGAGATTCAATCCCCTTAAAAAGATGGGGGTGGAACTTAGGCACAGAGATCTTGATGGTTACGGGCTTACAGATATGGGTTGGGAAATTCACCCGCGTGGTCTTGAAAAAGTGCTAAGATATGCTTCTAAACTTGGTATTCCCCTTATTATTACTGAAAATGGTATTGCTACAAGAAATGACAGGAAAAAGATAAGATTTATGAAAAGCCATATAGATGTTGTTGAAAAATGTATCAGGGAGGGTATTGATCTTAGAGGTTATTTCTATTGGTCACTTATTGACAATTATGAATGGCTTCAGGGTCTCGATGCAAGATTCGGCCTCTATAAAGTGAATTTTGATACATTGGAGCGTAAACCAACAAAAGCTGCAATATATTATTCCCATCTGATTAAAAGTAGAAATTTTTAACAAAAATTTCATGAATCTTTAATCAAGTTGTAATTTAAAAATCTTATTATCATATTAATGTTATTGTGTGATTTTCATATTCACACCAAATATTCTGATGGTTCTGTTGAACTTCGCAGAACTGTTGACCTTTTCGGGCAGGCTGGATTTGATGTAATCTCAATCACTGACCATGTAGTTAATGGTGATAATACTTTCGGAAAACTCGCTCATCGTTTCAAATTTTCGGTAAAGAAAGATAATTTTAATAAATACATTTCAGAAATAAACCGGGAAGCTGAAAGAGCATGGGAAAAATACGGCATGTTGATAATTCCCGGGGTAGAAATAACAAAAAATTATCTTTCACCTGATAAATCAGCGCATATTCTTATTATTGACATAAAAGAGTTTATCCCTGCTTGCTGGGATTACGAGAAAATATTTCTTGAAGCCAAAGAACAGGATGCGCTAATAATTGCATGTCATCCCCATCATACATCGGATATGACTAATAGAGACACACTTTTTTTATGGAACAACAGAGAAAAATATGCGAGATACATTGATGCATGGGAGATAGCTAATAGAGACGATGTCTTTAATGTTATAAGTCTCAAAAAATATCCCTATATTGCAAACAGTGATTTTCATAGAGCACGTCATATTTATTCATGGAAGACACTTCTTGATTGCGAAAAGAACACCGAATCTGTAAAGCAGTGCATAAGAAATAACAGAGGCGTTGCAATTACGCTTTTTAGAAATTGAAAGGAGAGAATATGGGAATATTGACAATAATGATTTTTTTCATAGTTGTTTTAGGTCTTATCGGATATTTTTTACAGGTTTGGTCAATAAGAAAGATATTAATAACCAGCGCTGAACAAAGAATAAATCGCCGGGACGGAAACTTTGAGAGGTTGCCGGGAATATCAGTATTAAAACCATTAAAAGGTCTTGATGACAATCTATTTGATAATTTAGAGAGTATGTGTAACCAGGATTATCCGGAATATGAAATAATATTTTCATTGCAGGATTATAATGACCCGGCTTTCAAAGTTGCAGAAAAAATAAAAGAAAAATATCCGGAAAAGAAAATAACTTTGCTTGTAGAAAAGTGCTGCGCCGGGTTAAATCCCAAAGTAAATAATCTGATACCTGCATATAGAATTGCAAAATATGATTATATTCTTATAAGCGACAGCAATGTTATGGTATCAAAAAATTATCTTAGGGAAATAATCAGACCATTTGATGATCCCGGAACCGGTCTTGTAACTAATCTTATAAAAGGCACGGGAGGATATACATTAGGTTCTATTTTTGAGAATCTGCATTTAAATTCTTTTGTGATAGGAAGTGTGTGTTTTCTTGATAGATTCCTGAAAATGCCTTGTGTTGTGGGCAAATCAATGTTAATGAAGAAGAAGGATATAGAAGCTATCGGTGGTCTTGAATCAGTCAAAGACATGCTTGCTGAAGATTATATATTAGGAAAGAAAATTTACAATTTAGGTAAAAAAGTTGTTTTGTCAAATCATATTATAAAGAATGTAAACAACTATTGGGGGTTAAGACAGTTTCTTAACAGGCATACCAGATGGGGAAAGCTGAGATGGCATATTGGAGGTATAAAATATTTGTCAGAGTTGTTGAGCAATTCAGTATTTTTATCAATATTCCCTGTGATTTTTAGCCCTTCTTTAATTACAATTAGCTTTGCATTATTTGTATGTACGCTTAAAGTAATTGGTGACATACATATAGGAAGGACAATAAAAACAGATATGAACATGTTTCTTTTTCTTCTTGCGCCTATTAAAGATGTTCTTATTGGCTTAACCTGGTTTATCCCTTTATTAAGCAATAAAGTTTTATGGAGAGGGAATAGATATATCATAATGAACGATTCACAGCTAATACCATGCCCTGAAAAAGGAATATTTTACTATACGTACAGATTTGTAAATACAATCAAAACGAGGTTTGCTTGATATAAATTTAATATGGTTTTCATCATCGTGTAATATTTATTTGTTATCTTTCTATAAAGAGGTGATTATGAACATAGAAACAATCAGTCAGAAAAATCCAGAAACCATAATGAATAGCATATCCTGCCCTTACAACGAATTCAGCGTTTGTATAGCATCCTTATCATCAATGGTGCTTGATTCGCAAAAAGAAGAAATATGCTGCAATACCGATAACTATGATGAATGTCCGATATTCCTTGCAAAGATATTAAGAAAAAAGTTTTAATTTATACGGTTTCAAGCAACTCAAGTATCCTTGATTTTATCTCATCTCTAATTTTTCTGAATTCATTCAGGATTTCTTCTTCTGTACCTTCTGCTTTTGCCGGGTCTTTCAATGACCAGTGAATTCTTTTTATTCCTGGTGGTGTAAGAGGGCATGATTCTGCGGCGTTATCACAAAGAGTAATTATGATATCCATCTGTTTCAATAATTCTGGGTCAATAGATTTAGACTGCTGTGAAGATATGTCAATGCCGGCTTCTTTCATCACAGCAACTGCTCTTGGATTGACCCCCTGAGGATTTAGTCCTGCGCTATAAGCAATAATTTTATCTTTACCAAGCTCTCTTGCAAATCCTTCTGCCATTTGAGAACGGCAGGAATTGCCTGTACAAAGAAACATTACTTTCATCTAATACCTCCTGAATTTATATTATCAATTTTTACTTTTTTCTCTATGCTCTTAGCTCTTTGCTTTTAGCTCTTTAAATTTATTTTTTTGTAATAAGTTTAAAGATAACACAGGAATGTTACAGGAATATTAAAATTTTGCTACTATACATAACGTCTTAATCATAAAATTCGTCAGTATAAATAAAAGCATATAACTTCCATATTTTGCCTGACAAAAATTGTCAGTAAGCGAGTGGTTACTGGATAAAAATCGAATAATAACAGTATGTTATGTAAATAGAATGCTGGTATAAAAAATGCTTATGAGATGTTATGAGCCTGAGCTTTGAAAATAGAAAAACGAAAATGTTGATATTCATACTCTTATTGTGTTTTTTATTAGTTGCACTTGCTTTTTTATATCCGTACTTTCGTTATGAAAAATCTTCCATGAGCAATACCGAGATTTTATATGACAAGTTCAGAAAGATTGTGTATTTGAAAAATCCTTTAAATGCTTCAGGGGAATGGGTTCAAACCGAGTTTAAAAATGTAATGGAAGCAAAATGTTATCTTGCCGAGAGAGAAATAGAAGAATTATTAAAAGAAAATAGAGAAAATGTTCTTAAAAGATCATGCAGAAATAAATTATCAGATATGGTGCTTACCTCTTCCAAATAGAAAGCCTATCGTTTTTCTTCAGATCTCCCTGGATTAAAAATTCAACCGGAATAATGTTGGTATTTTGTTCGCTCTATGCTCTTAGCTCTTTGCTTTTTCCGTATTAATTCAAAGTTTCACCAATATTTAATATAGTTGTAATATTCCTGTAAGGTATGAGTGGTTAAATAAGATAATTTAAAAAATGGAGGAAATTTATATGAAAAGTTTTTCCACTCAGAATAAAATTATATATCATGATGATATTTTAGGTTATGTCAGATTAGAAGCCCCTTTAGTTAAAAAACTTTCCTGGGATTATTCATATAGAAATTTAAAAAAGTCTTCAGCTTTTATGTCTTCTTGCGGGATTAAAGATATACATCTTAATCCTTTTAACGGAAATATAATAATAAGGTATGAACCTAATAATGTAGACATTTTAGATTATATTAAGGAAATATCATCAGAAACAGGTTTCCAGAAATTATTGTTCGAGGTAAAACAATGAAATGCCCGCATCTAATTAAACTCATCAATTTTATGTGTAAAGCACAGGAAAAGATGTATTGTCCAAGCAAATTTCAGTTAAAAGAATACTGTAAAAAAGCCAGTTATAAAAAATGCCCTTTTTATAATCTGAGGATTAATAAAACCGAAATTGATAGAATGGTTTTAACAACGCAATGTTAAAATAATTTTTCTTCTTAATTTAACAACCTTTTAATATTACTGTAACAAAGTTTTCTTATATTACAATTAAATGGTTTTCTTTTTATCGATTCTGACATTTGTTTTTATATTAATAACAATTTTCTTTGTTTTTAAGATGGAACCTAATATTTTTTATTTTCAATCTTATTTATAAAATTATTGGAAATGAAAAAAATAATAATATCTTTAAAAAATGATTGGAAGAAATTTAGTTTTTTCAGTGTATTTGATGTCTTAACTAAGTATTTATCTAATTTTTAAATAAAAGGGAGGTGGTAATGTAACATAAACTTAACAAAGTTGTAACATTAATGTAACAAACAGATAGTATTGTAAAACAAAAGGAGGAAGTGATGAAGAAATTAGTAATTTTGGTTATGTCTTTTATGTTATTGACATTGTTTGCTGGCGCCTCGTTCGGTGAGGAAATCAGGATTGATGGTTCGACTACAGTTTTACCGATTGCCCAAAAAGGTGCAGAAGTTTTTATGAAGAAAAATCCAAATATTAAAGTTTATGTTTCAGGAAGTGGCTCAGGTACCGGTATTAAAGCTTTAATAGATGGCACTACAGATATTGCAACAAGTTCCCGTGAGGCAAAGGAAAAAGAGATAGATTCTGCAAAAAATAAAAACATAGTTTTAACAGGCCATAAAATAGCTCTTGATGGTATAGTTCCGGTTGTTCATCCTTCAATGAATATAAAAGATTTGACACTGGAACAATTAAGGGATATTTACAATGGTAAGATAACGAGCTGGAAAGAGCTCGGTGGACCTAATAGACCAATATCAGTAGTTTCAAGGGATACAAGCTCGGGCACATATGAAGTCTGGGAAGAAAAAGTTTTAAAAGGTGATAAGGTCAGAGCAGATGCTTTGCTTGTTGCATCTAACGGTCAGGCTGTTCAGACTGTTGCGAAAAATAAATATGCAATTGGATATATTGGAATAGGTTATCTTGATAAGACAGTTAAACCTCTTATGGTTAATGGAAAAACAGCATCTCCTAAAACTGTAAGAGATGGTTCATGGCCTGTTGCAAGACCATTATTTATGTACACCAATGGAAAACCTGCTGGCAATATAGCAAAGTTTATTGATTTCATGCTCTCAAAAGAAGGACAAAAAGTTGTTAATGAAGTAAAATATGTGAGTATAAACTAAAATTTTTTCAAATAACGCTATAGGGTACAGGGATAAACTATGAATATTATACCCTGTACCCTATATTCATTAATATAAATATATTCAATTTATGAAATGGCAGACAAAAGAAAGATTAGTTGAAATAAGTGTAAGCTCAATAGGATTATTGTCGGTTATAGTTCTTCTATTGATAGGATTTTTTCTTTTCAAAGAGGCTTTTTATATTTTTTATAAAGAAGGGGTAATCCGTGTAATTTTCGGTTCTCAATGGTACCCGACCCACGAGCCTCCGGATTTTGGAATGTTTCCTTTAATTGCAGGCACTATTGCTGTGACTTTACTAACTTCTATAATGGCTATACCTCTCGGGCTGGGGACTGCTATATATATTGCGGAAGTCGCAAATCATAAAGTTAAAGAATTTTTGAAACCATTGATTGAAATGTTGGCGAGTTTTCCGTCTGTTGTGCTTGGTTTTTTCGGAATGGTTATAATAGCACCAATTCTTTCAAACTGGCTCTCTCCAATACTTTCGGAAAAATTGCCTGAAATGTTAAGAAATACAAATC
Source organism: Nitrospira japonica (assembly GCA_020725385.1). GTDB lineage: Bacteria > Nitrospirota > Thermodesulfovibrionia > Thermodesulfovibrionales > SM23-35 > DYFC01. The sequence continues at coordinate 3,853 of DYFC01000055.1, read as the reverse complement.
TGCCGTTTATATCAACAACACTTGCTGATTTTTGTTATGACAAACTATTTATTGCTTCAGGCTTGAATATTACCACTGCATCTTTAATGCTCACGGTAAGGGCAATTCCTGTTATCGCAAGTATTGCTGAAGATGCATTGACAGCAGTTCCCCGTACTTATAGAGAAGCGTCATATTCATTAGGTGCTGATAAGTGGCATACAATCTGGAAGGTTGTAATACCGGCATCTGTTTCAGGCTTGAGTGTTGCTGTAATTCTCGGGATTGGGACAATTATTGGAGAAACAATGATTGTCCTCATGGTTGCCGGAGGTGCAGCGGTAGTGCCTCACTGGATTTTTGATGCTGCCCGACCGATGCCTGCTGCTATTGCCGCAGAAATGGCAGAAGCTCCTTATAAAAGTCTCCACTATCACGCTTTGTTTGGTGTTGGTGCAATTCTTTTTCTAATTACTTTTGTTTTGAGTATGATTTCGGATTTCATTTCAAGAAAATATCGGAGTGTCAGGATAGGTGAGAAAGTCTAATGCATACGATCGAAAATATGAATAAACCATTTGAGCTTGCCTGTAAAAGAAAGTTGAATATTAAACAGGGTTTTTTTCTTTCTTTAATAAGAACACTGGGTTTTTCAGGAGCTATTACATTATTTCTCATTCTATCCTTTGTTTTTTATAACGGATTTCAGGTATTAAGCTGGGAATTTATAACAGAACCACCAATAGATGCTATGACAAAGGGAGGAATTTTCCCGGTAATTATGGGCACAATCTTGCTTACAATTTTATGTATGGTTCTTGTTATACCTGTTGGAGTAATAACAGCTATTTTTCTTGCAGAGTACTCAAAACCCGGGGTCATGCTTAAGTCAGTAATGATGTCTATTTATACCCTTGCGGGAGTACCATCTGTTGTTTTTGGTTTATTTGGTCTTGGAGTTTTTGTGGTTATGCTAAACTTCGGTACGAGTCTTCTTGCCGGTTCAATGACTCTTGCCATAATGATATTGCCTTATATTATTTCTACATCAGAGGAAGCTTTGAAAGCAGTGCCATATAGTTTCAAGGAAGCATCTCTTGCATGTGGAGCAACAAAATGGCAGACTATATGGAAAGTTGTGCTGCCAACAGCTATGCCGGGAATTCTTACAGGAGCAATACTTGGTACGGCAAAAGTTTCGGGTGAAACAGCGCCTATTATGTTTACAGCAGCAGCCTTTTTCAGCCCGGGAGTTCCACGTTCTGTTTTTGAACCGGTTATGGCATTGCCCTATCACATTTATGTGCTTGCCACTGCCGGGACGCATATTGAAGAAACAAGGCCGATTCAGTATGGTACAGCGCTTGTATTAATTGTCATAGTTCTTGCAATGAATCTTCTCGGAATAATCTTGAGATTAAAACAGAGAAAAAAGAGAGCATGGTAGAAGAAAAAAATATTTTTGAGATAAAAAACTTCAATGTATGGTATGGAGATTTTCAGGCAGTTAAAGATGTTAATTTAAATATAAGCAGCAATAGAATAACTGCCATTATAGGTCCTTCAGGCTGTGGAAAATCTACATTGCTTAGAGCGATGAATAGAATGAATGATCTTATAACTTCTTCGAGGACATCAGGTCAAATGCTTTTTCATAATATCGACATTTACGATAAAAATACAGATGTAATTGAATTAAGGCGGAGGGTAGGAATGGTTTTCCAAAAACCCAATCCTTTTCCGAGTTCAGTATATGAAAATGTAGCATATGGTCCAAAGCTTCGTGGAATAAAAAAGAAAAGCGCTCTTGATGAGATAGTCGAGCAAGCTTTGATAAAAGCTGATCTATGGAAAGAAGTTAAAGACAAATTGAATGATTCAGGGTTAAGCCTGTCAGGCGGACAGATGCAAAGACTTTGCATTGCCCGTTCGCTTGCACAACAACCGGAAGTGATACTTTTCGATGAGCCTACATCTGCTCTTGACCCGATATCTACAGCACATATTGAAAATCTTCTACAGGAATTACAGAAAACTGTTACTATAGTAATAGTAACCCATAACATGCAGCAGGCAGCAAGAATATCACATTATACTGCCTTTATGTATCTTGGTGAATTGATTGAATTCGGAAATACCGATACTATTTTTGTGAATCCTGCTAATAAGTTAACAGAAGAATATATTACAGGGAGATTTGGATAATGTCTATTTTTGAAAATGAATTGAATGAATTAAGGGAAAACATTCTCAAACTCGGGTATATGGTCGAGAATGCTATACGTGATTCTGTTAAATCGCTTGTTGAGAGGGACACCGAACTTGCAAAGCAGGTTATTAAAAGAGACCATCTGGTAAATGCTCTTGATGTTAAAATCGATGAAGAATGTGTAAGGCTTATTGCTCTCAGACAACCAATGGCAAGGGATTTAAGATTAATTACAACTGCGATGAAAATAACAACAGATCTCGAAAGAATGGGTGACCTCGCAGTAAACATAGCTGAAAGAGCCATTGAGCTTAATCAGGAACCACAATTGAAACCTTTTGTGAACATACCAAAAATGGCAGAAATTACACAATCAATGGTCCGGGATTCACTTGACTCATTCGTTACCGGCTGTTCAAGACTTCCATATGAAGTTATTAAAAGAGATGATGAGGTTGATGAGCTTACAGTAAAAAACTTTGAGGAACTACTTGCCTTTATGATAAAGGATCCTAAAAATATTCCTGTGGCGGTTAAAAGAACCTACATAGCGAAGTACCTTGAGAGAATAGCAGATCACGCTACAAATATCTGTGAAATGATTATTTACATGTGCAAGGGTAAAATGATAAGACACACAGAGATTACATGATATAGGATTTCTATACTTCGAATGCATCTGTGATGTGTTCTATCTCAAACCTGCCTTTATGATTCTGCATTATGCTTAGAACATCAAATCTTACGGGAACTTCCCTGCCTATTTTCTTCATATACAACAAAGCAAGATTCTTTAATTTCTGACGTTTCTTGTAATGAACTGCTTCATATGGATAACCAAAAGAATAATCCGCTCTTGTTTTTACTTCAATGAAGACTATAGTCTCTCTATCTTCCGCAATAATATCAATCTCGCCCGAACTTGTTTTATAGTTTCTTGCTATTATTCGATAGCCTTTTTTCTTCAGATAACTTGTGGCAATATCCTCGCCTTTACTGCCAAGGTCCTTCGTTTCCTTCGAGCCTTTTAAGAAGTTTTGGAATGCCTTCAATTGCATAGATTTCCTTCTGACATAAAATTTTTAAAAGTTCCCTGAAAGAAGAAAATTCCTCATAATGGCCCTTTAAATATTTTGAAAGAGATTTGCACAATTCTTCGCCTCTTCTATCCCAGTCGAGTAGCAGGATAACCCTGTTGAACTTTCTTAGAATATCATCACAAAAATCGTATAAATTTTTCCCTGCATGAAGTTTAATAATTTCGCCATTAAGCCCGAGTTCCCTCAAAGCTGACTCATCTTTTTTCCCTTCTACAATAACAGGCACGCTGTCATTTAAATCACCGAGTATTTCAAAAACTTCCCTGAGCCTCTCGGCTCTTTCGAGATCAATTGAACTCGGAATGTTTTTCTGAGTGTTTAACATATTTTTATAATACTCCATAAAAAACAGAATTGCTATACATATGTTTGGTTTGTTGTTTTCCTTCACCCCGTGTTTTAAATATAATAGAATTCTGGTATTCTACCTGTTGCCTCACATAAAAATCTAAACGAAAAGTTTCTCTGTTGCCTCATTAAAATTATAAACGAAATTACCTTTCTTTTTTATATTGTTTTTTGATGTAACCAATCCCATAAGTTTATTTTGTAGCTTAGTAATATT
>DYFC01000008.1 GCA_020725385.1 Nitrospira japonica | reverse complement strand
TCTCTTCCTTCTGGGCCAGCCCCATGGCAGGCAGGCTCAAAAGAAAGGCTCCCCCTACAACCCAGGTCAACAACTTTTTCATAAGGCCCATCCTCCAAAAAATAATAAGTGGTGGCGGTGCAGGGATTTGAACCCCGGACACTGCGGATATGAGCCGCATGCTCTAACCGACTGAGCTACGCCGCCATCAATAGTGAATTGCATTGAATGCTATTGTATAGTAAAAAATACTTAAGAAAAAGCAGATTGATGACCCGTAAAATAAATTTAAAATCAAATTATAACAAAAAACAGAATTTTAATGGAAGAGTTCAAATCTCCGGCTTTTTATGTTTATTAATATTCCAACAGCAATAAGATTGGAAAGAAGCGCTGTGCCCCCGTAGCTCATAAAAGGAAGTGGAATACCAACAACAGGCATCAAACCAAGAGTCATGCCGACGTTTATTGTAAAATAAATTAGAAACATAAATGTAATTCCAAGAGCAAGCAGTTTCCCAAAATCTTCCCTTGCTTTAAGTGCTGTTTCCAGACCCCGCATTAGAAAAACAAAGTAGAGAAAAAAGAGGATGAAGGATCCCGTGAAACCCCATTCCTCAGCAAAGATTGCAAAAATAAAATCCGTATGTTTTTCAGGTAAAAATCTAAAAGGTCCCTGTGTCCCGTGAATATATCCTTTCCCGAAAATCTCTCCGGAACCAACTGTAATTTTTGATTGATTTATTTGATAACCAATTGTTGAATGTGTTGATTCAGGATACATAAAAGCAATCAATCTGCTTTTTTGGTATTCTTTTAATCCTCCCCAGAAAATATTTCCAAGAAATGGCATTGAAATAAGGGTTATGATTATTAAAAGTATTGCTATCTTACGCTGAATACCTTTTGCTATGGCAATCAAAAAAAATAAAGTTGTTATTATAATTGCTGTTCCAAGATCAGGTTGTTCAATTAATAGCAGAAAAGGGAAAAAAGTAGTGGTGAAAAATAATTTAAAAAGTAATACTGCATCGAGTTGTCCTCTTATTGTACTAAATTTAAAAGATAAGTATATTATGTAGAAAAGCTTAAAGAATTCTGATGGCTGAAAAGATAGCGGTCCTATGCTTAGCCATCTCTGGGCACCTAATCCGATTCTGCCGGCAATAAAAACAATGACAAGAAGAGCGACGCCAAAAATGTACAATGCAAAGGATAATCTGCCGAGCCATATGTAGTCAAAAGTTACAGACAGGAACATGACAGCGATTCCAAGTGCAAGCCATGTCCCCTGTTTAATGTAAAAAGCCGGCTGTGCTTCATCTCCTATCGGCCTTGTAGCGCTGTAAATTGTCATTATGCCGATTAGGGAGATAATTAATACAGTTGCAAGTATAATGATGTCAAAATTTTTTAAGAGCCGGCGATCAATATTAAACATTATTTATGGCGGACATTTTGCACAAACAGAAGTAAAGAGTGATGTAGAAAGATACCGGTCTCCTCTGTCAGGAAGAAGTACAACAATTACGCCGGTTTTTAATTCACTGGATATTCTCAGAGCTATATGCATAGCTGCTCCACTTGACATACCAACAAATAAACCTTCTTTTATTGCCAGCATTCTTGTTGTGTCAAATGCTTCATCATCATTTACAAAATAATGTTCATCGAGCCTGGACGGATTGAATATCTTTGGTTTAATAGACTCGGTCATATTTTTAAGCCCCTGAATTCGGTGGTTTTTTACAGGCTCAACGCCTATAATTTTAATATCTTTATTGAATTCTTTTAATCTCATGCTGACACCCATTAAGGTACCTGTTGTCCCCATGCCTGCAACAAAATGTGTTACTTTGCCACCGGTCTGTTCAATGATTTCTTTCCCTGTAGTCTCATAATGAGCAATAAAATTTGCTTCATTATCAAATTGGTTTGGCATAAAGTATCTCTGCGGTTCTTCTTCGAGTATTTTATGAGCAAGCCTGATTGCACCATCTGTTCCTTCACTTGATGGTGTAAGAATAAGCTCTGCTCCAAATGCCTCAAGTATTCTTCTTCTCTCAACACTAACGCAGGCAGGCATTGTCAATTTTACCCTGTATTTTTTTGCAGAGGCAACCATCGCAAGTCCTATGCCCGTATTTCCTGAAGTAGCCTCAAGAATAATTTTATCTTTTGTTAATATCCCCTGTTTTTCTGCGGATTCAATCATATAAAGGGCGATTCTATCCTTTACCGAACCTCCGGGGTTATTCCCTTCGAGCTTAGCAAGAAGCTTGACGTTTGGATTCGGGTTTAAATCTATCTCGGTTAAAGGTGTATTGCCAATACATTTTAAGATGCCCATTTTTAATTATAATTTACCTTAATCTTACAAAACAAGGTTTAAGTTAACATGAAGAATGTATTGTTGAATCAATTTTTCTACGTTATTGTGCTATCTGAGAATTTTCCTCTCCGGATATAATTTCTTCATTTTTAGTTACAGATGGTGGATGGATTATTCTCATATACTCTTCTATAACTGTTTTTGCTATTGGTGCTGCTGCTCCTCCTCCATGTCCTCCGTGTTCAACGAGTACTGAAAGAGAAATCTCGGGTTTTTCAACCGGTGCAAAAGCAACAAACCATGCATGGTCCTGGTATTTTTCTGGTAAGTATTTAAGTCTGCTTCTGTTTGCAATAACCTGGGCTGTCCCTGTTTTGCCAGCAATTTTATAATAAGACCTTGCGCTTGCCCCTGTACCTCCGGGCCCATTCACAACACCAAAAAGGCCGCTTTTTACGATATTGAAAGTCTCTTTATCCATATTGATTTTTCCAAGTGCAATTGGTTGAACATCTTTGATTAGAGTTGGTTTGTATAAAATGCCACCGTTTGCAAAAGTATTAATCATTGTTGCTGCTTGTAGAGGTGTCAAAGCAACATATCCCTGACCGATAGCTGCATTAAATGTATCTCCGAGATACCATGATTGTTTTTTATTTTTAAGTTTCCACTGAGTATCGGGAATAACTCCAGATTTTTCTTTGGCAAGTTCAATCCCTGTTTTTTCACCGAGACCGAAGTTTTTTGCATAACTGGCAAGTCTGTCAATACCAAGACGCCTGCCGACTTCATAAAAATATACATCGCATGATTCAACTATTGCCCTGTGGAGATTTACATTTCCATGACCTCCATTTTTCCAGCAACCAAATTTTTGCGATCCGTATTTAATCTCACCTCTACAATCTATTTTTAAGTCAGGTGAAATTAATCTTTCCTCGAGCCCTGCTACCGCAGTTACTATTTTAAATATTGAACCGGGTGGATACTGACTTTGAATTGTTCTGTTTAACAGTGGATTTCTTTTATCGTTCGAGATAGCGAGCCATTGTTCTGAAGTCATCCCTTTTGTAAAAAGATTGGGATCAAAACGTGGATTGCTAACAAGGCTGAGAATCTCTCCTGTATCAGGTTTTAATGCAACTAATGCTCCGACTTTTTCTCCAAAGGCCTTTTCTGCAGCTTTCTGAAAATTTATATCAATGCTCAAAGTAATGTCTTCACCTTTGACAGGCGAGGTTTCCTGTAATAGTCTGATTTCTTTCCCGAGTGCATTTACTTCAATTATTCTTTTCCCGGGAGAGCCCCTTAATTTGTTGTCGAACATTTTTTCGACACCCCACTGCCCGATGAATATATCGGCAGGAATATCCTTATATGCAGGGTCTTTTATTTGTGTAGGAGTAAGCCTGCCAAGATAGCCTATAATATGTGAGGCTGAATCATTATGGATGTAATTTCTACTTATCTCGACTTCGATTATAAGCCCAGGAAGATCTGATTTTCTTGCTTCAAGAAATGCGATTTCATTGAAATTTATCCCGTATTTTAATTTAACGGGAATAAACGGACTGTTCCTCGATTTTTTTACTTTTTCAAGAATTTCTTCTTCCGGGATATTAAGTATTTTTGAAAATAAATGTGTTTTTGTTTCATCAAACTCATCAGGAATTACCGAGGCAAAAAAATAAGGTGAATTTTTAACTAAAGGAATTTCATTCCTATCAAAGATAATGCCTCTTGGCGCCGGTATGTTTACTATTCTTAAACGATTTGCTTCGGAAAGTCTTCTGTATTCCTTTCCCTGAAGTATTTGCAACTGCCATAATCTAAGTGCCAGAAGGATAAATATTGCAATTATTAAATAGCCGATAAAGCCAAATTTTTCGGAATCGTTTTTCTGCGAAGATGTCATGAATGTATTTCCTTTGGTTTCAAGAAATATCCAAAAGGCGCATTAATCAAAGAACGAATAAATATAATAGATAATCCTGTTATTGCGTCCGTTGGCATCCGGTCAAAAACGCTTTTCATCATAAAAACCATAAGGCTATCAGTGAAAGTAAATACAACAATTGTGATCATGCCGATTAAAGGTGTCCATATAAAGAATCTTGTATAAAGATGTGAAGCAATAAAGCCAGCAATGCCTTTGCTGAGCATATTAGGCCCCAGAAACATGCTTGAAATGCTATCCTCTATCGCTCCTATTAATGCTCCAATTGCCAGGCCTTTTATATCACCATGCCTTAAGCCTGCATAAAATGCAAAGACGATAGTAAGGTTGGGTATTATATTAAAAAATGAAAAATAACCTTGAAATATAAGCGTTAAAAAAAGGGCAATCGCCCATAAAAAATATTTCATTCTCCCTTAATTATTGCAACGAACTCTATTTTTGAGGTATCAACAAAAGGAATAACCTCGATGTCCTGAAAAAATCCCATATCTTTTTTATTGACCCTTGATACATAACCAATAGGTATCCCTTTCGGGAAAAGCATGTCAAGTCCTGATGTTATAACAATATCATCTTTTTTAACTTCTTCCTCATAAGGAATATATTTTAACTGACACTTTTTGAACCCTGTTCCTGAAATGACCCCTTCTGTTCTTGATTCCTGAAGACGTGCAGCAACCGAAAAACTCATATCACCGATTAAAAGCATATATGAATATGAATCCGAGACACCTGTAATTTTTCCGGTTAGACCTTTCTCTGTAACTGTAATCATATCTTTTGCGATGCCATTATTTCTGCCCTTGTCAAGAATCAATATATTGGACCATTGATCTGTACTTCTTCCAATAATTCTTGCAGTAGCAACATATTTGTATCCATGTTCCTTAATAGCAAGAATTTCCCTGAGTTTTTTATTTTCAATGAAAATTTCTCTGCAGGATTGTAATTCTTGTAAAAGATTGTCGCGTTCGGTTTTTAATCTTAAGTTCTCTTCTTCTCTTATCATCATACGTTTGAAGGGAGCGGAAATATAATCGGTTACAGAGGTTAGAGCATAATGAATGCTGTTTAGCGGGGAGTCTAAAAAGGAAAACGGCAAAATTCTTTGTCTATTGCTCTGAAAAGTCATCAAACCCAGAGTAATTATTATGAAGATTAAAACCAGGATGCGCTTTCTAAACATCAGACATTTATTGCGACCCGTTTCAGGAGATCTATTTCATCGAGCATTTTCCCAACTCCGCGCACAACAGCAGTAAGAGGATCTTCTGCAACAAAAACAGGGAGTCCGGTTTCTTCTCTGATAAGAAGATCAAGTCCTCTAAGAAGCGCGCCCCCGCCGGCAAGAATTATGCCTTTGTCAACAATATCTGAAGCAAGTTCAGGAGGTGTGTTTTCGAGGATAACCTTTATTGTCTCAAGAATGATATTAACAGGTTCTGTAAGTGCTTCTCTGATTTCATCTTCATTTATTGTGAGTGTTTTCGGAATACCGGAAATAAGATCACGGCCTTTTATTTCCATGGTTCTTTTATCGCTTCCTTCGGTAGAGTATGCAGACCCAATGTTTATTTTAATTTGCTCTGCTGTCATATCTCCAATCATTAAATTATATCTGCGTTTTATAAAAGCCATTATTGCTTCGTCCATCTTATCACCGCCAACTCTGACAGCTCTACTATATACAACCCCGTCAAGAGAGATTACCGCAACATCTGTGGTGCCTCCACCTATATCAACTATCATATTCCCGGATGGTTCTCCTACGGGAAGACCTACGCCGATTGCAGCTGCCATTGGCTCACCTATAAGATAAACTTCCCGTGCTCCCGAGACCTGGGCTGCGTCTTTTACAGCACGTTGTTCTACCTGTGTAATTCCTGATGGCACGCCTATGATTACTCTTGGAGATACAAAGCTTCTTCTATTATGAACTTTAGTTATGAAGTATTTCATCATTTCTCCAGTTGCATCAAAATCAGCAATAACACCGTCTTTCATAGGTCTAATGGCTGTAATGTTTGCGGGTGTTTTACCTAACATCCGTTTTGCTTCGGTTCCAACCGCAATGGGTTTTTTATCCTCATTTCTAATCACAACAACAGAAGGTTCATTACAAACAATTCCCTTTCCCTTAACATAAACTAATGTATTTGCAGTCCCAAGATCTATTGCAAGATCGTTTGAAAACATTCCAAGAATATTGTGAAAAAACATTACGCCTCCTGTCTTTGCTGCGGAATATCTAATACAATCGTTTTAGCAAACTCATCGCCAAGACGCATATGATCCCTGCTTCCAAGTAAAATTACAAATTCAAATAAAGCAACTAAAGAGATTATTATCAATCCTATTAGAGGTAATTTATAAAATAGAAAACCTATGCCAAAGGTTGAATTCCTCAATATTGATTCTCTGAAACTACAGGACTGTTTAGTATCAACCATAACAACTTTTAACCCGATAAGCTTTTTACCAAGACTCCTGCCATCAAAAAAACCATCTGCAATAAGAAGATATGCAAGTCCGGCGAAAAAACCAACCTTCGGTAAGGTCTCAATAATTGCTGCAACAATAATAAAATCGAGGATTCTGGCGACAGTTCTGACAAGCAATCCTGCCTTTTTGTTTTCCTCGGACATTTCAAAATCTTAGCAGACATTTCCCTGTTTTTTCAAGAGATGTATTTTTTGCTGTCCCAAAATACTTAGAAAATCTAATGTTAATTTATAACCCACACGGAGCAATCTTTTGATTCGTGCAGAAGTTTATTAGATGTGCTTCCAAAAATAAATTCTTCTTTCTTTGAAATACCGCGACGACCGATTACAATGGTGCCGCAGTTGAGATTTTTTTGCTCTTCAATTATACATTCTGCAATAGAAATACATTCTTTTACTATAAGTTTTGTTTCCACATCTTCTTTATAATACCCTGAAATTAATAATAGATTGAGATGTTCCTGTAGAATTTTGTTGCCTTCAAGTGATTTAGTCCCGATCCACGAAGCTTTTTCAACTTCTGAAACAAAATAATCATCCGGAGGTATTGAAATTATATGGACGATAGTTACATGAAATCCCTCCATGCCGTTAATAATTTCACTTACGTAAAGAACTGCCCTTTTTGAATTTTCCGAACCATCAACAGCAATAAGAATGTTTCTATTTTTGTTTAATTTTTTATTCATGACTTTCACCTTTTGTTATTAAAGTTAAGTTTTACCGATATTTGTCCTTGCTTCCATTAAATCGTGTAAAAACTGCTCGGTATTGTCATAAAAAGTTTCAGCTCCGAGAGAAAAGTGTTTCATGATATAATTTAAACTTTCGTCTATATATGGATAAACTTTTCTTAAATTTACTACCCTGTTATTAAATATTATATTCATATCATCCGAAACTAAACTGGAAACAACAGAAGAATTGTTTTGCTTCAGTGCTTGTATTGTAACATCGCCTCTGCCAGCAAGATATACCAGAATATTACCAAGTCCAAAAAGGTCATAACCGTAAAAGTTCTCTTTATGAAGATAATTAAAATCAAAATCAATCCATCTGCTAATCTCTGAACTGGAATCTTTCAATATATGATCACGCCTTATGTCACCATGTTTTTCGCCATGTTCATGAAGGAATTTTATTGCCATTGTTAGTTCGATGAATTCATCAAGTACCGATGGAAAATGATTATAATAATAATCTTCATGATTCTTACCGAGAGTAAGTACGAAATCAGCAAAGGTTTTTCCTTTTATAAAGTCTATTATTCTGATAATGTTATTAGATACATCGGTTACCGAAAACCCGTGCATGAATCTCGGATGGTCTTTTGTAAGATCAAGTATTCTTGCTTCTTTTCTGGGGCTCCTGAAGCACTCGAAAACTATTCCACCCACTTTAGCCTCAAATCTTTCGTGAAAAACAAACTTAATTATTTTTACGCTTCCATCCGTAAGATCTCTTGCACGTTTTACCCAGAACTTCTGTTGCTCATCAATACCGAAACGTCCTTCTCTTTCATTATTTCTGATTAAATAGGGTTTGCCTCCGAGTATAACAACATCATCATAATCTACCCTGTAAAAATCCGAAGTATCGGTATAAACATTTAAATTTTTAGGAACACGTTCTGCTCCAATGTGTTCAGAAATTAAATCTTTTAATTCACTTATACTATAGCCATCAAATGATTCTTTCATATGCTTTTTTAACACATTTTTGTTTTTCTGGCAAGAAAGAAAAATTAGAACCCATTAAGTGTTTTGTTTCCCGGCTTGCAAGTTTGATAGTTTTTTATATAAACTGTGTTATTTCTCATATAACCAAATTTAAGATATGGAACTTGTAATAGCAACTAAAAATAAGAAAAAAATTGAAGAAATCAGAAGAATAACATCAGATATGAATATCAAGATTTTAACTCCTGATGATTTTCCCGAATTTCCTGATGTTATAGAAGACGGATTATCTTTCAGTGAGAATGCTGCTAAAAAATCATTAGCTGCAGCTAAATACACAGGTAAAGCTTCTCTATCCGATGACTCAGGGCTTGAAGTTTATGCATTGGGAGGAAAACCGGGTGTTTTCTCTGCAAGATTTGCAGGAGAAGGAGCAACTGATAGTGAAAATGTTAAAAAGCTTCTTGATAAGATGAAGGATATTGATGATAAAGACAGAAAAGCGCGTTTTGTATGCTGTATTGCTCTGACAACCCATGATTTTAAAACATATTTTTTCGAGGGAACAGTTAATGGAAGTATTATCAGAGAACCAAGAGGAGTAAATGGTTTTGGTTATGACCCTGTTTTTGTCCCGGAGGGAAAACTTAAAACTTTTGCAGAAATGTCAGATCTCGAAAAAGATGCTATAAGCCATAGGGGCAGCGCACTTTTCAAGTTAAGAGAATTCCTTAAAGCCGGAATTGTTAAGTAAATTATAGATTAAAAATTGAGTGATAAGTAATTTTTATCGATTTATCAAAAATATGAATTTGACTTAAAAGACTACTAATAATATAGTTATATGTCTCATTTTTGTTTTATTTTTTATTTCTGCCACATAATTTATTTTTAGTACTAAGCAAATTTGTTTTGATTTTTAACGGTTTATATTTTTAGCTACGTAAGATAGAAGCTGTTTGTTTTGTAAATTTCTGAATAAATTAATACGGGGGTATTAACATGAGATTAGTATTGCTTGGTGCACCAGGAGCTGGAAAAGGGACGCAGGCGAAGAAACTTATCGAGAAGTATAGCATCCCTCAAATATCAACAGGCGACCTGCTCAGAGCAGCGGTAGCAGCTGGAACTGCTTTAGGCAAAGAAGCAAAATCCTACATGGACAAAGGTGAACTCGTTCCTGATAGTGTTGTTCTTGGAATGGTTGAAGAAAGACTCAAACAGGATGACTGCAAAAAGGGATATATTCTGGACGGATTCCCGAGAAATACTGCTCAGGCAGAAGCACTCGACAAAATGCTCGCCTCTTTGAATATGTCACTTACAGCTGCTCTCAGCGTAGATGTTCCATTCGATGACCTTATGAAAAGACTTACAGGAAGAAGGACATGCAAATCGTGCGGACAAATGTACAATATTTATTTCAAGCCACCTGCAAAAGAAGGTGTCTGCGACAAATGCAACGGCGAACTCTTCCAGAGAGATGATGACAAAGAGGAAACAATTAAAAAGAGACTGGATGTATATAACGCCCAAACAGCACCTTTAATTGATTACTATGGCAAAAAAGGTATTTTGAAAACTGTTCAGGGTACAGGGAATATTGATGATATATTTAAGAAGGTCTGTGAGCTTTTAGGTCTTAGCTAATTTTTATGAATTCAAGCTTGGTCTTGAAAATATATTTTTAAGGAGGAAGCATTATGGCATTACCAAATCCACATGGAAAAGAGAAAAAACTCAAACCCCTTCTTCTAACCGGGGCGGAATTGGAAGAGGAGAAGAAAAAAGCTGAAAAACTGAAAAAAATCAGCATAACTTCCCGTGAAGCTGGTGACCTCATTATGATGGGAATCGGTGGTTTTACACCACTTACAGGTTTCATGACAGAGGCTGACTGGAAAGGTGTTTGCGCTGATTTTAAAATGGCAGATGGAACATTCTGGCCGATTCCTATAACATTATCAGCTTCAAAATCAGATGCCGATGGAATTAAGATAGGAGATGAAATCGCACTCTGGTCCGATGAGTATAGTAAATTTATGGCTACTATGAAAGTGACCGAAAAGTACACCATTGACAAAGATTTTGAATGCAAGAATATTTATAAAACTACCGATATGGAGCATCCGGGTGTTAAGATGGTTATGGAGCAGGCAGAAGTAAACCTTGCCGGTCCTGTAAAAGTTTTGAGCCAGGGAGGATTTCCCGCACAATATCCTGGACTATTCCTTACACCTGCTGAAACAAGAAAAATGTTTCAAGAAAAAGGCTGGAATACAGTTGCTGCATTACAATTAAGAAACCCGATGCACCGTTCACATGAATTCCTCGCAAAAATTGCTATTGAAATTTGTGACGGTGTTCTTATCCATCAATTGCTCGGAAAATTAAAGCCCGGTGATATACCTGCAGAAGTTAGAGTTAGAGCAATAGACAAGCTTGTTGAATTATATTTTGTCAAAAATACATGCATTCAGGCTGGTTATCCTCTTGATATGAGATATGCCGGACCAAGAGAAGCACTATTACATGCAACCTTTAGGCAGAATTATGGTTGTTATTATATGATTATCGGACGTGACCATGCAGGTGTTGGTGAATACTATGGTCCTTTCGATGCACAGAAAATATTTGATGAGATTCCAGAAGGTTCTCTTGAAACAAAACCATTAAAGATAGACTGGACATTCTATTGCAATAAATGCGATGGTATGGCATCAATGAGAACATGCCCGCATGGAAAAGACGATAGAGTTCTTCTCAGCGGAACAAAACTCAGGAAAATGCTTTCCGAGGGTGAGGAAGTATCATCTAAGTTTAGCCGTCCCGAGGTAGCCGAGATTCTTAAAGAGTACTATCAGGGTCTAACTGAAAAAGTAGAGATTAAATTACATAAATATGCTGAAGGTGAAAAGAAGTAATTTTTACCTTAAATTTTAGTTTAATGTTTTTTGGTTACAAAAAGTATGTCGGGTAGCAATTATATTGTTACCCGCACATCAAGTTAACAAGGAAAGGAGGTGGAAGAAGAGACTCGCTTAATTAGAAGTTGTCGCTTTATTTTCACTTTCAAATTAAACTCTAAAAGGAGGTGTAGTTAAATGCCAAGTTTTGTAATTACTGAAAAATGTGACGGCTGCAAAGCCGGGGACAAGACTGCATGTCAGTATATTTGTCCTCATGACCTTATGATTCTTGACAGAGAAAAAATGAAGGCTTACAACCAGGAGCCCGAGCAGTGCTGGGAGTGCTTTAACTGTGTAAAAATCTGCCCTCAGCAGGCTATTGAAGTAAGAGGTTATTCAGACTTTGTTCCATTGGGCTCACAGACTATTCCAATGAGAAGCTCAGATTCAATTATGTGGACAATTAAATTTAGAAACGGACTCACAAAGAGATTCAAATTCCCGATAAGGACAACTGTTGAAGGCACAGTTGATCCATATGCCGGAAAACCGGAGCCTGATTTCTCAAAAATAAAAGAGCCGGGCTTTTTCACTGGCCCTGCAAGAACTGAATAATTAAGGAGGTGAATATAAATGGAAAAAGAAACTTGCACGTTTTCATACTGTAAGAGACCGGAAGTTACAGAAGTTGAATGCGATCTTTTAATAATGGGCGGTGGTATGGCAGGCTGCGGAGCAGCATTTGAGGCATGCCGCTGGGCAAATGCAAAAGGTCTTAAAGTTGTATTGGTTGACAAAGCAGCAACAGATAGAAGCGGTGCGGTTGCAATGGGTTTGTCAGCTATTAACACATACGTAGGCGAGAACAAAGTTGCTGATTATGTTAAATATGTAAGAAATGACCTTATGGGCATAATCAGAGAAGACCTTGTTTATGACCTCGGCAGACATGTTGACGACTCGGTTCATCATTTTGAAGAATGGGGTCTCCCAATCTGGAAAAAAGGTGAAGACGGATTCTCAATAGATGGTCATGAGGCAAAAGAAAAAGGCCATAAGATGTTGAAAGACGGTGGAACACCATGCCGTTCGGGTAAATGGCAGATAATGATCAATGGTGAATCATATAAAGTCGTGGTTGCAGAAGCTGCAAAGAAAGCTCTTGAGACCAACAGAGCTGCAACAGGAATGGCACAGAACCATTTCGAGAGAGTATTTATCGTTAAAGCTGTTATGGATAAAAACGGTAAGAATGTTGCAGCAGCAGTTGGATTCAGCACAAGAGAAAACAAGATCTATTCATTTAAAGCAAAAGCAATGGTTTGCGCAACAGCTGGTGCTGTTAACTGCTTCAGACCGAGATCAGTTGGTGAAGGTATGGGCAGAACATGGTACCCGGTTTTCTGCGCAGGTTCAGGCTATGCATTCGGTATGCAGGCCGGAGCTGAAATGACACTTATGGAAAACAGATTCGTACCAGCAAGATTTAAAGATGGGTACGGTCCTGTTGGCGCATGGTTCCTCTTCTTCAAAGCAAAAGCAACAGATAGTTATGGAGAAGATTATTGCGCAAATAAAGAATATTTTGATGATGCAGTTGCAAGATATGGAGATTATGCAAAGAATCTCGGTACAGCAATCAGAAACCATCTTATGATGAGAGCCATGAAAGATGGTAAGGGACCGATTCTCATGAATACCCATACAGCGATGGCAGAATTCTCAAAGAGAATTATTGAGCAACTTGGCGAAAAAGCCGGTGCAAAGAAACTAAAACACCTTGAAGCAGAAGCATGGGAAGACTTCCTTGACATGGCTATCGGACAGGCATCTCTCTGGGCAGCTAACAACGTTGAACCGGAAAAAGTTCCTTCAGAAATTATGCCAACAGAGCCTTATCTTCTCGGTTCACATGCCGGTTGCGCAGGCTTCTGGGTAAGTGGTCCTGGCGATATACCTGGAACACCCGAGCACTATACATGGGGTTACAACAGAATGTCAACAGTTCCCGGACTCTTTATGGCTGGTGACGTTGTCGGCGCATCAGGACATAAGTTCTCATCCGGCTCACACGCAGAGGGAAGACTTGCTGCAAAAGCTGCAATAGCCTATATTCTTGACCACGCAGATTATAAACCAGATCCTAAGATGACCCTTGATGAAATAGCAGCCGAACTCTATCTGCCATTTGAGATATATGAGAAATACAAAACTTACACAACTGCACCTGAAATCAATCCTTATTACATCGGACCAAAAGCAATTCAGTTAAGACTCATGAAAATTGCTGATGAATACTTCGGTGGATGTGCAACATGGTATATGACCTCAAAGACAATGCTCGAAGAAGGACTCAAGAAACTCGAACTTCTTAAAGAGGATTGCAACCATATGGCAGCAAAAGATCTACATGAGCTTCTCAGATGCTTTGAGAACTATCACAGAATTCTTTCTGTTGAAGCACATGCAAGACACATTCTCTTTAGAGAAGAGTCAAGATATCCCGGCTATTATTACAGAGGCGACTTCAACAAGATCGATGACGCTAACTGGAAATGCTTTACAAATTCCAAATATAATGCTGAAACAAATACATGGGAATTCAAGAAAGTACCATATGTCCAGATGTTCCCATAATTAGAGTTCGAAAGGGAGGGCTTTAGCCCTCCCTTTCATTTTAATTCAAAACAAAGCTTCAAAAATATATAAATATTACCCGTGTACAAAGTGCCTTTTAAAGGGTTGTTTCAAAATTACTTCTTTTCCATGAAGTATATTTTTATTTTTTGTTTCTATTTATGCTATAATAGCAGCCGTTTACTGAAAGTAAGTTAAAAAGAGATGGTTATATTAATTAACGTATAACCCGCTCTTTGTGACTTACTGCCTATGAAGGAGGGTTATTATGGCGGAAAATAAGAAAGTTCTTGTAGTAGGAGGCGGTATGAGCGGACTTACTGCTGCTATAGAAGCAGCAGAAGCAGGACTTGATGCTTATATCGTAGAAAAGAACCCCTATCTTGGTGGCAGGGTAGCCCAGATAAACAAATATTTCTGGAAGCTTTGTCCACCTAACTGCGGATTGGAAATTCAATTCAAAAGAATAAAAAATAGTCCGCGGGTAACAATTTATACTCTTGCAGAAGTAACAGAAATTAAGGGTGAAGAAGGAAATTTTGATGTAACTGTCAAACTTAATCCAAGATATGTTAATGACAAATGCGTTGGCTGCGATGCTTGCGCGCAAGCATGCCCATCCTATCGAAACAATGATTTTAATTTTGGGATGGACAGAACAAAAGCAGCATATCTACCACATGCGCAGGCATTTCCTTTTCAATATGTAATTGATGCTACAGCTTGTCCAAAAGATTGTTCAAAACCGTGTCTTGAGGCCTGTAAATATAGTGCTATAGATTTTAACATGAAAACCGAGACTGTTAATC
Organism: Nitrospira japonica; assembly: GCA_020725385.1. GTDB lineage: Bacteria > Nitrospirota > Thermodesulfovibrionia > Thermodesulfovibrionales > SM23-35 > DYFC01. Next base: position 37,245 of record DYFC01000008.1, on the reverse strand, counting down.
TAAAAGTTGGGGCAGTAGTACTTGCAACAGGCTGGAATCCATATGATGTTAATAAGCTCGACATACTGGGCTCCGGTAAAGTTAAGAATGTTATAACAAATATGATGATGGAAAGACTTGCTTCTGAAGATGGGCCGACTGCTGGCAAAATAGTTCGACCATCAGATGGTAAGGAGATAAAAAATATAGCGTTTGTTCAATGTGCTGGTTCGAGGGATGAAAATCACCTTCCGTATTGCTCGTATATTTGTTGTCTTGCGACATTAAAACATGCAATGTATATTAGGGAACAATATCCTGAAGCAACAATCCAAATATTTTACATTGATATAAGAACGCCAGGATTATATGAAAATAGATTCTATTGGAAAATTAAGGATGATCCGAAGGTAATTTTTACCAAAGGCAAGGTAGCGGGAATAACTGAAGAAGCAGGAACTAATGATGTGATTGTCGATGTCGAAGATACTCTCGGAGGAGGAAAAATTAAAGCTAAGTTTGATATGGTTGTGCTTGCAACCGGAATGGACCTTGCTACAAAAGGCTCAAATGTCGGCACAAGCCTTTCATATACACCAGATGGACTTGTTGATGATGCGGCTCTTAAGAAAGGAATATACGCAGTGGGGACATTAAGAAGCCCTGCTGATGTTGCGAGATCAGTACAGGATGCAACAGGTGCTGTAATAAAATGCATCCAGAGCGTGAATAGGAGGTAGGGTTATGGAAAAAAAATACGGCGTATATATATGTAAAGGATGCGGAATCGGTGATTCCATTGATACAGAGAAACTTGCAAAATCCGCCAAATCAGCAACAATCAAGGAAGAAGACATAAAAACCCATGATATTCTTTGCAGTCCTGAAGGATTGCAGATGATAAAGGGAGATATTAAAAAGGGAGTCAATACATTAATAATTGCAGCATGTTCCCCGCGTGTAAAATATGATGAATTTGATTTCCCAGGATGTCTTGTGGAAAGAGTTAATATACGTGAATTTGTTGCGTGGACCCAGCCTCCAAAAACAGATGATACACAGGCTCTTGCAGAAGATTATTTAACAATAGGAGCTGTCAAAGCACAGAAATCTGAATTGCCTGCTCCAAATATTCTTGAAAACCTCAGCAATAACATACTTGTAATAGGCGGTGGAATTTCAGGAATGACAGCAGCCCTTGAATCAGCTAAAGCAGGCTATAAAGTTGTGCTGGTTGAAAAAGAAGCACAACTCGGAGGATTCGCTAATAAACTTTATAAAAAGATACCAACAAGAGATTATAAAGAGCCAGTTATTGTTGATACTGAAATAGATAAGATTATAAAAGAAGTTGAAAGCCATCCGAATATAAAAGTTTTTAAATCTGCCAAAGTTGAAAAAACAGAGGGACAGCCCGGTTTATTCGATGTTACTATAGCATCTTCTGACGGGCCTGTTACGGAAAAAATAGGTGCGATTGTTTTAGCTACAGGCTGGATACCTTATGATGCAACTAAATTAGACCATCTCGGCTATGGTAAATATAAAGATGTTGTCACCAATATTGAATTTGAACAGATTGCAAAATCAGGGGCTATTACAAGACCATCTGATGGTAGGGAAGCAAAGAAAGTTGCTTTCATTCAGTGTGCAGGAAGCAGGGACCCGAATCATCTTCCGTACTGTTCATCTATGTGCTGTGCAACATCTTTAAAGCAGGCAAGATATGTCAGGCAAAAATCAGATGCAATTGCGATGATTTTATATAAAGATATGAGAACACCCGGAAGGCTTGAAGCATTTTACAAAGAAGCTCAAAATGATCCCGGTGTAATGTTAACAAAAGGCGAAGTAACAGGGGTTGCTGATGCAGGGAATGGCAATTTATATGTAATGATGGAGAATTCTTTGCTCGGAGAAAAAGTTAAAGTTGAAGCTGACCTTGTTGTTCTTGCAACAGGAATGGTTCCTACGACACGCGCACCGCAGGAATATCTTGACGGACTTGCAGAAGCAGCAACAAAAGGTGATGAAGCAAAGAAAGCATATCTTGATTCTACTCCAAAACCCGAATTTATTCTTAATCTTACATATAGACAGGGACCTGAAATACCGTCATTACCGGGTGCTCTGGGATTTGCAGATTCAAACTTTATCTGTTTCCAGTATGAAACAAGAAGAACCGGAGTATATGCAGCTGGTCCTGTTAGACAACCTATGAATATGACTGATTCTCAGGAAGATGCAGCAGGTGCTGCTTTTAAAGCAATACAATGTATTGATCATGTCTCAAAAGGTGTTGCAGTGCACCCGAGGGCATGGGATTTAACTTTTCCGGACCCGCAGCTAATCAGATGCACAGCATGCAAGAGATGTACTGAAGAATGTCCTTTTGGAGCAATCGATGAAGATGAAAAAGGAATTCCATTTTATAAAGTCAACAGATGCAGACGTTGCGGAACATGTATGGGTGCGTGCCCTGAAAGAATTGTGTCATTTAAAGATTACAGCATAGACATAATCGGCTCGGCAATAAAATCAATTGAAGTAGAAGAAGAAGAATTCAGGATAGTATGTCTTGTATGCGAAAATGATGCATATCCGGCACTTGATACACTTGCAATGCAAAGAAGACAGATAGACCCAAGTGTACGATTTATTCCATTAAGATGTCTTGGCGGTATGCATCTTGTCTGGATTGCCGATGCATTTTCAAAAGGTATAGACGGGTTTTTATTATTAGGTTGCAAGTTTGGTGAAAATTATCAATGTCACTTTGTAAAGGGCAGTGAACTTGCCAATACGCGTTTCAGCAAAGTTGGTGAAACTTTGAATAAGTTGCAACTTGAGGCTGACCGTGTTAAGATGTTGCAGGTGGCGATTGATGAATATCATAAGCTCCCGGATATGATAAATGAATTTGCAGAAAAGGTTAAGGAAATAGGACATAATCCATTTAAGGAATTCTAATAATATAGGGACCTATAAGTGTAGGGAGGATATATATGGAACAAGAAAAAACTCAGGTATCTGAAGTAAAAGTTGAGGAGGCTGTTGCTGAGGCTCCGGTTCCTGCAAAGGATGACTCAGTAATTGTCTCTCCTGACTTGGAGTTTGTAAATGCTATAATACAAGGCGGTGGAGAATCTCTAAAGAAATGTTATCAATGTGCAACATGCTCGGTAGTTTGTAATCTTACACCAGCGGATAAGCCGTTCCCGAGAAAAGAGATGATCAATGCTCAATGGGGTCTTAAGGATAAACTGATCGCGAATCCTGACATCTGGTTATGTCATCAATGTAGCGACTGTACTGCTTACTGCCCGAGAGGAGCTAAACCCGGTGAAGTTCTTAATGTCGTCAGAAAAATGTCTATCGAAAACTATTCAGTTCCCCGGGCACTTGGAAAATTAGTAGGTAGTCCCGGAGGATTGGTTCCTTTACTTGCAGTGCCTGCTGTAATATTCCTTATAATTCTTGCTGCGCTCGGTCACCTAAATCTTGAATCAATAAGAAATCAAGCTGGTAAAATCGCTTATTCAGCTTTACTACCATCATATTTTATTGATGGTGTTTTTGTACCAATATTTTTCTTTGCTGTTGCTTCACTTTTTATCGGTGTTAGAAAATACTGGAAAGCAATGATTCAATATACAGGACTGAAACCGCAAGGAAGTATCTGGCCGGCAATAAGTGAAACTATAGGTGAAATACTTACACATAAACGCTTCGAAAAATGTAATGTAACAATTGATAGAAAACTTGCCCATATGCTTGTTTTCTTTAGTTTTATAGGTCTTGCGATTACAACAGCATGGGCTGTTCTTTATTTGTATGGCTATGAAATTTTACATGCAATGGGTAAAACTCCGCCTTCATTTTTACTTGGACCATCACCATATCCTTTAACAGATCCTCTTAAATGGCTTGCGAATGTTAGCGCACTCGCTCTATTGATTGGTATAGTTATGGTTATAAACAACAGAAAAAAGAACGAAGCAAAAGCTGGTAAAGGCGGATATTACGATTGGTTGTTTATATATATAGTATTTGCCGTAATGGCTACAGGTATTCTTTCTGAATTGTTTAGACTCGCTAATATAGCTATTCTTTCATATCTTGTATATTTTGCCCATCTTGTAGTGGTCTTTTTCCTGTTTGCATATGCGCCTTTCTCGAAGATGGCACATATGCTGTACAGGGCGACCGCTATGGTATTTGCAAAGGCTACAGCAAGAGACACAGGGGTAAAATAAAGTGGATTTTATTATAAAAAAAGGAGGGAGGTGAAAGGTAAAAAAATTACTAAAGTATTCACTTTTCACTTAACTAAAGGAAAGTTTAATTAAGGAGGGATAGTAAATGAGTACTATTATTTTGTTTGGTTTAGCCTGCGGTGTTTTGGGAGTTTTGTATGCCCTGATAACCGCAGCATGGGTTTCGAAGCAAGATGCAGGCTCTGATAGAATGCAGCAGATTTCAAATGCTGTTAAAGAAGGTGCTTATGCATTTCTTGCCCGTGAGTATAAAACTGTAGCGATTGTTGCTGTTATATTGTTTATAATTATTGCTGCTGTGCCGGCTCTTGGTATTTGGACAGCAATAGGTTTTCTTATTGGAACATGTGGTTCTGCATTTGCAGGTTTTGTAGGTATGTTTGTTACTGTTCGTGCAAATGTTAGAACAACACAGGCTGCTTCAAGAGGCTTACAGCAAGCTCTTACACTATCATTCAAAGGTGGTTCGGTTACTGGCCTTATGGTTGTTGGACTTGGAATTATTGGTATCGCAGGATACTATGCTATAGCAAAATCAGTAGTTGGCGAAGGCGCATTCCACGCTCTCGTTGGTCTGGGTTTTGGCTGCTCATTAATGAGTGTTTTTGCACGTATTGCAGGTGGTATTTATACAAAAGCTGCTGACGTTGGAGCAGACCTTGTTGGTAAAGTTGAGGCAGGAATTCCGGAAGACGATCCGAGAAACCCTGCTGTTATTGCTGATAACGTTGGTGACAACGTCGGTGACTGCGCTGGAATGGCTGCTGACCTTTACGAAACATACACAGTTACACTTGTTGCAGCAATGCTTCTTGCAAAATCAATTTTTGGGCCTGAAAGCCCCTGGGTTGAATTTCCTATTCTTCTCGGTGGTGTTTCAATTGTTGCTTCAGTAATTGGAACTTATTTTGTAAGACTTGGTGCAAGCCAGTATATAATGGGCGCACTATATAAAGCATTGGCGGTAGCGGGTATTCTTGCTGCAATTGCTTTCTATGGCGTGACCGTGTGGTTTATGGGACAGCTTGGTTCTGATACAGGTGGATTCAGCCCGATGAGTATATTCCTTGCAGCAGTTATCGGACTTGTTCTTACCGGTTTAATTGTCTGGATTACAGAGTACTATACATCAAAATCATTCAGACCTGTTAAAACAATAGCAAGAGCAAGTTTTACGGGTCATGCTACAAATGTTATAGCAGGACTTGCTGTTAGTATGGAAGCAACAGCATTGCCGGCAATTGTTATTGTTGCAGCAATTATGTCCTCTTACGCACTTGGTGGTGGATTTGCAGGAAATGTAGGTGGCGGATTATTTACAATCGCTCTTGCTGCTGTTTCAATGCTTTCAATGACAGGTATTGTTGTTGCAATTGACTCATATGGACCAATTACAGATAATGCAGGTGGTATTGCCGAGATGGCAGAACTTCCTGAAAATGTACGCGGTGTTACCGACCCTCTCGATGCAGTTGGTAATACAACAAAAGCAGTTACAAAAGGTTATGCAATTGGTTCAGCAGCACTTGCAGCACTTGTTCTTTTCGCCGAATATTCAAGAGAGTTAATTAAGAAAATGGGTGGTGTTCAATTCGATCTTTCAGACCCATATGTTATTGCAGGTCTTTTCATAGGAGGTCTGATACCATACTATTTCGGTGCAAGACTAATGCTTGCAGTTGGTAAAGCAGCAGGTGGTGTTGTTGTTGAGGTCCGCAGACAGTTCCGCGAGATTAAAGGTATTATGGAAGGAACAGGGAAGCCCGAGTATGGTAAATGCGTTGATATAGTTACAAAATCAGCTATTAAAGAAATGATGATTCCAGCATTACTTCCTGTTGCTGCACCTTTGCTTGTAGGTTTCATACTCGGACCAAAAGCACTTGGTGGTGTTCTTATCGGAAGCATTGTTACCGGTCTTTTCCAGGCAATTGCAATGACAAGTGGCGGCGGTGCATGGGATAATGCAAAGAAATCTTTTGAGGATGGAGTTACAGACGATAAGGGTGTATTGCATAAGAAAGGTAGCGACGGACATAAAGCATCTGTTACAGGTGATACAGTCGGCGACCCGTACAAAGATACAGCAGGCCCGGCAATTAACCCGATGATTAAGGTTATCAATATTGTCGCACTTTTGATAGTACCGTTACTGTAATTTTTATTTATAAGAAAAGGCCGGCGGTATAAAACTGTCGGCCTTTTTTATTCATTGGATATAGATATTGCTATTACGACCTTAGAAGTGCAGTCAATGTTGTAAAGCCTTTAAAGACCTGAAATGCTGAAATGAATTCAGCATGACACTGTTTATGCGCAACAACCTTGAAAATTGTCATTCTGAACTTATTTCAGAATCTTTAATTGCATATTTTAGATTAATTAAAATTTATGTGAAAAATATATTGTGTCATTTAAAATATAAAACATAATAAACAGGAAAAGAGAGGATTAAGAAAATGCCTTTACCAAGTATGAAAGATGTTGAGCCAGCACAATTGACTTTGAAGTCAAGATTTAAATTCAGGTGTCATCCGGGTGTTAAATGCTTTACAAAATGTTGCAGCAATATAAATATAATGCTTACACCTTATGATATTATCAGAATGAAAAACAGACTCGGTATGACTTCGTCAGAATTTCTTGATAAATATACTCATATGGACATTGACCCGAGAACATCCCATCCTATTGCATTAATTAAGATGCTCAAGGATGAAAATAAAAGCTGCCCTTTTGTTACACCTGATGGTTGTACGATTTATTCAGACAGACCCGCGAATTGCCGTTATTATCCTATAGGACAGGGTACATGGAGAAAATCAACAGAAAAAGGAATAGTTAATGAAGAATTTTATTTTTTTATAAAAGAATCATATTGTCTCGGTTATCAGGAAGATACAGAATGGACAGTAGAATCATGGAGAAAAGATCAGGGGGTTGACCTTTGTGATGAATTAAATAAAGAATGGAAAGAAATTCAGTTAAGAAAAGACCCTACAGGGAAACCACTTGACCCAGGTCAGCAATCACAAATTTATCTTGCAAGCTATGACCTCGATACGTTTAAAAAATTTATTTTTGAAAGTAAATTTCTCGATGTCTTTGATATTCCTGATGATGAACTCGAAAAAATCAAAACCGATGAAATTGCTTTAATGAAATTTGGTTTCAAGTATATAAAATATATTTTGCTGATTGAGGAAACATTTAAATTAAAAAAGAAATAATTTTAGTAAAATGATTTTAAATTAGGAGGGGTTTATGTCAGATATTAAAAAAATGTATCGTACGATAATGGCTGACCATTTTCCTGATGAGATGAAGATCAGTTTTGGAAATCAAACACTTATTTACAAGAAAAGGACATGGAAAATACCCGATGAAAAAACAGGCGAACTTATTGAGAAAGGTCTAAGATATGGAGAAAACCCTGAACAGGAAGCTGCTCTATATGAACTATTTAACGGTAATCTCCTTCTTGGAAATTGTCAATTTATTTTGCCCGGGAATGGTCTTGTAAGCAGTATTACCGAAGAGGATATGATTCAAGCCGGTAAACATCCAGGGAAGACCAATCTGACAGACCTTGATAATGGACTTAATATAATTAAATTCTTAATGGATAAACCTGCTGCAGTAATATTGAAACATAATAATCCATGTGGTGCAGCATATGGAAAGAACATTGCTGATGCATATGATAAAGCAAATATGGCTGACCGGATAGCAGCATTCGGAGGATGTCTTGTAGTAAATCGTTCTATGGATAAAGAGACTGCCGGGATGGTGAGCAATAATTATCTTGAAGTTGTTGCAGCGCCTGATTATGAAGAAGGAGTAATTCCTATTTTGGCAAAAAGAAAAAATCTAAGAATAATAAGAGTAAGCAGAATGACTGAACTTGAAAAATATAGAGATCTTAGATTTGTCGATTTTAAATCATTAATAGATGGTGGAATAATTGTCCAGCAATCTCCGATAAACAAGATAAGAAGAAAAGAGGATTTCCTTCCTGCGAAGACAATTTATAAAGGACAGGAATATGCAATAGAGAGACAGCCGACTGAAAAGGAATATGAAGATATGCTTTTTGGCTGGAATGTTGAGCAGGGGATTACTTCAAATTCAGTTATTTATGTTAAAGACGGGGTTACAGTTGGTATTGGAACAGGTGAACAGGATAGAGTCGGCGCAGCAGAGATTGCGATTTTCAAGGCGTATACAAAATATGCTGATGCTCTCTGTTTTAGAAAATATGGTGTTCCGTATAAAACTTTTGAACTCGATGTCAAAAATGGCAAAAGGAAAAAAGAAGAGCTACTTGAAATAGATGAGGAGACAAGGAAAAATAAAGGTGGTCTTATCGGTTCAATTATGGTATCCGATGCTTTTTTCCCTTTTAGAGACGGAGTTGATGTAGGAATAAAAGAAGGAATTACAGGCATTGTAAATCCAGGAGGTTCTGAGAGGGATTTCGAGTCGATTATTGCATGCAATGAAGCAAATCCAAAAGTGACCATGGTTTTCACAGGACAACGTGCATTCAAACATTAAACCTGTTTTTGGATAAAATAATAATATGCTATAATTTTAGATTATGGAGAAAGCGAGAGCACATTTATATATTGATGGAAGGGTGCAAGGAGTATTTTTTAGAGGATTTACGCAGGACCTTGCAGAATCTCTCGGACTAAAAGGCTGGGTGAGAAATCTTAGGGATGGTAGAGTTGAAGCTGTTTTTGAAGGTGATAAAAAAGTTATTGAAATGGCAATAAAACAATGTTATATAGGCCCGCCGGCATCAAGGGTTACTAATATCGAAGTTAACTGGCAACAATATACAGGTGAAGAAAAAGAATTTACTGTAAAACATACAATATGAATGCTGAAGGAACTCCACATAAAAAATCTCGCCATAATTGATGATATTAAAGTCAGTTTTGATCATGGACTTAATGTTCTGACAGGAGAAACAGGTGCAGGGAAATCAATATTGATTGATTCCTTAAATCTTATTCTTGGCAGCAGAGCACAACCTGACTTAATCAGAACAGGAGAAAAAGAAGCTTTTGTTGAAGCTTTCTTTGAATATCCTGACATGAGAAATCTTCCTGACATAGGAATAGATTTTTCAGAGGGAATTGTAATAAGACGAAATATATCGTCCTCCGGCAAGAATAGAGCTTATATAAATGATTCAATTGTAAGCCTCCAGACTCTTTCTGAAATTGGCAAGATGATTGTTGATATTCACGGACAGCATGAACATCAGAGTCTTATGAATATTGAAAGACACTGTTTTTTCCTTGATTCTTTTGGAAGACTGAGTGAAGATGTTAAAGAGATTGAAAGGCTTTATTTTGATGTCAAAGATTTAAAAGAAAAACTTAATGATATCAAAGAAAGAACAAAGGACAGGGCACATAGAATAGATTTTCTAAAATATCAAATACAGGAAATCGAGTCTGCCAGGTTATTGCCCGGGGAAAAAGAAGAGCTTTTAAATGAAAAACAAATATTATCAAATGTAGGCAAACTAAAAGAACTATCAGAGGCAGCTTATTATGAGATTTACGGTTCTGAAGGTTCATGCACTGAAAAGCTTTCATCTATACTGAATAAAATAAAAGAGATAAGTTCAATAGATAATGAGGCAAAAGAGATTTTGAGTCTGCTTGAGTCAGCGATTCCTTTAATTGATGATGCTGTAATTTCACTCAGAAGTTTTAAGGAAAAATATTATATTAACCCCGAACGTCTTAATGAAGTAGAAGAAAGACTCGAAACAATTAAGAAAATTGAAAAGAAATATGGTGAAGGAATAGATTCTGCGCTTAGTTTCAAAGATAACGCTATTAGAGAACTTCAAGAACTTGAATCGATAAGTGAACAATTGGATTTTTATGAGGCAGAAGTCTTAAAAAAAGAAAAAATACTTATGGAAAAAGCAAGAACTCTTTCTGAAAAAAGAAGGAAGTTTGCAGATGAAATGTCAAGATTAATTATGGAAGAAATGAAAGCCCTTGCTTTTAATAATTCAATTTTTAAAATTGATATTAAAGAAGATAGCATTTCACCATCCGGAATCGATAGGGTTGAATACTTATTTTCAGCAAATATAGGAGAGCCTCCAAAGCCTTTGACAAAAATAGCTTCAGGAGGTGAACTTTCAAGAGTAATGCTTGCATTAAAAGCAATGCTTGCTGATTTTGACCGCATACCTGTTCTAATTTTTGATGAAGTTGATGCCGGCATTGGTGGCAAGACCGCTGAGATGGTAGCCAGAAAACTAAAAAGATTGTCTCAGAAACATCAGGTTCTTTGCGCAACCCATCTTGCCCAGATAGCTGCAAAGGCTGACTTCCATATTAAAGTCGAAAAAAAAGAAAGAAATAACAGAATTTTCGTCGGTACAAAAACACTTGAGGGTACTGAAAGACTTCATGAGATTGCAAGGATGCTCAGCGGAAAGATAACCGAAACATCCTTGAAACATGTAAGAGAACTTATTGAAGTCACAGAAAAAAAGGTTGTTACAGAAAATAATAACACGGGATTATTCGGGTAACATGAAGGGCAAAATAGTTATTGATAGAGAATTATGTAAAGGTTGCAAATATTGTATGATTGCATGTCCTCTTGGAATTATTTTAATGGAAGAAAATTTCAATAGAAAGGGATTTATTCCTGCTGTTTGTGTTGACCCGGAAAAATGTACCGGCTGCTCGATGTGTGCAAGAATGTGTCCTGAAATTGCTATTGAGGTGTATAGAGAGAATAATGAAGAATAAATATGCTATTGGAATAGACATTGGCGGCACAAATATCAGGGCAGCAATAGTTTCTAACAAAGGTGAAATAATACAGAAAATAAAAGAAAAGTCATCTGGAGATATTATTTCAATAATTTATAAAATCATAGGGAATCTCTTTTCAGAAAAAGTAGCAGGTATAGGGTTTTCTTTAGCGGGATTGATTGACTATCAGAAAGGTTCTGTTCTTGTTTCCCCGAATTTGCCTTCAGTAGAAGGGGAAGATTTTGTAAATAAACTGGGTGCAAGATTTAATGTGCCTGTCATTATAGAAAATGATGCAAATGCTGCTGCATATGGAGAGTTATGCTCCGGAGCTGGCAGAAATTTTTCTAATTTTGTACTTTTAACTCTTGGCACAGGGATTGGCGGAGGCATTATATATAATAAAAAACTCATGAATGTATCTGCAGAAATCGGACATATGAGTATAAATGCAGAAGGTAAAAAGTGCTTGTGTGGAAATTATGGCTGCCTTGAGTCATATGCATCGGCAACAGCTATTATTTCATCAGCAATTGATTTTCTCGAAAATGGCAGAAATAGCATTTTAAAAGAGCGGAATAATAATTACAAAAATATTACTGCTGAAGAAATATTCAAAGCAGCAAAAGAAGGTGATTTGCTTTCAATTGATGTATTTAAAAATGCTGGAAAATTTCTCGGGATTGGCATTTCGAATATAATAAATATTCTAAGCCCTGAAGCTGTTATTTTAACAGGTGGTCTGATAGGAGCATGGAATATATATGTGAAGGAGGCGATAACTGTTGCTTCGGAAAGAGCTTTTAAGCATTTATTTAAAAGAACAGAGATTATAAAATCAGAACTTATGGATGATGCTGGAATAATAGGCGCTGCGGGTCTTGTATTTAACAGATAGTGTTAAAATATTATGTTCAGGAGGATATTTAGTGGAAAGTAAAAAAAATCTTTTATGGGAATATGTAAAAGCTATATTTACTGCTTTGATTCTTGCTTTGATTATCAGGGCCTTTGTTGTACAGGCTTTTACAATTCCTTCAGGTTCAATGATACCGACTTTGCTCGTTGGAGATTATATACTTGTAAATAAATTTCTGTTCGGCTCTCCTATAGATGTGCCTTTTACAAATGTAAATATTTTCAGGATGCCGGGCATAAGAAAACCCCATAGGGGTGAAATTATTGTATTTAAATTTCCGGTTGACCCTTCGAAGGATTTCATAAAAAGGGTTATTGCTATTGAAGGAGATACTATTGAGGGAAGGGATAAAATAATATATGTTAACGGTCAACCTTTGAATGAACCATACATAAGACATTTTGATAATTTTGTCTTTCCGAACAGGGATAATTTTGGCCCTATAACTGTTCCTCGAAATAAATTTTTTGTTATGGGAGATAATCGTGATAATAGCAGGGATAGCAGGGAATGGGGTTTTGTTGATATGAAGGATATAAAAGGCAAGGCACTTATTATATATTTTTCGAGAGATATTTCTTATTCACTCTTTAGGCTTGATAAAGTAAGATTTGAGAGAATAGGGAGGTTAATCGAATGAAAAGAAATGTAAATGAAAAAGGTTTTGTAAAAGTTGCCTTAATCCTTATAATTCTTATTCTATGTTCGTATGTAGGTTACAAAGTTGGTATGCCATACTATCGTTATTCTGCTTTCAAAGCTGATGCAAAAGAAATAGCGAGAATAGGTCTTGGAGAGGTTGAAAGAACAAAAACAATGTTGCTTGAAAGGGCACACGAACTTAAAATTCCGATTGAAGAGGATGCAATCTCGGTCATAAGGAAAGAGAAAACTGTTCAGGTAAGTACCTCATGGAATGAAACGGTAGATTTTTTGGGAATATATCAAAAGGATTTTTCTTTTAATATTGATATAGAAGAATAAATGTTCACCGGAATTATAATAGAGATGGGACAGATAACTTCTCTTAAGAAAAGAAGAGGCGGAGCGATTCTTTCACTCAAGACCCCAACTATTGCAGGTACTGCTAAGATAGGAGACAGCATCGCAATAAACGGAGTCTGCCTTACAGTAGTTTCTATCAATAATAATGAACTTTCATTTGACCTGTCTGATGAGACTCTCCGCGCTACCAATCTTGGTAGCCTTAAAGCAGGTGACAGGGTTAATCTTGAGCCTTCACTGACTCCGGACAGTAGAATTGGCGGGCATTTTGTCACAGGCCATGTAGATTCAACAGGGAAGATAAAATCAAAAGAAAATCTTGGTGATATGCTGAAATTTGAGATTCAGGCAGAACCTGATATTCTTAAATATCTTGTGAGAAAAGGCTCTATTGCTGTAGATGGAATAAGTCTTACGGTTGTTGATATACTAAAGGAAAGTTTCACATTAATTATAATACCTCATACAGCTAAACTTACAACACTTGGATTTAAAAATCCCGGAGATACAGTTAATCTTGAGACAGATATTCTCGGTAAGTATGTAGCAAAATTTTTAAATAAAGAAACATTGGATAATAAAAAGGACACAAGCTTAAAGCAAGCTTTATTAAAAGAGGGGTATATATGAACATAATAATGCACTGTTTGGGTAAATTGTTTAAATTAGCCAGCTTTTAAGTATTCAAACTTGTGAGCTTGTTGGCTTTTAAGCAAAATCATAAAAGGGAGTTGGTTTTATGGAAAAATATAAATTCAATACAATTGATGAAGCAATAGAAGATATAGAAAAAGGCAAGATGATTATCCTTGTTGATGATGAAGACAGGGAAAACGAGGGTGATTTATGTATGGCAGCAGAAAAAGTTACACCCGAAGCTATAAATTTTATGGCAAAACACGGGAGAGGTCTGATATGTCTTTCACTTACTCCAGAGAGAGTCGAAGAATTAAAACTCCCGATGATGACAGAAGATAACACTTCACCTTTTGGCACAGCTTTCACTATTTCCATTGAAGCAAAAAAAGGTGTTACAACAGGAATTTCAGCAGCTGACAGAGCAAGAACCATTTTAACTGCTATCGATCCAAAAACAAAACCCGAAGATCTTGCACGTCCAGGTCATGTTTTCCCTCTTAGAGCAAAGCCCGGTGGTGTTCTTCAGAGAGCAGGGCAGACAGAAGGCTCTGTGGATTTAGCCCGGCTTGCAAGACTTAATCCTTCCGGAGTTATATGTGAAATAATGAGTGACGATGGAACAATGGCAAGAGTGCCCGAACTTATGGAATTTGCGAAAAAGCATAATCTAAAGATAGTGACAATTAAAGATCTTATTAAATACAGAATGCGCACAGAACTTTTTGTAAGAAGACTTGCGGAAGTAAAGATGCCCACAAAATTTGGTGGCGAATTTACTGCAATAGCTTATGGGAATATACTTGATGACAATGTCCATATAGCATTAGTCAAAGGACAAATAAAACCAGATGATGAGGTGCTTGTGAGAGTTCATTCACAATGTTTCACAGGAGATGTCTTTGGTTCAAAAAGATGCGATTGTGGAGATCAGCTTCAAAAAGCAATGGAGATGATAAAAAACGAAGGCAAAGGTGTAATTCTATATATGAAGCAAGAGGGAAGAGGGATAGGTCTTTTAAATAAATTAAAAGCATATGAACTTCAGGATAAAGGTCTTGATACAGTGGAAGCAAACTTAAAACTCGGATTCAAACCTGATTTAAGAGATTATGGAATAGGTGCACAGATGCTTGTTGATATTGGTGTCAGAAAAATGAGATTAATGACGAATAATCCCAAGAAAATTATAGGACTCGAGGGATATGGACTGAAAGTAGTCGAAAGAGTTCCTATTGAGATAAATCCAAATGAAAAAAATATTACATATTTAAAAACAAAAAAGAAAAAAATGGGACACATGCTTGAGAATGTATAAGAGGAGGGATAAATGAGAATAATTGAAGGTGAACTTCAGGCAAAAGGTTTAAAGTTTGCGGTGGTTCTTAGCAGATTTAACGAATTTATAACGGGTAAGCTCCTTGAAGGAGCAAAAGATGCTCTGTTAAGACACGGTGCAAAAGATGAAGACATTGAAGTTGTAAAAGTTCCGGGCTCTTTTGAGATTCCAATGGTTGCAAAAAAAATGGCTTTGAAAGGAACATTCAATGCAGTAATCTGCCTCGGGACTGTAATTAGAGGTGCTACACCCCATTTTGAATATATCGCGGCAGAAGTATCAAAAGGAATTGCAATGGCATCAATGGAAACAGGAGTTCCGGTTGTCTTTGGAGTTCTTACATGTGATACTATCGAGCAGGCTGTAGAAAGAGCAGGAACAAAAAGCGGAAATAAAGGATGGGATGCTGCTATGACTGCTATTGAAATGGCACAGCTTTTAAAAAAGCTTTAATCATATTTATCATGAAACGCAGGAAAGCCCGTGAGTATGCACTTCAATTACTTTTTCAAACAGAGTTTATTAACAGAGCACTCGAGAAAAAAGATTTCGAAGAGTTCTGGTCTGACAAAGATGAGCCGGCCGATGTCCGGGTTTTTACAGAAAAACTCGTTAAAGGCACAATAGATAAACTGAGAGAGATCGATAATATGATAGAAAAAGTTGCCGAGAATTGGTTTATAGAACGGATGGCAGCTGTTGATAGAAATATCTTAAGATTCGCAACATATGAGTTGCTTTTTCGCAGGGATATACCCCCTGCTGTTACTATAAATGAGGCTCTTGAGATAGCAAAGAAATATTCCTCTGCTGAATCAATATCTTTTCTGAACGGAGTTCTCGACAAACTTGCAAAAGAGGCTGGGAAGACTTAATGCGCTTTGCTGTAATATCAGATGTACACGGAAATCTCGAAGCCCTCAAATCTGTTCTTTCTGAAATAGAACGAAAAGGTATAAAAGAAATTTATTTTATCGGTGATGCTGTTGGTTATGGTCCTGACCCGAATGAATGCATTGAGACATTATCAAATAATTGCAAGGTTCTTCTTGCAGGGAATCATGATTGGGCAGTTTTAGGGCTGACCGATGTTTCATATTTTAACGACTATGCACGATTAGCGATTGAATGGACTAAAAATGTTGTAACTGAAAATAATAAAAATATTCTGAGAGAATTCCCGCTTGTACACGAAGATACAGAAAAAGACTGTTTTTTTGTTCACTCAACTCCTTCACGACCACAGGAATGGAATTATATATTAAATCTCAGGGACGCAGAAATTGCTTTTTATTCATTTGATAATAAAATTTGTTTTTTAGGACACTCACACCAGCCATTTATTATAGAAAAAACTCCATCCGGTGAACTTTTAGTCTATAAAAATAGTACTGTTATTAAGAAAGCCAGTAGATATATAATTAATGCTGGAAGTGTTGGACAGCCAAGGGATGGAAATCCGATGGCATGTTGTATTTTTGTTGAGGATGATAGAATAGATATTGTAAGAATTCCATATGATATTGAAAGGGTTCAGGAAAAAATGCGAATGAATAACATATCTGTATATCTTATTGAAAGGCTTGCAGCAGGAAGATAAATTGTGAAGAAAAGAGGGAACGGAAAACTATGAATTTATTATGTCGCTTCTTTTTAATATTAATTCTATTTTTTGGAATTCCATATTCTGTATATTCCGAAGAAAAGAACCCTCTTGATACATTAAGAGATTTTACAGCAGGAATGTTTATGCCTGTTAGCGGAAAGGTTCTTAGTGTCCGGGAAGGAAAAGTTACTATAGATATCGGAGCTAAGGACTCAATGCACCCTGGAATGCGTTTGAATGTTTTAAGAGAAGAAGCTCCTTTCAGACATCCTGTTACCAAACAACTTCTTGGAAGACTCGAATCTCTTGTAGGAAAGATAGAGATAAAAGAAATCGGTAATGATACTTCAACTGCTATTATTATTCAAGGTACTGCCGGTGAAGGCGATAAAGTAAGAATTTCGGAGATTAAAATAAATCTTTTATTCTGTCAGTCAAAAGGAATTGACTGGAGTCTTTCTGATTCTTATTATAAAAAACTCAGGGATACAGGAAGATTCAATATGATTGATACTGACATTGAAACAGATGATACTTCAAAAATACTCGAAGAAGGTAGAAAGCAGAATGCTGATGTTGCATTGTTGCTTACGAAAAAGCCCGGAGATACAGGAGGAACAATAATTCAAAAATTGTTCTATGTTCCTGATGGAATTTTGTTTTCAGAAAAAGAAATAGTGATCCCGCCTTCCTTTGCAAAAGAACTCAAGATTGGAGAAGACTATTTTAGTTTTAGCAAAAAGGAAGAAACATTACGTATTGAACTGCCGTTTAATGCAAAATTACTTTCGACAGGTGATATTGATGGTGATGGTAAAGAAGAAATCGTTTTAATCACCGATAAAGATGTAAGATTTTATAATCTCGAAATAGATCTCAACCCTGCACACGGTGGCTTAAAAATCGAAGGTTCGAAAGTAGATGATTTCATCTGGGTTGATACAATTGACCTGAATAATAATGGTAAGGCCGAAGTAATAGTTACTTCAATGGCTTCTGATGAAATTGTCTCATATATTTATGAATTCAATGGTTCTGAATTCAAGCTTTTATATAAAGATAATATTTTCATCAGGAAGATTCAAAACTTCCTTGCAGGACAGGCGTTCTCTAAAGCCGATGGTTTTGTAGGTCCTGTTTTTCAGATTATCTGGGATAATGGTTATAAAAAATCCGGTGACTTATCTCTGCCTCAGGGTGTTAATATCTATGACTTTGTTTTTCTTGATGATACCCGTCTTGGAAAACTTACAATTGCATATGATGAAAAAGGATATTTAAGTGTTTATGACAATAAAGCAATGAAACTCTGGAAAAGCAAGAGTTCCAACGGAGGTTTTTTGGCAACATTTAAAAAGTCTTCACCCTCTATTATGGTTGATAAAGGTGAATGGTCAGTAAAGGACAGGATTTTCGTTCGGAATGCAAATATTTTTTCAGTTGAGAGGCTGCCTTTTTTAAATATGATTAAAGGACTCGGGGTTAGAAAATCGATGATTAAAAGCTATCTCTGGAACGGGATGTCAATGGAAGAAAGAATATTGATTGATAATATCAAAGGTACTATTTTCGATTATGCAATCTCTGGAGATACTTTACTTGTAGTAGCAAGTCCTATGTTTGGCGTAAAACCTGGAAATATCTTTAAAGGTGAAAATCCTCTTAAAACAGAATTATACGTTTATTCCCTCAAAAGGATTTAATAAACAAAATGTTAAAGTCTGGAAGAATTCCAAAGCATATAGGAATCATCATGGATGGTAACGGTAGATGGGCTGAACAAAGAGGACTTCCAAGAAATGAAGGACATAGAAGAGGGGTGGAACGTTCAAAAGAGATCATTGAATTTTCCATTGAACTCGGACTTAAAGCTTTAACACTTTATACGTTCTCCACAGAAAACTGGCGGAGACCAACTTCAGAGGTGTCAACCCTGATGAAGCTTCTCGAAATATACTTGAAAAAAGAACTCGAAAAACTCATAAAGAATGATGTGATATTCAAGACAATAGGTGAAATCGAAAGACTTCCCGAAAACATACAATCAATTCTCAAAGATGCGGAAATCAAAACATCTAAAAATAAAGGAATGATGCTTGTTACTGCTTTAAGTTACAGCGGCAGGAATGAGATTTTAAGAGCAGTAAAAAGAATAATCTCTTCAGGCAGAAAAGCAGAAGAACTAACAGAAGAGATTTTTGAATCATACCTTGATACAGCAGGAATTCCTTCGCCGGACCTCATTATCAGGACAAGTGGGGAAATGCGTATAAGCAATTTCTTGTTATGGCAATCAGCATATTCAGAATTTTACTTTACAGATACTTTATGGCCTGATTTCGGGAAAGAAGAATTGCTTCTTGCGATACAGGATTATCAACGCAGAGACAGAAGATTTGGAGCTGTCAATGTGAGGGCTAATGCATTTTAAGAGAATTGGTGTTGCAGCTATTGTTTTACCCCTGCTTTATCTATATATAATGTTTCTCGACAAAAATTGGTTCTTTTTCTTAATTGCTGTCATTTCTGTTGTCGCTATTCTTGAGTTTTATTCAATGTATAAAGTTCATGGACTAATTAAATATATAGGGATTATTTCATGTATTACGATAATAACTACAATGAGCTTTTCCCGGGAAGAAATAATTTCAGTTATTGTAGTTTCAGTCATGGTTATTATGGTAATCAGATTGTTATTCAAGAAAACACCTCTTTACTCATTGCAGGATATTTCAGCGCCTATACTGGGAATCATTTACATACCATGCTTTATTTCTTTTCAGATACAATTGAGAGAAATAAGCCCTGTCTGGATTATCTTCTTATATACAACTGTCTGGTCTGCTGATTCACTTGCATATTATATTGGCAAATCTTTTGGCAAGGCAAAACTTTACAGAGAAATGAGTCCGAATAAAACCATCGCTGGAGCATGGGGTTCTGTTTTGGGTGGAATTCTTGGCGCATTATTAATAAAGTATACCCTGCTTGTACCATTAAGTATTTATAATACAATTATTGCTGGTATAATAATAGGAACTATAACAATTATCGGTGATCTTGTAGAATCAATGTTTAAACGCGATGCAGGAGTTAAGGACTCAGGAATCATTGTGCCGGGACACGGGGGTATTCTCGATAAACTTGATGGTGCATTGTTTGCGGGCCCTGTACTTTACTGGATTTTGAGACAAATAAGTTGAAACGCATATCAATTCTTGGCTCGACAGGCTCTATAGGAAGGAGCGCTCTTGATATTGTCCTTTTACACAAGGATAAATTTAATGTAATTGCGCTTACAGCCGGAAAAAACGTTTCCCTTCTTGAAAAGCAAATCAAGACTTTTACGCCTGAAGTAGTCGCAGTTTCGGATGTTGAAGGTGCTGTCGAACTGAAGAAAAGACTCGGGAAGAAATTCAAACATTTACAAATACTTTACGGTCAGAAAGGCATATCAGAAGTTGCTTCCCTTGAGAATATAGATTTTGTTTTATCTGCTATTGTTGGTGCAGCAGGGCTTATGCCAACACTCTCTGCTGTACGTAAAGGAAGAATAATTGGCCTTGCAAACAAGGAATCGCTTGTAATGGCAGGAAGCATTGTTTTTAAGGAGGCAAGAAAATATAAATCCAAAATATTGCCTGTTGATAGCGAACATAGCGCTGTGTTTCAGTGTCTTCAGGGGCAAAAGAAAAAATCTCTAAGAAAGATTATTCTTACAGCATCAGGTGGTCCATTTGCATGTTGTTCCGGTAAAGATTTAAAAAAAATAAAGCCAGAAGAAGCTCTCGAGCATCCAAACTGGAAGATGGGTAAAAAAATAACGATTGATTCAGCGACATTAATGAATAAGGGTCTTGAAGTAATAGAAGCACATCATCTTTTTAACCTTTCTCCGGAAAGAATTGAAGTCCTTATACATCCCCAAAGTATAGTTCATTCAATGGTGGAATTTAATGACAGCAGCATATTGGCACAGCTTTCTGTTCCTGATATGAAAGGCCCTATTGCATATGCCATGAATTATCCTCAACGTCTTGATGATGTAATAGAAAACCTTCCATTACAAAAAATCGGCACGTTAACTTTTATGGAACCTGATAACAAAAAATTCCCGTGCTTATCCTATGCTTATCAAGCTCTCAAAGAAGGCGGCACAATGCCTTCGGTTCTTAATGCTTCAAATGAAATAGCTGTCAATGCTTTTTTAAGGGGAGCTATCGGATTCTGCGATATTCCAGTTATAATAAAAAAGACAATGGAACTTCATACTACCCTGTCCGATCAAAATATCGAGAATATTATTGAATCCGACAGATGGGCAAGAAAGACAGCGTCTGAAATAATACATAAAAAAAGAGGTTAATTAGATGTCACTTTTATCAGCTATTGTATTGCTTGGAATTATAATTTTTGTTCACGAGCTCGGACATTTTCTATTTGCAAAATTACTTAAAGTAAAAGTCTTAAAATTTTCTCTCGGCTTTGGCCCCAAAATTATAGGTAAAAAATACGGAGATACAGAATATCTTATATCCGCAGTTCCTTTTGGCGGATATGTCAAGATGCTTGGCGAAAACACGGAGACCGAACTTACAGAGGAGGAAAAACCTTTTTCATTCAATTTCCAGCCTGTCTGGAAAAGGTTCATAATTGTTTTTGCCGGACCTTTTTTCAATATAGCATTTGCAGCTATTATCTTTTTCTTTAGTTTTATTAACGGGTTGCCTGTACTTTTGCCAGAAATTGGAAATGTGATGCCTGACACACCGGCCCAAAGAGCAGGGCTTACAAAAGGCGACAGGATTATTGAAATTAACGGGAAATCAATATCACAATGGGATGAAATGACAGAAATAATTCATAATAGCCCGGGCAAAGCTCTGGCTTTGAAAATATTAAGAGCAAATGAGAAGTTGCAAATAGATATAGTACCCGAGAAGAAAAAAACACAAAATATTTTTGGTGAAGAAAAAGAAATAGGACTAATTGGAATACAGCCTTCGGGCAACACTATGATAAAAAAGGAATCAATTGCCGGGGCATTGAAAAATAGTGTTGTCAGAACTTATGAAATTGCAGAACTCACAGTAGTATCTGTTATCAAACTTATACAAAGGGTACTACCTATGAATACAATAGGCGGACCTATTATGATAGTCCAGATGGCTGGAGAACAGGCATCGAGAGGGGTTCTGAATTTCTTTATTTTCATGGCGATTATTAATATTAATCTTGGTGTAATAAATTTGTTCCCTATTCCAATACTTGATGGCGGCCATATACTATTTTTTGGAATAGAAGCAATAAGGAAAAAACCCCTGAGCGAAAAATTTATAGCAAACAGCCAGAAAGTAGGTCTTGCTATACTGCTTACCCTTATGGTAGTGGTTTTTTATTACGACATATTGCGTCTGATAACAGGCAAACAACTTCCATAAACCGAAGAATGCAGGAGTTACTAAACGTAAAATTAAATTCTGGACTTTTTTATTGTTATGCTCTGGCTCCCTGGTTCCGCCAAACAAATGGCGGACAAGCAAGCCAGAGGATAAACTTGACCAGAGAATCCAGCGTCTTTTCTTGGTTTCCAATGTTTGATTGTAACTCTGCCACAAATAATAAAACCAATAAAAAAGATGATAAATATATATGGGAAAGATATTAAATAAGGCTGATTTGATAAACAAAATAGACAGGCTTAAATCAGAAGGCAAGCGAATTATTTTTACGAATGGTTGCTTTGATATGATTCATGTTGGACATGTCCGCTATTTAAAAGAAGCAAAAAAACTTGGTGATGTTTTGGTAATTGGCATGAATTCAGATAAATCCGTATCCAGAATAAAACCGGGAAGGCCTGTTAATTCCGAACAACATAGAGCAGAAGTGCTCTCCTCGCTTGAAATGGTAGATTATATAGTCATATTTGATGAAGACACACCATATGATCTTATTAAATCAATAAAACCCGATGTACTTGTAAAAGGCGGGGACTGGAAAAAAGAAGACATTGTGGGCTCTGACATTGCTGGTGAGACTTATAGCCTCCCCTACATAGAAGGCATATCAACTACTTCAATAATAGAAAAAATAAAAAAACTATAAAAAGGAATATTGTCTCATCTAAAAATGCAGTTGGAGATTCTGAAGGAACCCACCCAATGCAGGGTTCTTTTCTTTAAGAAAAGCACTGAACTTCCGTACCCACAGGAGATATATTTTTTTCTAAGCTGTAAGACGTGTGTTTTAGCCGTATCATAAAGAATTTTTTCTTCTAGAGTAATCCAGATATTTTCTTCATTTTGATTTACATGACTAAATTCCTCAAATTCCCTTAAAAGATAATAATCATAGAGCCAAGTGATGCATCTCTTTTTTCCCCTTCCCAATGTTTTGTTCCCCTTAACCTGTTGGTGATGTCTTAACCTGATTGAGAAAATTATTTGACATATCCTATATAACTGTATATTATTTTCGATAATAGAATAAATTTAAAAATCAATGTTCCCGAAGCGCTGAGCGTTTTAGGAACAGCCCAAGTTAAGCTGAACTCAGACGGAATAAAAACCGGTTTTTTGTGCTCGTGGACAATCCGTTCGAGCAGACAGCCCTGAGAACGACAGATCAACCCGGGCAATTGGGCGAAGGATAGAAATAATAAATTGAGGAGGGTAATATGAACAGATTCAGACACATATGGTTGTTCTGTATTATGTTTCTTATTGTTTTGGGAGTTTTTTCTACAACAGGAGCGGAATCTGAATTTAAGGACACACCCTATTTTACCGGAATGCCGAGCTATGAAATATGGGGTGCTTATGACAAGGAGTTTGATGAGTATACGTTTTGTGATGGAAAGAAACCTGTAAAATTAGAAGGGAAACTGTGGAGAAGGGAATATGGCTTGAAGAATGACGGGGAAGAAGCAAGCGGCCTTCAGATAATCCGTAATTATTCAAATGCCATAAATAATATTGGTGGAACAATACTTTTCGAGGGTACCAGACAAGAATTAGAGAAGGTCTGTCCAGAAGGGGAAGGTTATGCCCGGCAAGTAAATGGAAGAGTTGCCAATGACGGGAAAGAGCTCTGGATTGAAGTCGGCTACCATGAATATAACGGGACGTATGTTATAACGTTGCTTGAAAAACAAGCGATGAAGCAGGATGTTACGGCAAGCGCAATGCTTGACGCCTTGAATCGTGATGGTCATGTCGCGCTTTACATAAACTTTGATATAGGTAAATCGACCATTAAACCAGAGTCCAAACCCATTATCGAGCAGATTGTCCAGATGATGAAGGCCAATCCTTCACTGGAGATAAGTGTGGAAGGGCATACAGACAATGTGGGGAATCCTAAATCGAATAAGACGCTATCCGATGACCGGGCAAAATCAGTTGTTTCAGCGATTGTGGCTCAGGGAATTGACGCAAAACGTCTGAGTGCCTTGGGGCATGGTCAGGAAAAACCCATTGCTGATAACAAAACAGAAGAAGGCCGGGCCAAGAACCGTAGAGTAGAGTTGGTGAAGAAATAGACAGGAAGTCTTGTTTGAAAACCGGATTGAAGTAAAGAAACGAGTAGTCAAGAGAGCATCTGATTTTTCCGGCAGTTTTTACTGAGCTCCCAATAAGAAATAATGTCATACTATAATGAAAAGAAGGGTAAATGAGAGCAAATAGTGAGCGCTGATGGAGATAATGTATTACTCGTATCTCAATGCTTCTATAGGGTCAAGAAGCGATGCTTTATATGCTGGATAAAAACCGAAAAATATCCCTACAATTCCTGAAAATCCAAATGCTACTAATATTGAAATTGGAGATATTACAACTGACCAGCCAGTCGCTTTTGCAAGTATCTCTGAACTTATTAATCCTGTAATTGTTCCAACTGCTCCACCAACAAGTGAGAGAATCATTGCTTCTATGATAAACTGAAGCCTTATATCCCAGGTTTTTGCACCTATTGCCATGCGAATTCCTATTTCACGGGTTCTTTCTGTTACAGAGACGAGCATAATATTCATTATGCCAATTCCACCAACTATAAGCGAAATAGATGCTATTGCTCCAAGTAAAATCGACATTATTTTTGCTGACTGCTCCTGTGTCTGCATGATTTGTGTGAGATTACGCACTGTGAAATCATTATCCTGTTTAGGTCCAATTCTATGTCTCTGTCTGAGAAGTTCTGTTATCTGTTTTTCAGCAAGACTCAATTCCTGAGTGCTTTTAGCTTTAACCATTATTATTCTAACCATGCCAGGGAAAGATGTGCCAAATAATTTTTTCTGTGCTGTTGTTACAGGAACATATATAGTATCATCCTGGTCTTGTCCATTTGGAGATTGTCCTTTAGGTGAAAGAACACCTATAACAGTAAAAGGAACTTTTTTGATTCTTACAACATGACCAATTGGGTTGTTGTCTCCGAATAAATTATCAACAACTGTCTGCCCTAATAGGCAGACCTTAGTAGAACTCTTTACATCCTGTTGGGTAAATGGCCTGCCTGATGAGATAGGCCAATCCCTTACATCAAGCATATTTGGCGTGGTTCCTATGATTCCTGTTGACCAGTTGAGATTTCCATAAACAACCTGTGCAACTCCATTTAAAACAGGTGCAGCCTCTAAGACCGCGGAGCATTCTCTTTGTATTGCTTCTGCATCAAAAGTTGTAAGAGTTGGCTGTGTTCCTGCACCCATCCTCACTCCTCCTGCTGTTGTTGAGCCTGGAAGTATCATGATAAGATTACTGCCTATGCTTGATATCTGGTCAGCAATTTTTTTGCTTGCTCCTGTGCCGACTGCAAGCATTGCAATAACTGCTCCCACACCGATTATTATTCCCAGCATTGTTAAGGCAGAGCGCATCTTATTTACTTTCAATGCTCTAAAAGCTATTTTCAAAGTTGATGAAATATTAACCATTTTTAACAACCTTCATATCATTTACAACAGAACCATCAAGGAATCTAATCATTCTTCTACTAAATGCAGCTATATCATTTTCATGGGTAACAATAACTATTGTAATATTTTTTTCAGCGTTCAACTTAACGAAGAGTTCCATAATCTCGAAACTTGTTTTTGAATCAAGATTTCCTGTTGGTTCATCCGCAAGAATTAAAGAAGCATTGTTGACAAGTGCTCTTGCTATCGCGACTCTCTGCTGCTGGCCTCCTGAAAGCTGATTCGGATAATGATCAATTCTTTCTTCAAGCCCGACTTTTCTAAGAGCTTCGATCGCAAGTTCTTTTCTTTGTTTTGCATTCATTCCATCATATAGTAGAGGCAATTCAACATTTTCTAAGGCAGTTGTGCGTGGAAGAAGGTTAAAACCTTGAAAAACAAATCCGATTTTTTTGTTTCTTATGCCTGCAAGTTCATCTCTGCTTAATTTTGAGACATTAGTTCCTTCCAGAAAATAATTACCGGATGTTGGTTTATCAAGACAACCAAGTATATTCATAAATGTGGATTTCCCGGATCCGGATGGACCCATAATTGAAACAAATTCACCTTTTTCTATCTCAAGTGAAACCCCACATAATGCGCTCACTTTGACATCGCCAAGGTCATAAGTTCTGCAAATATCTTTTACTTCTATTAAAGACATTTTTACATGAACCTCGGTCCCGGAGATGGAGAAGAAGAATTTTTCTTAGCCAATGATTCTATAATTATTTCCTGTCCTTCTTTAATATCACCTGAAACAATTTCTGTATATTGACCATCGCTAATTCCTGTGGTAATCTGTACTCTTCTCGGTTTCTTCTGCTCAAGTATCCATACACCTGTTGTTCCAGCCTCTCTTTTCTCGGAAGTCTTTTTCACTTTTTCGTCCATCTTAAATCTTAAAGCAGCATTTGGAACTCTAAGCACATTTTCTTTTGTTTCAATAATTACCGATACATTTGCGGTCATCCCGGGTTTTAATTTATATTCAGGGTTGTCAACTTTTATTACAACATCATATGTAACGACATTCTGAACTGTCTGAGGAGAACTTCTTATCTGCCAGACTTTGCCTTTAAAAGGAGAATCAGGATAGGCATCAACAGTGAATTCAACATCCTGCCCGATTTTTATTTTTCCTATGTCTGCCTCATCAACATTTGCATCAATCTGCATTTTGGTTAGATCCTGAGCAATAGAAAAAAGCGTGGGTGTCTGAAAACTTGCAGCAACTGTCTGTCCAACATCTACATTTCTTGAAATAACTATTCCGTCAACTGGCGATAATATATTAGTATATCTAAGATTTGTCCTTGCAAGCTTAAGGGATGCCTCTGCCTGTGATATTTGTGATTTTGCAGCATTAACAGAAGCTTTTGCTGTATCATAATTTGTTTCCGCTGTATCGACTTCACTTTGGGCAATTAGATTTTTTGAAAAGAGTTGCCTGGTTCTATCAAGATTTCTTTTTGCATCTGTAAGAGTAGCTTCTGCTTTCAAGAGATTTGCTCTTGCTACCTGAAGATTCGCATTTGCCTGTTCTTCCTGAGCTTCAAATAATGCAGGGTCTATTTTTGCGATAATCTGTCCCTTTCTTACAGGAGAATTGAAATCAACGAATATCTCTTTTATTGTTCCCGAGACCTGTGTGCCTACCTGAACAGTAGTAACAGCATTAACTGTTCCTGTTGCTGTAATTGACATTTCAATATCACCTGTTGAAATTTTTTCTGTGCGATAAGTTGTATCTCCATTTTTACTTCTGAGCATAAAGTATGCAACTAAGGCAATTGCAATTAGTGAAAAAATAATAATTAATAATTTTTTCATCTTACCCCCATAGCCTTTTCAAGACTTGCTATCGCAATCTTATAATCATATAATGCTTGAATAAAGGCTGTTTTTGCATTAGTTAAAGCAACACTCGCATCAGTCACTTCAATAGGGCTTCCAACACCTGCGGCATATCTTCCATCTGCTATCTCAAAATTTTCCTGAGCCTGTTTAACATTAAGTTCTGCGACAGGTATTCTTTCTTCTGCTTCTTTGAAATTTAGATATGCCTGCTGCACTTCAAGAAAAATTGATTGCCTTAAAGATTCTTCATTTGCTTTCTGCACATTTAAATTAGCCTTTGCTTCTTCGACCTGATATTTTGTAAGAAAACCGCTGAATAGAGGGAAAGAAAGAGTTATTCCAGCATTCCAGCCATCATCAAGAGGAAAATTATCGCCTGACCAGTTATATGAGGCACTTCCTGTTAAGACAGGATAGAATCCTTTTTTTGCGAGTTCTACAGTTCCGGCAGCAGCCTCTTTTCTTGAAATAATAGATTTGAGTTCAGGTCTATTCCTATATGCGTTCGAAATAGCATCATCGAAAGTAATTGTATATTTTTCCAACTTCAAATTATCCTCAACAATATATTCAGATGCATCATAAATACCCATTGCATTATCAAGATTTGCTTTTGCAGTTTTTAAGGCATTTTCAGCAATTATTAAGTTCAATCTCGCGGTTCCGAGATCAACTTCTGCTTTTGTAACATCAAACTTTGGTTTTACTCCAACCTCAAAGAATCCCTTAGCCTGTTCAAGATGTTGCTGATATTGTTTAACAGTTTCCTCTGCAACTTCTTTATTTCTCTTTGACTGAAGCAAAGCAAAATATTTCTGCTTAACATTAAATATTATTCTATCAGATATGCTCTCAAGATCTGTTCTAACTGCATTGAGATTAAGATTTTGTATATTTACCTGTGCAGAAGTTTTACCAAAATCATATATGATTTGATTGATATTAATTCCGGTTGAATAATTATCATATGAACCATTTATGCCGGTTGCAGGAGAAATTCTACTGTAACCGGAGTATAAATTTATTTGTGGATAATAATCAGCACGGGATTGACCTACTTTATTCATATACGCATTAACATTATTAGTTGCAGCAATAATATCAGGATGTTTCTTTAAGGCTATCTCGACACATCTTTGAAGATTTAAAACTTCACCTTTTTTTATAACTTCCTCTGCTTTTAAATTAAAAGGTAGAATGAACAAAAATAAAAGTGTAAAAGTTATATGTTTGTATATCATTTAACCCTCCTTCATTAGCTCGATGTTTTGTTTCCACCTGTAAGAGCTTTTATTTTCTCCTGCAGTTTGTCCATATAAATATAAAAAACAGGAGTAACATAAAGTGTTAAAACCTGTGATACGAGCAATCCGCCAACAACTGCAATACCAAGCGGTCTTCTTGCTTCTGCACCAGCACCAAAACCAAGTGCGATTGGAAGAGTACCCAATAATGCTGACATCGTTGTCATCATTATTGGCCTGAATCTTATAATGCAACCATTGTAAATTGCATCAAGCGGTTTCATCCCTTGATTCCTCTGAGCTGATAAAGCAAAATCTATCATCATGATACCGTTTTTCTTTACTATACCAACAAGCATAATAACTCCAACAAATGCATATACATTCAGTTCCATTTTTAAAAGAAATAATAAAAGCAAAGCTCCAAATCCTGCCGAAGGCAATCCTGAAAGTATAGTCAATGGGTGTATGAAGCTTTCATAAAGAATACCAAGAATGATATAAATAACAAGTATAGATGTTATAAGCAAGATCCATAAACCTTCAGTAGAAGCCTGAAAAGCTTGTGCAGTGCCCTGAAAGCTCGTTGTTATAGATGTTGGTAAAATAGTAGGGGCTAATTTTTCAATTATTTCTGTTGATTCTCCGAGTGAAACACCTGGTTTCAAATTGTACGAGATTGTTACAGCCGGTAATTGTCCGAGGTGATTAACAGTCAGAGGACCTGTGCTTTCTACAGGTCTTACAACTGTATTTAATGGGACAAGATTTCCGGTAGAAGATCTTACATAAAGTAAAGATAATGATGCCGGATCTGTCTGATATTGGGGTTCAACTTCAGTAATAACCCTGTATTGATTATTGGGAGCATATATTGTTGATGCCTGCCTTGAAGCATATGCTGCGCTCAAAGCGAGTTCTATTTGTCCTGCTGTAATACCCAATGCAGATGCCCTGTCACGGTCAATTTCAACATTTACCTGTGGATTGCTTATTTGCAAATCAGTTGTAACATCCTGGAACTGGGGAAGTTCTCTCAATTTTGCTTCAAATATTGCTGCATATTTATATAACTCTTCGGTATCAGGACTTTGTAAAGTGAATTGGTACTGACTTTTAGTTAGCTGCCCTCCTATACGAATTGGTGGCAAATTCTGCATATACATATTTATTCCTATCACCTTTGATACTTTTTTCCTTAATTCCTGAATTATTTCATCAGCACTCAATTCTCGCTCCGAACGGGGTTTGAGTCTTATAAAAATTCTACCTGAATTACTTGCAACACTTGGTCCTCCTGCACCAACAGATGACATAAATGAATCAACATTTGGGTCTTGTTTAACGACTGATGCAAGCTCTTTTTGATGCTTTACCATTGAGTCAAATGATATTCCCTGTTGTGCCTCAGTAAAAGCAAAAATCTGCCCTGTATCCTCACTCGGAAGAAAACCTTTTGGAATAACTGCAAACATATATATTGTAATAATTAAAGTTATCAAAGTAATAATCATCGTAGCTAATTTGTGCCTGAGAACAAATTTCAAGCTTCTCTGATATGCTGATAGCATTGAGTTAAAGAAGTGTTCTAAAACAATATACAATTTCCCATGTTTTTCAGAAGAAGCAGGTCTTAAGAATCTGCTGCAAAGCATTGGAGTTAAACTCAATGAAACAAAACCCGAGACAAGAATAGAAACACCGATTGTAACTGCAAATTCATGAAGAAGCCTTCCGAGCAAACCGCTCATAAAAAAAACAGGGATAAAAACCGCTACAAGCGAGATTGTCATTGAAAGAATCGTAAACCATATTTCTTTTGAACCTTTAAGCGCAGCTTCAAAAACGCCTTCTCCTTTTTCGATATGTCTTACAATATTTTCAAGCATTACAATTGCATCATCAACAATAAAACCTACTGCAAGAACCAAAGCCATTAAAGAAAGATTATCAAGACTGAATCCAAGCACATACATTACAGCAAAAGTAAAAACTATAGACAAAGGAAGTGCAAGACTCGGAATTATAGTAGCAGAAAGATTTCTGAGGAAAAGAAATATAACCATTACAACAAGAGATATAGAAAGAATAAGAGTAAATTTAACGTCATTAACTGAATTTCTTATAGATACTGAACGATCATAAAGTATATTGAGATTAACAGATTCAGGCATCTGGCTACGGAAAACAGGCAAAAGTTTTTTAATTGAATCTACTACTTCAACAGTATTTGTTCCTGGCTGCCTTTGTATAGCAAGTACAATTGCTCTTGTATCATTATACCAGCTTGCTATTTTGTCATTTTCAACACTATCAATAACATTCCCTATCTCTTCAAGCCGTACAGGTGAACCATTACGATATGCTACTATTAATGGCCTAAAATCTGCGGCGTTGTATAATTGACCGGAAGCTTGAATTACAAATGCCTTATCCGGACCGTACAATGTTCCTGTTGGAAGATTAACATTTCCTTTATCAATTGCATCTGCTACTTCATCAATACCTATTTTCCGTGATGCAAGAGCTTTTGGATCAAGTTGAGCTCTAACAGCATATTTCTGTGAACCAAATATTTGCACCTGTGCTACTCCATTTATCATTGAAATACGTTGTGCAATAAATGTATCAGCATATTCATTGACTGTTGATAAAGGCAGAGTTGGAGAACTGAGTGCAAGATATAGAACAGGCTGGTCAGCAGGATTAACTTTTCTATATGAGGGCGGACTTGGCATATCACGCGGCAGTTGCCTCTGTGCCTTAGCAATCATTGCCTGAACATCCTGGGCAGCAGCGTCAATATCTCTGCTAAGGTCAAATTGCAAAGTTATGTTAGTTATACCGAGAGCGTTTGTGGATGTCATTGAATCAAGTCCTGCTATTGTCGAAAACTCTCTTTCAAGAGGGGTTGCCACAGCAGAAGCCATTGTCTCGGGGCTTGCTCCTGGAAGATTTGCACTCACCTGTATTGTAGGAAAATCAACATTTGGCAGGTCACTAACAGGAAGAAGTCTATAGCCAGCTATGCCGGCAAGCAATAATGCCAGCATTACAAGTGTTGTCATTACAGGTCTGCGAATAAAGATTTCAGAAATATTCATTGTTTAATGCTTTCAGTGGATTCTTTTTCCTGTACCTTTGAACCCGGTACAAGTCTCATTTGTCCATCTGTAACAACTTTTTCTCCTGGCTCTAAGCCCTTTTCTATAACAGATTCATCTCCGATGGTTCTCGAAATAATAACAGGTCTGTTTTCAACTGTTAGATCATTTTTTATAACATAAACAAACTGCCCGCTTTGTCCTGTCATAACTGCTTTTGAAGGAATTACCAAAGCATCTTTTTGTATTGTTAGCTGAATTAAAATATCAACAAATTGTCCGGGCCAGAGCCGATTATCATTGTTATTGAAAATTGATTTGAGTTTTATTGTTCCGGTATCCGGGTCAACAGCATTTTCAATAAAAGTCAAAATGCCTTCAACAGGATGTTCGGTATCTTTATTTATAAATACCTGCGTCTTAACTTTCCCCGCAGACATATATTTTTTTATCTCGGGAAGAAATTGTTCGGGAACGCTGAAAGTAACATAAACAGGTTGTATCTGATTTATTATTACCATCGGAGTATCTGCATTCGCTTTTATAAGATTTCCTTCATGAACAATTAAACTTCCTGCTTTCCCCGAAATTGGTGAATGGATATAGCAATACTTTAATTGAAGAGTTGCATTTTCTACTATTGCTTCATCAGCTTTAACTGCTGCTTCAAGTGCATCAGCATTTGTTTTTATTTGGTCAAATTGCGAGGCTGCTATATATCCTTTTTTTACAAGTTCTCCATAACGTGCCACTTCAGTTCGTGCATTTTGCAATTGTGCAATATCACGGGCAAGATTTGCCTTAGCCTGCTTAAGTGCTGCTTCATATGGTGCTGGGTCAATGGTAAAAAGCAATTCACCTTTCTTTACAAACTGACCTTCTTTAAAATGTACTCTGGTCAGAATGCCACCAATCTGTGATTTAACCGAAACTTGAGAATAAGCTTCAACATTCCCAATTGCCTTTATCTGAACAGGCATTGGTTTTTGCTCTACGTAGAATGCAGTAACTGCTACAGGCGGTTTTTGGGGTGGAGGTTGTTTGCTTTTACAAGAAGGCAGAAATATAAATAAAATTAAAGATATTGAAATTAAATATAAACTCTTCTGCGATACTCTTTGCATTTTATTGAACCTCGTTAAAAGATATTATTTCTTACCATATTCTTTCTTCAGAAGTGCACATAAGATAAAATCACTCAATGCTTCTGGCTTTATGTTTACATTATCCAGAGCTATTGTCAGAATTATTCCTCTTAGCGTTGCCATAATAATTCTTGCAACATCTACTGAATTAGACTTCCTGAACTCACCGGATTTAATCCCATTTTTAATTATTCTTTCTATAATCTCGATTTGCTGATTAAAAAAAGCCCTCTTTTTTTCAATCCCGAAAGAAAACCCATGTTCCCTGATATGTAAAAGAATAAATTCCCTGTGTCTAACAGCATATTCGAGATGAACTCTGATAAATTCCTTTAAGGCTTCAGAGGCGGATTTTTTTCCAGGAGACATTGCAACGATTCTGTCCGTAAGTTCCTTTTTTTTATTTTCTATAAGATTTTGGTAAAGTTCTTCCTTGTTTTTAAAATATATATAAATAGTCCCGATGCTTATTTGAGCGGTTTTCGCGATTTCTCTAATATTGGCTGCGGCATACCCTTTACGTGAGAATACATCCATTGATGCCTCAAGGATACGTTTTTTTGTTTCTATACCTGAACGCTTGTTCATATGAACCTATGTTCAGTTTAATTCAATAGACAGGATGTTGTCAATGAAAATATTAGGAGAAAAAAAAGTTAGATAATTTATAAATTCCCATATTTTTTCTGTTATAATCCTCATAATGAGAACCAGAAGACTTTTAATAGCTTTTTTTTTGTTGATGTGTGTTTTTAGTACCGGTGTGTTGGGATATATGCTTATAGAGCACTGGGGTTTCCTCGATTCTCTTTATATGACAGTAATCACAATTGCTTCAGTTGGTTATATGGAAGTTTATCCGCTCTCAACGCATGGCAGGATTTTTACTATTTTTTTAATCATATTTGGAGCAGGTGTACTGATGTTCGGCATTTCAACTTTTACAGCTTTTTTAGTTGAAGGCGAACTTAATGAATTATTAAGGAGGCGAAAGATGGAAAAACAGATAGCGAAATTAAAAGACCATTATATAATATGTGGTACAGGAAGAATCGGTAAACATATAATTTATGAAATGCGAAATACAAAAAGACCCCATGTCGCTATCGAAAAGGACGAGGAAGCCTGTAGAGAATTATTAGAAAAAGAAATATTACATATAAAAGGTGATGCAACGAGTTATGAGGTTCTAAAAGCAGCAAATGTAGAACATGCAAAAGGATTATTTTGTGCACTTCCAAATGACGCAGATAATCTTCTCCTTATATTATCTGCAAGAGAAATAAATCCTAAAATGAGAATAATTTCAAAAGCAAATGAAAGAGAATCAGAGCACAAAATGAGAAAAGCAGGTGCTGATGGAGTTGTAAGGCCATTATTTATTGGAGGGTTAAGGATGGCTTCCGAGATGGTAAGACCTGCTGCTGTAAATTTTCTTGATAAAATGCTGAAAGAATATGACCAGGTTTACAGGGTTGAAGATATTATTATTTCAGATGATTCTATTTATTGTGGAAAAAGTTTAAAGGATTCCGGACTCCTTACCCAGAGAGGAGTTGCTGTGGTAGCATTAAGAAAAGGTGATAAATATTTATTTAATCCTTCTAATGAAGAACTAATTAACTCTGGAGATGCTGTAATACTGATAGGAGAAACCGAAAGCATCAGAAAGATCAAAAATATTGTTTAGAATATTCATATCTAATGACTTCAACTGAAAGAAAAGGCCACATAATAAAAGCTGCAGGACTTATGTCCATCGCCACTTTTATAAGCAGGATTCTTGGCTATGTTAAGGACATGATTCTTGCAGGAATATTCGGTGCAACAGGAACTGCTGATGCGTTTTTTGTAGCTTTTAGAATACCAAACTTATTAAGAGAATTATTTGCTGAAGGTTCCATGTCTTCAGCTTTTATCCCTGTACTAACAGAATATCATACAAAGCATGGCGAGGAAGAAGCAAAACGCCTTGTCAGAACAACTTTTACTTTCATTTTGGTATTTGTCGGTCTTATATGTTTTATTGGCGTTATTTTCTCGCCATCGATCGTTTCAATTATAGCTCCAGGTTTTATCCCTATTGCCAGCAAATTTTCTTTAACAGTAATTCTTACAAGAATTATGTTGCCATTTTTATTATTTATAAGCCTTGCTTCTTTAATAATGGGTGCTTTGAATACGAAACATATTTTTTTCATCCCGTCCTTAGCTCCTGCAATGCTGAATATAACAGTAATCATAACAGTATTAACTCTTGTACAGAGAATGTCCCAGCCAATTGTTGCTGTTGCCATAGGAGTTGCTCTCGGTGGTTTTGTTCAATTTGTATTTCAGTTGCCCTCTTTTTTTAAGAATGGATATTCACTCAAATTTAATTTTGATTTTAGGAATCCGGGATTAAAGAAAATGGCTTTGTTAATATTACCTGCAACAGCAGGAATGGCTGTGGCTCAGATTAATATTTTTATAAGTACTATTCTTGCTTCTTATCTTTCAGAAGGAAGTATTACATATCTTTACTATTCAATGAGATTAATTCAATTCCCGATAGGGATTTTTGGTGTTGCAATGGGGATGGCTGTCTTACCCACTCTATCCGAACATTCTGTAAGAGGAGATTACAAAAAACTTGGAGAGGATTTTTCTTTTGCATTAAGATTGCTTTTTTTTATTACAATCCCTGCGATGAC
Source organism: Nitrospira japonica (assembly GCA_020725385.1). Taxonomy (GTDB): domain Bacteria; phylum Nitrospirota; class Thermodesulfovibrionia; order Thermodesulfovibrionales; family SM23-35; genus DYFC01. Next base: position 1,673 of record DYFC01000008.1, on the reverse strand, counting down.
AGGACTTATTGCTCTTAATGAACCAATCGTGAATTTATTGTTTCAAAGAGGACAATTTGATTATGCTGCAACTTTGGGTACTTCTTATGCCCTTATGTTCTATTCACTTGGCATATGGTCGATAGTCGGCGTGAGAGTAATTACATCCTGCTTCTATTCAATGCAGGATACCAGAACGCCTGTTAAAGTCGCTATTCTTGCAGTATCAGTAAATATTTTATTAAGCATTGTATTAATGAATTTCCTAAGTTATATGGGGCTTGCCTTAGCAAATTCTTTAGCATCATGGGTTAATATATCTGTTCTATCTTATTTTTTAAACAAAAAACTTGGCAGAATCGATTGGCAGAAGATATCTTTATCATTCATGAAATCTCTTTTTGCTTCTATATTAATGGGGCTAACAGGATGGATGTTGCTTCATGGAACTTTATGGAAGACATCAGGAAATACTTTTATAAAGACTTTATTATTATTTGGTACAGTTTTTATTTGCTTTACAATCTATTTAATAATAACGAGGTTATTTAAAAGCGATGAATTTTATTATCTATATGGTATGATTAGAAAGCGGGTAAAAAAATAATTCAAGGGGGAAAAATGTTAATCGAGAAATTTGCTGTTGGTCCGCTTGAAACTAATTGTTATATTGTTTCAGATGAAAAATCAAAAGAAGCATTAATAATAGACCCGGGTGATGAACCGGATTTGCTTATTGATTATATCAAGGGAAATAATTTAATTCTGAAATATATTGTTTGTACTCATTGCCATTTTGATCATATAGCAGTAATATCTGATATTAAAAAAGCAACAGGAGCAAGTATTGTTATCCATAAAGATGACCTTAATTTATATAATAACATCCAAAAACAAGGAGTTATGTGGGGATTTGAACTGGACCCGTTACCTGTGCCGGATAAATTTGTTTCAAATGGTGATATTTTTACAATTGGGGAAATTGAATTTAAAGCAATACATACCCCGGGACATAGCCCGGGTGGAATATGTCTTTTAGGTGAAGGGGTATTATTTTCCGGGGATACATTATTTTACGGTTCTGTAGGAAGAACGGATCTGCCGGGTGGAGATATTGAAAAACTTAAAAAATCTTTCAAAGAGCTTATGAAACTTCCAGAAGAAACAATAGTTATGCCCGGGCATGGACCAGAAACTACTATTGGTAAAGAAAAAGTTGATAATTTCTTTAGTTTTTGATTATAATGTTAGAAATTAAAGCGTGATAGTATATTGGTAAAAAATTTTACCAAAAGGGTTTTGTTTTGTAAAAAACAATAAAAAATAGAGATTTTTAATCTTATTATCAAAAAATAGATATTATTTTGTTTAAATTTCTAATTTCTTTGTATTTTTAGTATTGACTAACTAAAAAAAAATGCTATTCTATAATTAAGGGGTAAGAAAAAGGATTTAATTTATAGAATTATTGTCTTAATCTTACTTTAGGTTATTTGAAAATTAGCAGGCTATGCTATATGTTTTGGTATAGCCTAAATTTTTCTTAAGTAATCGAAACTATATTATCAATTACTTAAGTTGTTCTTTGAAAACTAAAAAGCAGGGCCACGTTAATAGTTTTGAGTTATCATTGAGAGTTTGATCCTGGCTCAGAACGAACGCTGGCGGCGTGCCTAACACATGCAAGTCGGACG
>DYFC01000054.1 GCA_020725385.1 Nitrospira japonica | reverse complement strand
TTTAATCCTTGTAATGTCTTTCTATTTCATTTAGATTTTTAAATGAGGCAATGAATCAGTTTCAGTTAGATTTTTGATGAGGCAATTCGAATCATTGACTTGAAGGATTTGTATACATTAAAATTGAGTGAGCACTCACTCAATAAAAGCATGAAAATATTTAACAAGAAGATAAATGACAAACGTTCTTTAATTCTTGATGCTGCCCTTAGAACATTCGCAAAGCGGGGCTATTCTGATACTAAAGTCGCTGAAATAGCTGCTGAAGCAGGAGTGGCTGAAGGCACCCTGTATAATTATTTTCAAAGTAAAGAGGAGCTTCTGCTCGCTCTCTTTGATGAAAAATGGAACATCATTATTAATGATATAAGAAAGAAAATCGACAGGATTGAAGACCCTAATGATAAATTAAAAGCTATTTTTACATCCATTGTAAGTATGTTTAGAAAAAATAGGCATCTTGCAGAACTTTTTATGATTGATATGAAACAGAGCAATATTTTCCTGAATAATTACACAATCAATAGAATAGTTGAATTTCTCGATATTATTGAATCTGTTTTAATTGAAGGGAAGAATAAAGGGTTATACAAAAAGAATCTCGATACACGTGTTGCAAGAATGATTATATTTGGTGCAGCGCAGGGAATATTATTAAGCTGGGTTCTGAGTGAATCAAAAGCTGAAAAAAGCAGAGCCTTTAAATTTTCGCTTTTTAGCGCAGCTAAGACTTTAAAAGATATTTTTAAATCAGGACTTATTGGAGAAAGAAAATGATTTTTAATGATTTAAGAGAATTTATAGATTTTCTTGAAAAGAAGAAAGAGCTTAAACGTATAAAGACCGAGGTTGATTCTGTACTTGAGATTTCAGAAATTACTGACAGAGTTTCGAAGAAAAATGGACCTGCTCTTTTTTTCGAAAATGTAAGGGGCTCAAAATATCCTGTTGCTATTAATCTTTTCGGGTCTTATCAGCGTATGGCATGGGCTTTGGGTTTTGATAATTTTAAGGAGATCGAAAATAAATTTTCTTCGCTTCTTAAGCCTGACCCTGAAATGAAACTTAAGCAAAAACTTGAAGTGCTTTTTGATCTTTATAAATTAAGTTCTTCAAAGCCTAAGGAAGTAAAAAAAGCTCCCTGTCAGGAAATTGTAAAAGATAAAGATTTTTCGTTATTTGATTATCCTGTGCTAAAGACATGGCCTGATGATGCAGGAAGATTCATAACTTTGCCTCTTGTTGTTACCAAAGATCCTGATACAGGCAAGCAGAATCTTGGCATGTACAGAATGCAGGTTTTTGATGAGAAATCAACAGGTATGCACTGGCATACTCACCATGATGGAGCAGTAAATTTCAGAAAGACTATAAAAAATAACAGAAAGATGGAGGTTGCTGTTGCAATTGGTGGAGATCCTGTTACAATATTTGCAGCAACAGCTCCTTTGCCATACAACATAGAGGAACTATTTTTTGCAGGATTTTTAAGGGGAAAGCCTGTTGAGGTAGTTAAAGCAAAAACTGTTAATTTATTAGTTCCTGCTAATGCTGAAATTATTCTTGAAGGTTATGTACAGGCTGGTGATGAAAGAATTGAAGGACCTTTTGGGGACCATACAGGATATTATTCAATAGCAGCGCCATATCCTGTTTTTCATATTACATGCATCACTCAGAGAAAAAATCCAATTTATCCTGCAACAATTGTTGGCAAACCACCGATGGAAGATTGTTACATGGGAAAAGCAACGGAGAGATTGTTTCTTCCATTCATAAAAATGCAGTTTCCTGAGATTGTGGATGTAAATCTTCCATTGGAGGGAGTCTTCCATAACTGTGCTTTAATTTCAATAAAAAAATCTTTCCCGATGCATGCAAGAAAAATAATAAATGCGATATGGGGACTCGGTCAGATGATGTTTACAAAATTCATATTCATTTATGATGAAGATGTGGATGTGCAGAATACTTCCGTAGCAGCCTGGAAAGCTTTCAATAATGTTGATCCTGCAAGAGATATTTTAATATCCGAAGGTCCTCTCGATGTCCTTGATCATTCTGCGCCACGGCCTTTATACGGAGCAAAGATGGGAGTAGATGCGACAAAGAAATGGAAAGAAGAAGGTTATCAGAGAGAATGGCCTGATGAAATTCATATGTCTGAAGACATAAAAAAGCTTGTTGAAAGACGCTGGAAGGAATACGGACTTGAATAAGATAAAAATCTATCTTGAGATGATTAAGTTTCAACACAGCATTTTTGCCCTTCCTTTTGCTTATTTAGGCGCATTTCTTGCTGAAAAGAAAGTTCCTGATTTTATGACAATACTATGGATAACAATTGCGATGGTTGGCGCAAGAAGCTTTGCAATGGCATTAAACCGTTTGATAGATATTGATATTGATAGAAGAAATCCACGAACAGCTAATAGGGCATTGCCAAAAGGTTTATTGTCAGTTTCAAATGTAGTTCTTTTTTCTATAATCAGCCTCACTATATTTTTAATAGCTGTTTATCAGCTTGCTCCAATATGCCGTTATCTATGGCCTTTTGTTGTAATCCCCTTTGTTATATATCCTTACACAAAAAGATTCACATGGCTTTCTCACTTTGTTTTAGGTTTATGTCTTGGTCTCGCTCCTATTGGTGCATGGGTTGCAATAACTAATAAAATAAGTTTGGAGCCTATCATTATAGGGGCAGCAGTCTTATTTTGGGTAGCTGGTTTTGATATATTCTATGCTTTGCAGGACATTGATTTTGACCGCAAGAATAAACTTTATTCAATTCCTGCAAAATTTGGCATTAATAATTCACTGGTACTTACCAAAATCCTTCATATAAGTTCTGTGATTTTGCTCATATGGGTAGGTATAAGACTTAATCTTGGAACTTTTTATTTTACAGGAGTTGCAATCTCGGGAATATTGCTTGCTTATGAAAATCTGATTATTAAGCAAAATGATTTATCAAGACTTAATATGGTTTTTTTTACGATGAATGGTGTTATAAGTGTCATAATGTTTTCCTTCGCTTTGATTGAAATTATTTCAAAAAGGAGTACAGGTGGCTAATTATATTGTTGGTATAACAGGAGCAAGCGGTAGTATTTATGGTATCCATTTAATCCGTGAACTCTGTCTGCAAAAGCATAATGTTGATTTGATAATTACAAATGCTGGTAGAATGGTTTTAAAAGAAGAAGTGGACATATCCAATGATAAAGAATTAAAAAGTAAGCTTCCTTTATGCAAAAACTTCTTAAGAATCTGGGATAACAACAATTTTGAAGCTCCTTTCATGAGTGGTTCAAATCCTTTTGATGCACTTATAATAATCCCATGCAGTATGGGAAAACTTGCATCAATTGCTAGTGGAATTTCTACAAATCTTCTTGAAAGAACCGCTGATGTAGCTCTTAAAGAAAGAAGAAAATTAATTCTTGTTGTACGCGAAACTCCTTTTAGTTTGATACATCTCGAAAACATGGTTAGAGTTACAAAAGCAGGTGGAATTATATTACCTGCTATGCCTGCATTTTATCATCATCCTAAAAAAATTGAGGATGTCATTGATTTTGTTGTAGCAAAAGTTCTGAACTTACTGGGCATTAACCACAATTTGTTAAAAGGTTGGAGAAATAACAAAAATTATTAATTGTGAGGTTTTAAATTATGTCACATAAAATTTTTGAAGAAATATCAGAAAAAGTTGATAAGAACATTCGTCTCACAAAAGAGGATTCAGCAGCTCTTATGGAATCAAATGACATATTATCAATTGCTCGGCTTGCTGATAAAGTAAGGAAGAAAAAATCAGGCGATTACGTTTTTTTTAATGTAAACCGTCATATTAATCTTACAAATATCTGTGTCTCCCGTTGCAAATTCTGTGCTTTTAGCAGAGATAAAGGAGATGCTGATGCCTATGCAATGTCTTTAGATGAAGTTGAAAAAATAGCTCGTTCTGCAATGGATATCGGAATAACAGAATTTCACATTGTAAGCGGGCTTCATCCTGATTTTCCATTTCAATATTATGTTGATGTTTTATCATGTTTAAAAAATCTTATGCCTGAGGTTCATATTCAAGCATTCACTGCTGTTGAAATTGCTTATTTCTCAAAAATATCAGGTCTTTCAATCAAGGAAGTTCTAACAACCCTGAAAAACTCAGGATTGGGCTCACTTCCAGGAGGAGGAGCAGAGATATTGAATCATAGAGTTAGGGAAGCTGTTTGCTCAAAAAAAGCAACTGCAGATGAATGGCTTGAAGTTATGAGAACAGCCCATTCACTTGGCTTGAAATCAAATGCTACAATGCTTTTCGGCCATATCGAAACAATTGAAGAAAGAATTGACCACCTTTTAAGATTAAGAGAGCTTCAAGATGAAACATCAGGATTTCAATCTTTTATCCCGTTACCATTTCATCCACAGAATACTCAGCTAACTCAATATAAAAAACCTTCTGCTTTTGAGAGCCTTAAAATGCTTGCAGTATCAAGACTTGTTCTTGATAATTTTCCGCATATTAAAGCTTTCTGGATAATGCTCGGGTTAAAGGTTGCGCAATTATCTCTATTGTTTGGAGTAGATGACCTTGATGGCACTGTAGTTGAAGAAAAAATAACACATGCAGCAGGAGCCGAAACAGAGCAGTCAATTACCAAAGAAGAACTTCTTCAACTTATTTATGAGGCTGGCAGAATCCCTGTAGAAAGAGATACTTTATATAACTTCATCAAAATCTATAAGAATTAAGGAGTTTGAGTTGAAACCGAGAGTTGGACATATACAATTTTTAAACTGTCTTCCTTTATACTATGGACTTGTTAAAAGTCATGCATTGCTTGATATTGAACTTATTAAAGGAAATCCGACTGAACTGAATAATCTTCTTATAAATGGAAAACTTGATATTTCACCAATTTCATCAATAGAATATGCCCGCAATTATAAGTCACTAATGCTTTTCCCTGATTTTACAGTAAGCTCTGATAAGGAAGTTAAAAGCATTATTCTTTTGAGCCGCTATCCTCTCGACAGGCTACCAGGGAAAAAGATTGCTTTAACAAGCACTTCTGCAACGTCCCATGTCTTATTAAAATTAATATTTAATGCTTATAATATAAAGCCTGAGTATTTCGTAGCACCTCCAGAACCAGAGAAGATGCTTTCAGAATCAGACGCTTGTTTGCTCATAGGAGATGTTGCACTAAAGTATTATTTAAACGGGAAAAGCATGTATGTTTACGATCTCGGGTATGAATGGAATAAACTTACAGGTCATAAGATGGTTTATGCTGTTTGGGCTATAAATAAAGACTTTGCTATAAATAAGAAAGAATTGTGCAAATATGTTTTTGATCTTTTCAAAAAATCAATGGACTATTCAATGGACCATTTGCAGGAAATATCTGATTATGCCGAACGCTGGGAACCATTCAGTTCCAATTCCATGATGGAATATTTCAGGTCTTTACACTTTGGATTCGAGGAAGAATATCAAAAAGGATTACTTTTCTTTTATAACAAAGCTGCGGAAATAGGAGAACTCAGCTACATTCCAGAGCTTGAGTTTTTCGATATATATCAAGATATAAAAAGGTAAGAGTCTACATGAATGTTTCGATAATAATCGATAAATCAATAAAAGAACGTATTACACCGGATGAAGCAGTTTTTTTATTTAAAGAAGCTGATTTGCTTGAACTTGCAAATGCGGCTGACACTTTGTGCAAAATAAAACATCCTGAAGGAATTGCTACATTCCAGATAGACCGTAATATCAATTATACAAATGTTTGTAGAAATGAATGCTTATTCTGTGCTTTTTATCGTCCAAAAGGTCATCCTGAAGCCTATGTATTAACACAGGATGAGATCAACAAAAAGATTGAGGAAACAATAGAACTCTCGGGCACACAGGTAATGCTTCAGGGTGGAATCAATCCTGATCTTAAGCTTGATTTTTACATTAATATGTTTAAAGAAATCAAGAAAAATTACAATATCAGGATTCATAGCCTATCTCCTCCAGAAGTAGCATATCTTGCAGAAATATCAGGATTATCAATTCAAGACACTCTCAAAGAGCTAATCTCAGCAGGACTTGATTCCCTCCCAGGAGGTGGTGCAGAAATACTTGTTGATCATGTAAGACAACGTGTAAGTCCAAAAAAAATAATGTCACAACAATGGCTTGAAGTTATGGAAGCTGGGCATTCTCTTGGATTAAAAACTACTGCTACAATGATGATCGGAACTGTTGAAAGTATTGAAGATAGAATAGAACATCTTAGAAAAATAAGAGATTTGCAAGATAAAACCAATGGCTTTATTTCATTTATCCCTTGGACATTTCAACCTGGGAATACAAAATTGGGAGGCAGATCAGTTTCATCCTTTGAATATCTAAAAATGCTCTCAATAAGCAGATTGTTTCTTGATAATTTCACTAATATTCAGGGGTCATGGGTTACACAGGGAAAAGATATAGGGCAGATGTGTCTTCATTTTGGAGCAAATGATCTCGGCAGTATAATGATCGAAGAAAATGTTGTAAAAGCAGCAGGTGTTTCATATAAAATGACTGTTGATGAGATGGTTGATTTAATAAAAAATGCAGGAAAAATACCCGCGCTAAGGGATACGGAGTTTAATATTTTAAATGTCTTTAATTAAAACGAATATTGCATTTATTGGTGGCTCAAGCACCTATTCGTTAAATTTTCCAGAAGACTTAAAAATAAAGGGTATAAAAGTCTTAGAAAAGCGGATGTATCCTACTCCTTTTGGAGATTCACCTGAATTTACATTTTTTGAAATAGACGGAGAGCCTATTATAACACTCAAGATGCATGGCTGGAGAAAGGGTGTTAAACGTGCCGATGCCTCGCTTCAAATATTCTGGGTATTTGAAAAAGCAGGAGTTAAAGATATTATTGTTGAAGGCGGAGTTGGAGCAATAAACAGAAACTTCAATCTTTGCGATTTTATTATACCTGATGATTATCTTGATTTCTCGCTGAGAAAAGATATTCATCTTACTGATAAATATCTTTTAATAATGCGAGATCCGATATGCCCTGCTCTTTCACAGATTATTGAAAAAACAGTATCCGATCTATTTCCTGAGAGGAATACTCATAAGGGAATATACGCTGTTACAGATGGAAAGCATTTTGAAAGCCCTGCTGAAGTTAGAATGATCGAAAAGCTTGGCGGAGATGTAATCGGTCAGAGTTTATGTCCTGAAGTATATCTTGCACGTGAGATAGGAGCCTGTTATGGAGGTATATATTTAATTGTAAATAGGGCAGAAGGAATTAAACCGGATTGGAGTCATAAAGAATTAAAAAAAATTTTTTACAATGAAGCTATAAATATGGGCAGGATTATTGTTGAAAGCTTAAGAAAAGTTAAAAACAGAAATAAAAAAACCTGCCGGTGCAGGAGTTTAAGAAAAAAGACTTTATTAAAATAGATGAATACAATAGATTATAAAGAACGCGATGCAAAAAAAGTCGAACAAATGTTTTCTGGTATCGCAAATCGTTATGATTTGCTGAATCATGTCTTGAGTCTCGGACTCGATTTTGGATGGAGAAAACAGGTTGCATATGAAACAGGAGTTATAAGTTGCAATAATATCCTTGATGTCTGTACAGGCACAGGAGATATGGCAATAGAATTATGCAGATTCTGGAAAGGTAGAGCAAATATTGAAGGTCTGGATTTTTCAAAAGAATTAATTGAGATCGGCAAGAAAAAAGTCACAAAATTAAGACTTGAAAATAAAATTAATTTTACAGAAGGTAATGCTGAAAATTTACCTTATAACGATGAAAAATTTGACGCGATCACAATAACCTTTGGTTTGCGCAATATAAAGAATAGACTAAAAGCATTAAAAGAGTTTCATAGAGTAACACGTCCCGGGGGTTGTTTTGTATGCCTTGAATTCAGCCAGCCAGTAAACCCTGTTTTTTCTAAAATCTATTTTTTCTATCTCATGAATTTTGCACCTCTAATAGCCCGAGTTTTTGGTTCGGATCCAGTAGCATATAAATATCTTGGAAATACTATTAAAGATTTTCCTTCCCCGGAAAAACTCTCTTCGCTTATAGAATCTGCTGGATGGAAAAATGTGGAACATAGACTTATGGCAGGTGGAATCGTAGCTTTACACAAGGCACTAAAATAATTATCATCTTGTTTTTTGGAATATTTCAAGCATCTTGGTCAGGACCCTGCATCTTTTACTATTAACATGAAAAATGCAATCTCCGAATAAATTTGGAAGCACAAAAAATTAATCATAAGTTAATAATATTCCTATAATTTCTTAAAAAATTCTACCAATATTCCATTCTTTATTTAACATAAATATCAATTGCTTAATTTTTTACTTGATTTTTTGTTTAGCATGTGATAAATATTTTATAGATATAGTAGAAGGCTGATAGGGATTAAAGGATTAAGATTTTTTAATTCTTTAATAACAATAAGGTATTAAAAACCTGTCTTTTTATTGAGGGAGATAAAAAAATGGGCAAAAGAGTCCTGGTAATCGAGGATAACGAGGAAAATTTACAGTTATTTTGTACAGTCCTCAAATGTGGAGGGTATGAACCACTTCAGGCAAAAAATGGAGCAGAAGGTATTAGAGTAGCGATGCAGGAAAGGCCTAATCTTATTTTAATGGATATACAAATGCCTGTAATGAATGGATTTGATGCGATTAAAATACTAAAATCAGAGTCATCAACGAAGAATATACCATCTATCGCATTAACTGCGGAAAAAATAAATAATCCCAATGACGGCTTCAAGATGCACGGGTTTGATGACTATATACCAAAACCTGTTAGACCAAGAGATTTGATCGAAAAAATAGGCAGGCATTTGCCATAGGTTAAGCCATTAAATATAACTGAACTATTACCCTTTCTTTAGTATTGTCCTGGAAGATTCAGGATTGTTTTATTTCACCTTTTTAATTACCTGTTTTAAAAAGGGCTAAAAGTATAAATGTAAAAATAAAAAGGAAGGATATGCAGGAAGCATATACCGATAGTTATGAGCATTTATCAGATGAACTTAAATGGCTTGATTTGGTTATAAAAACCAATATCTTAAGACAGCAGAAACTTTATGATACAACCAGAAACAATTTAAAGGGTCTTGTTATTGAAGACGGAGAGATTAATAACCTTCTAAATTTTTCTTTGGAAAGGAATGAAGATGAAGAAATAGCAGATTTACTTCAGGAAGTTAAGAAACTTAAAACAATTATCGATAGCCGTAAAAAAATTAGTTTAAACAAAGGAATCTATCTTTCACTACCACATCTTTCAAGTTTATTCCATCTGAATAATTTTGAAGAAAAGTGTATTTTAATCTGCCTTGCTCCTGAATTGAATAAAAAATATGAAAAGTTATTTGCGTACATACAGGATGATATTACTATTAAAAAACCTACTGTTAACCTGATTTTAAATCTTTTATTTTCTTCAGATAAAGAAAGACTCTTGCACCTTTCTTCTTTTTTTCACTCTGCTCCTTTAAGCAAATTCAGATTAATTCAATTATATGATACATCTTCTGATAATCCTGGTTCTCTTCTTTCAAAATCAACAAAATTAGATGAGCGTATTACTTCTTTTTTGTTAGGCTTAAATATTATAGATATTAGACTCGGTAGATCTGTTAAATATCTGACAAGTAAAAATAATTATCACAAAGACCATTTTCAAGATTGTCTTATTCAAAAAACTATTAATTTTGTCGACGGATACTTTAGTAAGCAAAACCCAACAAATAAAAACCTCGTTTTCTATTTTCATGGAAAGAAAGGTTCAGGAAGAAAAACCACTGTAAGAAGGATATGTAATAGCCTCAGGATTCCTGTTTTATATTCTGATATTGAAAGACTCATTACAGAACCTATTAGTTTTGGTGAACTTTCATGGATTCTTGGAAGAGAATGTATTTTACAACAAGGAGCACTATGTATTGATAATATTGAAGCTTTAACAGAAAACAATGAAAAAGCTTCAATGATATTTTATTTAATAGATTCATTAAAGACATTCTCAAAATTAACTTTTATCCTAAGTAAAAAACCATGCAATAATGCATCCTTTATAGATAATTTTTCATTTATAGATATTGAATTCCCTGAATTTGATGATCTTGAAAGAAAAAATATATGGGAGACTTATTTAAACGGAACCCGTAGAAATATTAATTCTAATTATATAGAAGAAATAGCTTCCAAATTTCATTTTACAGAGGGAAGGATAAAGATTGCTCTGGAAACAGCCCGTAATTTAGCCTTATGGCAACATGGAAATAATCAAATTGAACCTGAAGATATATATAATGCATGCCGTCTTTATTCTGATTCAGAATTAAATTATCTTGCCAGAAAATTAGATTACACATATTCATGGAACGATATTATTCTGCCTCCTGATAAAAAAAATGTGTTGCGCAATATATGTAATTATGTGAAATTCAGGCATAAAGTTCTTGGCGAGTGGGGTCTCGGGAAAAAATTTTCTATGGGAAATGGGTTGAATGTACTCTTTTCAGGTTCATCCGGCACTGGCAAAACAATGGCTGCCCAGATAATCGCAAAAGAACTAAATATTGATATTTTCAGAATAGACCTTTCAAGAATAGTAAGTAAATATATAGGTGAAACAGAAAAAAATCTTGACAAAATATTTACAGCAGCAGGAAATAGCAATGTTATACTTTTTTTTGATGAAGCAGATGCCCTTTTCGGGAAACGTTCTGAAGTAAAAGATGCACACGATCGTTATGCAAATATAGAGATCGCTTATCTTTTACAAAAAATCGAAGAGTATAACGGCATAGTTATACTTGCAACAAATCTCAGAAGCAATATAGATGATGCATTCGTAAGAAGAATGCATTATATTGTAGATTTTCCTTATCCTGATGAAACCATGAGAAAAGATATATGGCTTTCTATATTTCCTGAAAATACTCCTTTAAATAGTGACATAGATTTTAATTTTCTTGCCCGTCAATTCAAGCTCTCAGGAGGCAATATAAGAAATGTTGCCACTAATGCTGCTTTTCTTGCAGCATCTGAAAATAAAGAAATCAATATCTTTCATCTTATAAATGCTGTAAAAATGGAATATGAAAAAATAGGGAAATTATGTCTTAAAAATGATTTTGGAGAATATTATGAAATGCTTGAGATGGGATGCCAATGAGTAATTATACAGTTATAGGAGATGTGAGCGAAACCTTGCAGAAGTTGCTGGAAGATGATCCATGGACTGGCATAAGTCCGAAACCAATGATAAGCCTTAAATCACCAAAAGAAATAATTAACGAGTCAGGCAATCCAAATAAAGTATTGATTTTTCTTTATCAAATTACTGAAAACATTTTTTTAAAAAATGAAAAGATGCAGATAATAGATAGTAACAGAGTGCTTCAACCTCCTTTATTTCTTGAGCTTTTCTATCTTGTTACTACATATAGCAATGACCCTGCACAGGAAAAATATATTCTTGGAAAAGTAATGCAGGTATTTTTCAACAACCCTGTACTATCTGGTAGTGTTCTTCAGGGTAGCCTCTCGGGTAGCAATAATGAAATTAAGATTATTTTCAATCCACTTTCGATTGATGATCTTACAAAGTTATGGGGTACTTTTCAGGATGTGCCTTACAAACTATCAATTAGTTATATGGTGACTCCTGTGCTTATAGATTCATCAATTGAAATGAGTATGCAACGTGTTATTTCTAAAGAAATAGATAATGGACATCTAATTTCAAAAAGGAACAGCGGATAAATCTATGAACCCAACGATAGATAATTTCTATATAACTGATAGTTTAATTACTAAACTATCTATAGCTTTACGGGTTACTGATAGCTTCACTGGTGAAATGGTTCTTAATTCAATTAGAGTGTCAATACCAGAAAATAACAAAATAGCTTATAAAAATCCAAGCGGTTATTTTATTTTTACAGATATTAAAGAAGATAACTATTTAGTAGCGATTGATAGTGAAATATTTTTCCCAGTTAATAAACAAATTGATATATCTTCTCTTGACCCGAAAAACCCTGTAGTAACTATAAATTTAATTCCTAATCCAGCATATCCTTTTCCTGAAAATGCAACATTAATAAGAGGTATAGTTACCGGCATAGCAGGTCCTATTGAAAATGCATCAATTAAGGTTATAAGTAAACAAATTGAGACTATGACAGATGAAAGAGGTGAATTTGCTCTTTATTTTAAGGATATTAAAAATGAGCATATACAAATAAATATACAGAAAGGCGGTGATACAAAAGTAATCTCTGCCGATGTTCTTGAGAGAAGAACGGTTTCTATAGGGGTTATACCATTCCCATAGAAAATAACTCTTCTTTCTCAATGTAAACATTATTAAATTTATTAGAACAAATTTTAAAAGGAGGGAAAAATGCCAGAGTATTTATCACCGGGTGTATATATTGAGGAAATAGAGATCGGCGCAAAGCCAATTGAAGGCGTTAGTACAAGTACAGCAGGTTTTCTTGGTGTTGCAGAAAAAGGGCCAGCAGAAGGGTTGCCAGAACTCATAACGAGTTTTGGTGAATTTCAAAGAAAGTTTGGTTCATATTTACCTGAAAGCTATAGCAATTATCGTTTTCTTCCTTATGCTGTTGAGAGTTTTTTTATGAATGGCGGAAGCAGGTGTTATGTTCTAAGAGTGCTGCCATCAGATGCTTTGGAAGCAAAAAACATGTCTATAAATTGCGGCGTAATTACACAACTTACTGAAGATTGTAATAATGGAGATACAGTATTAAAGCTTGAATCACTTCATGGTATTGATACAACAAGCAGTCTTAGTCTTGAAAAGTTAAGAGCTGATGGCTCTGTAGAATCATCACATTCAGGTTTAACAATATCTTCTTACAACAACTCATCAAATTCAGTAACATTGAGCAACCCCATTGGCAGCAACTATCCAAAAAATTCTACCCGTGTAATTGTTTCAACACTTGCAGGAGGAGCATCAGCTGCATCTAAGACACTTGATATTTTTGCAATAAACAAAGGTGACTGGGGAGAAGATATTATTATACGCAGTATGCCATCTTCTCAGGCAAAGACACAGATAATAGAAGTTATAGGAGATGCAGCAACTTCTACGCGTTACAAGATAAAGAATAAAAACGGATTTTATAAAGGAGCAATCATTGTCTATGATAATGGTTCAAACAAACAATATAGAAAAATTACTTCAATTCAAGACGATATAATTACACTTTCCTCTCATCTTACTGGAGATGCAGGAGTTATTGATACATCAGCACCTCCGATAAAAACAATTTCAACATGTGAGTTTGATCTTCAGGTAATTTATAAAAATGACGTGGAAACATTTAATTATCTCTCAATGAATCCTGATGCATCAAATTATTTTATTAAAGTTGTCAATAATCGTTCATCATTAATAACTCTTAAATCACCTTATTCTGCCTCAGCAGATTATACCCGTACAGACCCATTTGATATGCCAACAAACAATGATCTTATAAATGGAAAACTTTATATTAAACTAGCAAACGGAAGTGATGGAACTATTTCCGGGCTTACTGCATCTGACTTTAAGGGACTTGATAATGGGCCGGGCAAACGTTCTGGGATTGAAGCATTTAAAGATATTGATGAAGTAAATATTATTGCAGCGCCAGGTATAACTGATATAAATGTCCAGCTTGCTTTGATAGCTCATTGTGAGAACCTTAAAGATAGATTTGCAGTTCTTGATATGCAGGAAAATGCTCAGAAAGTATCTGATTTACAAGCTCACAGAAATCTTATTGATACTTCATATGCTGCATTGTATCATCCCTGGATAAAAGTTTATGACTCATTGGAAAAGAAAGATATATTTATTCCACCATCAGGAGCAGTAATGGGAATTTATGCAAGAAGCGACCAAGCAAGAGGAGTCCATAAAGCTCCAGCAAATGAAAAACTCTCAGGTGTTGTTGATCTTAAATATCAATTAAATAAAGGTGAGCAAGATATATTAAATCCAGCGGGCATCAATCTTATACGTGCGTTTCCAGGACGAGGCATAAGAGTATGGGGAGCCCGTACATGTTCATCAAATTCCCTCTGGAAGTATATAAATGTAAGACGTCTTTTTCTCTATCTTGAAGAATCTATTGATGAAGGAACCCAATGGGTTGTTTTTGAGCCTAATAATGAAAAGCTGTGGGCAAGAGTGAGGGCTACTATAACAGAATTTCTCACAAGGGTGTGGCGGGAAGGTGCTCTTATGGGAACAAAAGCTGAAGAAGCTTTCTTTGTAAAATGTGACAGAACAACTATGACACAGGATGATATAGATAATGGCAGGCTTATCTGTGTTATTGGAGTAGCGCCTGTGAAACCAGCAGAATTTGTAATATTCCGAATTGCTCAATGGGCAGGTGGTTCAGCAATAACCGAATAAATAAGTTTACACAGTTTACATAGTTTACAAGGTTTACACAGTTTATACGGTTGAAAATGAGGAAATTGGGAATCGTAATAACACATAAATGAAGCAAATAAATAATGGATTGTTAACAGTATTGTTACTTAAAAGAGGAGGTATATATGGCGGTTGGGCAAAGAAAAGACCCTTATAGAAATTTTAGATTTAGAGTTGAAATTGATGGTATCACCCA
Source organism: Nitrospira japonica (assembly GCA_020725385.1). Lineage (GTDB taxonomy): Bacteria > Nitrospirota > Thermodesulfovibrionia > Thermodesulfovibrionales > SM23-35 > DYFC01. Next base: position 107,812 of record DYFC01000054.1, on the reverse strand, counting down.
AGCAGGATTCAGTGAATGCACTATTGGTGATACCACTACAGATCCTATTGAATATAGGGAAGGAACTGACCCGACAACTGTTAGAAAACTTTCAGGGCTAACAAAATACTCAAATATAACACTTAAATGGGGAATTACTGATTCTATGGATTTATACAACTGGAGGAAGCAGGTTATAGATACAGGAGCAGATGGAGCAAGGAAAAATATTTCCATCATACTCGTTGATGAAGTAGGAAGTGACAAGGCAAGGTGGAATATTATTCAGGCATGGCCTACAAAATATGATGCTCCTGACTTTACCGCTAAAGGTAATGATGTAGCGATTGAAACTCTTGAAATTGTTCATGAGGGTATACAGAGGGTTTCATAATTTGAAGAATATAAATATACGGAGGGATGTTAATGGCTTTTCAAACAGAATTTGAATTCATGCTTCCAAAAGGATATATTGATGAGGAAGGAAATCTCCATAAAAATGGTCTAATGAGACTTGCAACAGCAGCAGATGAGATACTGCCAATGAAAGACCCAAGAGTGCAAGCAAATCCAGCATATCTTTCGATAATAGTACTATCAAGAGTTATTAAGAAACTTGGGACATTAGATGTAATTAATCCAAAGGTAATTGAAAATCTCTTTACATCAGATCTGTCTTATCTTCAGGAGCTTTATAACAGAATCAACAGCAACGGAGCTTCGGGCATTAAAGTAGTATGTCCAAAATGTGAACATCAATTTGAGGTGGAAATACAAAAGTCGGGGGAATGATAGGCTACCCCCTCGATAGAATCTATGAGGAGGTAGCCTTTATTGCATATCATTTTCACTGGCAACATGAAGATATAATGAACATGGAACATAGAGAAAGACAAAGGTGGTGCGAGGAAATATCAAAAATAAACAGTAAGATAAGTGGTGAGGAAAAGAAGAGTATTTTGGAAGGATAAAATAAATGCCTGTTGGTGAAAAAAAATATCCCTTTACAGCGTTTAGATTTAGGATTGAAATAAATGGAATCATAAGCGCTTATTTCTCAGATGTTTCAGGTCTTCAGATTGAAACAGAAACAGAAGCAATTGAGGAAGGTGGAGTTAACGATTATGTTCATTATTTTCCAAAAAGAACAAAATATCAGCATTTAATATTGAAACGTGGATTAACGGATTCTGATGAATTATGGAAATGGTATCAAGATGTAGTTTCTGGAAGATTTAAAAGGAAAAATGGTTCTATCATCTTAATTGATTCTGCGGGAAATGACAAATGGAGATGGAATTTTGTTCAGGCATATCCGGTGAAATGGTCAGGCCCAGATTTAAAAGCTGAAAGCAGCTCAATAGCATTTGAAACAATTGAGATTGTACATCATGGGATTAGTAAAGAGTAACCGTAGAAATAAGTAACCAAGACTCCGAGTAACCAAGTTGTCAAGATGCCAAGTTTGTAAGCATAGAGCTTAGAGCAGAGAGCATAGAGTAAAAAAGAAGTTAAAAAATACTGAGTAGCCAAGTAGCAAAGGAGGATTTTAAGTTGAAAGAGAGAATTCTGATAGAGAGAAACGATAAGGCTAAAATAAACCATACTGCTCTCAAAAAACTAAATAAGAACATAGAGGCAAATTCCTGTAATTCTTGCGGGATATGCCACAGGTTAAGGAGTCCTCACATATCATCTGAAGGTCTGAATTTAGCTCTATCTCAGGCAAAGTCTTTAGGTAAAGAATCTTGTGCAATGTCATTTATGCAGAAAAATTACGGGAATAATTTTACTGCAAGTCTGTTAAGTCAGTCATCATTAGGCAATCATGAACCAGCTATAAGCAATAAGCCATTAGCTATAAGCCGTAAGTGTTCCTGCGGTGGCAGTTGTCCAGGTTGTAAAGCTGAAGAGGAGGCAGAAAGGGTATCAGTTAGTATAATGAAAATGGAAAAAAGGAGTCAAGCTTTTAAATCGCCAAGTGGCCAACTATTAAACCTTAGCAGTTCTGACTTGGTTGGCAATTCGGCGTCTATTAATAATGAGCAAGCACAGATTGGTGAGATAATGTCGAAAAAGGGTTCAGGCCAAAGGCTTGATGACAATACTCGTTCATTCATGGAAAACAGATTTGGATATGACTTCAACCACGTAAGACTTCATACAGACTCATATGCTTCAAAGAAATCAAATGAGTTGAATGCCGAAGCATTTACTATTGGGAGGGATATATTTTTCAATGCAGGAAGATATAGTCCGACTACAACACAGGGCAAGAAACTATTAGCACATGAGTTAACACATGTTGTTCAACAGAGTGGGTTCACAAATATAAATATGACAAGGATTCAATTACAAGGAGATGGTGGCGGGTCTGTATCTGAAGATTATAGGTTCACAGCAGAAGGAGTTAGTGTTGTTGTTCGGCGTAGTTGCTCGCCATCTGATTTTGGGTTTGCAACAGCTGAAATGGCTACACGGGATGCTTTGGATAAGATTTTTAATACAGACTGTATTGAAGAATCTCGGCGTTCCAGAATACAAAGAAATCTTATTAGACATGGATTAGATATTCGCTGCAGGCGTTCGGCTGTAATTGGCGGTGCCTGTGCTGAAGCTACTGGTTATTCTATTCCCGCGAACATAATGACAATTGGAAGTCGGTCTTTTCCTACTCATCCAGATTCTTCTCCGGGATGTCAGCCTCTGGCGTCAACAATCTTACATGAAATTGTTCACCTTACAAGAGGAGTATACAGTGAAGGTTTGCCAGCTTCTTGTGAGGCTTCTTGTTATGGAGCAGGTAGCGGAACCCCTGATCTTTGTCGGGATATTAATGTGTTTGGAAGGCGGGTAACTACTACTTAAATAATAAGGTTCATCTCCTAAAAGTTACTGAACAAGTAGAAGAACTGTTACTTTGATGGTAGAAAGAATTATATATGTCATTCCCGCGAAAGCGGGAATCCAGAAAAATATGAAAAACAAATAAAGAAGTCGAAAAGGGATTAAAAGTTACAGATGATTAAGGAAAAGAATCCTAAGTTGGATAGACTTGTATGTAACAATATGTGAAGAAACTTTTTTCCTGCTGTCGCAGGAATGACACAGAAGTTTTTACAAGAGCATCAAAAGAGGTTTTGAACCAGCTAAATTAGAGAAAAACTAAGAATAAACATAAGAATTAATAAAAAAATGAAATTATACAAAAAAATTAACTTATTTAAAAATGATAAAACTTTAAAATTGCATATTGGTTTTTATATTTTAAATTTTTGTGACAGAATTACCGGTAAGCATAAACTTTTCACAAACTCAAGCAAATTTCCTGCACTTGTTTTCCTCAGATTATTTGACAGAAATATTATAAGTAAACTAACAAATATTTATCGCACAGAACTAATCAACAACCACTTCAGGCTAAATTTTAATTTTTATTTAAGGATGTTTAATCAATTAAATTTTGCAAGGAAAATCCCCAATTATCAAACAACAAACATTAATTCAAGTAACCAAGATAAACAAAATACTTATTTACCTGATAACTTAGTTATCTGGCAGTTTGATTACTTTAATAAATATAATAAACCTTTTCTTATTTTTAACCCAGTAACAGTTAAGTTTTCCCAAATCCTACCTTATCCCTATTTGCAAAAAGGGGGTACTCGCTGCATTCCTTTTTTGAAAAAAATTATAAACTATACCCCTACTCTTGAAAACACATTCTCGTATGGTTTTATAGGGAAAGGAGGGCTAAGAGGAATTTTTCTTAACACTTTACAATCTCCTTTTGTTCACCAACTACAAAGACTCATGTCAACGAATAATTTTATCTATATAGGAATCAGAGACTATGATGCTCACACTAAATTCATGTCCCATAATTATATGCCTAAAACAATTGAAATGTCCTACAAAAAATTCATGTTTCATAAAGAAGAAAAAGACAATAAAAATAGTTTCCCCTTTGAGAAAGGGGGGACAGGAAGATTTCCTATCGAAAGGAAAAAATTTGGGGAAATAGACAGTTACAAGACTACAATTGATAATGTTTATTTCCATAGTCAGCGCAAGATGGAACATGAGGTTGAGGAAATCAAAAAGGTTATATTTGAGACAAAAGAGGCAATGAGACAAAAAAATCATTACTCTTCCAGGGATATTAGCGTAGCGATAAAACAACATCTTGATATAAATCGTATTTCTGATCAGGTTTATCAAAATATTGAAAGAAGAATAAGGCTGGAAAGAGAAAGGAGAGGACTGACATGATTCATAAGTGTCCAAATTTCCAAGTACTCAAGTTACAAGATAAAGGAAATAACAGATGTTGGTAAAAGCTTTTCTTACTAGAAAAGATAATCCACTGCTTGTAGTCCCATTCCTTTTCAATCCGAAAGAATTGAGTGTTGAAAAAAGCAATCAATTTGCTGAAGTAAACATTCCGGGACTTGCTTCTCCTGTTTTTCAATTTGTAAGAGGAAATGCACGTACAGTAACCCTTGATCTTTTCTTTGATACTTATGAAGAAGGTATTGATGTGAGAATTTTTACAGATCGAATTACTGGCTGGGATGCTGGCAGCATGTTCAGCAATCTTCCGGGGATAACTAAAGGACTTATGGATATTGACTCGGATCTGCACGCTCCTCCTATCTGTCTCTTTGTATGGGGAGCATTTATTTTCCAATGCATTATCGAACGCGTATCAAAGAGGTTTACAATGTTTCTTCCGGAAGGAATTCCTGTTAGAGCTACGCTCAATGTAACTTTGAAAGAATACCGTGAAGTAGATGTTCAGGTTAGGGAAATTGATCTTCATTCTTCTGATATTACTAAAAAATATATTGTTAAAAGCGGTGATAGCATCTGGTTAATCGCTGCAAAGGAATATGGTAATCCTGCAGATTGGAGATTAATTGCATATGCAAATGAAATTGAAAATCCGATGGTATTATCACCGGGACAGGAAATTATAATTCCAGCAAAGGAATAATTTATGGCATTAGAACTATTATCTCTTACAGCTTCAAATTTCTATGCTCCTTATTTTGAGATTGAGATAGAGAATCAAAAACTTTATGCAGATATGTCTAAATCTATTCTTGATGTAAGTATAGAAGAAAAACTTGATGAAGGTGCAAGCTTCAGAATGACATTGCATGATGGCTTTGACATGAAAACACAAAAATTTAAATGGCTTGACCATGAATTATTAAATGTAGGCAACAAAATAATAATTAAGGCTGGATATAGCGGGAATCTCGAACAAATGATCACAGGGAAAATTACTTCAATTGAACCAGGTTATTTTACCGGTGAACTTCCAGAGATTACTGTAAGCGGTCAGGATATGTCTTATGATTTTATTAAGAGGTCTTCTCCTGAAAGAACATTCATAAGACAAAAATATAGTGATATTGCAAGGACAATTGCAAACGAAGCACAGTTGTCTTGCGTTGCTGATGATTCATCTATAACTATAAACTTTATAAGAAAGAATAGTACCGAGACATACTACTCATTTCTTCTAAGACTTACACAGGAGATTAATTATGAATTTAATGTCCAGAGACAGACACTATATTTTATTAATCCAAGAGACAACTCAACAGAAATACTTACATTGTCTCTTGGGAAAGATATTATCAGTTTTCGTCCAACATTAAAAACATCAGGTCTTGTAACTGAGGTAGAAGTTAGAGGCCATAATCCTGCTGATCCTTCAAGTCCTTTTGTCGGACGTGCTTCTTCAGGAAATGAAAGAACACATGAACCAGGTACACGGACAGGAAGCCAGATAGCTGAAGAGAGAATTGGTACGATACGGAGAGTTATAACGAACATACCTGTAACTTCTCAGGAACATGCTAATTCAATCGCAGTGGCAGAATTAAATAGAGCAAGCAATTCTCTAATAGAAGGAGAGGGTGAATGTATTGGCATCCCTCAGATAAAGCCGGGAGTTACAATCAAGCTTGATAAACTCGGTGAAAGATTTAGCGGCAAATACTATGTAAAAGGAACAGTTCATACTATTAGTTCAAATGGTTACAGAACCAGATTTTCAGTCAGGAGGAGTTCGTTATGAGCCTACTGGATGCTCTTGATATTAGCACAGAGACTCAAAGAAGAATGTACGGTGTTGCACCGGGTATAGTAACAAATAATCAGGACCCTGATGGATTGGGAAGGGTAAAAGTGAGGTTCCCGTGGCTTTCAGACAATAATGAAACAGATTGGATACGTGTTGCAACTTTAATGTCAGGAAGTAATCGCGGGACTTTCTTTCTTCCAGAAACAGGTGATGAAGTCCTAATTGCATTTGAACATGGTGATATAAATCATCCATATGTTATTGGTTCGCTCTGGAATAATACAGCTCAGCCTCCTGAATCAAATCAAGATGGTGGGAATAATATAAGGAAAATAAAATCACGGAGTGGACATGAAATTATATTTAATGATAATGATTCATCTTCTCAAGAAAAGATAGAGATACACACTAAAGCAGGACATAAAATTCTTTTAGATGATTCATCAGGTCAGGAAAAAATAGAAATAGTTGATAAAACAGGCAGTAATAAGATGACTATAGATTCTGTTCAGAATTCTATAAATATTGAATGTAGAATGCAATTGAAGATCAAAGCAAACATTATAGAAATTTCATCAGATTCCATGATGACTATAAAAGCAGGAGCAACACTAACAATACAAGGAGCGCTAGTGAAGATAAATTAGCAGCTTACCCTGAAAACTCGGAGGATTATATGTCGTTAGCGGCAAGAGTAGGCGATATGACAAGTCATGGCACTCCACTTGGTCCAGGGCCAGGGAGCGCAAATGTTTTAATTGGTGGAATGCCTGCATGGCGTGCTGGAATTGATTTTCATACATGTCCTTTAGTATCAGGCACAGTTCCTCATGCAGGTGGTGTAGTTGCTATAGGGAGTTTGACAGTATTAATTAATAATTTTCCGGCAGTGCGCCAGGGAGATACAATCATTGAAACAGGGCCTCCAAATACTATTTCAATTGGTTGTACAACAGTGTTAATAGGATAAATATGGATAAGAATTTTCTTGGCAGAGGATGGAAATTTCCTATACAAGTGACATATGAAGGCAAGATTGCTGAGTCTTCTTATGAAGAAGATATAAAAGAAGCAATTTTAATAATTCTCAGCACTTCAAAAGGTGAAAGGGTCATGCGTCCTGACTTTGGTTGCGGAATCCATGATTTTGTCTTTGCTTCTGTTAATACCGCTACTATTACATTAATAGAAAAAACTGTAAGGGAAGCTCTTATTACATGGGAACCCCGAATTGAATTAATGTCAATTAATATTGACACAAAAGAAATTAGTAATGGAAAGCTTCTTATAAATATAGATTATAGAATAAGAAATACTAACAACAGGTTTAATCTTGTTTATCCATTTTATTTGAAAGAAAAATAGATATGAATATTCCTGATATAGTTAAGAAAGACAAAGAAATTATTCTCAAAGAAATCACAGGTAAAATACCATATTATACTCCAGAATGGACATATGGAATTGAAGGTGAATTTGGCACTGCTCTATCAAAGATTTTTATGCACCTCTACGAAATTATTGCAAATCGTTTAAATCTCGCTCCTTACAGACATTCTATAGCTTTTCTTGAGACATTTGGTGTATCTCTTTTGCCTCCAAAACCAAGCAGGACGCCTCTAACATTTTTGTTAAGTCAGGGCACAATTGATAATATACTAATTCCTTCAGGAACGCAGGCTTCTGCGCAGGATAAAAATGGGAAACCCATATATTTTGAGACAGAAACTTCAATCCTTGCCACTCCGTCTAAACTGTTAAATGTGTTTAGTGCCAATAGGAATTCTGACGAAATATTCAATCATGCTATCTCGATAAATGGAGTTAAATCTTCTAAACTATTTAATGGTTTAAATCTTCAAAAGCATATTCTTTATATTGGCTCCATCAATGTTTTTAACATTAAGAAAGCAACATTAATAATCAATTTTAAAAATACTTCTATAAAAATATTAAAACTTCTTTCTGATGATAATGTTTCTTGGCAATATGGCATTGAAAGAATCGAGAAAAAAGATGAAAAAGAGGAAAAGCATATTTTATGGAAGGAGTTTGACAAAACAGAAATTGATAAGACATCCGGAAATATATTGCTTCATAAAGATTCGGATGAGGAGATCTCAGAAATTAATCTTTTTGAAATTAAAAGCAGATGGATTAGATGTATTAATAAAAATTTAAACATAAATCTGTTTAGCAAAATAAAAATTGGAGAAATAGGCATTAGATCATTTAACGCATATCAGACATCTATTGATATTAAAAAGATACATGGTATCGGCGATGAATTTTATGAAAAACTCGCAGGGGAAAAAGCCGCAATTAAAATTGACACTATAACTAAATTATTAAGATACTCTTCGGAAGAGGTTTCAGAATTGCTTGGTTGTGGAAAATATAGAGCAGAAAATATTCTTGAAGCTGCAAAAAAGGAATTTTATGACAAAAAGGGAGAACTAAAAATTATAGAAGAAGCTGGAATTACTCCTGATATGGCATTTTGTAATGATGTTCCTGTTGATTTATCAGGGAAAATATATCCTTTTGGAATAAAACCAAGACTTTATTCAACTTTTTATATGGCAAGCGAAGAAGCATTTTCTAAAAAAGGATATAAAGTAAATATTCTTTTAAAATTAATTCGTGGTATCCCTTCTTCTGTTAAAAATATTCCAAAGCTTTCATGGGAATACTGGGATGGTGAAACATGGGGATTAATTGAAGGTATAAATGAAAATATGGCTTCATCACCGGGAGCATTTTATTCAACTATTGTTAATATTGAGACAAAAGCTCAAGAGTGCCTTATTTCAATATTGAATTTACCCAAAATACAGAAGGTAAAAATAAATGGCAAAGAAAATTACTGGATAAGAGTACGTCTTGTTGAAGGTGATTATGGTTGTGAATTTAAGATAAGCAATTCAAAAGAAATTATACCCAGTGAATTTAACCCACCTCAAATTCATTCTATAAAACTTGAATATTTTAATGATGAAGAAAATAGTCCTGATTATTTAATAGTTGAGAATAATTGTGAACAAAAGAGTATAAAAGAATCTTTTACCCCTTTTAAGCCTCTGTTTGATTTATATCCTTCAGTATATTTCAGTTTTGATAAAAAATTGAAAAAAGGACCATTGAGTATTTTCATAGACATTGATGAAAAATTTGAATATCCTGAAGATTTTCTACCAGATGTCAGGTGGAGTTACTATTCAGAGCCACAGGGCTGGAAAGAACTTGATATAAAGGATGAGACCAAAGGATTTACAAAAAAAGGTATTCTCTTTTTTTCTATAGACGAAGAAATGAAACCAGCCAGTTTTTTCGGAGAAAACGAAAAGTTCTGGCTTAAAGCTTCGATAACAGGTGATTTTTATGAAACTGAGATGCTTCCTACTATTAAGGGTTTTTATCTAAATTCAGTATGGGCATCACAGGTTCAAACTATTAAAGATGAAATAATTGGTTCTGGCAGTGATGTAGCTTTACAGCTTTTTAAGGTTATGAATTCACCTGTCATAGACATCTCTATAATGGTTAATGAAATCAATATTCATTCAGAAAGTGAAATGAATACGTTACGCAAATCAGGTGTCACTATTGAAGAAAAGAAAGATATTAAAGGAAAGATTATCGAATTTTGGGTTGAATGGAAAGAAGTAATTGATTTTACAGGCTCAGGAAGCAAAGACCGCCACTATGTTATAGATAGGCTAACAGGAATTATATGGTTTGGTGATGAAGTTCATGGGATGCTTCCTCCATCAGGGAAAGATAATATTAAAGTAAATTATAGAACAGGTGGAGGAGAAAAGGGGAATCTAAAATCAGGAGAGATAAATAAATTACAGAGTTCTGTAGCATCAATAGATAAGGTCTTTAATCCGATAGCTGCCGAAGGTGGCACAGATAGTGAAGATGTAGATTCTTTGTTAAAGCGTGCTCCTAATATATTAAAAAACAGAGGAAGAGCAACAGCATTAGATGACTTTATTTATATTGTGAAAGAATCTTCAAGGGATATTGCAAAAGTTAAAATCCTGCCAAACTTAAACGATAAGAATGAATATGAGACCGGTTGGGTCACGGTAGTTATACTTCCTTTTAGCACTGAAAATAAACCTTTCCCCACACCGAGTCTTTGTAAAAAAGTAAAGGAGTATTTGCTTGAGCGTTCTTCAAATGTAGCTTCAGTAAGAGTTATACCTCCTTTATATATAAAGGCCGACACATATATCGAGATATATTCAAAAAATATAGAAGATGCAGCAGAAATAGAAAATGATGCAAGAAAGATAATTTCTGATTTCTTTCATCCACTTAAAGGGGGTTTTGAATTTAAAGGCTGGCAGTTTGGCGAGATACCATGCCTTTCTGACTTATATGCTATGCTTGGAAAGATTAAGGATGTGGATTATATAAAGACTTTAACAATGACTCTTTATTCGGAAAAAGGCATAAAAATTGTGGATATTACTGATTTAAACATAAATGTAAAAATCCCAGATTACGCATTAATTTATGGCGGAGAACACAAAATAAAAGTAAGGAGTAAAAGTTGCTGATTAAAAAAGAGCTGCCTAAACCAAATCTTGATGACAGGAATTTTGCGCAACTAATTGATGAAGCTATTAAACTTATACCTGGTTTTGCTCCTGAATGGACAGACCATAATCTGAGTGACCCTGGCATAACATTATTAGAGCTTTTTTCCTGGATTACAGAAACATATTTATATCGCATCAATTATATCAGTGAAAGACATAAACTTAAATATCTTAAATTGCTTGATATATATCCTGTGCCTATCAAACCCTCTGTAGTTGATCTTACATTTGAGTCTGAAGAAACAGTTTTATTAAAAAAAGGAGAAAAGGTTTATACAACTATATCCGGGGAAAAAATTAGTTTTGAATTAAAAGAAGATATAAAAGTTACAAACGCAAGACTTGTAGAAATTATTGTAGATGAAATGACCGGGGGCATATATGATAGGACAAAAATGAATGAACAAGTTAATCAGTTTTTTGCTCCATTTGGATTAAATATACAAAAAAATTGCGCCCTATATCTTGGTTTTGATAGACCTTCGGATACGATAAATTTTACATGTTATCTATATGAAAAAGACCTTATGAAGCCCGGTCAGCATGGTGAAGAACCTGAATATGATTTTAAAAATTCAGTACTTCAGTGGGAATATTTTACAGGAAGTGGATGGAAATCTATAAAACCCACAAAAGATGATACAAAAAATTTTAAAAAAAGTGGAAGAATTGATTTTAAAGATTTGAATGATTGGTTGCCCTCAAAAATTTATGCTTCAGAAGAAAATTATTACTGGCTCAGATGTGTTGTTGTTGAATCTCTATTTGAATATCCACCGAGAATCGAGAAAATCAGGTTGAATACATGTTCAGCTATTCAGGGAGAGACGATTACAGAAAAAGAAGAGTGGACAAGCAATGGTTTGCCCAACCAGAAATATTCTCTTAAATTCAAGCCTGTTCTAAATAAATCACTCTTAGTGTCCATTGATAATAGCTATGCAGTAGAGCGAATTGATTTTGATGGCTCATGCCCACAGGATAATCACTTTGTTCTAAATAGCAAAGAAGGCGAAATAATTTTTGGAGATGGATTTAACGGCAAAGTACCATTATCAGGTTCAAACATAAGGGTTGAAAGATACAGGATATGTAATGGTAAAGAAGGCAATTTAAAGGAAGGATATTCGTGGAAATTAAAAGAAGAAGATTCAAAAAAACTGAAGATTACTAATTTTGTTTCTGCCACAGGTGGTGCAGATAATGAAACTATTGATGATGCAAATGCAAGATTTATTAAAGAACTTCGCATACCGTTTGTAGCTGTTACTTCTTCAGATTTTGAATATATTGCTATTAATACACCGGGTTTAAGAGTTGCAAAAGCAAAAGCACTTCCAAACTATCATCCTGAAAAAGGCCGTCTTAGAGGTTCTGTAACAGTTATAGTTATTCCCTTTACTCCTCTTGAATATTTTGAGAAACCCCCTCAACCTTCAGACGGATTCAGAGATGCTATATGTAGGCATCTAAATGAGCATCGTCTGCTTGGAACAGCAATTTATATTATAGGACCTGAATATGTGAAAGTAACAGTAGATATTGAGATTTCTGTATCAGAATCATATCAAATAGAAGATGTAAAAAATTCTGTAATAATGGCATTAAATAAATTTCTTCATCCAGTATTTGGTGGTAATGACCATAAAGGTTGGCCAATTGGAAGAAATGTTTATCGCTCTGAAATATACGAGGAAATCGAGAAGATTAACGGGATAAGATGTATTACAAAACTGCATATTTATGGAGATCAAAGTAATTCTGACAATGAAGGCAATCTTATCCTGCCATCTCCTTTGCATACTATTTATTCGGGCAAACACTCAGTCTCAATAATAATTGAGCAGGTTCTGTGTAAAAAGAAAGGCTAAGATGAATCATATTAATTATATCCGGCTAAGTTCCTATGATTTATACCATAACTTTCATCTTTTTTCTGAAAACCTGAGTTTTCAAAATGGAATCAGGCTTAATAATGCAGGGATTTATATTTTTAAAGAATTCATAATAAAAGACTCATCGTTTGATATAACAGATATTGCTATCGATGAATGTGATACCCTCTGGATTATTGATAGAAGCAGAGATAAGATACTCACGTATAATAGACTTTATGGAGAAATAAATGAAGCAGGTTGCAAAAATGGATTATTGCCATTAAAACTTTATTCTCCTACGGGAATTGCTATCGATAAAGACACGATTTATATTTCTGGTTTCAATAAAATACAAAACAAATCCCGAATAATTGCCCTTGCCCGTTCAAACCTGCAAATTCGCTGGATATGTGATTCAGATGATAAAGGTAATCATTTTACAGAAATTACCGACCTTGTTATTGACCTTAACAATCTTTATGCTCTTGATAAAGGCAATAAACAGGCAATAATAATCAGAAGGTCAGGTGAAATTGCAGGTTTTATTAAAGACAACACTTTATCCGAACCAACAGATATTACAGTAGATGAAAAAGGGGTTATTTATATACTTGATGGTTCTAAGATCTTTCTTTTTAAAGAGAATACCTTATCAGAAGTCATAAATACTACATTACATCTAAAAGGCATATCAGTCAGTAGAGAAGCCCAAATATTTGCTGGTGAACCAGATACATTTGATTCCAAGAAAACCATTTATAAAGTAATGCATGATGGTAGCACAATCCCAATTTGGTCTTATAGAGATGCTACAAGAAGATTGATAAATGATTCAAGAGGAAACCTTTATATTATAGATAGCAAGGGAAAGTCAATTGCATTTCTGGAATATTCAATCGTAAATACAAAAGATAAGGAAGAACATTTTAAAGGAGTTTTCATTTCAAAGGCAATTGATAGTAATGAAGACAACATTAGATGGCATAGGTTCCTTATAGACGGTGAATTTGTAAAAGGAACTCAGCTTGAATTTTCATATTTTACGTCAGATTCTTTAATGCCCGATAATGAAATTATTTCAATGCCAGAAAATAGATGGAACAAATGCCTTAGCGAGAAATCAGGTATTCAAGAAGAAAATAAAAGAGATGCACTTTTTCTAAAAAATATTAATGGCAGATACCTTTGGTTTAAGCTTGTGTTATTTGGAGACGAAAAGTTAACTCCTATTATTAAAATGCTTACTTTGTTTTTCCCGCGTTTAACTTTACTTGATTACCTTCCTGCCAATTATCAGGAGAATCCAAAAGCAAAAGATTTTTTAGAGCGTTTTCTGTCTATCTTTGATAGTTTGATATATGAAGTAGATTTTGAGATAAAACATTTAACACGCTTTTTTGATGCAGAAGGCACTCCATCTGAATTTCTTTCATGGCTTGGCACATGGCTTTCTATTTGTACTGATGCAAATTGGTCTGAAGAAAAAACAAGAGCTTTTATAAAGAAAGCTATTCATTTTTATAAAATGAGAGGCACGAGAAAAGGGCTCGAAGAAATATTAGAGCTTTTTACAGGGTATAAACCTTTTATATTTGAAAATATAAATATTGATTCCTCTTACAGCACAAAGTGCGCTGACAAATGGGATTCCTTACATGAAGAGAATTCAATTTATTTACCTTCTGATAAATCAAAAGTCAAAACAATTGATGGTGAAAATATTTCTCTAAAAGAAGCATTATTCGGAAAAGAAAGATTTTGCTTTTTCGTTCTTCTTCCATCACAGGCGTTGAAAAATCAAAAGACAGAAACAATTAAAAAAATAATAGATGAACATAAACCTGCGCATACATGTTATGGGCTTAAAGTGCTTGAGCAATGGTTTTATCTTGATATGCATACATATCTTGGAATGAATACTTTGCTCAATGAACCTATTTTTATATTAGGGGAAAGTTCTGTTATTGGCAGAGATACAATACTTAAGGATACAGAAGATGCTGGACAGGTAAAAATAAAAGCAAGATTAGGAATAGATACGAAATTAACATAAAAATAAGGAGGATTTAAAATGTCAAACGGAAAAGATGATAAAAATTGCGAATATCAATTGTTTCAGAGAAATAATTATTTTTATGGGAAACTAATGACTGTCAGGGATTTTGAAGAAGAACAAAAATATATGAATAACAAAAGATTTTTACTTAATCAAACGCTTCATGGAAATGGAATTGTTTGTGGCTTTGACCCTGACCAGATAGCTATCTCTTTAAAAGGTAGCACAGATATATATTTGACATTCAATAAAAGTAGTTTTGCGCTGGATGTATGCGGGCATGAGATTTATGTTCCATCAGGAATACAGAAAAAAATTATTTTTGAGAAAACAACAGCAACTACATTCTGGTATTTATACCTAAGACACAAACCTGTTTATGGAGAGCTTGTACATTCAGCATCAAATCCCTCGAGTTGTGATGAAACATGCTGTCCTAATAGAATAATAGAAGACTTTGAAGTTATCGCAACTCCTGATGCACCTGCAATATCTGCTCTTTCATGTCCTGATCTTTCAGGAGCATCTAATAGCAATGCTATTAGAGAAGAAATTAAATCGTGGCTTAATGAAAAAAACAAAGCATGTCCTAATGATGAAGAACTTAAAGTTTTTTTCCTTGCCCTAAAAACTGATTGGACAATTGATAAAAATGAAACAAAAAAATATATTTGTTTAATTAACAATCATAAAGTTTTAACTGACCTTTTAATGTGTCATGTATCTGATATTAATAACCCTCATAAAACAACTGCATCACAGATAGGCGCTATTGTCAGTATAGATGGTGTAAGCAATCCAGGTGGTAACATTGATCTAATTTCAGTAAATAGTATTACCATAACTCCAAATGATGCTGCTAATACTATTACTATCGGTGAGAACCATTCAATGAAACAAGTTGACCCATCCAGCACAGATACAGTAAGAGATAAACATGTCTCAAATTCTGATGCAAGAAAATGGAATAGCGCTATTTTTAATATCAATAATATCAGGCCTGACAATAGCGGCAATTTTTCAATAAATGCAGGCAGCAATGTTTCAATTGCTTCCGGGACAAATGGTATAACTATTTCTTCTTCAGGTGGAAATGGAGCAGAATGTATTACAGGGATTTGTGTATTTTTAGATATAGCTCCGGGAACAACCCGTAATTCACTTCCTATTAAACTTAAAAATAAAATTTATGGTGTAATGCTTGGAATCGAATATAGAAATCCAATTGCACGTAAAAGTTTTATTATTACCGGAGATGAAATCTGGAATAAAGGCATTGAATTAAGTTCTTCATTTGATATAGATAAAAATGAACTTGTTATTATCTTTACAAATCGTTCAAAAGAACCAATCAATGAAGCCAGAGTCAGATGGTGGGCAGTATCTGTAACAGCAGAACATGAAGAAATTATCATAAGACCGGATAGAAAAGTTTTAGAAGATGATATTGTCAAAGATATTATTGCAAATCCAAATATTCCTTATAAAACATTGATAACCAAATACAGCATTGCAAATGATGAGGCTGATGAAATAATAAATCCTTTAATTGAAAGAGGAGTAATAGCTTTTACAGGCACAGGTATTAATAGAAAGTTTAGAATTAATGAATGAGAAAACTAAAATAAAAGAACTTGAATCAAAGAAAGAGAACTCAATTTCTCAAACACGAAAGACTGAATTCTCTAAGACTATAAATTCGCCTGTTGACCAAATCTTATTTTTACATAAGACAATTGGTAATCAGGCAGCGGGAAAGATCTTAAGGGGTACAGGGTATAGGGTTCAGGGTATGGGGTTCAGGGGACAGGGCATAAGGCTAGGGATACATACAAAACTCAAAATTAGCCGATCCTATGATATTTATGAACAAGAGGCAGACAGGGTGGCCGATATGGTTATGCGGATGCCGGAGCCCGGAATCCAGATGAAACCGACTTGACCTTTTGCAAAAGGTCTCTCGTGCGGGGATGAAGAAGAAATTAAATTAAAACCCTTAATAACAAATTCATTATTAAAAGCATATTCTGATGATAACCCTGAAATTTCCACTGATGTAGAATGCCGCATTAATGAAATAAGAGGTGGAGGCAATCCTTTGTCGACACAAATACGCAAATACTTTGAACCTCGTTTTAATCATAATTTCACCAATGTAAGAATACATACTGATGCAAAAGCATCCTCTCTTGCGGATTCGGTAAGTGCTCTTGCATTTACTGTTGGAAATGATATTGTATTTGGCACAGGGCAATATCAACCATACACAGCCTCGGGAAAATATCTTCTGGCGCATGAACTAACTCATGTGATGCAGCAAGATTCGAGTAATAGTAATATATTACAAAGGACTACTCCAGAATCCTTTAGAGTTACAGGATTATATGAAAATCGCGATAATTATCCTGATGATGTTTTTTTTGATTTTGATAAACCAGGACTTTATAATTCTTCCCCTGAAAATGATTTAGATCCTATTGAAGCAGAAAAAGCCAGAAGATTTTCACGCAGAATGGCTTCAAGCGGGGTACAGGATATAAACTTATATGGTTATGCTTCCGAAGAAGGTAACCGTACATATAACCATCTCTTGGCTGAGAAACGCATAGAGGCTGTTGCCAACCTTATTATAGATGAAGGATATGATGGAATCATATATCATGTGCCTCTATTACATAAAAGTTCTGGACAGATTGATTACCGCTTCTGGCGTTCTGTAGAAATGAAGCCTGACAGCCAAGCTTCAAACAGAACAGGTTCAACAGGTTCTCATATACAACCTTGTGATCAGACAAGACAGGATATAGTACGCCAAGTACGTGATAGGGTTGTGCCAATGCTAAATGATGCAGTTCATCGATTAGATACATACAGAGGAAATCCATCTATGCAGACTGACCCACAAAATAATGTGAGGATAGCATTGGACAACAATTTTGCAAATGATCATAGTGCTGCAACTGCACTAGAAGTTAGAAATAGACTTCAAGCTATGAGTGATTTTTTAACTCAGCCGAATTTACTAACAACAATCCTTAAATGCGCTGATGATGAAGATCCAACTTGTCGTGCAGGTGGCTGGGCTGCTGCGAATCCAGAAAACTTAATAGTATGCCCAGTTTTTTTCACTGGTAGTGGCAAAGAAGAAGTTATTGTACATGAATCAGCTCATGGCTCAAGATATGAAGTTCATGATCGTGCATACGAACGTGAAAGAGTATTCGTTTTTCTTACACGTGATCAGGCAATTGATAATGCTCAAAGTCTCACTCGTTTTGTCTTTGAGTTAATCCAAAACCAGCACCCATCCCATATAGGACCTACTGTCGAGGATGTAGTAGCAGGATGCGATCCCAGCGTCACAGCCGGTATGGGACCTAATGAAGAAAAGGTAAGAAAGGCAGTTGCTTGGGCTGAGAGATGGAACACATATGCTATTTTTGGCATCGGACAGACATATGGAAATACAAATAATGAAAATCATATGAGGCCATATTTTTTCAGATGGTTCGGGAGAGGAGACCGTGCAGCAATGGCTGGTATTTATGACAGATACAGACAGATGGGCGATAATTTCGAACACCAATTAAATATATTTTGTGTGCCTGACTCTGACGCTGCATGTGCCGGCAATAGATTTTGCAGATGGTTATTGCCCGCAACTATATTTATCTGTCCGAGATTTATTCAATTAAATAACGAACATATTAGGATTATCAAGATTTATGCAGCGTTGGCAAGGATGATGCCAGGAGTTACAGAAGCACAAACAGAAGCATATCCAGGATTGGCAGAGGATTATAAAGAACACTTCTGGGGTGTTAAAGGTTAAATATAAAATGTTTGAACGCTTCCTTTTCACATCAAAGTCATCTGATAAAACTGATGGGACTAAACGCCATTCTATCAGGACTTCCAGAACTTCTACTCCAGTTAACCGCATTTTATTTCTACAAAAAACTATTGGGAATAAAGCGATTCAACGCCTTTTAAATTCAAGCACAGAGCAAAAAGCAAGAAACAATCAGACAACTATATCACGCAGTATAAGCGAAGAAACTGCTGAAGAACTTAGAACAAGAGATTATCGCGGTTGCAATGCAGTACAGGATTTTCATGTTGATTTTGCAAGAATGAGAGCGCCAAGATGGATAACTTCGACTATATCTGCTCTTGAAGATCATTTGAATAATCCGCGTGAAATTATTACTGTTATTGAAAGCACACTGAACCGTTTCTTTCACCCACCGCCAGCGCCTCGGGGCAGAATCGCAGGCCGCCATGATCCTGAAACTTTAAGTATAATCATCAGGCGTTTGCGTAGAATGAGGCAGGCTATTGAAAATCCAAGACTATTTAGATGTGTAACACGTCAAACTTGTGGAAGGGAAAATTCAGATCATGACCCGAATGCATATGCATATGCAGGACAAGGAACGAGAATATCAATATGCCCTGCTTTTTTTGAGCTTGGCTTAAATGATCAGTTAAGTACAATCATCCATGAATCAGCTCATCATATTGGTTTGATGAGAAATGTTATACCGCGTGATGAGGTGATTAATCTGCCCTTGAATCGTGCAATGAATAATGCTGAATCCTATGCTTTACTTGTAACTGAATATTTTACAGGACCACCTGCTCCTCCTGTACCGGCGCCTCCTGTTCCGCTTACAACAAATTGGAGCATTGCCTATATGTCTTCTCAGGTAATGTTCAACCAGCCTTTAAATGAATTATGTTATGAAGGTCAGGGGCAAAGACACTATCTTTCTGAAGTTAGACGTTCAATAGAAGCGCCTTTCCCAAGTGTGCAA
This sequence comes from Nitrospira japonica, assembly GCA_020725385.1. Classification (GTDB taxonomy): domain Bacteria; phylum Nitrospirota; class Thermodesulfovibrionia; order Thermodesulfovibrionales; family SM23-35; genus DYFC01. The sequence goes on along the minus strand of DYFC01000054.1, from coordinate 88,373 downwards.
CCAATACGTTTTAGAGGACAGGTACGTTTTTATACTGACACAACAGATATGCCAATGCCACAAAATTATACACTACCTGAAGTCCGTACTCAAATACTATTTATTCCATCTGATGAGAGTCAAAATGCTACGGCTTTATACGAACATAGAGATTTGCACCCTGGATATTTAGGGCCTGAATTGCCACTTCTTGTGGATTTTTCACCTAACTTTGATTTTACTATTTCTCAAAATGGAACAGTTCGTTTTACTTTCTGGATGTCTGATGCAAACGAGCCTTTTATTGCAATGTATGATGATACCATTTTTGTAAGACCTGATAATGATATATAAGGAGTAATAAATATGTTTACTGAATTACAAAAGAAAACTGCACAGGCAATAGTTAATATTTTTGAGACCGGGAAGCCAATTGGTGATTACGGTTCGGTTACCGTTCTTAAAGGAGATACAGGACATCTTACTTATGGAAAAAGCCAAACAACTCTTTCAAGCGGTAATCTTGCGCTTTTGATTCATGCTTACTGTAATGCAGGAGGTGAATTTTCTGAAGCTTTGAAGCCTTTTCTTTCAGCATTCGATAGAAGGGATATAAAACTTGACACAAATGAAAAGGTCAAGTCCTTACTCCGTCAGGCAGGTAATGATCCTGTCATGCATAAGACACAGGATGAGTTTTTTGACAGGATATACTGGACGCCAGCATTAATTTCAGCGGATTCAATAGGTATTAGCAAACCTCTTGGAGTCACTGTAGTTTATGACAGTAAAATACATGGCTCTTTCGAAAGAACTAAAAATATGACCAATGAACAATATGGTGGAGCTGAAGGCATAGGAGAAGAAAATTGGATAAAAGCATATGTAGAAACGAGAAGACAATGGCTTGCAAACCACAGTAACGCTCTTCTTCATAAGACTGTTTATAGAATGGATACATTTTTAGAACTTATTGAAGAAAATAAGTGGGACTTGCCATTGCCTTTAAATATCAGGAATGTTCTAATTACCGAAGAAATACTTTTAGGACAACATACAACTCCTGTTATAGCCTCAGCAGAAAATACAGATGAAAGAGTATTGTTTTACACTAAACCTTTAATGAAAGGCGAAGATGTAAGAAAGCTTCAACTCGCACTTGGATTTGATGAAAATGAAGCAGATGGAGTTTTTGGAAAAGTAACAGGACAGGCAGTAAAGGATTTTCAGAGTGCTCATGGATTAATACCTGATGGCAAAGTCGGGCCTGCAACACGAGCAGCTCTTGGATTGTAAATATTTAAGAAATAAAAAGGAGCACTAAAATGTCACCGACTTCTGATAAAAATGAACATAAAGAAAAAGCTCATGAATTATTAAAAGGCTTAAAAGAAAAAGCAAGACATTTAAAAGAAAACGAATTTATTACGAGTCAAATTTCAATGCATATTAAAGAAATAGAAGATTTGTTAACCAGCGGAAATCAGCAGGAGTTTGAAAAAAAATATAAAGAGGTTTTGCAAAAAGTAGAAACAATTGAAATAAGTCAAAAATCAATTCCTCTTGCAAGAAAATTATTATGGATCGAATTGGGCTATCTTTTCTTTCTTTTATTCATAGGCTATTGCTCCTTTAAATTACCAAATTTTGTTTTATGGAATGGATTTTTGCAAGACCCTATTCTACTTCATCTTCAAACTGTATGGTTTGGCGCTCTTGGCGGAATAACTATTGCAATCTATGGAATATATCAGCATATACAAGCAAGAGATTTTGACCCAAAATATGAATTGTGGTATTATTGCAAACCTATAATGGGAGGTATCTTCGGCTGGTTTGTCTATATGATTTATTTTATTGGTTTAGTTTCAGTCCAGGGATTTGACAATGTTAAAATCCATACCCGTGAATTACCGTATGTTATAGCTTTTCTTGCTGGATTTAGTGAAAGATTCACTTTAAAGATGATTGATAAACTTATGGGTGTCCTAACTACTTGGGAAGAAAAAAAATCAGAAAGTAATTCAAAAAAATAATAAAACTTCTACTCCTGTCATTCTCGAGCCCTCTGGTAAAGCCAGAGGATAAACTTGACACGAGAATCAGTAATCAAAGTATTTTTTATAAACATACTAATTGTTCAATTCTGGAGGTGTGATTATGAAAATTTGCATTATTTCTGATACGCATTTCGGTGACAGCAGTTGTATGCTTGTTACATTAAAGAATGGTGTAATAACTAAAGGTGCAAAGTATGATGATTTTAAAGATGCTGTTGGACAGGATAATGATTATCTTATTCTTGCAGGAGATATACTGGATTTTTCAGTATCAAGTTATGAAGAAGCATACAGGTATGCACAATTTTTCTTTCAAAAAATAAAAGAAGATAATATTGCAAAAGAAATAATTTATCTGGCAGGCAACCATGATGCTGATATATGGCATATTATCCAGCATCAAAGAGCTATTATAAACAGATTGCAAAGGGGACTTCTTCCAGAATCATTTGATCACTCTGTTGCAGGAATTATTGACGATAGAACAGGAAGTCCGCAGAAAGGTTTTATTCTTGATAAAGTAACAGTAAGAAATATACCTGGTAAGCCCAAGTATGCTGGAATGTTTCTCGATAAAATAACTTCTCCAGATACATTCTTTAATTTTGCATATCCTAACCTTTACATTGTTACTGATACTGAAAGTGTTCTTGTAACACATGGTCAATATCTTGAACCTTATTGGGCTATTCTTGGTGAAATAGGAATGAAAATAGCTTATGATGATTTAAAAGTTGGCGAGGTTGATATAGAAGAAATGGTTGAGATGAATTTTCCTTTGAATCAACTTGCATGTACAGGAATTGGTCAGGCAGGAGTTTTAACCAAGGTTGTGAGGATGGTAGAGAAAGATGTAAAAAATGGAGATTTTAGCAAGATAAAAAAATATCTAAAAAGACTTGGAAAAGAAATTGATGACATGACAGATTATAGCTGGCTTAAAGAAATTGTTGTAGATTATATCATAAAGAAAGCAGAGGAAGAGATAATTAAATCTATAAGCAAAATTGAACGGACAAGATATAGTGAAGAATTTATTTATAAAGAAGATGTAAAAGAAAGGTTCAAGAGATTCTATGCATCAAGTCTTCTTGAGATAGGAGATATAAATTCAAGAACTAACTTAAATATTCCCGCACCCTGGCGTATTATTTTTGGACATACACATCAACCAATACCATGGAATGCTCTTAATCCCCCGAAACTCGATACAGTATCTTCTGCCTCTCCAAAGCGTTTGACATTGCATAATATGGGAGGCTGGCTTGAAGAAGGTGGTAAGTTTTGCGGTGCAGAAATATTTACCTATGAAACAAATAAAGGCTTTAACTCCATATCTATTAGATAGGGTAATAGGTCCGAGAAAAGAATCGCAAAGATATGGAGCTTTTAAACCTAAAACTTAAGATGTTAAAAATATTAGCAGCACAAACAATAATAGTGTTTTGCATAATATTTTCCCATATAGTATGTGTTAATGCGCAGCCCATAAATTTTACTCTCGATTTTGAAGAAGGGAATTTACGAGGCTGGGAAAGGACAGGAACAGCCTTTGATTATCAACCAACATTTGATGATAATCCAACTGCAAGACATAGAGGTCAACCTTCAAACTATCAAGGAAAATACTGGATTGGTACATATGAGAAATATCAGGGGAGATATAGACAAGAACCTGGTGATATTCAAGGAGACAGACCAATAGGCACATTAACTTCAGCCTCCTTCACAATTCCACAAGGCACACTAAGTTTTTTAATAGGCGGTGGAAGCAGTTTTGAAACAAGGGTTGAACTCCTTGTGCAAGACCCTATCGAAGGATACATAAGAGTTTTATATGCATCAGGTCAAAATACAGAAACCATGCATAGGATTGAATGGAATCTTATGCCTTATGCAGGTAAAACAGGAAAAATTCGTATAGTTGATGAATCATCGCAAGGATGGGGACATATTAATGTTGACGATTTTAGGTTTAATATTATACATGTTGTTAAATACAACGTTATCTTAGAAGCAGACAATACAAGAATAGAAGAAGGTGGAAATTTAAAGTTCAAGGCAATCCTTCATCCTCCAATTCAAGATGTTCAATATAGATTCAATTTTGGTGACCAATGGAGTGATTGGAGATTTGAGCCTGAAATACAACACTTTTATTCTTCAACTGGAATATATCATCCATTTGTTATAGTTAGAAAAGAAAGGGAGATAATCGCAGAAAGTAAGCCAATAGATATTGAAATATATCGTATTCAATTACCGCCTGAAGATAGAACAAAAAGAGAGCCAATTGTACCTATTGATAGAAATCAAGAAATTCCTTTATGGTTAAAATCTTTCGGTATAATTTTGGGATTAATCTTAGTATTTTGTGCTGGATATTATCTTTCAAAAAAGGTTGATAAGCAAAAAAAAGAGAAACATATGGAGACATCTATTAACATTGAACCAATGAAAGATATTGGAACTCAGCAAATTGAATCAAAATATCCTTTGTTAACAGGTTTCGAAATATATTTAAAACCTGTTTTAGATAAAGGCAAACAAGATATAGAAATTAACGGTTCTTTATTATTAGAAGAAAGAAGGGAACATGGATAGTTTGGACATTACATTAAATCAATTTTTCCCTCTGAAAGAAGATGTATTTTCAACAATTGACTCAAGTAAAGGTATTACATCTCTAAAAGAAAAGATACAAAAGGAAAGCACCGAAATAAATTGGACTATAGCTTTAAATGAGATTACAGAAAAAGTAAAGGATTTATTAAATATCAATGTCGTAGATATAATGGTAAAAGCATGGAACAAATACGGGGAACTCCTGAAATATACTGATAAAGAAAAATATCCTCCAGATGTAAGTGTACTTGTTCCTCTTGTTGAACATAAAATAAAATCTGAACATAAACCTTATCTTGAAATTCTAATAAATGATAAATCTATTGGTAAAATTAATTTCAATATTAATATTTCTCTTACCCTTAAAGGAATAATTTTGAAGATTCAGGATGGGAAGATTAAAGAGATAAAAACAGGTTCTTGTAAAGGTAAAGGTATTTTGAAATTAGAAGATTTCGTAATTATGGAAAAAGAGAGCGAATCAATTTCATTACCCGGCTCAATTAATCTTGGCGAAGGAGTGTCTATCGCATAATGAATAAAAAAAGGGGGTTAAAATGTCTGATATATTTAAAAGCCTTTCTGAAATAGATTTCAAATTTAAAAACAAAGCCTTCCCCTCACCTATAGATTGGAGAGATCATTTTATCTATTTCCTACTTGTAGATCGTTTTAATAATGGTGACAAAAAAATTCCTGCATATAATCCCACTACTGCTATTCATAATAGGGATGATTCAGAAGGTGAGAAATGGCAGAGAGGAACTTTAAAAGGTATTATTGATAAGCTTGACTATATAAAAAATCTTGGATGCACTGCAATCTGGCTGAGCCCTGTTTTTAAAAACAGGAAAGAAATGAATACATATCATGGCTATGCAATTCAGAATTTTCTTGATATTGACCCTCGTTTTGGAACAATTAAAGATTTACAAAAACTTGTTCAGACAGCACATAAAAAAGACATGTATGTAATTCTTGACATTGTTGTCAATCATACAGGTGACAATTGGATGTATCCCGGAGGTTATACATATTACTATTCAAACGGTGAAAAATTTCCTTTTGGTTCATGGAGAACAATTGAGCAAGAAAAAGGTATTCAATGGCCTAATGATGCTGTCTGGCCAGTTGAATTTCAAAATCCTGAATTTTACAGAAGAAAAGGAGAGATTGTCCATTGGGATGAATTTCCAGAGGCTCGGGAGGGTGATTTCTGCTCATTAAAAGAGCTTGATACTTCAAATAAAATGGTACTCAAATCATTAATAGATATTTACAAATTCTGGATAGCTATGACAGATATTGATGGTTACAGACTTGATGCAATAAAGCATATTGAGGATTCAAGTACATCAATATTTTGTTCAGCAATTCGTGAATATGCTGAAAAGATAGGGAAGAAAAATTTTTTCTTATTTGGTGAAATTATAGGAGATGATAAATTAATTGATCAATATATTGGAAGAAATGCAAGACTACCTGATTCAAATGAACGTTTCCCATCCCTTGATGCTGCACTTGATTTTCCTTTATGGGGAGTTCTTGAATGGGTAATAAAAGGTCTTTCAAATCCTTATGAACTTAGAGCAAGATATGAAAGATTTAAAGAATTATATAGTGATCATGGTCAGGCTTCTCAGTATTTTGTTACATTTGTTGATAACCATGACCAAATAGGAAGAAATCCAAAAGGAAGATTTCTTTATAATAATCCTTTTCAGAATCAGGCAAAACTTGCAATTGGCTATCTTCTTACAAGCATAGGAATACCGTGTATATATTATGGAACTGAGCAGGGTTTTAATGGAGGTGGTGATAATGATAAATATTTAAGAGAATGCATGTTCGGTGGCAAATGGGGAGCATTCAATACAACTGGCTATCATTTTTTTAACGCAGAACATCCTTTATATAAAAATATAAGACAAATTGCAGGGATAAGAAAAAAAGAGCCGGCTCTTCGTTATGGAAGACAATATTTCAGGGAAATTTCAGGTAATGGCATAGATTTTGGATTCCCTATTGATGGTAAATGCACTCTTGCATACTCAAGAATACTTGATGATACAGAAATTTTAATAGCTTTAAATTTAGATTCTGAACCAAGAATAGACTATGTAACCGTTGATTCTTATTTGTCTCCGCAAGGCAAAAAAATGGTGAATCTACTTAATCCAGAAGAAGCTATTGAAATAATTAAAACCGGGGCAAGAAATGCAGTAAGACTTAATCTTACACAACACGAAATTGGAATTTATAAATTACTTATTTAACCTAAAAAATGCATTTGAAATAATGCAGGTGTTGCGAGAAAATTTATTTTTCGATACCTTAGTGTACGCTTAAAGATGATTTACCATGAACTTTTTTATTCATTGCCAATAAATATCTTTTGATATAAAAATTATCGAGTTAAATAAATTTTTGAGCAATGTCTGCATTATTTGGGTTAATCGGAGGTGTTATGAGAATTGATATACATTGTCATGTTGCAGGTAACGGAAAGGATATTAGTAATATTGAAAATAATGTCTATTTTCTTGCAGAAGACAACCAGCACTGGTTTACAAGGATACTTTACAATCTTTTTGAAAAAGAAATGGAGAAATTTGAGGCAGATTTAAACAAAGATGGTATGATTTCCACTGATGAATATTTTAATTTGATTTATAATCTTCTCTGTGAATCAAAAGAAACTGATGGAGTTGTACTGCTTGCGCTTGATGCTGTCTTCTCTCAGAAAACAGGAAAACTAAACAAGAAAGAAACAGATTTATGGATTTCAAACAAATTTCTTTTTAAGAAAGTAAAGGAACTGAATCAGAGACTACAATCTGAAGAAAATCTTGAATTAAGGGAAAAACGCTTCTTTTTCGGTGCATCAGTCAGCCCAAATCGCAAAGACTGGAAAGATGAATTATCTTTTGTAATAAACGAAACAGATGCTGTTTTAATAAAACTTATACCATCTGCACAACACATTGAGTTAATGGACAGAAGACATGAAGAATTTTATAAAACCCTCGCTTCAAATAGTATGCCTCTACTCTGTCATGTAGGTCCTGAATATTCATTTCCTGAAGGCATACGAAATATGCAACTTGACCATTATAAAAATCTCAGAAAGCCTTTGGATTGCGGAGTCACTGTTATAGCTGCGCATTGTGCTTCACCTGTTTTCCCTGTTATAGACAAAAACTTTATGCAGGATTTTTTCCAGATGATGAAGGAATATAATAAAGGTGGAAAAATAAAATTGTGGGCTGATACATCAGCTCTTTCTTTATCATCAAGGATTCCGTATATAAAAGAAATAAGAAAAACTTTCCCGGCAAAATGGCTTGTTCATGGCACGGATTTCCCTATACCAATTGATGGCTGGACACATTTGCCTTTTATTACCGATAATATTACACCTTCAGAATATATTGATATAGTAAGAACAAAAAACCCTTTTGATAGAGATATTAAGATAAAACATTGCCATGGATTCTCTGACTCAATTCTTGAAAATACTGAAAAAGTACTAAGGCTCAATAATGTGGAATAATTTTTCTATTGACGAAATTCAATCCAAAAAGTTATAAAATTAACTACATTAAGCATAAGTTAAATAATTCCAAAAAAGAGGGTAGTTATGGGAACACTGAAATCAATTACTCCTGCTATAGTTCTTGATGTGCAGGGACTTGCCTGTCCACATCCTATTATGCTTGTAAAAAAGGAAATGGAAAAATTACCTGCGGGCTCTTTATTAAAAGTTCTGTGTGATTCTGCTGAAACCGCTGAGGACGCTATTCCGAGATATTGTGAAAAAAAGAATTTCGTCTTTGAAATAAATAAAACCGAGGATAATGGATTCTGGGAAATTTATATTCTTAAGAGATAATTTTTATTTTTTCTTTTGTAACCATCTCTTAACAAACCAGATTAAGAAACCTGCAATAAGTACTCCTATTGCGATTAATGGTTCATATTTTTTTATATCACCAACAAATTTTTTTATTGTTGCGCCGAAAAAATATCCTGCTGATGTACATATAACAGCCCAGAGCAGACAACTTATAAATTGATATGAGAAATATTTAGAAGTGCCCATGCGTGAAAGCCCGAGAACAGCAGCACTAAGTAGTCTGAAGCCATATAGCCATTGACTTATAAATAAAGCTGCGATTCCATATTTAACCATCAGGTTTTCAAGTTTTGTAATGTCAACCTTTATAAATTTACGTATAAATTTTATAAAGGTATCACGTTTATATAATGCGATCAGAAAAAATGTCCCGTGGCCAACATAAGATGCTGCTGTTGACACTGCTATTACTCCAATTGCATTCAGATATCCGCTAAATGCAAGAAAACCTGCTGCAATTAATACACTTTCTCCTTCAAAAAAAGTGAGGATAAAAATTGCTATATATCCATATTTTGGAATAAGTTCTTCCAGAAAATCCCCCGGCCGGGTAATAAATAATATTAACAAAAAGGGGATGCCGTTTGCCGGGCATCCCCTTTTTGCTTTTTATTGAAACATGTTTAATAACAATTACTGCTCTTTTAGTGTAATAGCTCCATTCGGGCAAACACTAACACATGTTTCACAACCTTCACATGCATCTGCCTGATAAGGGTCTGATTTTCCATTTGTAATCTGGAAAACACCTACTGGGCAATTGTTTACACATTCTTCACAACCATCACATTTGCTTACATCTACTATTGGAATAACACCCACTTCTTTTTCACCTCCTTGGTTTTATTAGCCTGATAATTTATTATTTACTATTGCAAATCAATAAATCCAATATATTTTAACCTTGAATCTGTTTTTCACCGTATTTATCAAAAACAACTTCTTCTTTAACAGATACAGCAATTTTATATAGGATTGTCAATACAAGGAATCCAACTGCCCAGACAGCTATGCTGATAACTGTTTCAGGGAATGTTGGCCAATACTCGGTAATTCTTTCCATTGGGTTAGGTACAAATCCACCGATAACAAGCCCAAAGCCTTTGTCAATCCATAATGAAAGAAAAGTGCTTGCGCAGGCAACAGCTAAAAGCCCTTCATTTTTCCTGAATTGCGGGAATATGAGAAGAAATATTGCTATTACTGCAAGTATTGATGAAATCCACATAACAGGAACAAGCTGGCTATGTCCGTGTAACCCAGCATAAAGATAAATAAAGGAATGCATATGTCCGGGTATCCCACTATAGAAAGCTGTGAAGAATTCTAATCCGAGGAAGAAAACATTGATCAACATACAATATGTAACAATTTTCCCGATAGCTTGAATCGCTTCCTTACCAGGGTCAAATTTTGTATATTTTCTTACAATTAGGCAAAGAAGAATTAAAAGCGCGGGGCCACCAGCAAATGCCGAGGCAAGAAATCTCGCAGCCATAATTGCAGAAAGCCAGAAATGTCTTCCCGGAAGACCTGCGTATAAGAACGCTGTAACTGTGTGAATAGAAGGAGCCCATGCAATTGATAGGTATATAACTGGTTTTACCCACTTTGGAGGAGGAACATCTTTTCTTTCAGCGCCAAGAACCGTCCAACCAACGATAAGATTAAGTATCAAGTAACCGGCAAGAACACACATATCGTAAAACATGACAGAATTCGGGGTTGGATGTAGGAGAACATTCAGAACACGTAATGGTTGCCCCATATCAACGAATATAAATAACATACACATAATAACAGCAGCAATTGCAAGAAATTCGCCCAAAATTGTCAATCTGGCAAATTTCTTATAGTGATGGAGATAATAAGGGAGCACTACCATAACACCGGAAGCTGCGACACCAACAAGGAATGTAAACTGACCGATGTAAAGTCCCCACGATACATCCCTGCTCATTCCTGTTACACCTAATCCATTCTGGAACTGGTAAATATAGGCTATAACTCCGGCACCAATTAAGGATAAAAGAAATAATATCCATACCCAGTATCTTGAACTTCCCTGTATAGCTTTCTCGAGCATTATAACCTCCTAAAATAAATAATAAACACTGGGCCGTGTTCCAAGTTCAGGTCTGCGTCTATAACTATGTCTTTCGCTCAGGATCTTCCTGACTTCGGAATTCGGGTCTTCCAAATCACCAAATATTAATGCACCATTGGATGCCTCGACACATGCAGGCATAAGCCCTTTAGCAAGTCTCTCGTAACAGAATGTGCATTTTTCCACAACACCTTTCATTCTTGTAGGAAATTCAGGATTCATGTCTTCTTCTTTCATATATGGTCTCGGGTCTTTATAATTAAAGCTCCTTGCACCATAAGGACATGCTGCCATGCAGAACCTACAACCGATACAACGATGCATATCCATCATAACAATTCCATCGCTTTTTCTTTTAAAAGTTGCTTTTGTAGGACAAACCCTAACGCATGCAGGGTTATCGCAATGATTGCATAAAACGAGCATCGGCATTTCTTTAACTTTTTCTGCAAGATATTCATCCTCTACGCCCGGAAATACATGCTCATATGTATCGGTCCACATCCATTTGATTTCATGTTTTATATTATCCGTAATGTGTGGGACGTTATGAGCTTTGTGGCAAGCATCAATACATCTTTTAAAATCTTCTTCTGTCTTGAATTTTGTTGTATCAATTACAAGTGCCCATCTTTTAGCTTTAAGTGCTTGAGGGTTCTGAGATGGACCTGTTTGCGAGGCTTCTAATTTTCCCTTCAATGTTCCGAAAGCGGTTAAGCCTCCCAATCCGAAGATGGATGAAATTCCGGCTATTTTTATAAATTCTCTTCTGTCCATAATTATAACTCCTTTTCCTTCGGCTTAATGTGGCAATCCCAGCAATATGGTTTAACCGCCGTATAATTATGACATTCATCACAGAATTTTGTTTTATTAGAGTGGCATTTCATACATGTATTCTGAAGGCTCATTGTATATTGTTTTCCGCTGGAAGATGTATATATTGTCAGCCCATCACGAACCACCCAGTCCCTCCACTCATTAAGTAATTTCATATGTTCTCTTTTCATATATTCTTTTGATTCAACACACTTTCTTTCTGTTTCAGGCAGTTTGAGTATTTCGGGAGTGTCAAGCTTTGGTTCAGGTTTTGCGGAGGCACCTTTACCGCTAAACACAAAGGGTAAAGCTATTAGCCCGACAAAAATAATCAGACCTATGATTATTTTTCCACCGTTATACATCTTATTCACCCTCCATTCCCGGGAGTGGCTCACCGCGTAAATTCGTCGTTCGCTTCTTCTCTCCTTTACAAATTAATGCATTTGCAACCATCTCATGAACACCTGTAACACGAACTCCCGGCACCCAGTAATCCATAAGAGGAGGAAGTGCAGCTCTGTCAATAGCACAGATGCATGCAAGCATGTTTACCCCGTATTTTTTTGCAACATATTTAACAGCATTTGCTCTTGGTAAACCTCCTCTTAATCTGCTCTCCATATTTTCCGAGGCATTTAATCCAGCACCGCTTCCGCAACAGAACGTTTGTTCGCGTATTGTTTGAGGAGGCATTTCATAGAAATTATTGCACACATTTTGAATAATATATCTCGGTTCTTCAAACATTCCCATTCCTCTTGATACATTGCATGAATCATGGAATGTTACTATTAAATTGTCATTTCTACTTTTATCAAAATTTAGTTTACCATGTTTTATTAAATCTGCAGTAAATTCACATATATGTATTGTTTTATTTGATTTTGCATTCTCAAATTTAGTTCCAGTAATCGGAGAGACCGGCTCCTCGAGAAAATCTACAGGACCATACCATGTATTATGATATTGGTGCCAAACTCTCCACATATGGCCACATTCACCACCCATAATCCACTTAACTTTTAGTCTTTTTGCCTCCTCATAAATCTTTGCATGAAGTCTTTTTGCCATCTCATTTGTTGTAAAGAAACCAAAATCTCCGCCTTCTGATGCAAAAGTACTCCATGTATAATCTAATCCAAGTTCATGCAGTAGTAACAATTCTCCCATACATGTAAAAGTCCCTGGGTCAGCAAACATACTTCCTGAAGGGATTACAAAAAGTATTTCTGCACCCTTACGATTAAATGTAGGAGTTACCCTAATTCCGGTTATTGTTTCTATATCATCGCAAAACATATCAAATGCATCTTTAATTGTATGAGGTTGGAGTCCTAAATGATTACCTGTAAGCCAGCAATTTGCAACAGGACCAGCGATCCATTCAATATTTAAACCTAAGAGATTAAGCAGTTCTCTTGCGAGTATAGTAATTTCAGCAGTGTCAATACCATATGGACAGAAAAGAGAGCAACGTCTGCATTCGGTACATTGAAATGCGTAATACCATATTTCTTTGAGTACATCTGTAGTAAGGTCTCTTGCACCGGCTATTTTACCCATAATTCTGCCTGTAGTGGTGCAATATTTTCTATAGACTGATCTTAAGAGTTCACCCCTTAATACAGGCATGTTTTTGGGGTCGCCACCGCCGATGAAAAAGTGACATTTGTCTGCGCATGCACCGCATCTTACACAAATATCGAGAAAAAGCCTGAAAGAGCGGTATTTGCTTACCCTTTCTCTAAGTCCTTCAATGAATATTTCCTGCCAGTTTGGAGGAAGCTTCCAGTCTTCATCCTTTACTGACCATTGCCTGGGATTGGGGAACCCGACAGTTTCAAGGGACTTTGGTTTGCATGCATATGGAAAGATACCGGGCTTGAAAACAGTCGGTGTATCCATCCATCCTGTTTTTGGAGGCTGGTAATCAATCTTTGCAAGTTCTTCTGGTTTTGGATTTGCCATATTTACTCCTTTTCTACCGGTAATCCAGCTGCTTTCATTTTATCTCTGAAATCATTTTCATATTCTTCATATGTGTGAACTTTAACTGGATAATTCCATGGATTGACATGCATTTCTGCCCGGTTATTGTTTGCAAGATTTCTTGTTGGACTAAGAAAAACTCCTGCCATGTGCATTAATTTACTCATGGGGAAATATATAAAAAGGGTACTTACAAGAAAAAGATGTATATAAAAAATTATATTAATATCTTTTGGAACTACAGGTTTGAATGTCACGAGACCCATTGTCAATTCTTTTATTCCAACAACATCTGTTTTAAGAAAATATCTCATTAATACACCTGTAAGACCTATTGAAAAGATAAGGAATAACGGGAAATAATCCTGCGCAAGAGAGATATATCTGACTTGTGGAATTACCACTCTTCTTAAAAAGAGAAATGTTACAGCAGCGATAAATATCAAATCGGTTAGATAAAGTACAGGTGCACCTACCTGGAAGAAACCATCAAGAGATTCTATTATTTTTATTACGCCGGGAATCGGTTCAAAGAAAAATCTAAGATGTCTTGTAAGAATAATTAGAAAAGTATAGTGAAATGCAAGTCCGCCAAGCCATAACCATTTTGTTGAGCCATATGAAAGAATAGGACCGTCTCTGAGTTCTGCTTTAGTATTCCGGAAAAGCGAACGGAACAAAAGAACCTCAAAAGCCATTCTTATAAAAACACCTGTTGCAGTAAAGGGGTTGTCAATTGGATTGGTTTTAATCCATGGATGACTCTTTTGCTGTCCGGCGGTTGTAGGTATTCTGAATGGAACAGGGATACGCCCCCACTGCAAAACACGATAAATAACACCGAGTAAAAAAATAAAGAAAGCTGCATAGGGAATAACAACGCCAAACAGGTAATGAAGATTGGCGCCCTGCACGCCAATAAACACAATAACAATTAGCGCAATAACTGCGAAGAATGAAAATATAATTCCCATAATCTTACCCCTTTATGTTTTGAGTTAATACTGTTTCAGCTGCAAAGTTAGACTCTTGTTCCTCTAATTCCCGGACAAGATTTGCTCTTTTTAAAAGTCTGTATGACATATTCTTAAGTTCTTTTACTCTGATTTCAAAAATTCTCTCCCTGCAAAGCATATAAATATCAAAGGCAAGAAGAGCAAGTTTATCCAATTGGTCTTCGAATATTTTCAAATCATTTGAGAGATTTTTTTGTGTGATTTCATTGTCGAGCTCTATTCTTATAATTTTCTTTAAAAGATAGATAAATTGGACTGCTTTTGAAGGAGAGAAATCCTGAACTGCCTTAATTTTCATAATATCATCAAGATAAGGATATATTTTTTCTGATTCAGGGTCTTCAATTATCTCATCAAAAAGACCTTTAATGCTTGTCGAAATAGTATAGCCCACAGGATTCCGGAAACCATCTTTCTGCTTCTTAAAAAACTTAGAAGCATCGGCAGGATAATTATTTAAAATAGCATCAAGCCATTTTTCAACGATTAGAGGCTTTTTTTCTGAGAGAATTTCTTTAAAACCCATATCCCGTCTATACTTCTCCTTTTGCCATTACAGTTATAGTAAAAACGAAGAAAGAATTGTGTTTTCAGAAATCTTAAACATGAAGAGCAGGAGGCAAGGAAATTTCAACTTCCTGCTCTTCAAATATACTAACTATACACAACCTGTTGGTTTAGGAAGTCCGGCATACCTACAAGCCTGTTTTGCAGGTCCGCCCGGGAATAACTCATAAAGATATTTTGTGTTGCCTTTTTCCGGACCAAAAGCTTTACCAATCTCTTTGACAAGGATCTTAATCATCGGAGCAATCTGGAATTTGATGAAATACTCTCTTAGAAATTTAATAATTTCCCAGTGTTCATTCCCGAGTGTTATGCCATCCTGAGCTGCCATAACCTGAGCCATTCCTTCTTTCCATGCCTGCCAGTCAACAAGATAGCCATCCTCATCAACCTCATACTGCTGTCCTTCAAATTCTAAATACGGCATTTTTGTTCCTCCTTTTACTTTGGTTTATTTTGTTGAAAAATATGCCTGATTTTCAGCCCGAGTATCTTAACACATAATTCTTATGTCTTTCAATAGAATAAAATATAATAATGATTTCCTTTTGAATGGGTTATACAACTTAATACAAAGACATACAGATGGTCAAATAAAAAAATTTTATTTACTGATAATATTTTTTTTTCTATTATTTTCACCCGCAGTTACCAAGCCTTTTGCCCATTCAGAAGTTCCGTAGGAATGTAAATGCACATAGGTTGCGAGTGTTTTTTCCCTGTATAAACCATCAAAGCCTTTAACAACTCCGTTGCCTTTATTTAATTTAAATACAAAAGAAAAAACCTTTTCATCTTTTATTTCCAGAACATATGAATAATGGAATTCATGTCCCCTCAAAATACTTCCGGTTCTAAAAAATGGATTTCTCCCTGTCACAAGAACTTCGGCATAACCATGTCCCTGCGGTTTTTTGCTAACCCCGATGGTTATAGGGAATACGCCTGCCATAGGATAATGCTTTTCATTCCAGATAAGTTCTTCACAGAGGTACATTAAACCGCCACATTCTGCATATATAGGTAATCCTTGAAAAGCGGCTTCTCTTATTGATCTTCTTAATTCTTTATTTTCTGCTAATTGTTCGGCATGTGTCTCCGGGAAGCCACCACCTATATAAAGAGCATCCAATTCAGATGGAAGTCTATCTCTCAAAGCACTGAATTCAACAATTTCAGCTCCTTCAATCCTTAAGGAATTTATATTCTCGGGATAATAAAACTGAAAAGCAGAATCTTTTATAATGCCTATTCTTGCTTTCTTTTTTATTGGTTCAATTTGTTCTTTCGGAGTAAAATCTATTGAAGGTGAATCTTTAGCAATATCGAGTATTAAATCGATGTCTAAATACTTTGAAACTATGTCAGATGATGTTTCAATAGCTTCTTCAGCCTGCGGGTGTTCCTGTGGCGGAACCAATCCAAGATGCCTCCCTGGAAAAGTAACATCTTTTAATTTTGGAATTCCTCCTATAACAGGTATTTTACAATAATATTCAATACTTTTCTTAATTATATCTTCATGCCTTGAAGTGGCAAGTTTGTTAAGAATTACCCCCTTTATTGAAACATCCTTATCAAACATCTGACATCCAAATACAATAGCTGAAACCGTTCGGGTTACCTTTGTACAGTCAACTATTAAAATAACAGGAGATTTGATTAATTTTGCAACCTCGGCAGTACTTACACTGCCTTCTATATCCATTCCATCGTAAAGACCTCTATTACCTTCTATGACTGCGATACCATTAGCTTCTGCTGAATGTATAGCAAATGAAGTGAGTACCTGTTCTTTATTCATCATAAAAAGGTCAAGATTATAACAAGGATGTCTTGCTGCCCTCTCAAGCCATCCCATATCAATATAATCAGGTCCTTTTTTAAATGGAATAACCTTGATACCTTTTTTCTGCCAGTAATGGCATAAGCCAACGCTGATTGCTGTCTTTCCTGTATCCCCTCCAAGTCCAGCAATTATAATTCGTGGAGAACTTATCATCTCCGGCTTGGTCCCGGCACTTCAAAAGTAGCACAGGTACCACTACCGCAGCTTTTCATTGTCCTTTTTGTTTTTCTACCCTCGGGTGCTTTTACATAGCTTACAACACTTAATACTCTTTCAATCTCTTCCGCATTACACTCGGGGCACTTCATTGAAGCTTTTTCACTGTCTTTCTTTAATTTTAAAAGTTCAAATATGTGTCCACATTTTAAACATTTGAATTCGTAAATCGGCATCTATTCTCCTTTCCCTGATTCTAAATTATTTCTCTTCAAAGATTTACAATATCTATGCTTTTTAATAAAAGTCAAGAATATATTTGATAGATTACATAAATTCATTCCGGTTGGGTAAGAAAATTTTTAGCTCTATAGAATATAATATAAGGAGCAAAAAGTCTAATATTATACTGAGGAAAGAATAATGAAAGCAACTCCGGAAGAATTAAGATGTCCTTTCTGCTACCATACTTTAGAACCACCGAAAGAACAACTTGGTAGAAAAATACTTGAATACCCTCTTGGCGTCTGCGAGCATTGCAGCGCGGTATATGCATTCGATATTACCGGCCATAATATGGGTTCTGCTTTTATCGAAGCTTTATTATTTGCATGCAATGACGATGATTATTTTGCATTTTCACTGTCATACGGTCAGGATTATGATGATGCGGTCATAGGCAATTATGATATTACAACTCACAAGGTAATCCCGGAAAAATTCTATCACGACCGTTATGTCAGAGGTGCTCTTGTTTTTGTAAGACTTCACGATGAATTTCGTGAAACAACAGAAGAAAAAATTAAAGAAAAAACAAAAATTTTGCAGCCCATGCCTAAAACAAGTCTGCGTTCAGAAAATTTCTCAAAAGAAAAAGTTCAGGAATACGTCAGAAAAAACAGTTTAGAAGAACTCGCGAGTCTTGCAAAAGAAGATAGTCGTGTAATAAAAGAATTACAAAAAATGCTTTATACTCCTGATGAAAATCTTCGCTGGAAGATTATAAACATTCTTGGATTTATCTGTAAAAATGTTGCTAAAAAAAAACCCGATATTGTAAATAAATTTATAAATAACCTTCTTCAAAGCGCAGCTTATCCCGGAGCATCTGCATGGGGTGCATTGGAAACAATTGGTTCAATTATAAGCAATCTTCCAGATATGTTCGGTGAATTCACCAAGCCACTTTTGTCATTCTTAGTACAAAAAAACTTCAGAAAACAGGTTTCGTGGGCTATCGGTAAAATTGCCGAAGTTGAACCAGGGCTTGTAAAATACTCCTTTCGCGCTCTAACTTCCTTTCTTGATGACGAAGATCCTGCTGTTCGTGGTTATGCTGCTTGGGCACTTGGAAACATAGGATTTAATGATGTTATTGATAAATTAAGAAATCTTGAAGATGATCAAACAAGTGTCTCCATCTGGCACAATGGAAGCCTTCAGGAAACAACAATTTCCGGGATAGTGAAAGAAGCTATTTCGAAAATATCAAGACAATGATTCCTGAAATAAAGTTCCTTGTTGCATCTCCAGCCGGAGATATTCCGATTGACGAAAAAAAACTTGATTTCCCGTTGGAAGGAGACCCGTTAAAAACTTCATACAAAACATACTTCGATTCAATTAAGAATTTCCTTTTAAAAAACAAATATTCTTCTATCATCTCTTCAATAAATAAAGCGGTCCGCACCGAAATAAAACTAAATGAGATTCAGAAAATTATTGTGAGAACCGAAAAACATGGTGCTCTTTATCACCCAGCAAGCCTGGAAATTTTTTTTAATGAAAATAGAATTAAATTCGGCCTTAACGTCGCGATAACAGAAACAGGAAAAGATTCTCTTAAAAAAGAATTTGCAATTCTTGAAATGCTGCTTAACAAATTTAATTTTAAATATATTCCTGAACCTTATTCCCTCGATGAAAATGATGCTATGGTTTTTCTTGTTGAAGAGTGGTTTGAAGATTATCATGAATTTCACATCTCTGAAATAAAAGACGGCAAGAGCAAAGTGAAATTCTGGGAGTATGGCAAAGGCGAAAGCCTCCTTTCTAACGAACAATCTTATGAGCTTTATCGCCAATCAGCTATGATACTTACCTTATATTACGACGTAAATAATTTCAGACTAATATATCCATGGCACCATGCAGCAGGCGATTTTGTTGCTAAAATTAACTTGAAAGATGAAAAGAATCAAATTGAAATCAAAAATAATGTTTCTGTAAAATTAACAACAGTTCGTGGTTATGAGCCTTTTATGGGATCCGATGAATCCGGGAATCTTAATCCTGTAATTGGATTGTTTTATTTTCTACTACATTTATCCATTCAAATGAGGCTGGACAAAATAGATGGCACAGGAAATATCGTATGGGCTGACATTGATTGCCTTAAAGCAACATTAAAAGGATTTTTGGAAGGTTTGGAATCGAAAGAAGATTTTATCGAAAATTTTGGAAGTGTAACAGATTTTATAAGACTCTTAAAATCTTTCAATAAAGAGAACCTATTAAAAACATTTATGCCTATTGTTGAAAATTTTGAAAACACTAAAGATTTTCCTGTGATAAATGAAAACCTTGAGGCTCATGTAGACGAGTTTATTTTTACTCTTGAAACTTTCCTTCAATAATATCTTTAAATGGCATTCTCAATACCCTTGCAAGTGGTATCATTAAAGTTGCTTTCGTTTCTGCATGCAATGCCTTGCCCTCTTTCAGAAGCTCCAGAGAAAGTTTACAGAGTTGATCATAAATTTTGTCAAGTTTTACTGTAGGATATGTTGCCTTTTCTTCAAATGCAGAAAGTCCGCAAACATAAGAACGGGTCTTTTTATCTTTTTCAAGGCTATATGGTATTCCATATATTCTACAAATCACGGGACGGTGCTCATAAAACTGACATTCATCCCTATCACTTAAAAAGGGGCATCTCACACGCTGTTTGCCAAGACCATAAACTTTCATTTTCGGGTCTTCCTCAAAAACTTTGAGAACATCTTTGGCTTTGAGCATCTCATTTTCCCCTTTTTCTGCCCTCCTTAAAATATCTCTTCTCATCTTTCTTTCAAGCCTATTGAAATGATAATTGATGAAAGCAGCTTCTATTGGAAATATTCCAAAAACAGCATGACAACAATCGCAGCATCGGATTCTACATCTCACGCTGTCAGGATATTTTTCTTTCACAGTATGAAAAAGAATATCAGCTTTTTTTGTTATTGTCTCATATTCTGAAAACAGGTTATCAATCATTTTTCTTCTCTTTTTTCTTTGTAACTTTCTTATTTTCAGTCGCTATTGCTTGTTTCTTTTTACCCCTTGAATTGGCTTGTTTTTTAATCTTCTTTCTATATGGTTCAAGTAATTTTAGGAAATCCGGATGAACATCAAACCCGAGTTCTATTGCTTTGTCACATGACTCTATTGCTTTTTCAAATTCACCAATAGAATAATAAACATTAGCGAGATTATTATGACCAAGTGCAAAATTTGGTGCAAGTTCAAGCATCTTCTTATTCATCTCAAGGCTTTTTTCAAGATCCCCTTTCTGAAGATATGCATTCGCAAGATTACACATCGCCTGAACAATATTCGGATTCAGTTCAAGCGCTTTTTCAAGAGCCTGAATCGCCTCGTCAGTTTTTCCCATCTGAAGATATGCAAATCCTATATTCGAATACCCGCGAGCGTATCTTGGCTCAATTTCTACTGCCCGCTGATTAGCTTTTACAACCTTCTCAAGGTCTCCTTCTTTGTAGTAGATGTACCCAAGATTTACAAATGATTCAAACATTCTTACGCCGGTTTCAATAGATTCTTCAAAAGCATCTATAGCTTCATCAAATTTACCTTCTGACATTAAAGCTACACCTAAATTGTACAAAGATGTAGCACAATCAGGTTTCTGTAATAATCTGAGTTTCTGTTCAGCGATAAATTCTTCTACATTTTTTAATTTATCCATAAATTATCCTGTTACTTCATTATTTAAGAAATTTTCATGTAATAGGCAGGCCATAGAATAATTTTAAGAAAAGATAGTCTATTCCTGCAGCAGATAAATAATGCACATGGGAGCCTTTTATACCCCCATGTGCATTTTCAATCAGTACAACTTAAAACAGTAAAATAATTTTATCCGCCCGAATCACCTGATTTTTCAACAGAGATACCCCTTCCCTTTACACCATACATAGTAGAACTCCCTGTTGAAAAATATTCCATTACACCTTCTGCCACCATTTTTGAAGCAACATTTTTTACTTCAGAGGCTCCTGCATCGGGTATAACTTTTTTCACGCCTGCAAGCATATCTTTAAAATAGAATTTTGATTTCGCGCCTTTTGAGCCATAATCAAGAATTGCTTGCCTGATATCTTCTTCTCTTCCCATTTTAATTCTCCTTACTTTTAATTATATAACACCAGCAGCTTTTGATACAGCCCATGCATGGTCGGTATATTTAAACTGGGTTGATGTTCTGAATGTATCATAAGCAAGACGATAATCATCAAGCAAGTGCCAGGAGAATTCAAGACCAACTTTCTCAAAGAATCTTTCCCAGCCGATTCTTTCTGCCCAGTCACCAAGACGTTCATATTTATTCGCTTCTTTTGCATATACTTCAACGATCTTCTTGATAGTTGAAACAACTTCAGGCCAACGCGGCATATTATTTGGAAGCCATGGAACTATAACTTTTGAGAATTTAGGAGGATTTATTCTGTTCGAGATCTTACCGCCTGCAAGTATTGCAACACCGTCACCTTCCTTGTCAGCAAGTGGCAAAGCCATACACATTGTATAGCAGTTACCACAATACATACATTTTTCTTTATTTACTGTTACACTTTTCCTTCCATCTTCAAGTGTAATAGGTTTAATCGCATACAACGGACATGCTGCGACAACCAATGGAATTTCGCAAACCTTACCAAGAACTTCATGGTCTTCTGCAGGTGGTTTACGGTGATAGCCGAGCATAGCAATATCCGAGCAATGAACAGCACCGCACATATTAAGACAACATGCAAGTGAGATTCTAAGTTTTGCCGGTAATGTCATGGATTTAAAATAGTCAAATAATTCGTCCATAACAACTTTGACAGGTCCCGATGCATCTGTAGCAGGAGTATGGCAGTGAATCCATCCCTGTGTATGAACAATATTTGTTATGCAATTACCTGTACCACCAACAGGAAATTTATGAGAACCTGCCACAAATTTTCTGTTATCAAGTTCTTTTTTAAGGTCTTTTGCTTTTTGCTCGCTGTCAACTATAAATTCTACATTATTCCTGGTTGTCCATCTAACATAACCATTTGCAAATTTATCTGCAATATCACAAATTTCACGGATGTGTTCTGCAGACATAATACGTGCACCACCGCATCTTACTGAATATACTTTGTCTCCTGATTCAGCAACATGCATAAGGATTCCGGGTTCAATAACCCTGTGAGAAACCCATTGTCCGTAATTCTTCCTCAGGCTCGGTGGTAATAACTGCATATAGTGAACAGGACCAACATCTGTTATCCTGTTTTCCTGAGGCTTTTGAGGATTGTAATAACCAAATTTGCCCTTAGACATAATATATACCCTCCTTTATATTATCTTGGATGTCTGCTTCTGTAATCGTTAATATCTCTTGTCCATCCACCCGGAACCTCTTCCTCTTTAAAGAATACATAAGGATTGGAACGAGGCTCTTTGACCATCTGAGGCATTGCAGGAATACCAAGTACTTCTATTAATGTTTTCAAGCCCATACGTTGTATGAGTTCGCCAAGACGTTCACGGTTCTTTCCTTCTTCAATCCACCAATCAAAGATTTTGCTTATTACACCATTTTTAATGTTATCATATGGATTTTTTGCATAAGCAAACGGGATGGTTAATACAGACATCTGCGCACCTTCAAGAATAGGAGCTTTTGCGCCCAAGAGAATACTAACTCCTGTATCTTTTCCTATTCTCAGTGCTTCGGGCATTGTATTTATGCAATGCATACAACGGTTACATTCAGCATTATTAATTGTAAGTTTTTTCCCGTCCCAATTCATACATTTTGTCGGGCAAAGGTCAATAACTTCAGCCTGAATATCAAATTTGCCCCAATCTTTTCCGCTCATTCCACCACCGTCACGGGGTATTTTGTTTGCTACATATTCCTGTACTGCGTCCTGATTAATTCTTATATCATCCTTCCATGTTCCAATGAATGCCATATCAGACCGTGCAATACTTGCGACACAACCATTAGGACATCCATCAAATTTAAATTTAAATTTATACGGGAAAGCAGGTCTGTGTAATTCATCCTGATATGTCATTGTTAAGTTATAACACATATCCAAAGTATCGTAACATGCAAATTCACATCTTGCAGGTCCTATACAATCCGAGGGAGTACGAAGGTTGGATCCGGAACCACCAAGATCTACACCAAGATCATGGGTAAGATCAAAGAATATTGGTTCTAGCTGATCTGTAAATGTTCCGAGAATAACCATATCACCTGTTGAACCATGTAAATTTGTAATACCGCTTCCACGATATTCGGCAATATCACAGAAAGTTCTTAAATAATCGGTTGTATAGAATTTTCCACCGGGTTGGGCAACACGAACAGTATGGAAATGAGCAATAGCAGGAAATTTCTGTTGCTGATCGCAATAACGGCCAATAACTCCTCCACCATAACCGAGAACTCCGACTATTCCTCCATGTTTCCAGTGAGTTTCACCTTCTTTATAAGAAAGCTCCATAAGTCCGAGCAAATCTTCAGCAACATCCTGCTCGATCATTAAATTATCCTTACCGAGTTTTCTTCTGTGCAATGCTTCTCTTTTTAGATCGCTGACAAAGCTGGGCCATGGCCCTTTTTCCAGCTCTTCAAGCATTGGAATATCATGTTTGTTCTTGAAGTTTTTTAATTCTTCCTCGGTATAATTATTTAATTGGTCATCTGTAAATATTCTTACATCATTATACGTTCTGTGGCCTTTTTCTTCTTTATCCCATAGCTTCTCTTGTCCTGGGATTCCCATATGTAACCTCCTTACGATAGGATTTTTTTTAAAAAACTTGAACTGTTAATACTTCCCTAACCTGCTTCTTCCACCCCCTTCCTGCATTAGATTTTTACTAACATTGTTTAAACAGAAATATACATTCTGCTTTTTGAGCTCAAAAGAAAGGTGTTTAATGATAATCAACTCTTTTTTTTTTGTCAAGTAAGGAATTATTATATTTTAATTAAATCACCTGATTATCATAATTTTACATTTCTTTATTTTGAATTTATTTTATGCGGGATTAAATTTAGCTATTAAATATTATATAATTTTTTGATTTAAATCAATAAGTTATGCGCTAATCAATTTTTGATATTGCTTCTTTTGCCCATAGAGAAACAGGCTTTATAATAAAATTTCCTTTAATATAAATTTTTATTTGATCACTTATAAAAAATTTTTGTTTTATATAAGATTTTGCAGGAATAAATTTTGCTTGTCCCATTGCCCAGCATAAAAGTCCGATAATTTCCGGGTCTTCTGAATTAAAAAGCTTAAATATCTGATTTTTAAAAAATTCAACCGAATCAGTTATTAAAACACCAAGGCGACCGATTCCCCAGAGACACCCTTTAATAAGTGGAGGCTCATCTATACAATGAGCTATCATCATGCTTCCATACGGGTCTATTATTTCGGGTATATTTGCTATTATTTCTGCAACAGTCTGGGGTGAACTCCAGCCAATTCCTCCTGATTCGTCATTCATTGACCAAAATAAAGTCCTGATATAATTTCTGACTTTTTCTTCCCTCTTATCCTGCCACCAGAATTTCATCAAATATCCAATTGTCTCAATTGTAGCCCAGCGGATAACTTCATCAAGCGAGTATAGTCTATACCGCACCTCCTGCCATGCGCGCTTTTCTTTATCGCAACGATTTATAAGTTCTTCAAAATTCCGCCCTTTGAGTAATTCGTTTATTTCAATTTTTAAACTCATAAAATATCTCTATAAATTGTCATACTTTTTATGCTATACTTTTTGAATCTATAATACTTAAAAATTGATTGTATGTGTTATAAAAAAATATTAATTATCCTGATTGCAATTTTAGCCATACCTGCATTACTTTTTGCAGAGGCACAACCTCTCATTAATTCTATTGAAATTAAAGGTCTTAAAAGAATCGAGGAGTCTTCTGTTAAGGCAAAAATATCCCAGAAAGCAGGAGAACCTTTGTCGCAGGATAAGACAAATGATGATATTAAGGCCATTTTCAAAATGGGATATTTTGATGATGTAAGAGCTGAAATTGATTCTTTTGAAGGTGGAATCAAATTAATTTATGTTGTCAGAGAAAAACCAACAATTATAAAAATAGATTTTCAGGGCAATAAAGAATTTGATGATGATAAGATTAAAGAAAAAATAAATATTACAGCAGGCGCAATAGCAGACTCTGTTTTAATACAGGACAATGCAAATAAAATAAGAGCATTTTATGAAGAAGAAGGCTACTGGCTTTCTCAAATAGTCCCCGTAATTAGGATAATAAACCAAGACGAAGTAAGCCTTACCTATCAGATAACAGAAGGTTCAAAAGTTCGCATTAAGAAAATTGACATCGAAGGCAATAAAGTTTTCAGTGATAGCAAAATTAAAAAACAGATGGATACAAAAGAATGGTGGCTTTTCTCTTTTATTACCTCATCAGGCTATTTCCAAAAAGAGCGGATGGATATGGACATCGAAAAAATAAGGGACTTTTATCTAAACAATGGCTATATCAAGATTACAATTGGTGAGCCGAAAATAAGTCTTACAGATGATAAAAAGGGGATGAATATTTCCATACCTGTTTCAGAAGGAGAACAATACAAGGTCTCTTCAATTTCTTTGTCGGGCAATAAAGTATTCAATGAAGATATATTAAGAAAACGTCTGAAAATGGCAATCGATAAACCTTTCAGTAAAGAGATGTTAAGAAAAGACATAATTTCTATTTCCGAGCAATACACTGAAAATGGATATGCAATGGTTTCAGTATCCCCAGAACTTTTCCCGGATGATGCTACTAAAACTTTAAAACTCGGCTTGAAAATAGACGAAGGAGATAAATATAAAATTGGAAGAATCGAAATAATAGGGAACACAAAAACCAGGGATAAAGTCATTAGACGGGAAATAAGGCTCGATGAAGGTGATACCTTTAATAGTGCGTTAATTAAAAGAAGTTATGAAAGAATCAATAATCTAAATTATTTTGAGACAGTTGAATTGATACCAAAACCACAGCCAGAAGAAAAGATTGTTGATTTAGACGTAAAAGTAAAAGAAAGACCAACAGGCTTTTTCAGTATTGGTGGTGGATATAGTTCTGTTGAAAAATTTATCGCAATGGCAGAATTATCTCAGGGTAATCTTTTCGGAAGAGGACAATATATTAAACTAAGAGCAGAACTTGGTGGAAGAACAAATTATTACGACATTTCTTTTAGAGATCCTTGGTTTCTTGATAAGCCCCTTACATTTTCAACAAATATATATAAAATAAGTCGAAATTACATAGATTATGATAAAAATGCAACTGGTTTTGGGATATCTTTCGGTAAAAGATTCTCTGAATACTGGGCTGGAGATATTTCTTATAATTTTGAAAAAGCAAAAATATCAAATATATCCGATGATGCTTCTTCTATAGTAAAGGATCAGAAAGGAACAAGAACAACAAGTAGCATTACACCTTCTGTTACAAGAGATTCAAGAGATAATTATCTTGACCCTTCAAGAGGCTCAAGAAATTCTTTATATGTAACCTATGCAGGCATAGGCGGGACTAATAATTTTGTAAAAAGCGAGATTGATTCAGCTTGGTATTTCCCCATTGGGAGTACATCAGTAATGTTTAGAGGAAGATTTGGTTACGCAAGAGGACTTGGTGGAAAAGAATTGCCTTTGTATGAAAGATTTTATGTCGGAGGTATTTATACTATCAGAGGTCTTGGATACGGAGAAGCAGGACCAAGAGGAAAAGTTGAAGACACATCCAAAGAAGGCGATCTTATTGGTGGAACAGAAGAACTAATCTTTAATATTGAATATATTTTCCCGCTCGTTAGTGAAATAAGGCTAAAGGGTGTGACATTCTTTGATGCAGGAAATGCGTATGATAAAATGCATGATTTTGGTAAATTAAGATATACAACAGGCCTTGGTGTTAGATGGATCTCTCCAATGGGACCAATAAGGCTTGAATGGGGTTACAATATTGATAAAAAACCCGGCGAAGAATCAAGCAGATTCGAATTTGCATTCGGAACATTCTTTTAATTTTTTTCAGGAGGAAAAATGAAAAATAGAAAACTTTTGTTATGCACATCAATTATTATTTCTTTATTCTTATGTAGTTTTGCTTCTGCAGCAGATATGATAAAAATAGGTTATGTTGATATTCAAAAAGTATTAGAGCAATCTGATGAATCCAAAAAAGTAAGAAGCACTCTTGAATCACTAAAATCATCAAAAGAAAAAGAACTCGAAAAAATGGTAAACACTGCAAAGAAACTTGACGAAGAATTAAAGAAACAACAAAACATTCTCTCTGATGAAGCAAAAAAGTCAAAGGTCGAAGAACTCGAAAAAATGGATAGAGATATTAGAAGATTTGTTTCTGATTCAGAGGCAGAACTTGCAAAAAAACAGAGAGAAATGGAAAATTCAATATTAAATGACCTTGTTAATATCATACAGAAAATTGGCAAAGAAGGAGATTACACCCTGATTCTTCCTGCAACTGTAATACTTTACTCAAACAAAGTTATTGATATTACAGACACAGTACTCAAGAAATTCAATGAACTAAAGAAATAGAATTCAAAATAAACTAGTAAAATGTTATTTGAAATGTCGATACCGTGTTCCAATTTGTCATTACCCGATTTAATCGGGTAATCTAGAAGCTCTTTTCTCTGGATACCACAATCAAGTTGTGGTATGATCGGTTCCTCAAGTAAAATCTACCTTTGGATTAACCAGAGGGACACAGAATGACAGTATATTAGTTGTTACGTTTCACGTTTTGAGAACAATAAATGCATTATCAAGCCGCATACTTTATTACTTTCTATTTTTAAACTATGAGATTTAATTTTAAGAAAAATAAAACAATAATGAATATATTTGCAGCATTAATAATATTTCTAAGCTTGAGTTTGCTTTCATCAGGTTGTTCTTCCAAAAGCAAGAAACCTGTTGAAACTAATGTTATCTTGGAAGCTCCAAAAGAGACTACTAAAGTAGAAAATGTAAAAGTACAAGAACCACCCGTACAAATGAAAGAAGTTATTGAAGAACATCCATCTAAAACAGAAATCATTGAACCATCTGAAAAACCTGCTGAATCACCATTAAAAGAATCGCAAATAAAAAAGGAATCTGAAATTACAGCAGAGGATATATTTAAACTCGGAGTTATTGATTTGCAGAAAGTTGCCGAAGAGTCCATTGCAGGTAGAAAAGCAACTGATGAATATAATTCTTTGGCTAAATTAAAACAGGAAGTCATCGATGAAAAGAGAAAATCTATTGATAATCTAAGGTTTAATCTTGAGATTCAGAAAGCTGGTTTAACTGAAGCTGCTTTGAAGAAAAAATTTGAAGAAATAGACAGACTCGAGACAGAGCTTGAAAGATTCGGACAGGACTCTGAAAAAGAACTCGAATCTAAATATGATGAACTCTATACCAATATGCTTCATGAAATTCTAACATTATCAAGTATTATTGGCGAAAAAGAAAAATATACTTTGATACTCGATAAAGGTCAAATCTTGTACGGAGACGAAAAAATAGATATAACGGATTTATTCATAAAAAAATACGATGAAACTAAAAAACCTGTTCCATCAGGTATTGAAAAAAATCCTCAAAAATAAAAGGTAATTTCTTACTTATGAAGCTTGAAGATATTGCAAAATTAGTAAACGGAGAAATCTTTGGAGACCATGAACTCGAAATCACAGGCGTCTCTGGGATACTTGATGCTAAGCCGGGTGATATAACTTTTATATCATCTAAGAAATATCTCAAAGAAATTGGTAATTGCAAAGCATCGGCATTAATCGTAAAAGAACCAGTTGAAGGTATCTCCATTTCTCAGCTAAAAGTTTCAAATCCCTATCTTGCCTTTGCAAAACTTCTTGAGTTCTTCTATGTAAAACCATTCATTCATAAAGGAATTAGTAAATCAGCAATTATCTCTGATAAAGCTACTATTGGTAATAATGTGACTATTTTCCCATCTGTTTTCATAAGTGAAGGCGCTGTTATTGGAGATGAAACGATTATATACCCTTTTGTATATATAGGAGAAAATACAAAAATAGGCAACAACTGTTTGATATACCCAAATGTTACTGTTAGAGAAAATATCGAAATTGGCAATAAAGTAATTATTCATTCAGGCACAGTCATAGGCTCAGATGGTTTTGGTTATGTATTTGATAATGGAGTTCACAACAAAATCCCTCAAGTAGGTGGTGTTATCATCGAAGATGATGTTGAAATTGGCTCAAATGTATCAATTGACAGAGCAACCTTGGGAAACACAATAATAGGTAAAGGGACAAAGATTGATAACCTTTCCCAAATAGCTCACAATGTAAAAATTGGCTCGAATTCATTGATAATTGCCCAGGTTGGGATAGCTGGCAGTACTGAAATTGGAGATTATGTAACACTCGGCGGTCAGGTCGGCGTAGCTGATCATGCAAAAATTGAATCCCAGACAATGATTGGTGCACAATCAGGAATTATGGGAAATGTACCAAAAGGTGTTTATTCAGGTTCCCCTGCCTTACCACATAGAGAGTGGCTCAAAGCGCAGACAATTTTTGCGAAACTTCCTGAAATGCATAAAAAAATAAAGGAACTGGAAGATAAGCTCAAAGAACTTGAAGGGAGGAATAATCCATGATTAATACAAAAGAAATTCAAGAACTTTTACCGCATCGTTATCCCTTTTTGCTGGTTGATAAAATTATTGAACTTGAACCGGGCAAAAGAGCTGTTGGAATAAAAAATGTTACTATAAATGAAGGATTTTTTCAGGGTCATTTCCCAGGCAATCCAATCATGCCGGGTGTTTTGATTATAGAAGCCCTTGCCCAGGTTGGCGGAATTCTGGCTTTTCGTTCGGGTGTTACCCCTGGCAAGACAGTTTATTTTATGACTATTGAGAAAGCTAAATTCAGAAAGCCAGTTGTTCCGGGCGACCAATTGAAACTTGAAGTTAGTATATTACACCAGAGAAGTCAGGTCTGGAAATTTACAGGAAATGCGATAGTTGATGATAAAATTGCTGCAGAAGCAGAATTTACAGCTATGGTTACAGATAAGGAGATATAAAATATGCCAAAAGAAATTCATCCCACTGCTATTATTAATACTCATGCAGAAATAGAAGATGAAGTCAATATTGGTCCATTCTGCATTGTAAATGAAGGAGCCTATATAAAAAAGGGCACAAAGCTTATCTCAAATGTTGTAATAGAAAGCAATGTTGAAATAGGCGAAAATTGCACCATATATCCTTTTACAAGTATTGGATTGCCTCCTCAGGATTTAAAATATAAAGGTGAAAAAACATCTGTTAAGATTGGTAATAATAATACAATTCGAGAATATATCACTATTCACAGAGCATCGGTATCCGGAGACGGTGTAACAACAATCGGCAACAATAATTTTTTAATGGCTTATGTTCATATCGCACACGATTGTAAGATCGGGAATAATATTATAATGGCAAACGTAGCTACATTGGGTGGACATGTTCAGGTTGAAGATTACGCTGTAATAGGTGGCCTTGCTGCGATTCATCAATTTACAAGGATTGGAGCATATGCAATGGTAGGCGGTTTTAGCGGAATCAATCAGGATATTCCGCCATATACAATTGCTTCAGGTGCAAGAGTAAGACTCTATGGCTTGAATACAATTGGATTGAAACGTCATGGCTTTTCAGAGCAGACAATAAGCGAACTCAAAAAGGCTTATAAAATTATTTTCAGGGAAAAACATACATTAAAAGAAGCTATTAAAAAAGTGCAGGAAGAATTACCCTATACGGATGAGATTAAACATTTAATTGAATTTATACAAAAAAATAAACGCGGGATTTGTAGAAAACAGGAAGACTAATTTTAAAAAATTCTATGACCTATCGATTGTGGTCACCATAGTAAACATGTAAAAAAAGCGTAGAGCGAAGAGCATAGAGCAGAGAGTAAAGAATGCAAAGCGAATCATCTAAAAAACTCGGTATCATTGCTGGTAATGGTGAACTTCCTGCTGCGATTGCTGTTGAAGCAAAGTCACAGGGATATTCAGTCTTTGCTGCTGCTCTTGAATCTTTGGCAGACGAATCTCTTGCAAAATATGTTGATGAAATAAAATGGGTTAATGTTGGAAAATTTGGTAAACTTATTGAGACCTTAAAAAAAGCAGGAATTTCTGAAGCTGTTATGGCAGGAAAAGTCTCAAAATCACTTCTTTATAAAAGCAAAATCACACCTGATTTAAGAGCTGTAAAACTTCTCTTTTCTCTTAAAGACAGAAAAGATGATTCTATTTTGATTGCGATTACTAATGAACTTGCAAATGAAGGAATTAAACTTCTTGAGATAACTCAGTTTAGTACAAAGATTTTAATGCCTGAAGGAATACTGACTAAAAACAAACCCACAAAAGAGGAATGGAAAGACATTGAATTTGGATGGAAAATTGCAAAAGAAATTGGAAGACTTGATATAGGTCAGACAGTAGTCATAAAAAATTGCGCTGTCATGGCAGTTGAAGCAATAGAAGGAACTGATGAAGCCATTAAAAGAGGATGTAAGCTTGCGGGTAAAGGAGCAGTAGTTGTAAAAGTCAGTAAACCCGAGCAAGATATGAGATTTGATGTTCCTGCTGTAGGCTTACAGACATTAAATGTAATAAAAGAATACGGCGGGAGTGTACTTGCAGTAGAAGCTAATAAAAGTCTAATCCTTTCAAAAGAACTTTTTATAAAAGAAGCCCAGAAGGCCTGTATTTCTATAGTTGGTTATTCCCCCGAAAAACTAAGTTTATAAAGCTTTCAAGCTATCAAGCTGGTAAGCTACCAATTTTTAATGTCCGCATTTTTTTATGTTCTGTTTTAAGTCCGCATTTTTCAGGTAAAATAAAATTACATGGAACAGAAGGATTATTACAAAATTCTTGGTGTAAGTGAAAACGCTTCTTTTGAAGAAATAAAGAAGACTTACCGTAAACTTGCTTTCCAATATCATCCAGATAAAAATCCGGGCAATGAAGAAATGATGAAAGAACTCAACGAAGCTTATGCCGTACTTTCCGACGAAAAAAAGAGAAAAGAGTACGATTTTTATAGGCATAATTTTGGATTCAATGCAAGGGATAAATTCAGGCAGACTTATTCTGAACAGGATATATTCAGGGGTTCTGATATTAATCAAATCTTTGCTGAATTTAGTAGAGCATTTGGATTCAATAGACCTGAAGATATTTTTACACAAAGTAATTTTTACGGGGACCAGTTCAGAACTTTCCAGTTTAAAGGTCCTGGATTTACAGGAAAAGGATTTTTCTTTTTTGGAAATATATCAAGACCATATGAAGATATTTTAAAAAACCGTCAATATAAAACAGAACACATCGAAAACAATAATCCTTCTTTTTTATCAAAAATCTTGCTTAAGGGTATCAAAGCGATGCAGAAAAACCTGGCAAAGAAATACGGTCTTGAGATACCAGGAAAAGTAAAAGATATTGAAGATGAAATCACTATTTCTCCGAAAATCGCTTTAGCAGGCGGCAAAGTCAGTTACTTTTATTCTAATCCTGACAATCCTCGCCAAATAATGATAAAAATTCCAGCCGGTATAAAAGAAGGTCAAAAGATAAAACTTAAAGGTATGGGAAAGGGTGGCGAGCACGGTGATGAATCAGGGGATTTGTATTTGAAAGTTAAAGTTCAAACAACTATTCTTGAAAAAATCAAAAAGCTTTTTAAATCAAATTAAAAATTGTTTCTAAAAAATCATAAGGCTTAGAAAAGTTCTGTACTACATAATCCGCTCCTGCTTCAATAAGCTCTTCAATACTGTAAGGCCCTGTTGCAACACCAATTGAAATAGCTCCATAAATATGTGCACACTCAACATCACGTGGAGTGTCACCAATAACCATGCATTTTTTTATGTCTATACCCGTCTTATAAAGATTTGTGAACCTTTTTACTGCAATCGGGAGAAGTTGATTTCTATCCTCATGGTCACTACCAAATGCACCGGTAGGAAAAAATTCATTAAGTCTAAAAGGTTCAAGTTTTATTCTTGCACCTTTTTCAATATTTCCTGTAAGAAGACCTGTTGAAACATTTTTTGTTTGACTTAAACTATTTAAAATGTCATAAATTCCCGGCTTAACATGTTTTTTATTGTTATTAATTTCTATTCTTAGATGGTATAAGTAAGCTTCAATAACTGTTCCAAATTCTCCATTTTCTGAAAGGCCATGTTTTTGCAAGCATTCCTTTATAATTTGTGAATCTGTTTTCCCAGCCATGCTGATACCTTTAAATGCATTCTCAATAGAGAAAACTTTTTTGAATGCAAGATTGAGTGAGCGAACTCCTGCTCCACCAGAATCAATCAATGTTCCATCTATGTCAAATAATATAAGTTTCATAATTTAGTTAATTCATTTTATTATCGCTTGTTTTTTTTAATCTTTTTAATTGTTTTAAAACCTTTAAATCTTCAATGTCTTTTGCCCTACCAGCCGCTTTCTTCATTTTAATAAGTCAACTTTATGTTCTTTTAATAATTTTAGAAGTTTTTCTGTATCCACTTTTTCTTAACATTTTTTTTCATTTCTTCCGATTTTTTGAACATCATTTCAAATCTTTGACGAGTTGTTAAAGATAAAAGATATTCCAATTCAAAGATCAATTCTTTTCTTTCATCATGATTTTTTATTTTTAATACAGGGCTCATAATCTTATTTACACACTTTAACATAAAAAAAGCAAATTTTATATAAATATCATCAACCATCAGGTTTTTTAACATTGTATTCTTTGTCTATGCTATATGCCATTATCACTGCTGTATCAATATCTTCATAAGGAAATCCAGGAGATTCAAGGATTAGATGAGGTGCTTTATCATCAAACTTTAAATTAAATTCTGCACTCTTTTCATAAAGAATTGTTCCAGGGAGTACATGCAAGATACTGAAAACAATATTTGAGGGCTTTATGTTAATGATTGTTTTTGCCGAGTTAACAAACTTAAAAAAGTTATCGCCAGGCAGACCGATAATAAGATCAGAGGTTACTTCAATTCCATTTTGTTCAAGAAGTCTTACTGCTTTTTCGAACTTCTCTCTCTTGTAAAATCTATTAACAATTTTTAATGTATCCTCATTTACAGTTTGAGGGCCTGTTTCAACACTTTTAACATTTGCTTTTTTAAACATGGATACAGTTTCTTCGTCAACAAATTCAGCAATAATCTCAACGGTTCTAAGTTCACTCCCGAAACGATTAGCAGAGGCAATCATATTGGCAAGCCTTTCGAGTCTTTCTTTCTTTAAATTAAAAACTGTATCAATGAAGTGAAAACTTTTTATATCAGGGTTGCTCAATATTAATTCTATTTCTTTTTTTACTCTTTCTTCAGGGAAAAACCTAAGCTTTGGGAGGTTCTTTCCTTCATAACAATAATGACATCTAAAAATACAGCCTCGATAAGTCTCAATATATGTAACTTTATCTTTTGGGGTTAATATCCCCTCTAAATATGGAGAAGGAATTTCACTCAAATTTTCAATTGGTTCTCTGTCAGGATTTTCAATAATGCTTTCATTTTGTCTGAATAAAATACCCGGTATTTCCCTTAGGCTTGAATTGCTCAAAGAATTTCTGAGCACCTCTGAAAAAGTTATTTCACCTTCTCCTTTTACAACAATATCAATAAATGGATTTTCTGTAAGATATTTTATCCCAGCAGGCCCTGCTTCAGGCCCGCCAAGAATAATCCTGGTATCCGGAAATAATTTTTTGATTATTCGTGCTGTATCAAGTACTTTCAAAATATTCCAGCAATAGCATGAAAAACCTATCAGATCCGGTCTTATTTGTGATAAGTAATAAATAACCTGCTGAACATTTAGAATTTCAGTATCAAAATCAATTATCTCTATATCAATATTCTGTCTTATTAAATCATCTTTTAAGGCGTATGCTTTAAGATAGCCGAGAGCAAGTGAAAAATGGTTTGCCCAATTAAATGATATGAGAGCTACTTTCTTTTTAGGATTCATAAAGCCGCCTGATATCATCAAAATATTTACTTTCAATCACAGGTAAAAACTCCATGCCATTATTTCTGATATATTCGGAATTGATTCCTGAACATATTGTTTTAAAAATACAGACAGAACATTTTTCATTATATTTAATATTTGTATCAAACAATAGAGCTTTGCCTTCATAAATTTCATTCATATGTTTCTCAAAGCCTTTCATTACACAAAATGGGAAATTCTCTGTCAGAATCCACGTACGGTTAAACAAGCTGATATTTATAGAATTGAATACAAAAGGTAAAACTTCTTTAAAAGAAAGTTTAGGATCATTATGACTGAGAATTATCCGGTTTGCACCGAAATTTATTGAAAGTATCACCATATCCTGAATATCTCTATAATTATCTCTACAAATAGGGATACGCATAGCAACAAATTTATCCTGAATAGATGTAAGATTATTAAGACCATTGATGGTCTCGTGAAAGCTGCCTGAGACACGAGTAATTTTATCATGAGCAATTGGATTTGAACCCCATAACTTTATTTCAAATAGAAAACACCCTGCATCAACTAGTCTGTATAGATTATTAATATCCGAGAGAACACGACCATTGGTAAGAATTTTTATTCTTTTAGCTCCGGACTTAACAAGGTTCTGGATTATTAGTAAAATATCTGTTCTTAAAGTTGGCTCACCGCCGTAAAGTAAGATGTTTTCTATTTTTTCTGAAGAATTTAAAACAGTATCCAAATTATATTTAGGAGATATGTTTTTAGAAATGCAGTGAATACATTTATTATTACAAAGATTTCCAAGATATATTTTATGATATTTCAGCAAAATTAACCTTATACCGGACGATTAAATAATATAATTTATTAAAATTATATCACATGATACTACTTTCAATTCCAATCCTTATTTTATTGTTATCCAATCTACTTAAAATTCACTTGAAATTTATTTTCTTAAATAATATAATTAATAATATATTTATATAAATTAATTGAAAAGGAGGGTTATATGCTTACACTTGAAGAATTAAAAAAAGACAGGCAGTTAATAAATTCTATTGATTGGGAGATGACACCTGAAATGGCTGTAAGGCTTCATCTTGAATGGGGAAATGTATGGTCTGATATTAACAGGGGTTACTTAATCCGTTCTAAAAATGATTATTCTGTTTATTTTATTTTGAATTGTGCTTCAAAACCTTGTTTTTTAAATTTGATACAATTATCCCCGCATCAGGCAGTAGATATTGCAAAGATTGAAGTACCAGAAAAATTTCAGCATAAATTCTATCATTTTAATGGAGTGTATGCGCCTGAAGGAGAACTTAAAAAATGGTTAAAAAAAGAATTAAATGTTGAATAGCATAAATGTAGAAAATTTTTTTCCAGACTATCCGGAGTTTCCTACTACATTAAACTGACGAATTTCTTACATCAAATTGATAAATTTATTTAATAAAGGAAGGAGGAAGAGATAATTTGACAACCCATCTATCTATATGTTTAAATAAATCACCTTTAAATTAGTCCTGTGAGACTGAAAAGGTAAAGGAGATAGATTGAGCTGTAAATATGAAAACATAACCTTCCATCTTTTCAAGAGGAAGGTTTTTTTATGTCTTTTTAAGGCAATATACCGATTCTAAGCCAGATAATTACGAATTGACACTTTAAGCTTTACATTACAAAAGGTGACCGCTATGTATAAAGAATTACTAAACAAAGAGGATATTGATAGGGCTATAACAAGAATGGCTCACGAAATAGTCGAAAGAAATAAGGGCATAGAAAAACTCTGCCTTATTGGAATACAAAGAGGAGGAGTTTATCTCGCAAACAGACTTGCTGAAAAAATAAGAAACATTGAGAAAAATATTTTACCAGTTGGTTCTCTTGATATAGCGTTTTATAGAGACGATTTAAATATCCGAAAAGAACAACCTGTGGTCAGAAAAACTGAAATAAATTTTGAGATAACAGACATGAAAATCGTTCTTGTTGACGATGTTCTATTTACAGGAAGGTCAATAAGAGCTGCGATGGATGCTTTAATGGACATAGGAAGACCTTCTTCGATACAACTTGCTGTCCTTGTTGACAGGGGTCATCGTGAATTACCTATAAAAGCTGATTATGCTGGAAAGAATATCCCTACTTCCCGTTCCGAGACTGTTGTAGTTCAATTTGCAGAAGAGAGTGGAGAAGATAAGGTAATTCTTCAAAAAGGAGATTTTGATGCTTAAAAGTAAAGATCTTCTCGGGATCAAGGAACTTTCTGCCGAGGAGATTATCCTTGTGCTCGATACAGCAGCGGGTTTTAGAGACGTAATCAGCAGGGATATAAAGAAAGTTCCCGCCCTTAGGGGTAAAACCACAGTTAATCTTTTTTTTGAGCCTTCTACAAGAACAAGAACATCATTTGAACTTGCAGCAAAAAGGCTCAGCACAGACGTAATAAATTTTTCAGTGCCGACAAGCAGCGTGGTTAAAGGTGAAAGCCTGATTGATACAGCAATGACTGTTCAGGCTCTTGGAGCAGATTTCATCATTATCAGACATTCATCCTCGGGAGTTCCTCATCTTCTTTCAGGCAAACTTAAAGCATCAATAATAAATGCAGGAGACGGAATAAATGAACATCCAACACAGGCTCTGCTTGATGCCTTTACAATCAGAGAAAAAAAAGGTGATTTCAAAAACCTGAAAATAGCAATAGTCGGCGATATTGCGCACAGTAGGGTAGCTAAGTCTAATATTTACAGTCTTACAAAATTAGGTGCAGAAGTAAGACTTATCGGACCTCCTACATTAATACCTAAGAATATTGAAAAATTAGGTGTGGAAGTTTTTCACGCTATGGAAGAAGGGCTTCAGAATGTGGATGTCATAATGATGCTTAGAATCCAGATGGAGAGGCAGGACAAAGGATTTTTTCCCACCACAGAAGAATATGTCAGGAACTGGTGTTTAACATCTAAAAGATTATCCTTTGCAAAAAAAGATGCTATAGTTATGCATCCAGGACCAATGAATAGAGGAATTGAAATCACATCTGAAGTCGCAGATGGACCGAGTTCGGTCATACTCGAGCAGGTTACAAATGGCATAGCAATAAGAATGGCTGTTATGTATTTGCTTGCAGGGAGTCGAAAATGAAGATATTAATTAAGGACGGTTATATTCTTGATCCCTCGCAAAATATAGATTGTAAGGGAGATATATTAATTGAAGACCAAAAAATCAAGGAAGTAATTATAAAAAGTAAAGAACATCGTCAGAAACATAAAGAAAATATCCATGTTGATAGAATCATTGATGCTAACGGTTTTTTAGTGATACCCGGGCTTATTGATATGCATGTCCATTTAAGAGAGCCTGGATTTGAATATAAAGAAACCATTAAAACAGGGACATTTGCAGCAATAAAAGGAGGATTCACAACTGTATGTTGCATGCCTAATACAAATCCTGTTAATGATCATGAAAGTGTAACCGAATTTATTATAAGAAAAGCCAAACAGGAAGGTTTTTGCTCAGTTTATCCTATAGGCGCTATAACCAAAGGCCAGAAAGGTGATGAGCTTGCAGAAATAGGAACAATGAAAAATGAAGGCTGCGTTGCATTTTCTGATGATGGAAGACCTGTTATAAATAGCACTGTAATGAAAAGAGCCCTTGAATATTCAAAAACATTTAATGTGCCGATTATTTCCCATAGTGAGGATTTGACTCTATCTGAAGGTGGTGTAATGAATGAAGGACTTTTATCCGTCAAACTCGGGTTAAGAGGAATTCCACCTGAAGCAGAACAAATTATGATTTTCAGGGATATTCTACTTGCAGAATCAACAGGTGGAAGACTTCATATTGCCCATGTTTCTACTTCAGGTTCTGTCAAATTAATCAGGGAAGCCAAAAAGCGCGGTGTAAATATCACCTCTGAGACATGTCCACATTATTTCAGTATTACTGAAGATATGGTTCAGGGATATAATACAAACGCAAAAGTTAATCCACCCTTAAGAACCCTTTATGATATTGAAGCCATAAAAGAAGGTTTAAAAGATGGTACTATTGATGTTATTGCAAC
Source organism: Nitrospira japonica (assembly GCA_020725385.1). Classification (GTDB taxonomy): domain Bacteria; phylum Nitrospirota; class Thermodesulfovibrionia; order Thermodesulfovibrionales; family SM23-35; genus DYFC01. The sequence goes on along the minus strand of DYFC01000054.1, from coordinate 48,777 downwards.
AGACCATGCTCCTCATCATATTGATGAAAAGCTGAACCCTTTTGATTCTGCTCCTTTTGGAATTTCAGGACTTGAAACAGCACTTGGATTAAGTCTGAAGTTGGTTCAGGAAGATGTTCTTACAAAAAAAGCTCTTATAGAAAAAATGACGGTTAATCCGGCAAAAATTCTCGGGCTAAACGAAGGAAATCTTAAACCAGGTTCTTTTGCAAATATCGTGATTATAAATGAAAGTAAAGAATATATAGTTAAGGCAGAGGATTTTGTATCAAAGGGGAAAAACACGCCTTTTGATGGCTGGGCACTTAGGGGTTGCCCTGTTTTTACGATTTATAAAGGAAAAATTTATGAGTGGTAAGGCATTTCTTGTGCTTTCTGATGGAGTTGTATTTGAAGGGGAAAATTTTGGTGCTGAAGGAGAAACCATAGGAGAGGTTGTTTTCAATACATCAATGACAGGTTATCAAGAAATACTTACAGATCCTTCTTATAAAGGACAAATTGTTGTAATGACATATTCACAAATTGGAAATTATGGAATAAATGATGAAGACTTAGAGTCGTTTGGTGGTCCAAAAGTGGAAGGATTTGTTGTAAAAGAATATATTGATTTTCCGAGCAACTGGAGGGCTGAAAATTCAAAATTCAAAATTCAAGATTCAAAATTAACAAACTCATTAGGAGATTATTTAAAAGAATATGGGATAGTTGGAATAGAAGGCATTGACACGCGTGCTTTGACAAGACATTTAAGAAACTACGGAGCACAGATGGGTATTATTTCAACTGTTGACCTGAATCCTGTAAGTCTTTTGGAAAAAGTCAGAGCACATCCTGGAATTTCTGCTTTTGATCTTGTGAAGGATGTAACAACAAAAGAAAAATATGAATGGAACAAAGGTTGCTGGAAATGGGAACCTACTCAAACTGAAGTCAGAAAGCAGAATTTAGAAAGTCAGAAAAATCCCCCCTTACCCCCCTTTGGTAAAGGGGGGCTGAGGGGGATTAGGATTGCTGTCTATGATTTTGGAGTAAAATTCAATATTCTTCGGAATCTTGTTGAAGCAGGTTTTGAAGTTACGGTTATACCAGCACAAACACCTGCTGAAGAAGTTCTTGACATGAATCCCGATGGAATAGTTCTTAGTAACGGGCCAGGTGACCCCCAAACTGTTACATATGGCATTGAGAACACAAAAAGATTGATGGGGAAAAAACCTATTTTTGGTATATGTCTCGGCCATCAGATTCTTGGACTTTCAATGGGTGGAACAACTTATAAGCTTAAGTTCGGACATCATGGAGGAAACCATCCTGTAAAAGATTTAACAACCGGGAGGGTTGAGATTACTTCTCAAAATCATAACTATTGTGTTGATATAAATAGCCTTAAAGGTCAGGTAAGGCTTACCCATAAGAATCTTTATGACGGGACTGAAGAAGGTATGCAGCACGTTGAGCTGCCAATTTTCTCGGTTCAGCATCATCCTGAAGCTGGTCCGGGCCCAAATGATTCAGCGCATATTTTTAAAAGATTTAAAGAAATGATCGAGAGTTATAAATAATGGAAATGGATTTTAAAAATATATTCAAAACATTTAATGAACTCAAAATAGATTATCTTGTTGTTGGAGGTTTAGCAGTAAATTTTCACGGTATTCCAAGAATGACTTATGATATTGATCTTATGATATTGCTTGAAAGCGAAAATGTAAATAGATTAATTAATAAACTAAATGATTTAGGCTATCGTCCGAAAGTTCCGGTTAATCCAATAGAAATTGCTGATAAAGAAATAAGAGAAAAGTGGACGCTTGAAAAAGAAATGAGAGCATTAAGCTTTTACAATGATAAATTACCAATTGGAGAAATCGATATTGTTTTTCATTCTCCGATTCCTTATAGTGACTTAAAGAGCAGAGCCGTTATATTCGAGATTGAGGGGATAGGAATTCCAACTATCTCAATACATGATCTCATAACACTTAAACAACATTCAGGACGCAAACAGGATATTTCAGATGTAGAATACCTGAAAAAGATACTGGAGAGATAATGGAGAAAAAGGGAGGATTTACATATTTTGTGAGTGAAGAGCAGTTGGATGAATACCGTAAATGGCCTATAGAAAGAAAACTCAAGTGGCTTTATTATGGCAACAAATTAAGAAAATCTTTACCTAAAAAAACAATAGAAATCCAGGAGTTGTTTAGAAGTGGAAAGATATAGGATAAATAAATCAAGGGTGGAAATTAGATAGATGATGAAGGAAACACAATGATCGAACAGTTCGAAACTACGGGTTTTATTTGTGCAGAGGAAAAAACTTCTTATGGTAAGTATGAGGCCATAAAACCTTACTTTTATGATGACAAAAGAAAGATAGCACTTTACAACGGTGATGCATTAAATTTATTAAAAAGGGTCCCTGATAAGTATATAGATCTTATTTTTGCCGATCCTCCCTACTTTGGAAATCAATCAGGACTGGTTATAAAGCGCAACGATGGTCATGCTGATTCATTCGATACTCAGAAGGCTCAATGGGCTTATTCTAAATCCCTTAATTATCAGTTTGAATTTCATTATAGCTGGCTAAAAGAAGCCCAGCGTATTCTTAAAGAAGGAGCTACAATCTGGGTTACAGGGACATACCACAGTATAGGGGTAATAAATGTTGTTCTTCAAGACTTAGGTTTCAAGATACTTAATGATATAATTCTTCATAAAAGAAATGCTCCACCTAATTTTAAAGGTTCATGCTTCAGGGCTGTTACCGAGACTATGTTATGGGCAAAAAAGAATACAAAAGGAAGGACAAAATTTAATTACAAAGTTATGAAGGAATTAAATGGTGGGATTCAGATGAAAAATATCTGGGAATACTGGGCCGAGAAAAATCCTTTTCGCCACCCTGCTACAAAACAAACGATTGTTTTGGAATATGTGATACTGGCTGGAAGCAATGAATGCGATTTGATTCTTGATCCCTTTGCTGGCTCTGGTACAACAGGATATGTTGCGCAAGGGCTCAATAGAAAATGTATCATGATTGAGATAGATTCAAACTATTGCCAGCTTATAAAAGACCGAATTGAAGGAAAATATGGAGAATTTAGAAGAAAAACAAAAACTAAAAGAGAAGTTCAGAAACCAGCTTCTCAAGTATGTTGAATTGTTTAATGCAGCAGTTTCTACTGGAGAAGGAGACTGGGTAGTTAAAGGATTTATTGATATTGCAAAAAATATTTATACAATTTCTTTTGACACCAAAGTTGTTTCAAAGGTTATGGAGCTTCTTCTTTTTCCTAAAATTTGTCAATTTGCTCAAGATAATAATTACAAAATGGTTCTTTGCAAGGAGCAGAATTTTTACCCCGATATTACATTTATAGATGACAAAGATAATAAATATGCAGTTGACCTAAAAAGCACCTATCGAAAGAACGGGAAAGAGGTAAATGGTATGACCTTAGGAGCATTTACAGGATATTTCCGAGACAGGAAAAGTAAAAAGAATATCACTTTTCCCTATGACGAATATGTCGGGCATTTTGTCCTTGGTGTAATCTATTCCAGAACAGATAAAGATTTAGATGAGAGAAAAATATATAAGTTGGATGACCTGCAAAACATTACATCTGTTATTAAAGACTTTACATTTTTTATTCAGGAGAAATATCGTATTGCCCTTGACCGACCGGGGAGTGGCAATACAAAAAATATAGGTTCTGTTACAAAAATTGATGAATTAATTTATGGAAAGGGGCCATTCGCCGAACTTGGGGAAGATATTTTTAATGACTACTGGATGTATTATATGACAAAAGATATGGCAAAGGCAGTTGACCTCAAAGGCGCTCCGTATAAGAATTTAAAGGAGTATAGGGAATATAAGAAGTTGAAGAAATGAGACTTAGTTTTATTATCGAAAGTTTAAATAGGACAATAAAGAACTGAGTATGAGAGGAGAAAAAGGGTTCAAAAGAGGACAATTAAGAGGGTATATATTCGAAGTCGTTGTCCGTCATCTACTTAAGAAGAATGGATGGTCACTTCTGTCAGCCAATGAAAGTGAGAGAATTAGAATCAATGGAGAATATAAAATTGAGATTAAAGGTAGAGGAACATGGCATCAAATAGATACACCTTGTATTTTTTCTAGGAGGATTCCCTTTACATATCCTTTAAGACTTCTTGTAGAAGCAAAATATTACAACCATGAAGTTAATAAAGATAAAATACGATCTTTTATCGGTGTAATAAAAGACATTTCTGAAAACTATTTTATTGATGGTTCTCATACTATTGACTCCCAAAATAGATACACTGATTTAGGAGTATTTTTCTCAGCAAATGGGTTTCAAGAACAAGCAGTTAATTTAGCTTTTGCCCATGGAATAAAGACAATTTCTTATCGTACCAATCAGCAAATGGCAGAAATAAAGAAAGATATCGAATTATTAGAAAGCGATGGTCTTTCGTGGCGCAAAACTATCAGTTTTGGAAAACATTCAACTTTTATGAGAGATTTAGAAAATTTGTTAGAAGATTATTCATCAAACATTAATAATTTTTTGGAAAAATATGATATGAATAATAGAAGAAATTTACTTAGTAATCTTCATGAATCACTCTTACCAGTTAAAACAAGTTTTTTCGGAATGACATCAACAGGTGTGTTATTACATTTTCTTAGCAAAGATTTATTCCCTGATGAATTGTTTGCCAATTCTGACGAAGAACTCTGTAAAATATATTATGATGGCAATCCATTACCACAAGATATTCCGATATGGCTTGAATTTTCTGCTGATGAACAAAGAAGGCGATTTTATTTTGATGTGCCAGCAGGACTTGAAGAAGTAATCCTAAAAGGTGAAGATGTTCTCAGTGAAAAAGAACGAAATTTTGGCAAATTATCCGTTTCTTTATTTATTAAAGGTATTTTGAGGTCATTAACCTTAAAGATTGATAAAGATTGGATTGATAAACTAAAAGGCAGAAAAGTTGGATAAAAAATAGATTACGAAATGAAATGTGTTACTAAAGAACAGATGACCTTAATTAAACCAGCCCCTGCTTTTCCCTCAACCCGCTTTCAGGGAAGCAAGCTGAAAATTGTTGATTGGATCTGGCAGGCTATTAAGAATTTAGATTTTCGTACCGCTCTTGATGCTTTTGGAGGCACAGGATGCGTAGCATATAAACTTAAAGAAAATGGTAAGCAGGTTACATACAATGACATCCTGAAATTTAACTATTATGTAGGACTTGCATTAATTGAAAACGATGAAATTACACTTTCAGATGATGATATGACTTTTCTTCTTACAAAGCATAACGGAGTAGTCTATCCAACATTTATAGCTGATACTTTTAAAGACATCTATTATACAGATGAAGAAAATACATGGATTGATATGATTTCGACCAATATTAGATTGCTTGAAGATAAATATAAACAAGCATTAGCATATTTTGCATTATTTCAGGCATGTCTTGTAAAAAGACCTTTTAATTTATTTCACAGAAAAAATCTTTATTTAAGATTTGCTGATGTGAAAAGAGATTTTGGTAATAAAGCTACCTGGGATACACCGTTTGAGGTTCATTTTAAAAAGTTTATTAGCGAAGCAAATGACGCTGTATTTTCTAATGGTAGAAAAAATACTGCATTAAATATGGATGTTTTTGATATTCAGGGAAATTATGAGCTTGTATATATTGATACGCCCTATATTTCTAAAAAAGGGGTGGGAGTAGATTATCTTGAGTTTTATCATTTTCTTGAGGGACTTGTTAATTATGATAACTGGGCAAACACGATTGACTATAATTCAAAACATAAAAAACTTAAATCTATTCCTACTGTCTGGATGGATAAGAATAAAATACACTCTGCTTTTGATAACTTATTTTGCAAGTTTAGAGACAGTATTCTTGTTGTTTCATATCGTTCTGATGGAATTCCATCAATAGATGAACTTTTAGATATTCTTAAAAAATATAAACATAGTGTGCATGCGATAAAGCGAAAAGACTACAAATATGTATTGAGCATAAATGAGTTGGAAGAAGTTTTATTGATAGGAGAATAATATGCTAAAAGAAATTAAATCAGAGATATATCATCTTTTGCATCCGAAATTGACTTTTTTATTGACAAGTATTGATAAAAATGGGAAGCCGAATGTGATGACATGTGCATGGGCGACTCCTGTAAGTGATGAACCACCAATTGTAATTGTTTGTGTTTCAAAGGAACATCATACGACAAAATTAATCAGGCAAACGAAGGAGTTTGTTATTAATATACCAACTAAGAAACTTCTGCCTGCTATATGGATATGTGGAAAATCATCGGGCAGGGATACAGATAAATTCACAAAAGCAAAGCTTGAAATAATTAACGGCAAAAAGGTGAAAGCTCCCTTGATAAAAAATTGTATAGGCTATATAGAATGCAGACTATGGAAGGCAGTTGATGCAGGCGAATGTTATGCATTTTTCGGCAAAGTCCTATCAGCAAGTGTTGACGATAGATATTTCAAAAAAGGACAATGGACAGAAAAATCAGAAATACCACTCCACCTTGCAGGAAGCAAGATAGTGTATTTTAAATAGGTAATTTTACTGGCTAATAAAGTAATAAACATTTACAACGGAGACAAATATATATGTTGAAAAATATACATAAAAAGATTGTTATGGATGAAAATAATAATCCCTCAGAAGTAATTATCAAATATAAAGAATGGAAGGAAATTGAACAGATTTTAAAAAGTTATCAAAAAAAAATGACAAAAGGAAAACTAATCAAGTACTTAGGAATTATAAATATCAAAGAAGACCCAATGGATTTTCAAAGGAAAATACGGAGTGAATGGAGATAAATATCTTTTAGATACTAATATATTGTTATATTTAATGGGTAAAAAAATTACTGCAAAAAACTTACCCGAGGGTGATTTTTATATTTCTTTTATCACTGAGTTAGAAACATTATCATATCTTTCACTTTCAGATTTATCTGATATTTAGAGGTTTATATTTTTTATGCCAAAAAGAAACGATATTAAAAAGATTTTGTTAATCGGCTCCGGTCCGATAATAATCGGCCAGGCTTGTGAATTCGACTATTCCGGTACTCAAGCATGCAAGGCTTTGCGTGAGGAAGGGTATCAAGTTGTTCTTGTAAACTCTAATCCCGCAACAATCATGACTGATCCTGAAATGGCTGATTCAACTTATATTGAACCGCTAACTTCAGATGTTCTTGAGATGATTATAAAAAAAGAGAGACCTGATGCATTATTGCCAACCATGGGCGGGCAGACTGCGTTAAATCTTGCGGTTGAACTCTCTGAAAAAGGCATACTCGAAAAATACAAGGTTGAATTAATCGGTGCGAAAATTCATGCAATTAAAAAAGCAGAGGATAGAGAACTTTTTAAAGAGGCTACGAAAAAAATAGGACTCGAAGTTCCTAAAAGCTCGCACGTAGGCTCTATTAAAGAAGGACTCGAAGCAGTTGAATATACTGGATTTCCTGTTATTCTAAGGCCATCTTTTACACTTGGTGGAACAGGCGGCGGAATAGCTTACAACATGGAAGAATATAAAGAAATGCTCGAGAGAGGGTTGAAACTCAGTCCTGTCAATCAGGTTCTTGTTGAAGAATCTGTATTAGGCTGGAAGGAATATGAGCTTGAAGTAATGCGCGATAGCATGGATAATGTAGTAATAATCTGCTCTATAGAAAATTTTGATCCAATGGGTGTGCATACAGGTGATTCAATAACTGTTGCTCCTGCACAAACCTTAACAGATAAAGAATACCAGCGGATGCGTGATGCATCTATAGCAATAATACGTGAAATTGGTGTTGATACAGGCGGCTCTAATATACAATTTGCAGTGAATCAAAACAATGGCAGGATGGTTGTTATAGAGATGAATCCACGAGTCTCAAGAAGTTCTGCCCTTGCGTCAAAGGCTACAGGATTTCCAATAGCAAAAATTGCTGCAAAACTTGCCGTAGGACTTACCCTCGAGGAAATTCCAAATGATATAACAAGAGAAACTCCTGCATCTTTTGAACCAACAATAGATTACGTTGTTACAAAAATCCCGAGATTTGCTTTTGAAAAATTTCCTGAAGCAGACCCTACCCTCAACACTCAAATGAAATCCGTAGGTGAAGTAATGTCAATCGGCAGGACTTTTAAAGAATCACTTCAAAAGGCTATAAGAAGCCTTGAAATCAGCAGTTATGGATTTGAGACTATTAAAGCAGAACTGTCAGAAATTAAATCAAAGCTCAAGACACCTAATTCAGAACGTATCTGGTACATAGCTCAGGCTATAAGGGAAGGAATGAGCATCCGTGAAATATATGAACTTACATGGATAGACCCGTGGTTTCTTGAAAATATGAAGCAGATTATTGAAACTGAAAAAAGAATTCAAGATTCAAAATTCGATATTCAAAATCCTAATTGTATCGAAAAGTTAAAGAAAGCAAAACAATATGGATTTTCCGATGGAAGAATCGCTCAACTTATTGATGTAAAAGAATCCGATATAAGACATTTAAGACAACAATATAACATACATGCTGTTTACAAAATGGTTGATACCTGCGGGGCAGAGTTTGAAGCATATACACCGTATATGTATTCAACCTATGAAACTCCTTTTAATAGTATCAAAGAGTCAAAGTATCAAAGTGTCAAAGACTCTGATACTCTGACATGTGGACACTCTGACACTACTGAATGTGAAGCAAATCCCTCAAGCAGGCAAAAAGTAATCATACTTGGTTCAGGTCCTAACAGAATTGGACAGGGAATTGAATTTGATTATTGCTGTGTTCACGCTGTTTTCGCACTAAAAGAATTGGGGTATGAGACTATAATGGTAAACTGCAATCCGGAAACTGTTAGCACTGACTACGATACTGCTGATAGACTTTATTTTGAGCCTCTTACTCTTGAAGATGTTTTAAACATTATTCATATTGAAAAACCCGAAGGTATCATTGTTCAATTTGGCGGTCAGACACCTTTGAAACTTGCTGTGCCACTGGAAAAAGAAGGGGTTAAAATTCTTGGCACATCACCTGATTCAATTGATAGGGCAGAAGATAGAAAAAGATTCAAAGAACTTCTTGATAAACTAAAGCTCAAACAAGCTGAAAGCGATACAGCCATGTCCATAGAAGAAGCTCTTAGTGCAGCTTCAAAAATAGGCTATCCTGTAATGGTCAGGCCATCATATGTACTCGGTGGCAGGGCTATGGAGATAGTTTATGATGAAAAGTCTTTAATAGAGTATATGAGACGGGCGGTGAAAGCATCACCTGAGCATCCTGTGCTTATTGATAAATATCTTGAAGATGCAATTGAAATAGATGTTGATGCTATCTCTGACGGAAGTCAGGTTATTATTGGAGGCGTGATGGAGCATATTGAAGAAGCCGGAATACATTCAGGCGATTCTGCCTGTTCATTGCCTCCGTATTCTCTGCCTAAAGATAAAATAAAGGAAATAAAGCGGCAAACCAAAGCACTGGCAAAAGAACTCAATGTTATCGGGCTCATGAATATACAATTTGCTGTTAAAGGAGATGAAATATATATACTTGAAGTTAATCCAAGAGCATCAAGGACAATACCTTTTGTTAGTAAAGCTACAGGAATTCCTCTCGCAAAATTAGCGGCAAAAGTAATGACAGGCAAAAGCTTGAAAGAACTGGGATTTACAAAAGAGAAGAAAATTAAACATATTGCTGTAAAAGAAGCGGTCTTTCCTTTTGACAGATTCACGGGAGTAGATACAATTTTAGGTCCTGAAATGAAGTCAACAGGCGAGGTTATGGGCATTGATAGAGAATTCGGCCTTGCTTATGGTAAATCCCAGATTTCATGTGGTAACAGTATTCCATTATCGGGAAAGATATTCATAAGCTTGAAAGATAAAGATAAACCTTCATCGGTCTCGATTGTAAAGAAATTAATAGAACTTGGCTTTTCTGTGATAGCAACAAGGGGAACAGCAAAATATCTTAATGAACATGGTATTAGTGTAGAGGTTATAAATAAAGTTACAGAAGGCAGGCCGCATATTGTTGATAAAATTAAAAACAGAGAGATAAATTTTGTGATTAATACTGTTTCAGGAACTCAGGCACAGAGAGATTCCTTCTCAATAAGAAGAAGCGCTTTACAGTACAGAATTCCTTTTACAACTACCATAACAGGAGCAAAAGCCGCTTTAAAAGCCATAGAAATATTAAAAAAGAAAAAGATGAAAATTAAATCTCTACAGGAATATCACAGGAAATAATATTATAAAAATAATGAATACATAACTCAAACAATGTGAAACATAAAAAAACTGTCAGCTTACCATCCCATGGATCGGAGGCTGTACCATAAGAAGATTCAAATATGAAAAATCGTCATATTGATACTAAAGAAAAAACTGGCCTTGTTTTAGTCTTTACCGGAAACGGTAAAGGGAAAACAACAGCAGCTCTCGGTACAGTTTTGCGGGCTGCGGGATATGATATGAAGGTCTGCATTATTCAGTTCATAAAGGGAGATATATATTCAGGAGAGATTGATGGTATTAAAAAACTCGGAGAAGATGTTGAAATACACGTCATGGGTAAAGGATTTTTTACTAATAAAGATAACCCCTCTGTCTATAATGAGCATAAAGAAAAAGCACAGGAAGCAATTAGACTTGCAAAAGAAAAAATTCTTTCAGGAAAATTTGATATATTGGTTCTTGACGAAATTAATAATGCAGTAAATTTGAATCTTATTGACATTTCGCAGGTAATTGAATTGATAGATATTAAACCACCTTTGATGCATTTAATATTAACCGGAAGAGATGCCCATGCGGATATTATCAAAAGAGCAAATATAGTGACTGAAATGAAAGAAATAAAGCATTCCTACCATCAGGATATAGAGCCACAAAAAGGGATTGATTATTAAAATAAATATCCTATTTCCATGAACCTCTTTTTATAATATCCTGTGCCTGTCCTTGAGTTATACAAACATTTTCCCAGCACCATGTATCACCCAGACTACCTTTATAACAATAACTGAAAGTATAACATTTATTTTTTTCATCATATTGCCATGGTTTGCTATATGTTAATTTACCATCTTTAGAAAATTGCGCTTCAAATATATTTTGTAATTCCGGTATATTCTCATCAACTTTTTTATTGGGGATTTTTTCTTCTTTCGTCTTTCTTATCTTATTAGCCGCAGATTCTATGGCTTTAAGTTGCTTTGAAGAATTATCCCATATTGAATTAATTATTTCCTTTTTTCCTTTCTTGATAAGTTCTTGATTCAGACGTGCTTCCATCCTGTTCATCCAGAATTCGTCAATTTGCTTCCATAAATATGAACCAAGCTTTTCATCGGTTCCAACTAAGTCCGGATTGTATCCTCTGGCTTTAATAATATCTTCAAACATTTTATTTTTTAAGACATAATAGCCCCTATCAGGAAATAGCATATTTGTGCTTTTGTCCATTGTTGCAATAGCAAATGCATGCTGCTTTGCTTCAAGGCTCATATCACCCTGTTTGATTTGTGCAAGACGGGTCTCGAAATAGCGGGAGTACATTTTTTCATCGAACTCCGGAATTAAAATATAATCTCTTATCATCTCAAGAGAAGTTTTATAAGCTCTTAATGCTGTCAGAAAAAAAGTCATTTGAGGCGGCAGAGTTTTTGTTAAGACTTTATCTATAGAATAATTAAATAAATCTTCAAATGCTTCAACGTCCTTTGCTTCACTAAAAGAATTAATTATTTTTACTGTAAATACTGTATCGCCAAGATTATCGAGTAATTCCGGATTTTCTTTTGCCGCAAGGCTTACCATGTCTGTTGTTAATCCTGTAACATTGGAAATTTCTTCAATAATTTCGCTTCTATTTGGCTCTGCAACTTGATAAGCTTCAGCATTTGAAAACATAGAAAATAATATAAAAACAAATAGCAGAATGTTTATTTTTTTCATAAAATCCTCTGTTTATTTTAGGATGTGATTATTTATATTGTACAAATATTTTACACGTTTATTGTATTATAAATTTCCATGAGAGTAATAATTGTTGGAGCCGGTGAGGTTGGTTATCAGATAGCAAAGTTTCTATCTTATGAACAGATTGATTGTGTTGTAATCGACAGGGATAGAAATAAGATAAAACGCATTTCAGAAGAAATAGATGTGGCTGTTGTTGAAGGTGAAGGAGGTTCGGCTTCATCTTTGCGTCAGGCTGAAGCTGATAAAGCTGATATTCTTCTTGCTGTTACGGATCAGGATGAAACAAATATGATTGCCTGCCTTCTGGCTAAATCAATGTTTAAAATACCACGTAAAATTGCGAGAATCAGAAATTCTGAGTATTTTTTCAATGAAAGTCTATTAAGAAATTTAGATATAGACCCTGCGATTAATCCTGAACTTGAAATAGCAAAAGCAATAACAAGAATTCTCGAAGCACCTTTTGCAACAGATATAGAAGAATTCGAAGGAGGACTCGTAAAAGTTATTGGTTTTAAGATTCCTGAAAACTCTCCTTTAATAGGTAAGTCTTTACGTAAATTCAATGCTGAAACCAGAAAAAAATTTTTGGTAGGTCTTATCTTGAGGGAAGAAAAAACAATTATCCCAACCGGTGATGATGTTGTAAAAAATGGTGATATTATATATGTTCCTGTCAGAGAAGGGGAAATCCAGGATATTATTTCTGCTTTAAAAATTGTTCGTATGCCTGCAAAGAAAATCATGATTCTTGGAGGAGGAAAAGTCGGCTATAACATCGCTTCTTTCATGGAATCAAAGACTAATATAAAAATTATCGAAAAAAACCTTGATAGGTGTAAATTCCTAACAAAAAACCTCAAACATTCACTCATCCTCCATGCTGATGGAACCGAACAAAAAGTGCTTGTTGAAGAGAATATTGGAGATATGGATGCTTTTGTTGCTGTCTCCAACAATGATGAATTAAATATAATGGTTTCACTACTTGCCAAAAAACTTGGTGCAAAGAAAAATATAGCTCTTGTAAATAAAACTGAATATATATTTCTGGCTCATAGTCTCGGCCTTCAGGCAGCTCTTAGTCCAAGACTGATAACTGCAAGCACCATACTTCGCTATGTGCGAAAAGGAGATATACTTTCTCTTACATCTATTGCCGAAGGAAGAGCAGAAATTCTCGAAGGAAGAATCGGACGAACCTCTCCATTGATAAATAAGACACTTAATGAAGCTCAAACAAAGGCTTCGATTATAGGTGCAATCATCAGAGGCAAAGATGTAATAATCCCTTCAGGAACCGATAAATTCGCAGAAAATGATAAGCTAATAATATTCACATTAAGAGAATCAATTAAAAATGTTGAAAAACTTCTGATGTAAGGAAGATATTGTATGAACGTCCGGGTCATCATGAATTTCAACGGGTTAGTCCTTTTATATCTTTCCTCTTTTATGATACTGCCAATTCTGGTTTCTATTATAAATGGCAGTAAAGATTTAATGCCTTTGATATATTCTTTTCTTATAACTTTACTTGTCGGAATTACTCTTTTTGCTTCTACGACTAAAAATAAAAAAGAAGATATTAAAAATAGAGAAGCTTTCTTAATAGTAACATTGGCATGGATGATGATGTCTTTATTTGGTTCCCTGCCTTTTCTATTTTCAGGAACTTTAAGTTCTTTTACAGATGCATATTTTGAATCAATGGCTGGATTCACTACAACCGGTGCTTCTGTTATAAAAAATGTTGAAATAATTCCTGAAGGAGTTTTATTCTGGAGAAGCCTAACACAATGGATAGGTGGCATGGGCATTATAGTATTTGCCCTTGCAATTCTCCCTTTTCTCGGGACAGGAGGAATGCAACTTTTCAGGGCAGAAGTTCCCGAGATAAACGTTGATAAACTAAGGCCAAGAATCATAGATACAGCCAAAGCTTTATGGATTATTTATCTCTTTCTAACAATCATTAATGCTTTATTACTTCATCTATCCGGCATGAATATATTTGATGCAATATGTCATGCCTTTACAACTATGGCAACAGGAGGATTTTCAACAAAAAACGCAAGCCTTGCTGCTTTTGGAAATCCCGGAATTGAATATATCACGAGCCTATTTATGTTTCTTGCCGGGGTCAATTATACTCTTTATTTTTATTTCTTCAAAGGACAATATTCAATTCTATGGAAAAGTAGTGAATTTAAGTTTTACTTAAGTGTAACTTTAATCGCAACAATTCTGGTTACTTTTGCAATATTTGGTTCTTCGTACGGGCAATTCCATGAATCTCTCAGATATGCTTTATTTCAGGTGACATCGGTTATGACAACAACAGGTTACGCAACTGCGGATTATGAGAAATGGCATCCTTTATCCCATGTTTTATTAATGTTATTAATGTTCTTTGGTGGTATGATTGGTTCTACAGGAGGGGGTCTTAAGCAGGTAAGAATGCTACTTGCTTTAAAACAGGGATACAGGGAATTATATCAGCTTATTCATCCGAGAGCTATAACTTCAGTCAAACTTGATAATAAATTTCTTGATAAAGAAATTCTCGGGAGCATATGGGGAATGATATTTTTATTTCTAAGTGTATGTGCTCTGGCGATTGTTGGAGTTTCAGCTACAGGAATTGATATAATTACTTCCACTTCAACTGTCATATCTGCAATGTGCAATGTTGGACCGGCTCTCGGGATGGCTGGACCGGCAGAAAATTATGCTGAAATTACACCAATTGGGAAATGGATACTTACATTCTGTATGCTAACAGGAAGACTTGAAGTATATACTGTGCTTATACTTTTTATGCCACAGTTCTGGAAAAAATAATTAATAAACCAATAAGACAAAAAGCAAAAAAGTAAAGAGTAACGACAAGTTAAACAGATAAAGGACTAAGTTATGGATAGAAGGACAATAAAAAATATTGTGCCGTCACATACTGAAAAGTTTTGTTTTTTGATTGATTTAACCGAAGTTGAGGAACAAATAACAAAGATATATCAATATCATTTTTGTTGCAGATTTCTTGATTCATTATCTCAGGAAGTAAGTTACCAATTCTTAAGGAATATGAAGTTAAAGAAGTTTTCCAGAGGTGAAAGAATAATAAGACAGGGTGAAAAATCAGAAAATTTCTATCTTATATTAAATGGTGTTTGCGGTGTTAATGTTGAAAGAGCTGATATTCTTTATGATGTGGACAAGCCCGGTGCAGGAGAAATTATAGGAGCAGAAGCATTATTCGATGGAAAAGTTTCAAGTGCACATGTTCATGCAGAGACAGACGTTGAGTTGTTATCTATGAACCGGGAGCTCTTTGAAAAACTATCATCGGAATTTCCGGAATTAAAAAATTTTATGTCTTCGGTATTAATTGATATTCTAAGCTCATCAAAACTGCCTGACAATAGAATGATTGGCAAATATTCTGTTATAAATGAAATCGGTCATGGAGGAGCAGGTGTTGTATTTAAAGGCGCTCACAGTGTCTTAAACATGCCGGTTGCAATAAAAATGCTCACACATGAAATGTCAATGGATTCTGATTTTATAGAGCTTTTCCGTAATGAAGCAAAAACAATAGCAAGGATGAATCATCCCAATATAGTAAAAGTATATGATATTGAAGAGGCTTATAAAACAGTTTTTATAATAATGGAATATCTTGAAGGTGCTACACTTGATAATGTGCTTGACAATGTTGAGAAACTCTCCCTTGAGCGCATACTTGATATAATTGTTCAGGTATGCAATGGTCTTGAGTACGCTCATGCTCTCGGCATTATTCATCAGGATATTAATCCAAGAAATATTTTTCTTCAGTCAGATGGCAGAGTAAAAATTATTGATTTTGGACTTGCCTGCCGCAGAGGAAGTATTGATACAAATTTCCTGTTTCCCGGTTCCCTTCATTATATATCACCGGAACAGATTAAAGGCAATCCTGTAGATGAACGCACCGATATTTATTCCTTAGGCATAACTGTTTACGAGATGTTAACGGGCAAAAGGCCGTATGTTGTTACCGAAGGCAAAGATATACTTAAATGGCATCTCGAGAAAGATATTGTTGATGAGCATATTGACATGGAAAACATTCCACCGGAATTAAGGAATTTCTTTATGGCTACCATAAGAAAAGAACCTTCTGAAAGATACTCCAGAGTATCCGAAATTCTTAAAGAACTTGAGCCTATCGCGAACAAATTCAAAATAGAAAGACCATGTTTTCTAAAACAGAATCAGATGATTGGAATGTTTCTCGTGTTTCAAGAGGAACATGAACTTGAACTGAAAAGATATATAGAAGAGTTTGGCAAAAAAATCAGCGAAACCGGCGCCTCTTTAAAAGTAATGAAAATTGAAGATTAAGATTTCGCAATATCTGCATTATTACAACAATATTTTTCGGGTTTATAACCGCACAGGAATTCCTTTATCTTTAAGAAATTTCTTTGCTTCGCCAATTGTATATTCTCTATAATGAAAAATCGAAGCCGCAAGTGCAGCATCAGCTTTTCCATATTCAAAAGCTTCATAGAGATGTTCAAGATTTCCAGCTCCTCCCGAAGCAATAATTGGTATTTTTGTTGCTTCGGAAATTATTTTTGTGAGCTCTATGTCATATCCATCCTTTGTGCCATCTTTGTCCATACTTGTTAGCATAATTTCACCTGCGCCGAGTTCTTCCATTTTCATAGCCCATCTAACGGCATCTATCAACTTCATCTGCCTTCCACCATGTGTTGAAATAGCCCAAACTCCATTTTTGTACCAGTCCTCCACCGGAAACTTCAAACCAGAAATATCAAGACAGACCTCTTTTAATTCAGGTTGTTCAAACCATGGTTCTGTACTTGCGTTGACAATGCTGGCATTTACTCTTTTGGCATCTATTGCGACGACAATACATTGGCTACCAAAACGCTCTGCTGCTTTTCTAATAAAATAAGGATCTTTTACAGCGGTTGTATTTATTGAAACTTTATCGCAACCTGCATTCAACAAATCTCTTATATCCTCAAGTGTCTTTATCCCGCCGCCAACGGTCAATGGCATAAATACATCTTCAGCAGTTCTTGAAACAACATCAAGTATAATTTTTCTTTTTTCATGTGATGCAGTTATATCAAGAAATACCAGTTCATCGGCTCCCTGCTGGTCGTAGAATTTTGCGTTTTCAACCGGATCTCCCGCGTCTCTAAGATTAACAAAACTTATTCCCTTCACTACCCTGCCATCCTTTACATCAAGACAGGGTATTATTCGTTTAGCAAGCAAATTCTATTTTCCTCCAGCGATTCTGATAGCTTCTTTTAAATCAAGTGAACCTGTATATATTGCCTTTCCAGTAATCACTCCCCAAAGATTTTTTATCTTCATTAAATTTTTGATGTCATCTATACTTGATATGCCACCGGATGCAATAACAGGAATTTTAACTGATTCAACCATATCTCTGGTTGCTTCAATGTTAGGGCCTATCATCATCCCGTCTCTGCTTATATCAGTATAAATTATACCTGCTGCTCCTACCATTTCAAGACGTTTTGCTAAATCTATTGCTGAAACTTGTGTAACTTCCTCCCAGCCTTTAATTGCCACCATCCCGTTTTTTGCGTCAATTCCTATTAGAATTTTTCCCGGGTATTTATTGCATAGATATGTTAAAAATTCAGGGTCTTCGATAGCTTTTGTGCCGATAATGATTCTGTTAATACCTGCAGAAAATAAGTTCAAAACATTTCCAATATCTCTTATGCCACCGCCCACCTGTATCTGAATCTTAATTGCTTTTCTTATTTTTATAATAGCTTCAAGATTTTTCTGGTTTCCTGAAAACGCCCCATCAAGATCAATTATGTGTAGAAGTTTTGCACCATTTGATTCCCATTTTTTTGCAGTAGCAACAGGGTCTCGCGAATATACTGTTTGTGCATCTTTTTTACCTTGAGTAAGCCTAACACAATTGCCATCTTTAAGATCTATTGCTGGAATTATTATCATGAAATAATATACCATAAAAATAGTATGAAAAGAATTTCTAAATTATTAATTTCATTCATTCTAACTGTATTAGGGGTTAGTCTATGTTCAATAAATGTTTTTGCAGATTCTTTCAGAATACCTGAAAAATTTGTTTATGATCTAACATGGACCGGAATAAAAGCTGGCACAGCAACACTTGGAATAACAAAAGAAGGTGAGAAATATAAAATTGTATCCACAGCAAGATCCGCTGATTGGGTTTCTGTTTTTTACACAGTTGAGGATATAGCAGAAAGCTTGATAGCCAAAACCGGGACTAAGGAGTGGGCAACTCCTTTGAATTATAGATTAAAAACCCGGGAAGGAAAGCACAGAAAAAACAAAGAGGTTATTTTTAATGTAAATCAGAAAAAAGCAACTTATATAGATCATTTAACTAATGAAAAAAAGGATTACGAAATTCCGGAGTATATATACGATCCGGTATCAAGTTTTTACTATGTCAGAACATTGCCGCTTACAATAGGAGAGTCAGTTTATGTGAAAATTTTTGACAGCAAGAAAGTCTGGGACGTAGAAGTTAAGGTTTTAAAAAAGGAAAAATTAATATTACCAGCAGGCACTTTCGATACAATACTAATAAAACCACTTTTAAAGTCTGAAGGTATTTTTTCCCGAAAGGGGGATATATTTATCTGGATAACAGATGATACCAAACGCCTGCCCGTTAAGATGCAAACCCAGGTTGCGGTAGGGTCAATAGTAGCAACACTCACAGATGGTTATTATTGACCCGAAAACAGTTTTAAATTCTGAAAAGATGGAAATATTTTTATATCAATATGCAAATTATAAAAAGACTAATTGAACTTATAAAACCCTACTGGCGGAGAATTGTTCTTGGAATTATCGTAAGTCTTTGTGTTTCGGGAATTACAGGAGCGATTGCATGGTCTGTTAAACCGGCAGTAGATGAAATAATAGTTGCAAAAAAATATGAGTATTTTATTTTCCTGCCCATAGGTGTATTCCTACTTTTTACTATCAAAGGACTTTTAAGTTTTGGACAGACATATTTAATGAAATCATCTGGGATGAAACTGGTAAGGGATACCAGAAACAAGCTTTACAATCATATCTTATACCTGCCTATAAGCCATTTTCAAAGAGAATCCTCGGGCATGATTATATCGAGAGTAATGAATGATGTTGAGAGCTTGAACGGATTAATATCAGAAGTCATAAAAACATTCGTAATAGAAGTGCCTACTGTAATTTTTCTTCTTGGAATTGCTCTTTATAGGAAGTGGGAACTCACTCTTTTAACTCTTCTACTTTTACCTTTGCTTGCTTACAGCACAAAAAAATTCGGTAAAGGTGTTAAGAGAAAGAGAAAAGAAGCGCAGAGAAAATTATCTTTTCTGACACATAGATTGAATGAAAGCATTCACGGTGCAAGAATAATAAAAGTCTTCAATCGTGAAGATATAATGGGCTTGAAATTCATCAAAGACAACCAGAGATATTACAGGGAATTAAGCCGTGTAATTAAGCTCAAAGAATTTACAAAACTTGTAATTGATATTGTAACAGGTCTTGGCATAGCATTCGCTCTTGGATACGGAGGTTATATGATTAAAAATGGAATAATAACATCCGGAGACTTTTTTTCAATACTCGCCGCTGTTTATATGATGTTTTCTCCTGTTAAAAAACTTGGCGAGGCTTATGGTGTCCTGCAGGAGTCAAGAGCATCTCTGGAAAGAATCGATACTGTATTAAGTTCTCCATACGAGCATAGGGGGAGCTTGAAAATTGATGGATTCAAAGATTCCATATGCTTTGAAAATGTTTCTTTTACATTCCCGGAAAATTCTGCTCCTATTCTGATAAATGTTAATCTTGAAATTAAACGCGGTGAGATTATAGCGATCGTCGGGAAAAGCGGTGTAGGAAAATCGACACTCGCTGATTTAATCCCGAGATTTTATGTCCCATCATCCGGCAGAATTCTTTTTGATGGTTATCCTTTGAATGATATTGAACTTCAATCTTTAAGAGAACTCATCGCTATAGTGAGTCAGGATATAATTCTTTTTAATGATACAGTAGCCGAGAATATAGCATTTGGAAGACCGGGTGCAACAGAAAATGAAATAATAAATGTTGCAAAACTTGCTTATGCAGATGAGTTCATCCAGCAATTGCCCGAGGGTTATAACACTGTTATAGGTGAAAGGGGTCTTAAGCTTTCAGGCGGACAACGCCAAAGAATTGCAATTGCAAGAGCAATTTTAAAAAATCCGCCAATTTTAATTCTTGATGAAGCAACATCGTCTCTTGATTCGGTATCAGAGGCGATTGTACAAAAAGCTCTGGATGAACTCATGAAAGGGCGTACAACAATAGTCATTGCACACCGCTTATCAACTATAAGAAATGCAGACCGGATATTGATGATTGAAAAAGGAAGGATTGCCGACATCGGGAAACATGAAGAACTTATAGAAAGAAACGTGTCTTACAGGGAATTATATCAGGCTTTCTCTTGATATATCCAGCTAACTTAAAAATGCATTATTTCAATTAGGGTTAAATTATATCGGCGTGATATTCCTGTAAAGATTTAACCTCACTTTTTCTGTTTTTATAAGCTTCAATTCCACGGCTTGCAGCAATGCCTGCAGCAAGAGTAGTTATGTAAGGCACTTTATATTTAATCGCTGATTTGCGTATATATGAATCATCATGCTTGCCAAGTTTGCCGCTTGGAGTATTAATTATTAAGTGTATTTCCTTATTTTTAATTGCATCAACAATGTTCGGTCTTCCTTCATGCATTTTATTTATGAGCTCGGCCTTTATCCCGTTATCTTTCAGAAATTTATAAGTACCGCGGGTTGCATATATTTTAAATCCGAGATTTGCAAAACGTTTTGCAACCTGTAAAGATGCTTTTTTATCCTCATCCGAAACTGTAATTAATACATTTCCTTCCAGAGGAAGACGCTGGTTTGCAGCTTCAAGAGCTTTATAATATGCCATTCCAAAAGAATCTGCTATGCCGAGCACTTCTCCTGTTGAGCGCATTTCGGGTCCAAGAATAGGGTCAACCTCCGGGAACATATTAAATGGAAATACTGCTTCTTTAACACCGAAATGCCTTATTAACCCTTGCCTTAAATTCATATCTTTCAATTTTTTCCCGAGCATGATTTCTATGGCGATCTTTATCATTGGTATATTACAGACTTTCGAGACTAATGGTACTGTTCTTGATGCACGGGGATTAGCTTCCAGGACATAAAGCATATCATCTGAAATAGCATACTGAATATTCATTAGTCCAATAACATTCAATTCAACAGCAATCTTTCTTGTATATTCATATATTGTTTCAAGATGTTTTGCAGGAATGCTTATTGGAGGTATCACACATGCTGAATCACCTGAATGTATGCCCGCAAGTTCTATATGCTCCATTACCGCGGGCACAAAAGCATCTGTCCCGTCTGATATAGCATCGGCTTCTGTTTCTATAGCATTCTCAAGAAATTTATCAATCAGAATAGGTCTATCAGGAGTAACCTCAACTGCTGCAGTAACATATCTCCTTAACATTTCTTCATCGTGAACAACTTCCATCCCGCGACCACCAAGAACAAAAGAAGGTCTAACCATAAGTGGATAGCCTATCTTTTCCGCTATTTTTAAAGCTTCTTCAAGAGTCTTAGCCATTCCTGATTCAGGCATCGGGATACCGAGTTTTTTCATCATCTTTCTGAATAAATCTCTATCCTCGGCAAAATCAATTGTTTCTGTTGATGTCCCGAGAATTTTCACCCCTGCTTCATGAAGTTCTCTTGCTATATTTAAAGGTGTCTGTCCACCAAACTGAATTATTACACCTTCAGGTTTTTCATTTTCATATATTGAGAGCACATCCTCAACTGTGATGGGTTCAAAATATAACTTATCAGAAGTATCATAATCAGTTGAAACAGTCTCGGGATTGCAATTTACCATGATAGTTTCATAACCTTTTTCCTTTAGAGCAAATGCTGCGTGTACACAACAATAATCAAACTCAATTCCCTGACCGATACGGTTTGGCCCTCCTCCAATTACCATAATCTTTTTTCTGTTGCTAACCTGAACCTTATTTTCTGCATTATAAGTTGAAAAATAGTAAGCTGCATTTTCTACCCCGCTTACCGGAACAGGTTCCCATGCCTGAACGAGTCCGAGAGATTTTCTCTGTTCACGGATTTCCTTCTCAGATGAACCTATAAGTATTGCAAGATATTTATCGGCAAAACCATCTTTTTTAGCTTGTATTAGAATTTCATCAGGAAGTTTTTTACCCTTATAAGTAAGTATTTTTTCTTCAAGCTCAACAAGTTCTTTCATCTGTTTAATGAACCAGGGCTTAATATGGGTCTTCTGATACAGCACATTAATATCAGCTCCTTTACGCAATGCTTCGTACATAATAAATTGTCTTTCGCTTGATGGAAATGACAGCATATCAAGAAGTTCGGGAAGAGCCTTTGAATTGAAATCTTTTGCAAAACCAAGTCCATATCTTCCTATTTCAAGAGAACGTATTGACTTTTGAAAAGCTTCTTTATAATTTTTGCCTATACTCATTACTTCTCCAACTGCTCTCATTTGGGTGCCGAGTTTATCTTCAACACCTTCAAATTTCTCAAAAGCCCATCTTGAAAATTTAACAACAACATAGTCTCCCCATGGTTCATATTTATCGAGCGTGCCTGCCCGCCAATATGGAATTTCATCAAGAGTAAGGCCACCAGCAAGTTGAGAGGAAACTCTGGCTATAGGAAACCCTGTTGCTTTTGAAGCAAGTGCAGAAGAACGTGATGTTCGTGGATTTATTTCAATTACAACTACCCTGCCGGTTTTAGGATCATATGCAAATTGTATATTGGTTCCGCCGATGACTTTAATTGCTTTGACAATATCATAAGAATATTTCTGTAACTTCTTTTGAAGTTCCGGATCAATCGTAAGCATAGGAGCAGTGCAATAAGAATCTCCTGTATGCACTCCCATTGCATCGACATTTTCGATGAAACATACAGTAATACATTGATCCTTTGAATCGCGTACAACTTCAAGTTCAAGCTCTTCCCAACCAAGGACTGATTCTTCAACAAGAATCTGTCCTATAAGACTTGCAGAGATGCCCCTGCTTGCAACTGTTCTAAGTTCTTCGATATTGTAAACAAGACCGCCTCCTGTACCTCCCAATGTATAGGCAGGACGCACAACAACAGGATACCCCAATTTTGATGCAATTTCTTCTGCCTCTTCAACACTAAAAGCAGGTTCACTTTCAGGCATGGGAATACCGAGTTTGTTCATGGTTTCCTTAAATGCGATTCGATCCTCGCCCCTTTCAATCGCATCTGCCTCAACTCCTATAATCTTAACTCCATATTTTTGCAAAATCCCCCTTTTATAAAGATCCGCTGTCAGGTTTAAACCTGTCTGCCCGCCTAAATTGGGAAGGACTGCATCGGGTCTTTCTTTTGCAATAATTTTTTCAAGTGAATCAACTGTTAATGGTTCAAGATAAGTTATATCAGCCATTCCCGGATCAGTCATTATTGTCGCTGGATTGGAATTAACCAAAACTATTTTATATCCAAGACCTCTTAGCGCTTTACAGGCTTGAGTTCCTGAATAATCAAACTCACATGCCTGACCGATAACAATAGGTCCCGAACCTATTATAAGTACTTTTTCAATGTCTTCTCTTCTTGGCATTATAAATCCCCCTTATTTAAGTTAAGTATTCCTTAATTTTAAATTTAAAAAATTTTTCAATTAATAATAAATTTCAGTGTGCTTCTGCCCAGTTTTTACCGGTATGAATATCAACAATGAGCGGTACATTTAAACTTACAACATTTTCCATTTCTTCTTTAATAATGTCAATAACTGTATTTAATTCATCAGGAGGTGATTCAAACAAAAGTTCATCGTGTACCTGTAAAATCATTTTTGTTTTAAATTTTTCTCTATTAAATTTGTCATAAATTTTTATCATGGCGAGTTTTATAATATCCGCGGCAGTTCCCTGAACAGGTGTGTTTATCGCGAGTCTTTCACCCTGTTGCCTGACGCTGTTGTTTGTGCTAAAAATTTCAGGGATAGCTCTCTTTCTACCAAAAAGAGTCGAGACATAGCCATTGCATCTTGCATCACTTATACAATTATCCATATAGATCTTTACTCCCGGATGTCTATTGAAATATTTCTCGATATAATCTCTTGCCTCTTCTGTTGATATTCCGAGAGATTGTGATAATCCGAATGGAGATATACCATAAATAATTCCAAAATTAACTGTTTTTGCAATTCTACGTGCATCAGGAGTTATTTTCTCAATTGGCATATTCAATATCTCCGACGCTGTTCTTGCATGAATATCAATGTTCTCTTTAAATGCATTAATTAAACCTTCATCTCCGCTTAAATGTGCAAGAATTCTTAATTCAACCTGAGAATAATCTGCTGAAATAAGAAGATTTTCTCCTTCTGAAATAAAAGCTTCCCTGATTCTTTTCCCCCAATCTCCTTTAACAGGAATATTTTGAAGATTTGGCTCGCTACTGCTTAATCTGCCTGTGGCAGTAACTGTCTGGTTAAATGAAGTATGAACTCTGCCTGTATTCGGATTAATAAGTGCAGGAAGAACATCTATATAAGTAGTCTTTAATTTACTCAGGCTACGATAGTTAAGAATTTCACGCGGTAGCTCATGGTAATTAGCAAGCTCCTCGAGTACACTCATTTCTGTTGAATAGCCGGTTTTTTTCTTTTTGCCGGGCTGAAGTCCAAGATTTTCAAATAATATCTTACTTAGTTGTTTCGGAGAATTTATATTAAACTCCTCTCCTGCAATAAAATATATTCTTCTTTTTATAGCCTCCATTTCTGATTCAATTTCTTTTGAAAATCTTTTAAATATAACGGGGTTAATCTTAACGCCTGTTATTTCCATAGCAGCAAGAACTTTGATCAAAGGCATTTCAATGGTTACATATAAAGATTCGATATCCTGTTTGCGTACTTCTTCAAAAAGTATTTCTTTAAGTTCAAAGCTTAATAAAGCATCATTACATGCATAAGAAGCTGCCTCATCCAGAGGTATTTCTGCGAATGATTTTTTATTTCCGAGCACTTCTGTAAAAGGTTTTTTCTGTTTTGAAAGATATAGATTTGCGGTATCTTCAAGATTATGTCCTGGTTTATTAGGATTAAGCAGATAAGAAGCCAGCATGGTATCATATAAAATACCTTCCGTATTTATGCCTTCTTTTTGTAAGATTTCAATGTCATATTTAAGATTATGTCCTGTTTTTGGTATTTCTTTATCTGTAAGCAAAGGGCTTAGAATTTCAAAAACTGATTTTTTATCTAACTGTTCCGGCACTTCCGGATACAAATGCCCGATAGGGACATAAAATCCTTTGTCTTTACTAAAACAAAGGGCAATCCCGACAATATCTGCTGAAACCGGGTTCCTATCTGTAGCTTCTATATCAATAGCAAAACCATTTTTTAATTTTGGTATTAATTCATGAAATTTTTCTATTTCAAGTATAACCTCATAATTAATTGAATCTGTTTTTGAAGGTATGAGTTTCATGAGACTGCTAAATTCAAATTCAACAAAAAGATTTCTTAGTGAATCCCAATCAGGTTCCGGAAGATTTAGGTCTTTCAAATCATCTACAACAGGAACAGATGTATCAATGGTAGCAAGCTGCAAACTCAGAGTAATAATATTATTATTTTCGGAGATTAATTTCCTTATTTTTTCTTTCCTGATCTTTTCCGGATATTTTAAAAGCTCTTCAAGGCTTCTAAATTGTTGAAGCAGTTCTTTTGCTGTTTTTTCGCCAATCCCCTTAACTCCCGGTATATTGTCAATTGCATCACCGGTAAGCGCCATAAATTCCGGGACTCTTTCTGGTGGTACACCATAACGTTCAATAGTATATGACCTGTCAAGTACTCTGTCTTTCATTGGGTCGTATATTTTGATTCTATCGTCAACAAGCTGAAGCATGTCTTTATCCCCTGTAACTATGTAAACCTCTTTGCCAGAAGTTGCTGCTTTTTTTGCAATAGTACCGATTATATCATCAGCTTCATATCCTGGAATTTCAAAAGTCTTTATTTTCAAAGCTGAGATAATTCTTCTAATGTGGGGTAACTGTTGAATGAGATCTGAAGGAGCCTCGGGTCTGTTTGCTTTATATTCAATGAAAAGTCTGTGTCTTTCAGTTGGAACAGGCGAATCAAATGAAATGGCTATTTCATCGGGCTTTTTTTCACGAATAATTTTAAGGAGCATATTTGTAAAGCCAAAAATAGCATTTGTTGGAAAGCCTTTAGAATTTGAGAGCTCCCTGATGGCATAATATGCCCTGTAAACATAAGAATTTCCGTCAATAAGATAAAGTTTCACGACAGAAGATTATAACCTATTTAACCCGCGTAATTCAGATATTACAAAAATTTTTTATTTTTTCGCTACTTCAAATAAGCTTTCAGGCCGAGCACCACTTTAATGCATTCTGGAACATTTTGAGCCATGGTGATGCTTTTAAGTTTTTCCATTCTTCAGGCATATACGGCCATTGCCATTTGAGAAAAACTCTCTCAGGATGGGGCATCATAGCAAGGTGTCTTCCATCCGGTGAACATAAAGCAGTTATTCCATAAGGTGAACCATTTGGATTAAAAGGATATATTTCTGTTTCTTCACCTTTGTCATCAACATATCTTAGAGGAGCAAGATTTTGTTGTATAACTTCCTTTAACATTTCTTCATCAGGAAAATAAAGTCTTCCTTCTCCATGTGCAATCCATATTCCAAGAACAGAGCCTTCCATTCCTTTGAGCATTATTGAAGGGCTTTTAAGTATTTTGACTGTTGAAAACCTTGACTCGAATCTGCCGGATTTATTCCGTATAAATCTCGGTTGTATTGTGTCTGAAATACCTCTCCATGGTATCCATCCAAGTAAAGCCATTAACTGACATCCATTGCATACACCAAGACTAAAGGTGTCTTTTCTTTCATAGAAATCTACAAATTGCTCATAAAGTTTCTGGTTGAACCTTATTGTTCCGGCCCAGCCTTTAGCAGAATCAAGAACATCTGCATAGCTGAAGCCTCCAACAAAAACAACTCCCCTGAATTCATTAAGACTAATTCTTTCTTCAAGCAAATCTGTCATAGTAATATCCCAGACATCAAAACCGGCTGTGAAGAAAGCAGATGTCATTTCTCTGTCACCATTACTTCCTTCTTCCCTTAATATAGCAACCTTTGGTTTAATGCTTTTTATCAGGCTAATATCAGGTGTTTCTTCTGGAACAAATGAAAGGTTATATTTTAGCCCTTCTCTATCAAAAATAACTTTTTTCTCGATTTCAACACATTCAGGATTTGCCTGCAATCTATCAAGTTGATAACTTGTGTCTTCCCATATATCTCTGAGAACCCTCATATCTTCATTTAGTACAATCTGATTGTTAATTGATATTGATATATTTTTATCAATAATAGTTTCACCAATTATCTGATAAGGTATATTCTTTGAATTTAAGATTGAAACTATTTCACTTTCGTTCTCTGGCATATATTCAATAACCATTCCTATTTCTTCAGAAAATAAAACTGATAATAAATCATTATTTGAGAAGCTATAAGTCCCGGTTTTCCCTCTCTCTTGCATCTTGTATCTCGCATCTTGAGTTTTGAATTTTGAATCTTGAATTTTTATTTTTATTCCGCAATTTCCACCAAAAGCCATCTCAAGCAATGTAACAATCAATCCACCATCACTTCTGTCATGGCCTGAAAGAATTAAATCCCTATCGATCATTTTCTGTATAGCATTGAATGCATTCTCTAATACTTCAGTGTCATTAACATCAGGACATTCATCCCCTATTTGTTTATAACACTGGGCTAATGCCGAGCCTCCAAGCCTGCACTTGCCTCCGGCAACATCTATAAAGATAAGCTTACTTAATCCAGGTCTCTTAATATCCGGTGTAATGACTTTTGAAATGTCAGGACAGGTTGCATAAGCTGAGATAACGAGTGTCCCCGGAGATTTTACAATTTCAGTATTTCCATCATTATTTATTACTTTTGCAGCCATTGAAAGACTGTCTTTACCACCGTCTATAGCTATACCAAGCTCGCATAAAATATCTTTCAATGCCAGAGCAGCATCGTATATATTTGCTCCTTCTCCTTGAAGTTTTGCTGCCCACATCCAGTTCCCCGAACATTTAATATCCTGAAGCGAACTTATTTTTGCCCATACTATATTTGTAAGTGCTTCAGCAACACACATTCTTGCCATAGAAGCAGGATTTATCAATCCTTTTATAGGCTGTTCTCCGATTGATATTGCTATTCCTGTCTTGGAAAAATGACTTTGGCTAACAACAGCAACATCCGATAAAGTTAACTGCAAAGGTCCTACACATTGCTGCCTTGCGATAAGTCCTGTTACAGAGCGATCAACCTTGTTTGTGAGAAATCTTTTTGAACCAACTGAAACAAGTCTCAATACCCTATCGAGAGCTTCTCTTATTGTTAGGCTTTCTGAAAATTCAAGTGGTTTATTATTTCTGGCAGTGCGTTCTGTTTTAAAAGTTTTTTGAGGCATGTCACCGAGTATTTTGGAGAGTTCAAGATTTACAGGAGTACTTCCATCGAGCTCATCATAAAGCACTATAAAACCATCTCCTGTAATTTCACCGATAACAGCACAGGGAACTTTTTCTCTTGAACATATTTCTGTAAAAAGATTCAAATCTTCTTTTCTTAATAGTAAAGCATCCTGCTCCTGATATTCAGCTCCCCAGATTTCAAGAACCGACAATGTATTATCTCCAAGGTGTATTTCCCTTATGTTAATTTTTGCGCCTTCAGGATAAATAATTTCTTTAACAACATTGCAATTTCCGCCTGCACCCTGATCATGAATGCTTATTATCGGGTTATTGTCACCCATTTCTACACAAGCTCTTATTACACGGTTAACTTTCTGTTCCATTTCAGCATCCCCGCGTTGTACAGCGCTAAAATCGAGTTCTGCAATATTCTCACCCTGAATCATACTTGAAGCTGCTCCACCGCCAATTCCTATTCTATAAGCAGGTCCTCCTATTTTTATGACAAACATGCCTTTTTCAGGATGACCTTTCTCGCAATGTCTTTCATCAATCTGTCCAACCCCACCGGTAAACATAATTGGTTTTATCCATTCTCTTCTTTCTCCATCAGACATTCTCAATCCAAATGATCTTGTAAAGCCCTGAATTATTGGCTCTCCGAATTTATTTCCATAGTCAGAAGCACCATTGCTCGCTTCTATTTCTATCTGTAAAGGAGATGCAAGATTTGGAGGATAATTAAAAGAAGGGTCTTCCCATGGCATATTGTAGCCTGGAATTAGAAGATTACCAACACAGTAAGCTGCAGTGCCGGCGATGACAAGGCTTCCCCTTCCTGTAGCATGTACATCTCTAATTCTGCCTCCGGTTCCTGTTTCAGCTCCTGGAAATGGTGCGACTCCTGTTGGGAAGTTATGAGTCTCTGCTGTAAATATTGGATGGTATTTAAGCTCTATTTTTTTCAGACTTGATGGCTTTTCGGGATTTGACGGAATAATAGTAAAAACAGAATAGCCCTTGATTGCGCTTGAGTTATCTTTAAATGCTATCACACTATTTGATGGATTTTTAACCAAAGGCTCTTTGATTATTTCCATCAATGTATGAGGCATTTCCTGTCCATCAATAATTAATTTTCCTTTAAAAAACCAATGGCGTGAATGTTCGCTGTTTGACTGACCGAGATCAAAACATTCAACATTAGTAGGATTCCTCCCCATATCTTTAACAAATAGATTGTAGTAATAATCTATATCCCACTCATCAAGTCCGAGTCCCATATCAATATTTATTTTTCTTAGAGCATCTTTCCCTTCTTCAATAAGCGGTACAATGAAAACTTTTTCAGGTTTTAGACCGGTTTCAAAGGTTTCGAGAGGCTCTAAATACTGACATTCTGTCATTCTATCGTGAACTAAATTCAGGAAAGTTTGAATGAAAGAAGACCCGGAATTATCTTTAGAATGATTTCTTTTATCTGATATAAGTTTGTATCTTCTTGAACGTTCAATTCTTTTTATTTTATTGAGTCCGCATGAATGGCATATTGATACTGCATTTGTTGACCATGCTGTTGTAAAATTCATACGCGGACCAACCTCAATAATAAAGGAACTATCCTTGCCTTTTTCAAGAAAACTTTTGTCGTTGAAATTATCAGGTTCAAATGTTTCTGAAAGGAGCCATTTTAATTTTAAAGTCTCATCTTCTGTCAGTCTTTCAGAAATTTCAATATTAAAACAATACTCTGTCTCAATATCCTGTATATTTAAAAAACCCTTTGCCTTTAAAGAAGACAGCAATGAATTTTTCCCTGAAGTATTTAAAACTGGTTTACGGTAATAGTGGAGTAATTTCATTTAGCTTACCCTTTTGAAAACCCTATCAAAAATATAATCAATATTTTTAAGATAATATTTCAGGTCAAAAATATCTTCTATTTCTTTAGGTGTAAGTAATTTCTTTATTTCTTTATCTTTCTTAAGAAGCATTTTAAACTGTTTCCCTGTTTTCCAGCTATTCATAGCATTCTTTTGAATTAGTTCATATGCTTTTTCACGTGTAACACCTTTTTCAATTAACGCAAGAAGAACTCTCTGTGAATTAAACAGGCCGTAACTCTTTTCTAAGTTCTTTTTCATATTTTTTTGATATACCTGTAATCCTGTGAGAATTCCTTTTATTCTCTGAAGCATATAATCAACAAGTATAGTACTATCAGGTATTATTATCCTTTCAACGGATGAATGGGAAATATCTCTTTCATGCCATAAAGCTATGTTTTCAAGAGCAGCAATAGAATTTGCTCTTACGATTCTCGCAAGCCCTGAAAGATTTTCGCAGCCTACCGGATTCCTTTTATGAGGCATTGCAGAAGAACCTTTCTGTCCTTTCATAAAAGGTTCTTCTGCCTCCAGAACTTCGGTCCGCTGGAGATGTCTTATCTCAAGAGCAATTTTTTCTATTGATGCAGCAATTAATGAAAGCACGGTCAGATATTCAGCATGCCTGTCCCTCTGGACAATCTGGGTAGCAACAGGCTCGGGTTTAAGCCCCAGTCTGATACATACTTTTTCCTCAATTATTGGCGGAATATTTGAAAAAGTTCCGACAGCTCCTGAAAGCTTGCCAACACTTATAATATCTTTAGCCCTTTTCATTCTTATTAAATTTCTCTTCATATCTTCATACCAGAGAGCAAACTTAAGGCCGAAAGTCATGGGTTCTGCGTGTACTCCATGACTCCTTCCAATAACAGGAATGTCTTTATATTTATAAGCCTGATGCTTTAAGACTTCCATCAATTCTCTAATATCTTTGATGATTATATCAGAGGCTTCACGAAGCAAAAGGGCAAGAGATGTGTCGAGTATATCAGAAGATGTAAGCCCTTTATGAACAAATCTTGATTCATTACCAAGACTATGAGCAACTGAAGTTAAAAATGCTATTACATCATGTTTGACAACCTTCTCAATTTTATCTATTTCAGATATATCAAACTTTGCTTTTTCTTTTATTGACTGGACTGCATCAACTGGTATTTCTCCGATTTCAGCCCATGCTTCACAGACTGCGATTTCAACATCAAGCCACTTTCTGTATTTATTTTCAAGCTTCCATAAATCTCCCATTTCTTTGAGGGTATAACGTTCTATCATAATATCACCTCGAAATAAAAAATTTGTTTAATAATTATTATTACATATCCCTTGAAAAAAATGCCTTTTTTATGGTAGTCTTTATATCCTGAAGTAAATTATTTTCCTTTTTAAGGAAATCCATATTTTCACATCTGGAACAGAGGAATTCAGGAATCTGAATAAATTCAGGGGACTGAATGAGACTGTGCTTTTTGTAAAGAAACAGGAGGAGAAAAAAATAACATGGTAGCAGCAATGAAAGAATTGCTTGAGGCAGGTGTTCATTTCGGTCATCAGGTAAAAAGATGGCATCCGAAGATGAAAAAATATATCTTTGGAGAAAGAAATGGCATCTATATCATTGACCTTCAAAAAACAGTAAAAGGACTTGAAGATGCTTATAACTTCGTCAAGGAAGTTTCAATCGCTGGATTGCCTGTCCTTTTTGTCGGAACAAAAAAGCAATCCCAGGATGCCATTCGTGAAGAAGCTGAAAGAGCAGGAGCATATTACGTTAACCAGCGATGGCTCGGTGGAATGTTAACAAATTTTTCTACAATTAAAAAGAGCATCGAAAAACTTAAAAAAATAGAGACAATGAAACAGGACGGCACTTATGAATTATTGCCTAAGAAAGAAGTCTCGGCTTTAGAAAAAGAAAGAGACAAACTCGAAAAAAATCTTTCTGGGATAAAAGAAATGAACACGTTGCCCGGAGCTATTTTCATTGTTGACCCTAAAAAAGAGAGAATCGCAATTGCTGAAGCAAAAAAATTAAAAATACCTGTTATCGCAATTGTTGATACAAACTGTGACCCTGATGAGGTTGACTATGTTATTCCGGGTAATGATGATGCTATAAGAGCGATAAAATTGATAACCTCCAAAATAGCTGACGCTATTATTGAAGGAAAAGAAACTTTATCGAAAACTCAGGCTGAAGAGGTAGAAAAAGCAAAAATTGAAGAGAAAATACAACAAGAAGAAGCAGAGGTAAAAGAATGACAACAATATCAGCTGAATTAGTAAAAAATTTAAGGGAGAAAACAGGTGCTGGCATGATGGAATGTAAAAAAGCCCTGACCGAAAGCAATGGAGATTTTGAAAAGGCAATAGACATTCTCAGACAGAAAGGTCTTGCATCAGCACAGAAAAAATCAGGAAGAACAGCTTCAGAGGGACTCATCGAATCCTATATCCATATGGGCAAGTTAGGTTCAATGGTCGAAATAAATTGTGAAACTGATTTTGTTGCCCGCACAGATGATTTCAAGAATCTCGCAAAAGACATTGCAATGCATATTGCAGCAGCAAACCCTCTTTATCTTTCGCGAGAAGATGTTCCTCAGGAAGTATTGGAAAGGGAAAAAGAAATATATCGTGCGCAGGTCACAAACAAACCACCACAGATTGTTGAAAAAATCGTTGAAGGCAAACTCGAAAAATTTTATACCGATTTTTGTCTTCTTGATCAGATCTTTATCAAAGACCCAGAACAAAAGCTTAAAATAAAAGATCTTGTGACAGAAAAAATTGCAAAACTTGGCGAGAATATAATTATAAGAAGATTTGCAAGGTTTCAACTTGGAGAAATATCAGGGCAATGAAATTCAAACGCATACTCCTGAAAATTAGCGGCGAAGCTATGATGGGTGACAAAGGCTATGGTGTTGACCCTGCGACAGTTGATTTTATTGCAAGAGAGATTAAAGATGCTGTATCAATGGGCATTCAGGTTGCGATAGTAATCGGTGGCGGTAATATCTTCAGAGGCGTGGAAGCAAGCGTGCAGGGAATGGAAAGAGCTTCAGCAGATTATATGGGAATGCTCGCAACTGTAATAAATGCTCTTGCTTTACAGAATTCTCTTGAAAAACTCGGGGTACCGACAAGGGTGCAATCAGCTATTGAAATGAAGGAACTTGCCGAGCCTTACATAAGACGTAAAGCAATAAGACACCTTGAAAAAGGTCGAACAGTCATTTTTGCAGCAGGAACAGGTAACCCCTATTTTACAACAGATACTGCTGCATCTCTTAGAGCGATGGAAATAGGCGCAGACGTAATAATGAAAGCCACAAAAGTTGACGGTGTTTATTCTTCGGACCCAATGAAAGACCCAAAAGCAAAAAAGTATGATAGTATTACTTATCTTGATGTTCTGAAAAAAGGTCTGAGCATTATGGATTCTACCGCAATATCTTTATGTATGGACAATGACCTTCCGATTATGGTATTTAATCTTAAAGGCAAAGGAAACATCAGAAAGATTGTTGAAGGTAAAAAAGTCGGGACATTGGTAAGGGGGAACAATGGAGCAAGAACTAAAAAGAAAAACAAATGAGAGGATGTCAAAAACAATAGAGGCTTTAAAGAAAGATTTTGCTTCAATTAGAACAGGAAGAGCATCTTTAGCTTTACTTGATGGTATTATGGTTAATTATTATAATACACCAACTCCTTTACAGCAGGTTGCAAGCCTCAGTATCCCTGAAAGCAGATTGATTGCTATACAACCATGGGATCCCAAAGTTATACCCGATATAGAAAAAGCTATCTTAAAGTCAGATCTTGGTCTTACACCAATTAATGATGGTAAAATGATACGTATTAATATTCCTTCTTTAACAGAGGAAAGAAGAAAACAGCTTGTAAAAACAGTAAGAAAAAAGGCTGAAGAAGCCAAGATAGCTATAAGGAATATACGGAGAGATATTATTGAGGAGATAAAAAAGCTTGAGAAAGAAAAACATATAAGTGAAGATGTTGTAAAAAAATCTCAGGATGAGACCCAGAAAATTACCGACTCGTTTATAGCAAAGATAGATGAAGTCCTTGCACATAAAGAAAAAGAAATAATGGAAGTTTAAGATGACAAGCAGCAATTTTATTCTTAAAGTAACCGATGCAAAGCTTTTGGACATACAAAAAGCTCTTAAAACAGCAGGCATAAATGTCAGAAGCATAATAGAGATTTATAAGGAAGAAGTAAAAGAAGAAAAGAATTTACAGGAAAAAAATTAACAATGGCAGAAAAAAAATCAAAGAAAAAGAAGTCTATAATTAAATCGACTTCAACTAAGAAAAAGGATATTTTAAAACATAAAAAACCTATGCTTTCGAAAAAACATCATTCAACTGCAAAGAAAATAGAGACAAAAGAAACCGAAGAAGAAAGAAAGATTAGATTAAAAAAATTACTTCTTGCAAAACGCAAGGAAATTCTCAAAGAAATTAAAGAAGACATGTCTAAATATATAAAAGGTGAATCCAAACAACTTGTTGATACTGCACTTGACGATGGAGACTGGTCAATAGTTGATTTGTCTGAAGATATTAATCTCAAGCATATGAATACACATAGAGAAGACTTGCAGAAAATAGACGAAGCATTAAGGAAACTTGATGAAGGTACTTACGGAATTTGTGAGGACTGCGGTGAGGAAATAAGCGAACAGAGACTTAAAATCCTTCCATATGCTATCTACTGCATAGACTGTAAAGAAAAAAGAGAAAAACTTGAAGAAATGGAAAAAAAGGAAGGATTGTTGTAATTATAAATCTTGTCTCGAACTTGTTTTTTTAGGGTTGCTTCTGAATCTACAATAACAAAATTCGGAGTTAGAGATTTTTAAATTCCACAAATTTAGCAATTTTGTCATCTCTTACGTGTAACAGCCTTTCCCTTCTCTGTAAAACCATAATGACGGACAAGACACACTCTATCTCATCTATCAAAACCTATTACAATTCTCCTTTTTCCAGAAAGCTGTAATATTCTTTGTGATTAAATATGATATGGTCTACAAGTCTGATGCCGAGAATATCACCCGCATTTTTTAATTGTTTTGTAATTTCAACATCCTCTTTGCTCGGTAATAATCCACCTGATGGATGGTTATGAGCAACAATTATTGCAGATGCCATATCTGTAATCTGATACAGGAAGATCTTCAATCTTTTCATAAGTGTTATAAGAGATAGATTTTTCGAAGAATAGTTTTTATATTCTCTATCTCAGAAACAGACAATTTCCCAAGTTTTTTTGTAATATATTGTTTTTCTATGGTTGCCTGTTTGGATAATCTTATACACGATTCGGCTAAAAGGCCGCTTTCTTTCCATTTAAGGATTTTGTAGTCAGTATCTGTTGAATATATTTGAGTAGTTATTCTTGCTACAAGAATATCCATATCACCAGAATCATATAGAACAAGAGCAGGTCTTTTTGAGGTGTGCTGAAGGTCAGCATGAGGAAATTCAATAAGAACAATATCGCAAAAGTTATAACTCATCATAGATAGCATCTTTTTCTGAATATCCCTTTAAAAATTCTGATAATGCAAAGCTATTCCATGCAGTATCTTCATCATCAAGTAATAACATTACCCTTACCTTGGTCTCGGGCTTTAGTTTATCACTTAAATCTTTTGGAATTGAAAGATGCCCGTCAGACAAAACCTCTGCTAAATATTCATAGGTCTTCATCTAATCCTCCATTATTTTTGTTTTATTTTAACATTCTTTTTTCTATTTAGTCCCTGTTTTTCCTTCTCTGCCCTTATCCTTTCAATCAATACAGATGCAAACAGGTCATTGGGGTCCTTAGAAAAAAGCTCGCCGCAGAAAGCTTTGGCAAGGATGGATTGCGTGATTGCTAATCGAAAATAAAATTTCTTTAAGAAAAGAGGGGTAATCGAAATAATTAAAATAGCCTGAATATGGATTATCTGCATTATTTCAGTTGCAATTTAATTAGATTTTTTTCATTTTAATCTTTCCTCAAGAACTACGGGTAAACTAAATAATGCATTGTAGGAATCCCAATTTAGATATTTTAACTTTTCGTTTAACCCTTTGCCTTTAATTATCCTCTGAAATTCATGTTTTGAAAAATTTCTTGGATCAAAATGATCGTCATCTGTCGATAATATAAAGCTCCAGTAATTTCCATAGAAAGGCACAAATACCCGCATACTGAAAGATTTTCTAAATACTTTCTGCAAAGTAAAAAGCATTTTTTTGTGTTCACTATAATTTAGTTCATTAAGAAAATAAGAATGGGAAATAAAAATTCCGTTTCTGTTTAAAGTTTTCTTAATCAGTCTATAAAAAGCAAGTTCTGATTTATTTTTTGAAGAAGCTAAATTAAAACAACTTGGATCACTAATATCAGAAAAAATGAAATCAAATTTTTCATTAGATTTTTGTAGATAATCGATTGCACTTATAAAATGTATTTTAACCCGGGGATCTTTATAAGTACTTTGATGCATTGAAGGGAAGTATTTTCTTAAGAGCATTACTGCTTTTTCATCAATATCAATTGCCGCTATACGCTTTAAGTTATCATATTTTACAAGCTCTCTTACTGTTGCACCTTCACCGTACCCAAGAACTAATGCTGAAATTGATTCATTGTTGCTTTTCTGAAAAAGCGCTGGATGGATTAAGCATTCATGATAAATAAATTCATCAAATTCAGAACTTTGCGTGATTCCATCAATGATAAGACATTTGCCAAAATCTTTAATCTCAACTATTAATATTTCCTGAAACGGCGTTTTCTCGTATTTTATAATTCTTTTGACCTTGAACATTATTCTCATGTCAGGGTCATAATTATCAACAAACCAGAGACCATCTTTTCTTTTTAAAAGTTTGGCTATCCTCATTTTAGAAAACCCTCAGAAGTTAATTTGCAGGATTCAACAATTTCAGGGATAATGATAGTTTAATTCTTCAAGTTTGAGATTTCCGCTAAAAAGGTTAACATTCTGTTGAATAAATAGTCAATCAAGAAAAAAGAACAATAAAAATCTAAAATTTGTCCGGGCCTGTCTGCTTACCAGTTTGAAGATTTTTCAAAATAATTTTGCGGGTAATTTTCTGATTTTGAATATTCTGATATTTTAAAACCGCCTATCCCGATTAAGAAGTATCCCGTGTTCCATGCAGCGTCAATAAGTTCCGAGGGATTATATGTACCTCTCCACGTCAAGTATGAATAAATTATGTCTGCAAATGTAATAAAAATAAAACCTGCTGCAATATATTTCCAATGCAATAAAAATTTTTTATCATACGAAAATCTCGCAATATAAAAGATTAAAAACGAACAACCAATTAAAAAGATGTCTCCTATCGGATAAAAGAGATAGACAAATTTGGCAACCAATGTAGTTTTTGAATCTTCAATAATTGGCATGAGAAAAATGTATATGAAACCTGCAAGAAAAGGTATTAATAATATGGTAAATGCGTATCTTAACCCCTTAAACGCTCTAATGCTGGTTTTTTCTTTATAATGTTTTATTGTTATCACCAACCCCGAAAATAAAGGAATATACCCTGCAACCCAGAAGAAATCCGGCAAAGACGGAAACGCTTCATTCATATTTATTTTCATCAATAGATCCATTATTGCATAGGTACACTCACCTAAAAAATAGAAAGACATCCCCGTTAGCAATAAAAGATAAATTAATTTGATTTGTTTTTCCTTCATGGATTTTAGAGCAAACATCAAACCTGCAACAGAGGAAAAGCTGCTGATAATTGCAAAAATATAGCCTGTAATTTTTGAGAATAATTCGCCGGGGCTGGTGATTACAATAACGAGATTTAAAAAAACGATTATCGAACCGGATATAAGAACCAATTTTGATTTTTTCATAAAATAAAAATTTAACAATTTTGTTTAATTTAACAAAAAACAAAGATTTATGAAAACCCATGCTTAAATAAACTTTACTTGACTTCTTATTTTGAATATATCTACAGTAAAATAATATATTTGGTAAAAAGTAAAATTTAAAAGAGGCGGGTATGGAAGAATATCAATATGTTGTACTTAAAAAAGAACTTTTCAATGATTTTATAGTAAGGCTTGCAGGAATAAAAAAGCTTATAGCTCCTATCGCAAAAGGCTACAATAATTTTGCCTATGAAGAAGTCAGATCAGGGGAACAGATAGCATTAAAATATATTCCGACTATACTTCCTGCTAAGAAATATTTTATGCCCCGGAATGAAACCTTGCTTGAATTTAGTACAGGTAAAAAATCTAATGTTGAAGCATTTATTGAGTATGAATCTTTAACTTTGTTTGGACTTCATACCTGCGATATAGCAGGGATTCAGTGTCTGAATATGGCTTTATCCGAGCGGCCAAAAGATTACAACTATTTAGCGAGAAAAAATTTTATTACAATTATCGGCCTTGAATGCAATGAATACTGTGATGAATTTGCAAGCTGTCATCTTGTAAATGCAAGTTTTCCATCAGGTGGATATGACCTTTTATTTACCGATGCAGGAGAGTATTTTATAGTTCATATTAATACTGAATCCGGAGAAGAAATTGTAAATATTACAGAAATTTTTAATAAAGCTGAGTCATTACATCTTAACGAATTAACAAAAATCAGAGAAAATAAGAGAAAAGTTTTTAGTAATGAGGTCCCAATTGAACGAAGACATATACCTGAGTTATTCGATAGATCTTTCAGGTCAAATGTCTGGAAAGAGATCGGAGAAAGATGCCTTTCATGCGGAAATTGTACAAATGTTTGCCCAACGTGTTATTGCTTTGACATAAGAGATGAATTAGAGCTTGATATGAAACACGGCAGAAGATACCGTGTCTGGGATTCCTGCCAGCTTGAACCTTTTGCCAAAGTTGCAGGCGGCTTTAACTTTAGGAAAGAAAGATTTGTAAGGCAGCGCCACAGGTATTATCGTAAATTCCGCTATCCTGTTGATAAGTTTTCCCGGTTCTTTTGTACAGGCTGCGGAAGGTGTACCCGGACGTGTATGGCAAACATAAGTCTGAAAGAAACTCTCAACCAACTTGTCAAGGAGAGCGAGGATAGAGTATGGAAAAGATGGCTCTAAAATATTCATCGTATAAATCGGAAAAAGCCGAAATAGTAGATATAAAGAAATTGACAGAAAACGAAAAATTGTTCAGAGTGGTGCTTAAAAATAAAGGAAGACTTGACCACGAGCCAGGGCAGTTTGTTATGGTATCTCTTTATGGAATTGGAGAAATACCAATTTCTGTGTGTTCCTCTCCCATGATTTCTGATTATTTTGAATTATGCGTTAGAGCTGTTGGCAAGGTAACAAGAAGTATGCATAAACTTAAAAAAGGTGATGAGGTAGGTATCAGAGGCCCGTATGGCAGGGGGTTCCCTGTCAGGATACTTGAAGGGAATGATCTACTTGTTATCGCAGGTGGCCTCGGGCTTGCGCCTTTAAGGTCATTAATTACCTATGTGCTTGATAACCGCCGTGATTTTGGCAAAGTCCATTTGCTTTTTGGTTGCAAAGAACCAAAAGATATGCTTTTTAGCGATGAGCTCGAACAATGGAATAAACGGGCTGATATACATTATTCATGTACAGTTGACAGAGCTTCACCTGATTGGGCAGGTAATGTAGGTGTAATTACAACTCTTATACCGGGTGTAGATATAGAGCCTTCAAGAACCTTTGCTGCGGTTGTTGGCCCTCCAGTTATGTACAATTTTGTAATAAAAGAATTGATTGTTAAGGGAGTTCCCGAACGCAATATACTACTTTCTTTTGAGAGGAATATGAAATGTGGAAATGGCAAGTGCGGACGCTGCCAGATACAGAATTTATATTGCTGTCAGGACGGACCTGTTTTCAATTACGAACAGATTAAAAATTTGAGCGAGGCTATTTAATATGAAAAAGCCAAAAATAGCATTCTTTGATTTTGCATGTTGCGAAGGCTGCCAGTTACAGGTAGCCAATATGGGCGAAGGCGTTCTTGATGTTCTTGCTGCTTTTGATGTTGTTGAATGGCGGGAAGTAATGTCAGAAAAATGGGATAAAAAATACGATGTAGCAATCATCGAAGGAAGTATTACAGATAACCATGCTGTTAAAAGAATAAAAAAGATTAGAAAGAAAACGGACATACTTTTAGCTTATGGTTCATGTGCTACAATCGGCGGGGTCAACGGAATGAAAAACAATTTTGAGCTTGATGATATAAGGAAATATGTTTATGGAGAAAGCTATAAATTTTTCCCGACAGAAATTACCAAAGCAGTCCATCAGGTAGTAAAGGTTGATTATTTTGTAAATGGTTGTCCTGTTTATATCCCTGAGTTTGTAACTGTTCTTAAAGCCGTTCTTCAGGGGATACCTTATTATGTGCCTGATTATGCTGTTTGTGTTGAATGTAAACTCAATGAAAACGTTTGCATGTATGCAAAAGGGATAACATGTCTTGGTCCCCTTACGCGAGCAGGGTGCAATTCATGGTGTATAAACAACGGAAATATTTGTTATGGTTGTAGAGGGATGGTTAGCAATCCAAATGAAAAAAGCGCACAGGATATTCTGGCTAAATATAATATCCCTATTGAGTTAATCATGAATAAAATGAATATGTATAACAAATGCAGGGAGATCGTTTAAGATGCCAATACAAAACCTTAATATTAATGTTGAATATCTCACAAGGGTTGAAGGTCATGGCAATATTGTCATAAATGTTAAAGAAGGAAAGCTCGAGACCTGCAAACTCGAAATAGTAGAATCCCCGAGATTTTTTGAAGGAATGTTACGCGGAAGATCTATATTCGAAGCACAACACATTACAAGCAGAATTTGTGGAATTTGTGCGTGTGGACATACGCTTGCTTCAATTCAGGCAGCAGAGGATGCACTTGGAATAATTCCAACCGAACAGACAATAAAATTAAGAAAAATCTTGCTCGATCTTGAGATGCTTGACAGTCATTTGTTGCATATATACTTGCTCGTTGCGCCTGATCTTCTTGGCGTCAAGAGTTTTGTGCCTTTAATAAGCAGTCATAATGAAGTTGTACGCAGAGCTTTAAGAATGAAAAAAACATGTAATGATGTTTGTGATATTCTTGTCGGCAGGCATGTTCATCCGATATCAGCAATTGTAGGTGGATTCACAAAATTACCGGGAGAAAAAGATATAGAAAACATGCTCGGTCTATTGCAAGGGATGAGACCTGATATGGAAGAAACTGTTAACCTTATCTCTAAATTGGAATTCCCGAAATTTGGAAGAGATACTGAATATGTTGCTCTTGTAAGTGATGATGGAGAATATCCATTGCTTTCTGGAGATGTTGGTTCTACAGATGGAATTAGATTAAATAAAAATGATTACAGAAAAATTACAAATGAATTTATTGTGCCACATTCAACTGCCAAGCGAACAAAGCTTAGTAGAGAATCATATGCAGTAGGCGCGCTTGCAAGGTTTAATCTTAATTATGAGAAGCTTTTGCCAGAAGCCAAAAGAGTCGCAGAAATGTTAGGTTTAAAGCCTAAATGTATAAATCCTTTTTTAAACACCGCTGCACAACTTGTCGAGTGTGTGCATTGTCTTGAACATGCAATCGGGATACTTGAAGAATTTAAGAAAACAAAAATCAATCATGATGAACAGATAGTTGTGGGATTAAATGAAAACAGTAAAATTCCTGTAAGAGAAGGGAATGGAGTGGGCGCTGTAGAGGTGCCAAGAGGTATTCTTTTTCACAATTATCAGACAGATGAAAAAGGTTATATCAGGAATGCAAACTGTATAATCCCAACGAATCAAAATACAGGAAATATAGAATACGATTTAATGAAGTTAATACCTGAAATACTCGATAAAAGTAAAGAAGAAATAACCCTTCTTTCTGAAATGCTTGTAAGAGCATATGATCCGTGTATATCCTGTTCGACGCATTTATTAAACATTAAATTTATATAATTATGAAGAATCAAATTAAATACCTCCAGACATTATTCTATGAGTTGCTTAATGATTACGGAAGGGTGTATTTGATTGTCAAATACTCTGAAAAAACAATTATAGGCAAGAGAGGCTTTACTGAAGAAGAAAAAAAACAAGGGCTTATCTTAGTTTTCAACCAGAAAAACCATAGAGATCTCGAATGGACAGATAATGGTGACATTATTACAACTCTTGGATTTGGTACAGGCAATAGACCTGAAAGATGTTTTATATATTCTGATGATATTCTCTCTGTTTTTTCACCTGATGCGCGTATTAAGCTCGACAGATGGGATATTCTGGAAAACCAAAAAGTCATCCGGAAAGATGGGGAATCTAAAACCCGGGAAACTGAAATCAAGACAGATGAAAAAATTGTACAACTTGATAAATTTAGGAGCATGAAAAAATAATTGAAAGCAGGTTTTTATCAATTTAACCCTGAATTCGGGAAAAAAGACAAAAATCTCGAAATAGTGCTGAAAATTTTAACTGAATCAACCTTTGATTTCCTCGTACTTCCAGAATTTTTTGCAACAGGCTATCAATTTCTTACAAGGGACGAGGTATCTGAACTTTCTGAGCCGATACCGGATGGCAAAACAACAATAGCTTTATCAGATTTATCACGTAAAAAATCATGTTATATTGTGGCAGGTCTTCCTGAACGTGATGGAAATTTATTTTATAACAGCGCTATCTTAACAGGTCCGGAGGGTTACATCGGAACATATAGAAAAACACATCTTTTCTATGAAGAGAAACTCTTTTTTCAACCAGGTGATACAGGATTTAAAGTCTGGGATACAAGCATCGGTTGTATAGGGATTATGATTTGTTTTGACTGGTTTTTCCCCGAAGCAATGAGGACCCTTGCTTTAAAAGGTGCTGAAATTATTGCTCATCCAGCAAATCTGGTTCTTCCGTATTGCCCTCAGTCTATGCCGGTCAGATGTCTTGAAAACAGAGTTTTTGCTGTAACATCAAACAGAATAGGAATTGAGAACAGAAAACCAGAGCAGGAATTGAAATATATAGGACAGAGCCAAATCACAGGCTATGATGGGCAGATACTTTTTCGCGCTCCTGAAGATGAAGAAGTATTCTCAATAATTGAAATTGATCCTGCAAAAGCAAGAGATAAACAACTAAACAAATATAACGATTTGTTTAAAGACAGAAGACCGGAGATGTATAATCTGTACTAACATGGTTTAAGGAAATAAAAAATGAATGTATCAATTCTTGGAGCGCCGGGTTGTGTTGGAACAAATCTTATTCGTAGTCTGCTTGAGAAAAAAGAATTAATTATTACGGGTTCATATCGTTTAGAAGAGGAGATACCGGATAGTATAAAAGACAAGAGACTTCTTTGGAAAAAGGTTGATCTTTTTTCTCAAAAATCTACAGAAAGTTTTATGGAAAATGCTGATATTCTTATATACCTTATACATTCACTTGGTGCAAAAGATTTTGAAACACTTGATATAAAACTTGCAAGCGCTGCTGGAAATGCTGCTAAGAAAATGGGAGTAAAAAAAATTATCTATCTCGGAGGGATTGTTCCAGAAAATGAAAATGCTTCTCCCCATCTAACGAGTAGAATGAAAACAGGACAGACTCTTGCTTCTTATGGTGTTCCGCTCGCAGAAGTCAGGGCAAGTATTCTTTTAGAGACTTGTAGCGCCTCATATCAAATAATTTATTATCTTGCAAAAAGACTGCCTATTATGATTACTCCAAAATGGTTGAATTCATACTGTGCGCCAATTGCACTGAAGGACGCGGTAAGCTTTATTTCTTTTCTCATTGAAAAAGACATTCACGGACACGAAATTTTTGAGATAGGCTCGGATATAATAAGGTATAAAGACTTATTATCTTTATGTGGAAAGTCAATCAGAGGCTTCGGAAATATAATAATTCCATTACCATTGTTTGCGATAAAACTTTCTGCATTATGGATAGAATTAATAACAGGGGTTAAAAATACAGTAGCAATTGCACTCGCTGAAGGACTTAGAACAAACACAATACCATCCAGGAATAGATTTAAAGAAATAACCGGCCGTGACCCGATTACTGTTGAATCTGTCTTAAATGAACTGGCTGAAAAAAT
This sequence comes from Nitrospira japonica, assembly GCA_020725385.1. Lineage (GTDB taxonomy): Bacteria > Nitrospirota > Thermodesulfovibrionia > Thermodesulfovibrionales > SM23-35 > DYFC01. The sequence goes on along the minus strand of DYFC01000054.1, from coordinate 3,878 downwards.
GAAAAATGTTCAAACCTAAAAATGAAGACATTGCTAAAACATAACAAGTAATGGGTTAATGTCTTTTAAGTGAAGGAATAACTGATTCAATCATGCTCGATATATTCAATGAACTTCCGAGAAATGCATTGATTTTGTTTGCAATCTCATCAGGGTTGGAAAGTGTCTTATTATAATTAATATACAAAGTTGGAATTTCCCTTAACGCAAGCATAACTTTCGTAAGATGAACCTGCTGGGATAATAATTTTTTAACACTTGAATTGCTAAGTTTGTTGACATGATTTTTAAGCATACTTTTTTGTGAGGCTACAACCTCATCAAGCTCACGCTCAACAAATATCACTCTGTAATCAATATTTTTAAGACGTGGTAAATATTGTATAACAGGAACAACAATCTTTATAGCTTTACCTTTAGCATCTTTTAACCAGCTATTTTCTCTTTTTAAACTTTTCACTCCTTCATATTCAAAATACCCTTTTGGGTTATTTTCATCTGCTTTTCTAACCTCATCGGTAAATATCTCCATGCCACCTTTTCCAAGCATCTGCATAAGCATTGATGTTCCGGAGCGGGGCAATCCTGTAACAATAACTATTGTATTTTTAATATCAAATGGTTTATCAATTAATTTCTTCTGCATCTCCATCAAAGATGTAAGATCAGATGTCAAAGAAGTTTCAGCATATTCTGCTTTATTTTTGGAATTTATATCTTCCACTGTTTTTTGAATATTCTTTATTTTCTCTTCTGATTCTTTTGCAAACTTTTCATGTTTTTCTGCCAATAATTCATCTTTCAGCCTATTTCTATATATGTGTACCAGCCTTTTGTGAGCTTGAACAAAGTTAGGATTTTGGGAAATTGAAATCTTCAAAGCCTGTATTGCTTCAATAAGCTTACCCAGCCTATGAAAAGCTACCCCGATATAGTAATGTGCATTTGGATTGTGGAATATTAATCCTATGGATGCGAGTCCTTCATCAATTGCATCTAAATTTCTTTTCTGCTTCAAATAAACTCTACAGAGTCCAAGATGTGCTTCAGAATTTTCAGAGTCAATCTCTAATGCCTTTTTGAAATTTGCTTCAGCATCCGATAATCTCTCAATCTTCAGATACACATCACCAAGCCTACTGTATAAATCAGGGCGCATCTTATCTTTTTCTTCAGCCTTTTTTAGATGCTCTAATGCCTCCTCATGCTTTCCTTCTTCAACAAGAAGATTCCCTAATAAGAATTCTGAAGAAGCTATATTAATACCCGCTTCTTTTCTGAGTTTTCTGAACTTTCCCTGTTCTTCTTTTGTCCATTTCTCAGAAGGTTTGTCTTTTAGTGTTTTTCTGAACTCTCTTAGTTCTATTTGAGCCTTCTTTGCGTTATTCTTTTTTCTCTCTAAGATTTCTTCTAATAAAATCCTTGCTTTTTTAAAGTCTTTAATGCTCTGATAACTCATCACAAGCTGTATGCCAATTCTATATTCATCTGGATTTAGTTTGTATAGCTCCTCAAGAATTGGAATACTCTTTATATATAGCCCTGCATCCATATAAGACCTTGCAAGATTAAACTGAAGTTCTCTGATACAATCCTCTACTGCCTTCTTTTTGTTACTATCAGGCTCTTCAATATAACCAAGTGCCACAAGTTGCTCTACAACTTCTTTTGCTTCAACAGGATCTATCTTAATATCTGGTGGATGACATCCGTCATATCCTTTTGCATCATCCCAGCTTGGAATTGTCTTGATAACAGGTTCTTCTTTGAAGATATTTACAAGTGGTTTGCCGTCCATGTCTTCACCAACAGGCATACCCATAACTGTAAGTATAGTTGGTGTAATATCAAGAAGACTTGCTCCATATACAAGCTCATCTTCTTTTATGCCAGGACCCTTAGCAACGAAGATTCCGTAATGTCTATGTTGGACAGCGGGCCCGGCAGGCTCCATTGGAACACTGCGTGGTCTTAAATTATCTGAATGAAACCCATGATCTGAAACAAGAATAACAACAGTATCTTCTCCTGCTTCTTTTAATAATGTCCCGAGCAGAATATCGTGATAAATGTATCCACTTTCCACAACATTTTTATATAACTCGAAATCTTTTTCATTTACCCATGATAATTTTGGTGGATGGTAATTTATAAATCCATGACAAAAATGATCAATCCCGTCAAAGTAAACAGCAGTAAAGTCCCCTGGTTCATGATGCATAATTGCAGCTACTGTTCTGTTGATTGTTGTGCATTCTGCAATTATCTTTGCAACTGTTTCAACTCTGTGATCCTTTTCCTGATCTATTTCAGAAAGTTTTGGTAGAAAGTTAAGTATCAAATTCACATCTAGTTCTTGTGGATGGACTCTTAAAGAAGTCAGATTCCTGATAAGTCTTTCCGGGTGTATTGCTCCGGGACTTAAAGGCCATGGTTTGCCAAATGGTGCAACTGCTCTTTGAAAATGATTTGAAACCATTACTCCATTTATTGGTTCAGCAGGATGCGATGGCCACCAGCCGACCACAATACTTTTTAGACCATTCAAGGTCATTATATTCCATAATGCCCTTGTTTTGCGGGATATATTAGTTATCGGTCTTATTCCATCTCCGGAAGGTTCTGGTTCAATAAATCCGAGTATTCCATGCTTATAAGGACGTTTACCCGTTATTATCGATGTCCAGAGCATTGGCGACAAAGAAGGATAAAGAGTTGAAAGATTGCCCATCACCCCTTCTTTGAGCATTTTTGAAAGGTTAGGCATCATTCCGGAGTCAAGGAGAGGATGTATTATCTTCCAGTCCGCACCATCCCAGCCAATTAAAAGAACTTTTCTAAATGTCACTATTTATAATTATGAAGAATAGATTTTTTCTTTACTTATAACCAAAGTTTAATAATATAAAATATTATTCGTTATTGCCATGCTGAATTCATTTCAAAATTTTTTAAATCCCGAATCAAGTTCGGGATGACATATAAAAAAATTGTATGAGATATAAAAAATTTGTCATTCTGAACTTATTTCAGAATCTTATTAAGCCTTTTCCTCTTTTTTCCTTTTTCTTAATGCCCTTATGCCTGCTCCTGATAAAAGACCTGCTGCAACTGCAATCCCTGCTGGTGTAAATGCAGGTACCGCAACCTGTTGTTGACCTGCTTGAATTGGTTGATTACAATTTGTTTCATATGCCCAGTCTATTATAGTCCCGGAAGTGGCATTATTATTCAGACTAAACTGTATCCAGCCATAATGATAATTTGAACCATTACAAGTCTGACTCTGAAATCGAACACCTATATATCCGGTTTGACCCCTGAAAACACCCATTGTGCTACTACCATAATATGTACCTAAAGTATCATTGTTTTCAGTATCCCAATAAAATGCCGGTTGATTAGGAAGATTAGGCTGGATCAAATATCCACCCGGTAAACGTGCGGGATCTGCATGCGAATAGCTATCTATATGTTGATTATAATTAATACGTACTAAATCGAACCCTCTATTACTATTACCAAAATAAGTAGTACTATAAACATAACGGAAACCAAAATCATTTGTTCCATCGTTATTTAAATCAATCAATTGGCTTGTATTTGGTGTGTTAATAACAATATTCTGTAGCCCGCTATAGACAACTGCAGCTTCTGCCTGCCCTGCTATTGCAAGTGCTCCGGCAGCAATTGATGAATAACACATAAACTTTTTCTTTAACTCCTTACTTTTATTCATAGGTTCCCCCATTATTAAAAAATTAAAGCAAAGTATAAAAGAAAATTAATAATTTGTCAATTAAAGTACCCAATCAGGTTAGGACATCACCAACAGGTTAAGGATAACAAGCCATGGGAAGTAAAAAAACTGTTCCTTA